>DATMOB010000001.1:0-29271 GCA_035568455.1 Granulicella sp.
AGCCGCGCGCGGCTGTTCACGCTGGTGTATGGAGCGGGGACCGTGGTGACGATTCTGATGTCGAACGACGCGACCGCGGTGGTGCTGACGCCAGCGATCCTGAAGGCGGTGCGCAGGGCGGATGTGGAACCACTGCCGTACCTGTTCGTCTGTGCGCTGATCGCGAATGCGGCGTCGTTCGTGCTGCCGATCTCGAACCCGGCGAATCTGGTCGTCTTCCACAATGCGATGCCTCAGCTGGGCGCGTGGATGGCGGCCTTCGGGGTGCCGTCGGTGCTGTCGATTGCGGCGACGTATGGGGTGTTGCGGTGGCTGTTTCGGCGGGAGCTCGCGGCGCCGATCGTGCACCAGGTGGAGGCGGTGCCGCTGCGCGGGGATGGCAAGCTGGTGCTGGCCGGGCTGGCGTTGGTGGTCGCGGTGATGTTGACGGCCTCGGCGCTGCGGCAGGACCTTGGGCTGCCGGCGTGCGTGGCCGCGCTGGCGATTACGGCGGTGGTCTCGGTGCGGGCGCGCAGCAATCCGGTGAAGCTGGCGCGCGAGATCAGCTGGAGGACGCTGGCGCTGGTGGCGGGGCTGTTCGTCATGGTGCGAGCGATGGAGTCGGTGGGCGCGCTGCGGGTGACGGCGGAGTGGCTGGCCTCGGTCGAGAGAATGGGGCCTGCGGCGGGGGCTCTGGTGAGCGGCTTCGTGGTTGGTGTGGGAGACGATCTGATCAATAATTTGCCGCTGGGGCTGATCGCCGGCGGAACGCTGCGGGCGGCGCACGTCTCCGGGCTGATCGCGAGGGCGGTGCTGATCGGCGTGGACCTGGGGCCAAACCTGTCGGTGACGGGTTCGCTGGCGACGATCCTGTGGCTGCTGGCGCTGCGCAAGGAGCGGCTCCATGTGGGCTTTCGGAGTTTTTTGAAGGTGGGGGTGGTGGCGATGCCGGTGGCTTTGCTGGTGTCGCTGGGCGGAGCTATTTTGATGCGAATGCTGGTGGGGGGGCGCTGAGGGCTTTGGCGCGAGCGGTAGATTGCGCGGCGGCCCGGTTGCTGGTAGGCGCTATGTTAGAAGCACACTGCTAAGCGGGAAAAACAGATTTGGAGACGGGATGGCGAACGAGGCGATCGAGAAGAAGAGATTCGGCTTGGCGAAGGTGCTGCTGACTTTGGTGGTCGTGACGGGCGGCCTCTGGACGGTGCCGCTGAGAGCGTCCGGTGCTGCGTCGCAGGGAAGCGCCGTGGGAGCCCCGGCGGGTGAGTCGGCGGAGCAGTTGCGCTGGGAGCGGGAGGCCAAGAGCGTCACCATTGTGCGCGATGACTGGGGGATCGCGCATGTCTCGGGCAAGACGGACGCGGACGCGGTCTTCGGCATGATCTACGCGCAGTGCGAGGACGACTTTCATCGCGTGGAGAGGAACTACCTGACCTCGCTGGGGCGGATAGCGGAGGCGGACGGCGAGACCGCAATCTGGCAGGACCTGCGGCAGCGGCTGTTTATCGATCCCGAGGAGTTGAAGAAGGACTACGCGGGCAGCCCGGAGTGGCTGCGGCGGCTTATGGATGCGTGGGCGGATGGGCTCAACTACTACCTGGCGACGCATCCGGAGGTGAAGCCGCAGGTGATTACGCGATTCGAGCCGTGGATGGCACTCTCGTTCACTGAGGGCAGCATCGGCGGGGATATCGAGCGAGTGAATCTCGAGAAGCTGCAGGCGTTTTATTCGGCCAAACCGACGCTGGGGATGCTGCAGTCGAGAACACAGCCGGCGAACGGTCCTTCCGCGGCGACGATCTTTCTTCAGGACGACAACGAACCACGTGGGTCGAATGGGGTTGCGATCGCGCCGGGCAATACGACTGGCCATCACGCGTTGTTGCTGATCAATCCACACACGTCGTTCTTCTTCCGGTCGGAGTTACAAATGCGCAGCGACGAGGGCCTGAACGCCTACGGCGCGGTGACCTGGGGGCAGTTCTTTGTCTACCAGGGGTTCAACGACCGGGCGGGGTGGATGCATACGTCGAGCGGCGTGGATGCAGTCGATGAGTACCTCGAGACGGTGGCGCCGAGTGGAACCCATTGGAGTTACAAATACGGCAGCGAGCAGCGGCCGGTGGTGGAGAGGCAGATCACGGTGCGGTATCGCACCGGCGATGGCATGGCGCAGAGGACGTTCACGGGCTACTTCACCGGCCATGGGCCGGTGGTGCGGTCGGAGAACGGCCGCTCGGTGACGACCAAGCTGATGAATATTCCGGTGCCGGCGCTCGAGCAGAGCTATCTGCGCACCAAGGCGCGCAGCTATGCCGAGTATGAGAGGGCCATGGCGCTGCAGGCGAACTCGTCGAACAACACGATCTTTGCCGATGCGGACGGAGATATCGCCTACTGGCATGGAAACTTCATTCCCCAGCGCGATACGCGCTTCGACTTCACCAAGCCGGTCGACGGCAGCGATCCGGCGACGGACTGGAAGGGGCTGATGACGCTGGAGCAGGCGCCGCACCTGAAGAATCCGAAGAGCGGCTACGTCTTCAATGTGAACGATTCGCCGTGGAACGGGGCGGGTGAGAGTTCGCTGAAGCGGTCGGAGTTTCCGGCGTACGTGGAGCAGGGAATCGAGTCGGCGCGCGGGGTCCATGCGATGCGGGTGCTGGCGGGCAGGAAGGACTTCACTGAGGATTCCTTGATGGCGGCGGCGTATGACAGCTATCTGCCATGGTTTGGGCGGACCGTGCCGGCGCTGGTGAAGGCATGGGAGGCGCTGCCCGCGGACGCGGCGATGACGGCGAAGCTCGCCGATCAGATTGCGTTGCTGCGTGGGTGGGACGAGCGCTGGAGCGTGGATTCGCAGGCGACCTCGCTGGCGGTCTACTGGGGGACGGAGCTGATGCGTACGGCGGCCCGGCCTGCGCGGGAGGCGGCGATGCCGAGCGAGGAGTATGTCGCGACGCGGCTTTCGGGCGACACGTTGTTGACGGCTCTGCTGGCGGCCTCGGACAAGCTGACGGCGGACTTCGGAGCCTGGCGTACGCCGTGGGGCGAGGTCAACCGCTTCCAGCGCCTGACCAGCGATATCGTGCAGCCGTTCAACGACGCGGCGGCGAGTATCCCGGTGCCGTTCACCTCGTCGTTGTGGGGTTCGCTGGCGGCGTTTGGAGCGAAGCAGTATCCCGGAACGAAGCGGTGGTATGGGACCCTTGGCAACAGCTTTGTGGCGGTGGTGGAGTTTGGCGACCGGGTGCGGGCGCGGGCGGTGACGGCTGGCGGCGAGAGCGGCGACCCGGCGTCGAAGCACTTCGACGATGAGGCGGGACGGTACGTGAGCGGCGATCTGCGCGAGGTTTACTTCTATCCGGAGCAGTTGCAGGGGCATACCGAGCGGACGTACCACCCAGGCGAGCGGTAGGTCGCCGGAGGGGGAGAGCGCCCGCGGGTGTAAGGTAGCCTTCGGGCGTTGGTTTGCGTCTTACTCAGAGCACTCTAAAATCGTATGGCAGAGGGATCTTTATGACCGCGCAAGAACAGCAGATGCTCCAGGGACTTGTGGAGCGCATCAATGGAACGCAGCTGCCGGAGAAGGATCCGGAGGCCGAGCAGTATCTGCAGCAGAGCCTCGGGAAGAATCCGGATGCGTTGTATATTCTGGCCCAGACGCTGCTGGTGCAGCAGTATGCGCTGACCCAGGCGCAGAAGCAGCTCGCCGACACGCGGGCGCAGCTCGAGCAGCTGCAGCAGCAGGTGCAGCAGCCGAAGCACGCGACCAGCTTCCTCGGCAGCCTGCTCGGGCGCAGTGACGAGCCGGCGCGTCCGGCCGTACCGCCGCCGCCACCGCCACCGCCCGCGTACGCGCAGCCGCAGTATGCTCCGCCACCGCCGGCCTATGCTCCGGCTCCGAGTTATGGCGGCTATGGCGCTCCTGCGCCCGGTTATGCTCCGGCAGCTCCGCAGTCGGGCGGATTTCTGCGCGGAGCGGCGCAGACTGCTGCCGGCGTGGCCGCGGGCGCGCTGGCTTTTGAAGGCATCGAGAGCCTGATGCACGGCTTCGGGCACGGCTCGGGCATGGGCGGATTTGGCGGCGGGTTCGGCGATCAGGGCCGGCCGGAGGAGGTCGTCGTCAACAATTACTACGAGGACGACTCCGGCGGGCGACGCGAGGACGCCTCTTACGGTGATGACAGCGGTGACCAGGTCGCCGACGATGCCAGCTTTGACGACAGCTCCGACTCCGGTGACTTCGGCTCAGACGGTGGCGATTTCGACGTCTAGCTGGACTTAGCGGTAAGTGGCCGCCGGTTCAAACGCATCTGTGGCGGGACGAGAGTCCCGCCATCTTCATTCGCCAGAAAATCTCTGCAACTTACGAGACCATCGGTCCGTCCAACCCGCAGCGTGTTGCTCCGCCGATGCACGATAGGTGAGCCGATGCCCTTGCGATCGTTTGTAGCTGTGCTTGGTGTTTGCTGGGTTTCAGTTGCGGTCGCTAGACCGCTGGATGCGCAGAGCGTGGGAAGTCCCGCCGCTCCGCCGCAGAAGGTTCCGCGGTACACGCTGCGCAGCGAGACGCGCTCGGTGCTGACGGATGTTACGGTGACCGATCGCGAGGGAAGGCCGGTGCACGGCCTGAAGGCCAGCGCGTTTCACCTCTTCGACGACAACCAGCCACAGGATCTTGCCTCGTTCGACGAACACACCGGTAAGGAAGCCACTCCCGCAGCGCCTGCGCGTGCCAGCAGGCCCGGCGTCTAAAGCAACGACTTGCTGCTGCATCCGCCGCCGGTGCTGAACGTTCTTCTGCTCGATACGACCAACATGCTCGTCGAAGATCAGATGTACCTGAGGTATCAGCTGACGCAGTTTCTGCAGACGCTGAAGCCGGGCGAGCAGCTGGCGATCTACCAGCGCAACGGGGTGGTGACGGTACAGCTGCAGGGGTTCACGGCCGATCACAATCTGCTGTCCGCGGGCATCCGTAGGGGCTTGCCCCGCTTCATGCCGACGGGTCGGGAGTATCTGAACGATGCCGATACACTGCATCAGCTGGCGTTGTTTCTAGGGCAACTGCCTGGGCGCAAGAATGTGCTGTGGTTCTCCGGCGGCTCAACCGCGTTCCTGCTGACCGGCGTCGATTTCCTTGGCTCGACCGGCGCGGGAGCGGTCACTCCCGACCTGCGTCGCCTGTACGATGAGCTGGAGACGAGCCGCATCGCCGTCTACCCCATCGATGCGTGGGGCCTCGGAGCAGGCGATGGCGGCGGTATGGCCGCGCAGCATATGCTGATGAACGAATCGGCTGAGGCGACGGGTGGGCATGCGTTCTATTCCAATAATGGACTCGCGGGGATTGCCGCCAATGTGGTGGAGACGGACGGCAGCTTTTATACCCTGACCTACTCACCCCATGACTTCCATCCCGACAAGAAATGGCACAAGGTGCGGATAAGTGTCGATGGCGATGGGTACCGCCTGAGCTATCGGAGGGGCTACTTCGCCGAGGGTAACGATGGCAGTGCACCGCAATCGTTGCCGGCGAGCCTGTTCGCTGGTGCCACAACGTCTACGCAGAAACGTGAGGAGACGGCCGTTCCACTTATCTTTGAGGCGCGCGTTGTGCCTGAGCGGAGCCAACCGGTTGCTGGAGTTGTCGCCGCGGCCGCCCCGCTGGACGCCGTAAAGAAAGGGGACACGCCGCTGACGATCGACTACTCCGTGCCTGCCAGTTCGTTGGCGAGGAAGAGCGTCAACGGCGAGCAGAGCGTTGTCGTCGGAGTCGCTGTGATCGCTTTCAATGAGCACGGCACCGTGATCGGACGCAGGGCGGAGCAGTTCACCTTGCACCTGAATGAAGCGAAGCTCCGTCTGCAGCCCGATGCTCCGTTGCGGCTCGCGCAGCAGATCGATCTGAAGAAGGGCGAGGCTTACCTTTATCTCGCGATGTGGGATATGACCAGCGGCCATATCGGGAGCATCGAGATGCCGGTGCAGGTGCCCGCCGCCGCGAAGCTCAAGGATGCGGGAACGAGGCCCTGAGCTTCGCAACGGTTCGTGATCAGGCCGGCATGGCCGCGGAGCTGGGGAAGTGGTGCTGTTCGCGGCCGAGGTCGCTGTCGTATTTCACCGACATTTTGTAGAGCTCGTAGCGGCCGTCGTTGAACTGGCGGCCATGCTCGCGCAGTGCGGCCATCTGCTTATCGCCGAGCGGCCTGAAGTTGCGCAGGATCTCGAGGTTCTGGTCGAGCACCTCCATGCTCTCCACGCCGGAGACGGTGCTGGCGACGCCGGGGACGCTCATCGCATAGGAGAGCGCCTCGGTGGGGGTGAGCGCGCCGCGGACAATCGACTCTCCCGATCCACTCATGCTCTTCATCGAGATGACAGCCATGTTCTTGTGTAACGCGACCGGTAATACATTCTTTTCGAACGAGCGGAAGCTGGGATCGAAGGGATTGATCGGCATCTGCACGGTGTCGAAGTGGAAGCCGCGATGGAGCATGTCGAGGTGGATGGAGGGGTTCTTGTGGCCGCTGAAGCCGACGAAGCGCACCTTGCCCTGCTGCTTGGCGAGGGTGAGGGCTTCGAGCACACCATCGGGCTCGTAGGCGAGGTCGGGATCGCTGTAGTAGATGACGTCGTGGACCTGCCAGACGTCCAGGTGGTCGGTCTGCAAGCGGGTGAGCGAGTCTTCAAGCATGCGCATGGCGACGTCTTTGTTGCGGCCGTAGGTGCAGACGTCGGTCATGAGGATGGCCTGATCGCGCTTGCCCTTGAGGGCGATGCCGAGGCGCTCTTCGCTGAGGCCGTTGTGGTACTCCCAGGCGTTGTCGAAGAGGTTGATGCCGTGGTCGAGCGCCTTGGCGACCATGTTGTTGACCACGTCCTGGCTCTCGGCGATGCCGAGATGATAGCCGCCCATGCCGAGGATGGAGACCTGAAGGCCAGTGCTGCCCAGGGGGCGCCTGGGAATCTGAAAGGCGGGTGTGGAGTCGCCGTACTGTCCTGGGAAGTTGGGGACGATGGGGTTGGGAAGCGTGGATGCGGGAGCGCTCGCGATGGCGTGTGCGTGGGTCGCCTGCGCCTGGGCTGCGGGGGCTGCTAACGTGACGGCGCTCGCTGGCACAACGGCGGAGACGCCGGTGACGGCTGCGGCCTGGAGGAAGCGGCGGCGTGAGAGCTCAGGCTGCTTGGTGTCGCCGGAGTTCTGCTCTGGTGATGGGGTGGCTTTGGTGTCAATGAACTTCATGGATCTGTATCCCTATTCGTATTGTCGAGCAAGCAGTGAGATGAGAGTGGTTAGACCTGCGGGAAGGGCCGGCCAGTGTTTTGAGCCTCGGCGACCATCTGTTTGGTCTCGATCTGCTGCATGTCGATGGGGAAGTCGTGGGCCATGCGCGCCTCGGGGTTGTCGTACTTCAGCGCTATCTTGTAGGGCTCGAAGCGGCCGTCGAGGGCGTGCGGTTTGGCGCGATCGCGCAGCGCCTGCATCTCGCTCGCGGAGAGCGGAGTGAAGCCCTGGGCGACCTTGAGGTTTTGCTCGAGGATCTCCATGTCGCCGAAGCCGGAGATGGTGGTGGTGACGGGCAGCGACATGGCGTAGCGCAGCATCTCCTGCGCAGTGAAGATGCCCTTCTGCACGGGCTCGCCGTGGCCGCAGATGGACTTCATGCCGAGCACGGCGATGCCGCGCTGATTGAGGACGGGCAGGACCTTCTGCTCGAAGCTGAACTGGTGGAAGTTGGCGTCGAAGGGGTTCAGCGGCATCTGTACGGCGTCGAAGGGGAAGCCGGTGTTGAGCATGGCGAGGTGCACCTCAGGGTCCTTGTGGCCGGTAAAGCCGACGAAGCGGACCTTGCCCTCCTTCTTGGCCTTGAGCAGGGCCTCGGCCGCGCCGCCGGGACGGATGAAGAGGTCGGGATCGTTGGCGAAGCCGACGCCGTGGATCTGCCAGAGGTCGATGTGGTCGGTCTGCAGGCGGCGCAGGCTCTGCTCGAGCATCTGCGTGGCGAGCGAGGCATCGCGGCCGTGGGTGCAGACCTTGGTCATGAGAAAGGCCTGGTCGCGACGGCCCTTGAGGCCTTTGCCCAGCCAGTCCTCGGCCTTGCCGCGGCTGTACTCCCAGCAGCAGTCGTAGAAGGTGATGCCGCCGTCGAGCGCAGTATGAACCAGATTGACCGCGGTCTTTTCGTCCTTCGCTCCGCCGAGATGATGGCCACCCGAGCCGAGAGCCGAGATCTTTACGTCTGCCTTGCCGAACCGCCGAAGCGGGATGCTGCCGCCAATTTCCATATGGGTCTGATGCTCCATCACGCCAATGCGATGCGGTTGGACGCTCGTGTGTTTGCTCCGTTATCATCGCGGCCAGTGGCCTACGCGTCTCTGAGCGAGTTCATGTGCGCGTGCGCCCACGATGGAAGAATCGTTTGGGCCGTAGATTTGTTTCGAGGAGAGAGCATGAAGCAGTTCGGAAGGATCGGTATGGGGCTGATTGGGCCCGGTTTCATCGCTCCCCACCATCTCGACGCGGTGCGGCGTCTGGGCGACGTGGATGTGATCGCCATTGCGGGGTCGAGTGCGGCCTCGGCTGCAAGGAAGGCGCGGCAGTATGGGGTCGCGCGCTTCTATGGCGACTACAGGGAGCTGATCGCCGACCCGGAGATCCAGGTGGTGCACAACACCACGCCGAGCTATCTGCACTTTCCTGTCACGATGGCCGCGCTCGAAGCAGGGAAGCACGTCATCTCGGATAAGCCGTTGGCGATGGACCCGGGGCAGTGCCTCAGGCTGCGCGATGCCGCGGCTGCGGCCGGTGTGGTCAACGCGGTCACGTTCAACTATCGAGGCAATCCACTGGTGCAGCAGGCGCGGGCGATGATCGCGAGCGATGCCATCGGCCGCATTGTCTTTATTCACGGGCACTATCTGCAGGACTGGATGACCAGCGACCAGGTGTACTCCTGGCGGTCGGATCCGGCGAAGGGCGGGGTGAGCTCGGCGCTGGCGGATATCGGATCGCACTGGTGCGACCTGGCCGAGCATGCCTCGGGGCAGAGAATTACGGCGGTGCTCGCGGAGCTGACGACGGTGGTGAAGACGCGCTACTCGGCCGGAGGCTCGGCGGAGGCGTTTGCGAGTGGTGATGATAAGGAGCGGACGCCGGTTGAGGTGACGAGTGAGGACCTGGCGAGCATTCTGCTGCGTTTCGACAATGGAGCCAGGGGGTGTCTCACCGTCGGCCAGGTGCTGCCCGGGCACAAGAACAACCTGGAGGTCGAGTTGAACGGCCGCACCGGCTCGCTGCGCTGGAACCAGGAGCGGCAGAACGAGCTGTGGATCGGGCGGCAGGACCAGCCCAACATGGTGATGGCGAAGGATCCGGCGCTGCTGCTGCCCGAGGCGCAGGGTTATGCGCATCTGCCGGGTGGCCATCAGGAGGCGTGGGCGGATGCCTTCCGCAACGTGATCGCCGACGCGTATCGCGCGATTCGCGAGGGCATCGGATGCATGCCGCAGCCGGCGACGCTGTGCACCTTTGCGGACGCCACGCACACCTCGCGTGTGGTCGATGCCATGCTGCGCAGCCATGCCAAGGGCGGTGTGTGGGAGGCGGTTGAGATGGACGAGAGCGATGCTGGGACCAAGATGAAGGCGGAAGGGATGGCGACGGCATGAGGATGCAGATCCGGGCGCGGCTGGGCGCGATGATGTTTCTCGAGTACTTCATCTGGGGCGCGTGGTATGTCACGCTCGCGACCTGGCTGACGAAGTCGCTGCACTTCTCCGGGCAGCAGATCGGGCTGGCGGCCGGCACGACGGCGGTCGGCGCGATGATCGCTCCGTTCTTCGTGGGATTGATCGCGGACAAGCTGTTCGCCACGCAGCGCGTGCTCGCGGTGCTGCACCTCGTTGGCGGAGTGCTGTTGCTGCTGGCTTCCTTGCAGGTAAAGTTCACCGTCGTATACGTACTGCTACTGCTGTACAGCCTTTGTTTCATGCCGACGCTGGCGCTAACCAACTCGCTGGCGTTTCGCCAGATGAGCGAGCCGAAGCAGGAGTTCGGACCGATCCGCGTGCTGGGCACCGCGGGCTGGATCACAGCGGGGCTGTTGATCGGGACGCTAGGGCTCGAGAGCACGGCGCGTCCGCTGCAGGTGGCGGCGGCCTTGTCGCTGCTGATGGCGGTCTACTGCCTCACGCTGCCGGATACACCGCCGCTCGCGCGTGAGGGAAGGTTCACGCTGGAGAGCGTCTTTCCGCGCGAGGCGCGCTCGATGCTGCGCGAGCGATCAATGGCGGTGTTCGCGATCGCGTCGTTCTTGATCTGCATCCCGCTGCAGTTCTATTACGCCTTCACCAACCTGTTTCTCAACGAGGCAGGCGTGCGCAATGCGGCCGGGAAGATGACCGGTGGGCAGATGTCAGAGCTGTTCTGCATGCTGCTGATCCCGTGGTTCTTTCGCCGGCTGGGGGTGAAGTACATGCTGGTCGCGGGCATGCTGGCGTGGGTGCTGCGCTATGTCCTGTTCGCCTACGGCACCGCCGACGCGCATGTGTGGATGTTCGGGCTCGGCATCCTGCTGCACGGCATCTGCTATGACTTCTTCTTCGTCACCGGGCAGATTTACATCGATCGCAAGTCCTCGCTGGCGCTGCGTGCGGCGGCGCAGGGGCTGATCACCTTCATCACCTATGGCGTGGGGATGTTTGTCGGATCCTGGCTGTCGGGCGCGGTCGTGGAACACTATACGACCGGTTTGGCGCTCGGTGGCTCGGTGCACGCCTGGCGGTCTATCTGGTTGTTTGCCGCTGTCGCTTCGGCGATTGTGCTGCTGCTGTTCCTGATGACCTTCTCCGACAAAGAGAGGGCTGAGATCAGGCCCTCGGAGGTCGCCGGGGAGATGCCGGTCGAGGCACCGCTCTAGGCCCGCTCTAGGCCGTTGAGATCATCGCGGAGGGCGAGGCTCAAGGCCTGTCGCTCCGCGATGATGACTTAAACCCACCAGGGATCTACCGCGGGCTCCTGCAACAGAACGCTCGAGAGCAGGCCGATGGCCGAGCTCAGTCCCTCGTGGATCGAGGCCAGCGCGTCCTCGTGCTCGATGCTCATGACGTAGTCGTAGCCCGCCAGCCGCAGGGCGGAGACGATCTGTTTCCACTCGAGCTCGCCGTGGCCCCAGCCGACCGAGCGGAAGAGCCAGGAGCGGCGCGCCATCTCGCGGTAGCTCTTGGTGTCGAGCACGCCGTTGACGTTGCGTGTGGCCGGGTTGATGGCCACATCCTTCGCATGGAAGTGGAAGATCGCATCGCCCAGCGTGGCGATGGCGGTCGGGATGTCGATGCCCTGCCACCAGAGATGGCTGGGGTCGAGGTTGATGCCGAGCGCGGGGCCGGCGGCCGCGCGCAGGCGCAGCAGCGTCTCCGGGTTGTAGACGCAGAAGCCGGGGTGAGCCTCGAGCGCGACCTTCACGCCGGAGTTCGCGGCGAAGCCTGCGGCGTCCTTCCAGTAGGGAATCAGGCGCTCATCCCACTGCCACTTCAACGCGTCGGCGTACTCGGGCGGCCAGGAGGTCGTGATCCAGTTGGGCACAGAATCCTGGTTGGAGTCTTGGGCCGAGGCGCCCGGGCAGCCGGAGAAGGTGATGACGACCGGCACCTCCAGGCGCTCCGCCAGTTGCACGGTCTTGCGGAAGAGAGCGTCGTCGCGGCGCGCGATCTCGGGGTTGGGGTGCACAGGATTGCTGTGGCAGGAGAGCGCGCTGATGTTCAGTCCGGCGTCGCGAAGCTTCGCGCGGAAGCTCGCAGTGGCGTCGCGGCTGGCGAGCAGAGCGTCGAGATCGAGATGACTGGCGCCCGGCCAACCCCCGGTGCCCAGCTCCAGCGTGCGGATCTCGGGATAGCGCTTGAGTTCAAGCAGCAGGGCGTCAAGCGATAGTGCGTTGAATACGGGGGTAAACAGACCTAATTGCACAGAAATCCTCTCTTGAACCGCGAGCGCTTTGCTCCCAGTATCGCTCAAAAGAGGGCTGGGACTGCGCTGCAAATCTCTTCGTTTCAGCCGGGCAGGGAATCGATGTGTTGGAGATGGCGGGGAGAGCGGGAGCGAGGTTACGCCGAGAGCTGCGCCAAGCGCTCGGGCGAGAGGATAAGGAGCGAGCTGCCGCGAATCTGGATCAGCTTTTCCTTCTTGAACTTTCCCAGGGTGCGGGTGACGGTCTCACGCGATGTTCCCGCCATGCTGGCCAGATCTTCGTGGGTCAAGGCCATGGTGAAACGCATCTCCGGCCGGCCACAGGACGCGGCCCGGCCCCAGTCGAGCAGAACGCCCGCGAGCCGGCCGGCGGCGGAGCTGGAGAGAGCCAGCCGACGGGCATCGAAAAAGGCCGACTTGTACTCCTCGGAGAGCGCCTTGGCCGCATGCATGCTGGCCTCGCCGTGACGCTCAAAGAAGGCGATGACGTCCACGCGGTGAATCTTCTTGACCTGCGTCGGCTCGATGGTCTCCGCCGTCACCTCGAACCGCGAGCCAGAGATGACCGCGCCCAGGCCGAGCACGTCTCCGGGAACCGCAATCTTCAGAATGAGGGTGCGTCCTTCTCTGGAGGTGCAGGAGAGCTTCGCCTGACCGCGGCAGATCACCAGCACGCCGTCGCCGGGGTCATTCTCACGGAAGAGAATGGCGCCCCTGGGAAGGACCATCTGCATCCCGATGGCCTCAAAATCAGCCAAAGCCGCCGCGGAGAGATCGCAGAACATGCGGTGCGTGCGGTGTTCGCAGCTCGTGCAGCGCAGTGTTGCGGTAGATCTGGACGGAGATTGCATGGTCAAGGCTTCGATCAGGTCCACATCGGATGTGGTGCCGTGAGTATAGCGGTCCCGTTGGGCCCGTGCAATGTGACTCCCCCGTCGAGGGTAACCACTTACTCGGTGGCGAAGCTATGCGCGCTCGCAGTGTCGAACCGAGCGGCGAGCCAGGGTGCCGCATCAGCCGTCTTGGCGGAGCCTGAGAGACTGCCTGCGAGTACAATGGCTTCGATTGAGATGGTCGTTACAGCTCGATCTCTCAGCCGACCTGCGCGACGCATTTTTTCGAATTCCTTGATGACGAGGCGACAGCGATGCGGGCTGCTGTCTTGCGAAGACCGGGACCGCTTACCGGCAATCCTCTGGTGATCGAGGAGGTGCCGTCGCCGACACCCGCCCCGGGCGAGGTGCTGCTGCGGGTGCTCGCCTGCGGAGTCTGCCGCACCGATCTGCACATCGCCGCCGGGGAGCTTCCGCAGAGGCTGCCGGCGCTGATTCCGGGCCATCAGATCGTTGCCGAGGTGGTCGAGCCGTCCTCTGCCGAGCTTCCCGCGGGAAGCCGCATTGGCGTCTCCTGGGTGGGCGGCACGGATGGAACCTGCCGCTACTGCAGGAGTGCGCGCGAGAATCTCTGCGACGTGCCGACCTATACCGGCTACACCCACAACGGCGGGTTTGCCGAGTACACCACGGCGCGGGCGGACTTCTTGCTGCCGCTGCCTCAGGGGCTCACGGACATCGCCGCTGCTCCGCTGCTCTGCGCTGGAATCATCGGGTTTCGCAGCCTGCGGGTGGCGGAGGTGCGGCCGGGACAGTGCGTGGGCCTGTTCGGCTTCGGCTCCTCCGCACAGTTGATGCTCAAGGTCCTGCAGGCATGGGACTGCCGCGTCTATGTCAGTACGCGCGGAGCATCGCATCAGCGCATCGCGCGCCAGCTGGGAGCGGAGTGGGTGGGCGAGGCCACCGATTCGCCCCCCGAGCAGCTTGATGCCGCGATCACCTTCGCGCCGTCGGGCGATGTCGTGGTTGCGGCGCTGCGCTCGATCGCCAAGGGCGGCATCGTCGCCATCAATGCGATTCATCTCGACCGTATCCCGCAGTTCGACTACGACTCGCTGCTGTGGCAGGAGCGGCAGCTGCGCAGCGTCGCCAACATGACGCGACAGGACGGCCAAGACTTTCTGCGAGTGGCCGAAGAGATCGGCCTGACGCCCTCGGTCCAGAGCTTCCCGCTCGAGCAGGCGAACCAGGCGCTGCAGGCGATCGCCAGCGATGCCACGGACAGCTCGGCGGTGCTGCTTCCGGGGTAGCCGGCTGTCCCCATCTCTGTTCGACCCACGCCTGCAGCTCTGTAAGCGCGATCGCTTCAGCCTCGCACTACTGGCTGACCGGGGTCTCCAGCGGTTTGGCGAGTTGCACTGTGATCTTCTGCTGGATGGCCTCGGAGGAGTCCCCCAGCATCAACTCATAGGCCCCGGCATCCGCGTGCCACGCCCCTGATTTCACATCGAAGTAGCTGAAGCTTCGCCGGTCGAGCTTCATGCTGACCGGCCGCGTCTGGCCTGGCTGCAGCAGGACGCGCTCAAAGCCCTTCAGTTCCTTGGCCGGCCGCTCCACCGCGGGCGAAGCCTCGCCGACATAGAGCTGGGCCACGGCTGCGCCCTCGCGCTGGCCGGTATTGGTGACATCGAAGGTTACAGTAAATTGGCCGTCTCCGGTCGGCGTGCTCTTCAGGTTGCCAAACCGGAAGGTGGTATACGACAGCCCAAATCCAAAGGGGTACTGCGGCTCCATATGATTGTGTTCATAGCCGCGATAGCCCATGAAGATGCCCTCGCGATAGACGATCTTGTTGGTTCCGGGGTCGGGATAGTAGTTCTTGTAGCTGGGGTTGTCGGCGATTTTCTTCTCCCAGCTGATGGGCAGATGGCCGGAGGGGTTCGCCGCTCCGAAGAGCAGCCGCGCCGCTGCCGTGCCGCCCTCCTCGCCGGCGTACCAGGTCGCGAAGATTCCCTCTACCTCATCCTTCCAGGGGGAGACATCGACGCTGCCGCCCGAGGTGATCATGACGACGGTCTTCTTGCCCGCCTTCTTATCCTGGGCTGCGATCTGTTCGATCAACCGCTCCTGCCCAACCGGAAGCTCGAAGCTGCGATCGCCGCCCTCTGATTCAGATGCGGAGTTGAATCCCACCGACAGGATGACGGCGTCCGCCTGCGCCGCCATCGCGAGCGCGTCCTTATCGACGATCGTGCTCAGCGGAGCGATGCCGGCGCGCATCCCCGAGACCGAGGCGAGCTGCTGCGAGAGCTGTTGCAACTCCACCTTGTGCGGAGCCTTGCTCAGCTCCAGCGTGGTCTGGTTCAGGATGTACTTGGGCACGACTGAGCTGTCGAAGACCACCGCGTCATCGACCAGCATCCGATACTTGCCATCGGTCTGCACGAAGACGGCGAACTTGCCGCTCTCCTCCGGCGTGTAATAGCCCACCCAGCGGCTGCTCGTAGTTGGGCGAACGTACGGATTCGCATTCCGATGACTGGTGAGTGCATTCAGCTCCTGTTCCTCGGGCTCACGGCGCGTGGAGCCGGCGTTCAGCATCGCACGCTCGATGACGGTGCCGGTGACGTCGCCCTCGAGATCGGGCTTGGCATAGCTCGTATGTGTAACTCCGGCGATCGTGCCCGCCGCATCCGTGGTGAAGCTCGTCAATCGCGAGAGCTGATAGGTGCTGTATAGACCGCGCGAGTAGAGCACCTTCGTCTGTTCTCCCACAAAGTTGCTGACCCCCACCAGCAGGTTGGTATGGGCGAAGCTCACCACCTCGCCGCTGCCGCCTCCGGTCATGATGGTCTGGTCCGCGTCCGGTCCAATGACCGCAATTGTCTTCAGTGCGTTCTTGTCGAGCGGCAGAGCGTGGTTCGTGTTTTCAAGCAGCACCGCGCCCTCGGTCGCCGCCTGCAGCGAGACGTCGCGGCCCTGCAGGTTGTAGCGCGGAATGCTGATGTCCATCTGCGGATGATCGAGCCAGCCGAAGGCCACGGCGACCCGCAGAATGCGCCGGACTTTATCGTCCAGCGTAGCCTGGCTGACGGTGCCGTCCTTCAGCAGCGGAAGCAGCTTCTCGCGGCTTAAGTAGACGCCGAAGGGCATCTCGAGATCGAGCCCGCCGTTGGCTGCCGCGGCGGTGTCGTAGGTCGCCACCCAGTCCGACATGATGACCCCGGGAAAGTGCCACTGCTCCTTCGCCACATCGATGTTCAGCCGGTGGTTCTGCGTCATGTGCTCGCCGTTGGTCAGGTTGTAGGAGTCCATGATGGCGCCGACCTTGGCCGTCTTAACCGCCGCCTCGAAGACCGGCATGTAGATCTCACGCAGCGTGCGCTCGTCGATCACCGAGTCGCTGTCGTGGCGCAGGTACTCCGAGTTGTTGCCCAGGAAGTGCTTCACCGTGGCCGAGACACCCTCGTCCTGCACGCCGCGGATGTAGTCGACCGCTACACGGCCGGCGAGAAACGGGTCCTCGCCAAAGTATTCAAAGTTGCGTCCGTTCATCGGCGCGCGATAGATGTTCACGCCCGGGCCCAGCAAATAGGCTGCGCCGCGCGAGCGTGCATCGCGTCCCAGCTGCTGGCCAATTTGTAACGCCAGCGCGTCGTCCCAAGTCGCTGCCAGTCCGATGCCCGCCGCATACGCAATGGTTGGCGCGGGAATATGCGCGCCCACCGGGCCGTCCGCCATCTGGAAGTAGGGAATATTCAGCCGCGCAATGGGATGGGTGCGAAAGGGTGTGTCGCCGCCGATCAGATCGATCTTTTCGTCGAGCGTCATCTTCGCCACCAGATCGTCGACGCGCTTCTCGACCTCCTGCGGATTGCTGCGCGTGAACTGTGCGGAGGCCATCACGCTCGTCATCAGGAGCGTGGCAGCAAAGAGAATGCCGGACATAGCAGCGAGAGGATGGCGCATCAACATGGAGGGAACTCCGTACCTGCTGTTCGGTGAGGTGGTCGGTTCAATGTTTGGCAGATGCAAATCAAACGCGGATCATTGTGCATCGGGCAGCAGACCTTTTTCAACCAGCACCGGCGGCCTGCGATGCTTTGTGGCCTGCTCATAGGCGTATGCCCAACCCAACAGGTCGCCGTCCTTCCATGGGCGGGCCGAGATCTCCAGCCCGAAGGGCAGGCCGCCCGGATAAAATCCGCCCGGAACGACCACCGCCGGCACGCCGATCATGTTGACCCAGCCGGTGTCGCTGTGCGGACCGCCGCTGATTTGTCCGTCCTGCGGCATGGTCTCGTCAGGCGGCGGCATCTGCGTGGCAGGGTAGACGTAGCCGTCGAGGTGTAGCCGGTCGAGCGTCTGGTTGTAGAGTTCGAGCGCTCGGCGGCGAGGACCCAGAACGTTTGCCTCGGCCTGCGGGTCGCTCTCAAACACCGCCTCGGGAGCGGCTGGACGGCCTTTGCGGGCATCCAGATCGGTGCCGTTGAGGATGGTCGCCGGCAGCGGCGACCCGACCGCCCTCTCGTACTCCTCAGCCGAGTGATACTGCGCCGGGCCATACGCCGCGAGAAACTTCTCGGTGCCCTCGCGAACGTAGGGAAGTGTGCCTACTCGAGACACAATCTCAGCGAAGCTATCTGGCAGAATCGCATCGTCGAAGACCACCGTGGCCCCGGCCGCGCGCAGCCCTTCGATCGCCTTCATGAATGCAGCTCGCGTCTCCGGTCGCAACGGGAGCCGAGCCGCGTCCCGCTCTGCCGCCTCCTCGCTCGCCGCCGCCACGATTCCCTGGAACGGAACTCCCGCTCCTTCAAGGATGAACGCCGGTACACCGAAGCGTTTCCCCCTGAGCGCGTCGGCCTTCAGGTACTGCGTATACGGCCCCGGCTGAGCCTTCGCCGCGGAGCCCACCGTGCGCGGGTCCGCAGGATCCTCTCCTGCCATGACGCCGAGCGCGATCGCGGCATCGCTCACATCGCGGGCGATCGGTCCGGTGTTGTCGAGCAGCCAGTCGAGCGGCGCAATTCCGGCGATGCTCACCAAGCCGCGCGTCGGGAACACCCCGACCACGGAGCTGGTCGCCGCCGGCATGCGGATCGAGTTACCCGTATCCGTTCCATTGCCCAGGAGCGCTAGGTTCGCCGTGACTGCGGTCACCGTGCCTCCCGACGATCCGCCCGGGCTGAAGCGCACGTCGTAGGCGTTCCCTGTCCGCCCAAAGGCGGTGCTGCGATTGGTGTCGCTCGCTGCGAAGTCGGGCATGTTGGTCTGGCCGATGATGACCGCCCCGGCCGCGCGCAGCCTGGTGACGATGGTCGCGTCCTTGGGCGCGATCAACTCATGCCCGGGGATCATGTAGCCCTTCCATCCATCGGTTGTGATCAGCCCGCGTATCGATGTGTTCGCCTTGGTCACAATGGGAACGCCCCACATCGGGCCGCGCTTGAATCCGGCGCCTCCGACTCGTGCCTCCTCGTCCTCGCGGGCGGCTGTGGCCAGGGCGTTCTGCTCGTCCAGATCCTGCACCGCTCGATAGATCCCGTTGTAGCGCGCGATCCGCGCCATGTACCAGCGCACCACCTCGGTCACGGTGTAGCGGTGGCTGCGATACATCACCTCCAACTGCGGGATGGTGACCTCAAGCAGGTCACGATCCATCGCCGCCTGCGCTGCGCCCGGTCGTGCCGTTGCTGTCCCGCGCCGAACTGGCGCTGAGTTGTGAGCAGATTTCGCCGGACTGTGCGGAGGGGCCGGAGCTGTCGTCTGTGCCGGCAACGAGCCGCTCCCAAACACAAGTAGTCCAACGACGAGGTGCCAGGCGCCAACCCGCATCGTGATGCATCCCCCCGAGAAGTGACGTTGCTGAACAGTGACGGTCCTATCAGAACACAAGGCCTCTACGCTTGGCGAGAATGTGCCTGCGAGCGGCACACATGCCCGAGAGAAACCTCTACGTGGATTCAGCTGCGCGAGCAGCGGGTGATCGCCGGCGCAGAGCGTCCAGGTGAATCACCAGCGCGATCACAGCGCCGGCCGCGGTGCATGCAGCGCGTCGATGCGCCAGCTCGGGTCCTGGAATCTGATTCAGCGAGAGTAGAAAGACGATGTAGGAGGTGATGCAGACGCTGAACAGCGCATAGTTCACGGCGATGGTCGCGAAGCACCAGAACGCGAAGAAGGTCGTCAGCGCCGCCAGCGTCCACTCGCCGGGGTGCAGCTCCGAGGCCAGCACGGTCGCTAGCGTCGCTCCGGCCAGCGTCCCGCCTACGCGGGCCAGCGCCCGGCTCAGGGTCTCGAAGAACGCCGGCTTCTGCACCAGCAGAGCGGTCATCGGAATCCAGTAGCCGGATTGAATCCCCAGCCGGCGGTACAGCTCCGATGCCAGACTTACCGTGACGACCAGACGCAGCGCATAGATCGCCGCCACCTTCCGATCCGGGGCGGGCATCGCCGCGGGCAGAGCGTACAACCGGCTCAATACCTCCCGCCGCCGCTCGTAAAGCGAGACGTAGAGCGAGCGTTGAATCGCCCAAAGATCCTTACGCAGCTCTGGCATCAAATGCAGTCCTGCGCTGGTCACAATTACCTGGACCACGCCCCCGATTACGATCAATCCCGCACGCACGAAGGCTCCATGCGGGCCCTGAGGAAACGCGGATGCAACGAACAGCGCGACCGAGGCCTGCTGGCCCACCCAGGCTAGTCCGGCGTGGCGAATCGTCAGCACAGCATAGATCGCCGCCGAGCCGGCCGAGGCGACGATCAGCCACAGGCCGTTGTGCCCGGCCAGGGTTCCCGCCAGCGCGGCGCTGGCCATCGCAAACACCGCGAACAGCATCGGCCGCAGCCGCGAGTCGGAGATCCGCTGGTTGGCTCCAAAGCCGATCGTCAGCGCTCCTCCCCCTGCTACCAGCGCACCGCCAGGGTGGCCGACAGCGATCCCTACCACCAGACAGAGCGCGACCGCCGCAGCGCTGACCAGCGGCAGCCGGAGGTTCAGCTCGTTCCACTTGAAGGTGTAGAGGTCAGCGAGAAAAGGGGCCTGGGGCGGCGCGCTGTCCTGCTGAAGACCGGAGGCCGGGACGGCGGAGGAGTTGGACACCATTGCTTAAGAATAGCCGCAGTCACGGCACGCACGGGGCAAGCGCCCGCTCTGCGGGAGCTTGGAGCCGTGAGGCGATGAATCGAGAAGTGGTGGCTGAGGCTTACGCCAACGCCCTGTCCTTCGCAACTCGGCCCGGCCGAACCGTGTGGGCCTTAGAATGGAGCTTTGGCGTGTTGTGAAGCCGGCGATCGGCTGGCCGCGCGCAAGGAAGGTACTGAACACTGTGAAAGCACTGGTAAAAAGCCGGGCCGAGCGTGGCCTCTGGCTGGAGGATGTGGCGGAGCCCGAGGTGGGCATCAATGACGTGAAGATTCGGGTTCTCTACACCGGCATCTGTGGGACGGATCTACATATTTACGAGTGGGACGCGTGGGCGAGCGCGACCATCCCGGTCGGATTGACCATCGGCCATGAGTTTGTCGGCGAGGTCGTCGCCATGGGCTCGAACGTCGCCGACCTGCAGATCGGTCAACTGGTGAGTGGCGAAGGCCACGTCGTCTGCGGCCGCTGCCGCAACTGCCTCGCCGGGCGGCGCCACCTCTGCGCCCACACCCTGGGCGTGGGCGTCAACCGCTCCGGCGCATTCGCCGAGTACATCGTTCTGCCCATGTCCAACATCTGGCAGCACAGCCCCGGGATCCCGCATGAGATCGCGGCCATCTTCGATCCATTCGGCAACGCGGTCCACACCGCCCTGGCCTTCCCGGTGCTCGGCGAGGACGTCCTGGTCACCGGTGCTGGCCCCATCGGCATCATGGCCGCCGCCGTGGCCAAGCACGCCGGAGCCCGCCACGTCGTCATCTCCGACCCCAACCCCTACCGTCGCGAGCTGGCCGAGAAGGTCGGCATCCAGCACACCCTCGATCCCCGGTCCAAGACGCTCGAGGCGCTCGAGCGCGAGCTGAACATGCATGAGGGATTCGACGTCGGCCTCGAGATGTCCGGCAACCCGCAGGCCTTCCGCGACATGCTCGGCTCCATGAGCCACGGCGGCAAGATCTCCATGCTCGGCATCCCCTCCACCGAGATCGCCATCGACTGGAACAAGGTCATCTTCAACCAGCTCACCCTGCGCGGCATCTACGGCCGCGAGATGTACGAGACCTGGTACAAGATGACGGTCATGCTCGAGTCCGGCCTCGACATCTCCGGCGTCATCACCCATCGCCTCAACTGGCGCGACTACGAGGAGGGCTTTGCCGCCATGAAATCTGGCAACTCCGGCAAGGTCATCCTCGACTGGCGCGATGTATCCTAGCCCAGCCCGGATATAGTCCAGCCCCGATATAGTGTTGGCCATAAGCGACACAACCTGGATCCATCCCCCTGCGGCAGTAATCGACCGCCGCGGGGGCGGGGTGATGTATCGTTGTGGTTGTTCCCAGCGGCTCGTCAGTGCGAGTTCGCAGCTCGTTGAAGCGGAATGGAGAGAGTGGAAGGCGACTTCCCGAGCTAGGCGCTAAGCACACCGAGCCGGGCCACTGAAGCAGGAACAGTCGCGTCGTACACCAAAGCAGCGAAGTCTCGATAGTCCGATAGCCGGCAGGTTCCGACCGCATGGATACACGCGACTGCGATATTCCCGCGACCACCTGGTCCATCCGCCAGAGAGCCCCTTCGAGCGATGTAGCTGGTTCTACGCGCCCTGCCGCGAGTATCTCTTTCGCGATCACACCCCCGACATCGCGCGCTCGCTGTCTCCCGCCGGTCCCCCCCGCCGCAGGAACCGTTGCTTCATCGCCGAGCCCACCTCGGGCTTCCGCACCAGCAACCCGCTCGGCTGCATGTGGATCCTGTCCAAGTTCCCCCACACCCCGGCGGGCGGCTATCGCGAACCCCGCCAGGCCGACGTGCTCTCGCCCGGAGACTTCTCCACCTTGATCTACTCGCAGCCCTGGGGTACGGTCGAGATCGAGTACGACAGCTGGTATCAATACGCCGTCTGCCACAAGAGCACAGAGCCGTACGCCAGAGCCGAGAACAGGAGCGCCGCCTGATCATGAGCTACCCCATCCACTCCCGAACCCGCGAATCCCCAAGCCGATCTCTCTGCCAGTTCGCAGCCCGCCGGGGACGCTGCGCCCTCACGGTGATGGCCAAGGCTCCGCGCGCCGGCCAGGTGAAGACCCGGCTCTCGCCTCCGCTCACCCCAGCCGAGGCCGCATCGCTCAACATCTGCTTCCTGCAAGACACCGCCGAGAACATCGCCGCCGTCGCCGATTCCGGCGTCCGCTGCGCCACCGGCCTCATCGCCTACACCCCCGCTGGCGATGCGTCGGCCTTCGACGGCATGCTCCCCTCCGCCTTCGCTCTCCTCCCCCAGCGCGGCGACAGCTTCGGCGAGCGCCTGCTCTTCGCCGCCCAGGACATCCTCGCGCTCGGCTTCGCCTCCGTCTGCCTGATCGACTCCGACTCCCCCACTCTCCCGCGCGCCGCGCTCCAGCAGGCGGTCCGCGAGCTGTCCCGGCCCGGCGACCGCCTCGTCCTCGGCCCCGCCGACGACGGCGGCTACTACCTCATCGGCATCAAACATCCCCACGCCCAGCTCTTCGAAGGCATCGCCTGGAGCACCGCCGCCGTCTTCAAGCAGACCTGCCAGCGCGCCCGCGCCGCCAGGCTCGAGGTCGTCGAGCTGCCCCGCTGGTACGACGTCGACGACGCCGCGGGCCTCGCGCTCCTCGAGTCCGAGCTGCTCGACGGCATCCGCCCCGCCTTCGCCCGGTTCAACGGCTACGCCGCACCCCACACCCGCGGATTTCTCGCCGCCCGAGAGAGCACCGCTGCCAGCGAGGCCCCGCCATGACCCGCGCCTGGGAGTTGCGCTGGCCCGCGATTCGCCCCTGGCATACCAACCTCGGTCTGCTGCTGCTCGGCGCCGGCCTGGTTGCCATGTCGCAGCAGTTCCTCAGCGAGTACCACCACTTTGCCATCGGCTTCTCCGGTGTCTCCGGATGGTCGGCGATCCTCTACATGGCGGCCTGCGCGGTCATCCTCACCGGCCCGGTTGACCGCCTCACCTTCCCCATCATCCTCGGCGTGGCCGTGCTCTGCCGCCTGATCGTGCTCCTTCCCGCCCCGTTCCTCTCGACCGACGTCTACCGCTACGTCTGGGACGGCCTGGTGCAGCACGCCCACATCAACCCCTACCGCTACGTCCCCAGCGACCCCGCGCTGCAGCTGCTGCGCGACCATCACTCCGCCATCTTCGACCACATCAACCGCCGCAGCTACGCCCGCACCATGTACCCCCCGGCCGCGCAGGGGCTCTTCTATCTCACCACCGCCATCAGCCCCACCGTCACCTGGATGAAGGCGGTGATGGTGCTCTTCGAGGGCGTCACCCTCTACGGTCTGGTGCAGTTTCTGGCCATCATGGGCATCCGCCGCGAGCAGACGCTGCTCTACGCCTGGTGTCCTCTGCTCTTCCAGGAGATCGCAGCCTCCGGCCACGTCGACTCCGCGGCGATCGCCTTCATGGTGCTCGCGCTTCTCGTCCGCGCGCGCCATCGGCCCGTCGCGACCGGCCTTTTCCTCGGCCTCGCCGTGCTCACCAAGCTCTACCCGCTTGTTTTGCTTCCAGCGCTCTACCGCAGAGGTGACTGGAAGATGCCCGCAACTCTGGCCACCGTGGTCGCCGCCGGCTACGCCGCCTATGCGAGCGCTGGAACGATGATCTTCGGCTTCTTCAGCGGCTACGCCCGCGAGGAGGGCCTGAAGAGTGGCGAGCGCTACTTCCTGCTCGACTGGGCGCGGCACCTCCCCGGCCTGGAGTCCCTACCGCCGCTGGCGTTCTATCTGTTCTGCGCGGCGATCTTTGCGGCGCTGACCGTCTGGGCCTGGCGCGCCACCTCCCAAGCCAATTCCGATTCCCATTCTGTTGACAGCCCCAACCCAAAGCCCGCGACGCTCGTCTTCCTCGCTCCCGCCTTCGGCCTCGCCGCGGCGCTGATGCTGCTCTTCTCCCCGCACTACGCTTGGTACATCGCCTGGCTGGTGCCGTTCTTTTGTCTGCTCCCAAATCTGCCGGCGCTGGCCTATCTGATGGGCTTCTTCTACGGCTACACCACCGCGCTCGCCACCCCCGGTCCCAAGATATTCCTGCTCAACGAGTATCTGTACGCAACCGTGCTGGCCGCCATCCTAGTCCACATCGGCCTGCGCCAGCTCCCCGACCACTGGCCCGTCCACCGCCGCCGGCCTCAGGCGCAACAAGCCGAGCAGTCCTCAGCCGCGAGCGATCCGCTATGAGCAGCCTGCCCCCCATCCTTCCCAACCCGCGACCCTCCGACGCTATCGAGAACGAGGGCATGACCCCCGCCGCGCGCCGGGCCGAGGAGGAGAAGAACGCCATGCGCCGCTACTTCGAGCGCCCCGGCGAGCAACTCCTTCCGCTCGCCCAGCAGGAGCCCGTTTGCCTCTACCTGGAGACCACCAACCGCTGCAATCTGCTCTGCGTCACCTGCCCGCGCACCTACGAGCAGCTCGAGCCCGAGGCCGATATGTCGTATGAGTTGTTCACTTCACTCATAGCCCAGTTTCCCAACATCGCCCGCGTCGTCCTGCACGGCGTCGGCGAGCCCATGCTGGTCAAGGACCTCGCCCAGCGCGTCGGCTACCTCAAGCAGCGCGGCATCTACACCCTCTTCAACACCAACGGGACGTTATTGACCGAGGCGAATGGGCGACCGTTGATCGACGCCGGCCTCGACGAGCTGCGGGTCTCGCTCGATGCCGCCGACCCCGCCGTCTACCAGATGGTCCGGGGCAAGGACTTCTTCAACAGGATCGTTGCCAACGTCAGGAACTTCACCCGCATGCAGCGCGAGCGGAACTCCCCCAGGCCGCGCGTCTCCCTATGGCTCACCGGTCTCCGCGAGACGGTCGACCAGCTGCCCAGCTTCGTTCGCCTCGCCCACGAGATCGGCGTCGCCGAGGTCTACCTGCAGCGGCTCGTCTTCTTCGACGAGGGCGCGAACCAGGCCTCGCTCGCCCGCGCCGAGTCCGCCCTCTTCGAACACACCACCGCCCGCGAGGACGCCCTGATTCACGAGGCGGAGCGCCTCGCCGTCGAGCTCGGCGTAACCTTCTCGGCCTCGGGTGCGGTCGATCCCGGCGAGTCCATCCGTATGCAGCGGACCGACAATCCCAATCCGTGGACGCTCTGCCGCCGGCCATGGTCCTTGATGTACGTCACCGCCAACGGCCGCGTCCTGCCCTGCTGCATCGCACCCTTCTCGATGCGGGGCTACGGGAGCTTCACCCTGGGCGACGCCACCCAGTCCGGCCTGCGCGAGATCTGGAATGGTCCCGAGTACCAACGCTTCCGCGCCGGCCTCTTGACCAGCTCCCCGCCACCCTCCTGCGCCAACTGTGGCCTGCGCTGGAGCCTGTAGGCGCACATGGGGCCTGCATGAGAAGCCCGGTCCGTCCCAGGTGGTTCTGCTCAAGTGCTGCTGTGTTGATCCGTGCTCAAGTGCTGGTGTGTTGATCCGATTGTCGCGGAAATCCACCCTGTCTACCCGGGACGCTGCCTTGACGCTAATTGGGCGGAACCTGAGACTGAATCTCCCATTGCACTCCGAACTTGTCCACGAGGACGCCGTAGCGTTCTGACCAGAAGGTCTGCTGCAGCGGCATTTTGATCGTTCCGTCCTCTGTGGAGACTTGCTCTGCCCTTGCGGCATCTTCAACCCCGAGCAGAATTTGAAAGCCGCCAGGGCGACCGTACTCCTCTGGAGGAGGATCTACCCCTGCAAGAACGGATGCTCCCAGGTTGAGCGTGGCATGGCATATCTTTCCATGCCACTCGGGCTGGACCAGCCCCGAGATGGGTGAGTCACCCCCAGGTCACGATACTTGTGATTTCGCCACCCAGATAGCTTTGGTAAAAATGGAAAGCTGTGTCGCAATTGCCCGGAAAATTGATGTGAAGAGTTATCTTCATGCGCTCAACTCTTCCATTGGATATGTTTCACGCTGTCAAGCCGCGAATTCCTGAAAGTCCCGCGTAACTCCTAGAGCACTACGGCCTTAGAAGCGAAAACAATGTTGCCGAATACCCCCTCGCAAACCGGTACAATTAAAGGTGATGATAGGAACAGAAAAAGCTCCGCTCAGTCCGGGAATAGAAGCACCCAAATCGCGTAGAATCTAGACTTTACAGAGTTGAGATACCGAAAACGGGACTTTTTTGACTTTGGTTTGGACTTAAAGTGCCTGTAATCTGGATGTTAGGACTTTAACTCGGGGGATGGGGGGAGGTACCCCGGAAGTCCACCCACAGCGGAGATGCACTCGATGTCGATACTCACCACCGCGGCAGCCATCAGCGACTCCACCTCGACCGGCTCCTCCCGCCCTCGGGTCGGCGGAGCCACGGTCCGGCGCGCCCGGCTGCAAGACGCCGTCAACATCTTCGAGCTGGTCAACTCGCTCTCCGGCGACGGCACGCTGCTCCGCCGCAGCTACGCCGAGATCTGCGAGAACGTCCGCGACTTCCACGTCGCGGAGTCCGAGGCTGGCGTCTTCCTCGGCTGCGGCGCCCTGCACCTCTACGGCCCCCACCTCGCCGAGGTCCGCTCCATCGTCGTGAAGCCCGAGGCCAAGGGCCAGGGAGCCGGCGGCAAGCTGCTGCAGGCCCTCCTCGCCGAAGCCGAGGAGCAAGGCGTGATCTGCGTCTCCCTCTTCACCCGCATCCCCGACTTCTTCTTCCACTTCGGCTTCCGCACCGCCGACCGTACCGCCCTGCCCGACAAGATCTACAAGGACTGTCAGGCCTGCCCCCGGCTCTACGCCTGCGACGAGGTCGCCATGGTGCGCGGCCCGCTGCCCAAGATGGCCGTCCTCGGCCCCAGCCGCATCCCCCAGCCCGAACTGGTGAAGCTGCAGACCACCACCCTCGCCCCCGCCAACCTGACGGCCAAAAACGAAGCCAGCAAGAACGGCCAGGAAGGCTAGGCGGGAACGAAGGGATGACGCAAAACTTGCAAGCAACCGCGGCCGCCACTGAGGTCTTTCTTTCGCTCGAACACGTCTCGGTAGTTCGCGGAGACAACACGGTTCTCCATGACGTGAACCTTTCCATCCGCCGTGGCGAGCACATCGCCATCCTCGGGCCCAACGGCTGCGGCAAGTCGACGCTGATCAAGACCATGACCTGCGAGTGCTACCCGCTGGTCAGCCCCGAGACCCGGGTCAGCATCTTCGGCCGCGAACGCTGGGACCTCACGGAGCTGAAGAAGCGCCTCGGTGTCGTCTCCGCCGAGCTGCCCGGCCGCCCCATCCTGCAGTGCACCGGCCGCGAAGCAATCCTCACCGGCTTCTTTTCGAGCTCGACGCTCTGGCCCAACCTGACGGTGACCCCGGAGATGGAGGCGCGCACGGACGAGGTCCTCCGCCGGGTGGACGGTGTGGCACTCGCAAAAAAGCGAGTGGGCGAGATGTCGGCAGGGCAGCAGCGCCGCATCATGATCGCCCGCGCCCTGGTCGCCTCCGCCGAGATGCTGCTGCTCGACGAGCCCTCGAACGCGCTCGATCTCTCTGCCCAGCGCGACCTGCGCGAGATGCTGCGCAATCTGGCCCAGCAGGGAACTGGCATTCTCCTGATCACCCACCACATCGCCGACATCCTGCCCGAGATCGACCGAGTGCTGATGATGGGCGACGGCCGCATCCTGGCCGACGGCCCCAAGCACGAGCTACTTACCGCCGCGCAGTTGGGCGCCCTGTTCGGAACCCAGGTGGAGCTGGCCGAACGGGATGGCTTCTACAACGCCTGGTAAGGCTTAGCGGCTGGGTTAGATCTGGGAGACCGATAGCGGGCTCAGTACGAGGTTGGTGATATTGCTCACGATCTCCTCGTAGTTATAGCGGGGCGACGCCTTCAGCTTCTTCCACTCCGGATCCCCGCCGAACAGGGCCCAGTGTGCGGTCAGTTCGCTCAGATCGGTGAAGCTTAGCATGTAGGTCAGGCTCGGGGTACGGGATCCGATCAGCGTGTCGCCGAAGAACACCGGGTGGCACCCAGCGTTCGTAAAGATTTCGAACTCCCCATGGTGAAACATCTCCACCTTGCGGACGTGGTCCTGGTCGCTGGGGCTCTCATAGGTGCGCAGCTGGAAGATTCGCTTCCCCTTGGTGGACGAGGTCGCCGGCGACGTCAGCTTGGGCCATCCCTCGAAGGCGGCCAGCAGGGAGCTCTCGACCCGCAGGAACGCCGGGGAGGTGGCGGGCGCGCTCCAGAACGGCTGCGCGGCCCGCAGGAACTCGGCATCCTTGGCCAGCCGCAGGTCGATGGTGGCCAGGGCTTCCACCGAGGTGCTCGGGATCAGCAGGTAGAAGGTCGGGGTCTCCGGTCCGATGTCGAGCTTGAATGCCCCGACCGGCCCCATCCCAAGACGCCCCAGCGCCGGGATCAGTGCTTCGCCAAAGTATTTTTCGGTCGTCTGGGTCTGCGGCCCGGTCTGCATGCGGTAGCAGCGAAGCTGGTAGAACTCGCGGGAACTGGTAGTCTGCGCCTCGGCTGCAACACCCCGTCCAAGGGCCGCCGTGGCGGCGGCGAGAGAGGCAGCAAGAAACTTGCGTCGCTGCATGTATCCTCCTGAAAACTCGAATGTAATATCGGATTGTACTCCACCAGGTCCAAGGCGCGGCTTGGCTTGACTCCGCGCTATGGCGGCTCGCTCGATGTCAGTAATCCCTAGTCCCAGCTCTGATCGAACGGATCTATGCGGCCTTGGGCTGCCAGAGAGCGATGGTGGCGCCGGTGGGGTCGATCAGGATCGACATCCAACCGTAGCCCTGTACCTCATCCGAGTTCCGGATGACCTTCGCGCCGAGGGTTACGGCCTTGTCGGTCGCAGCGTGGATGTCGTCCACGCCCAGATATGGGAGCCATGCCGTGGGAGCTCCTGGCATGGACATGATGCCGCCTCCGGGACCGTTGTCGGGTTTGAACATGGAGTAGGGACCGGCGGGCGAGGGCATGTCGTTGAAGGTCCAGCCACAGAGCTTGCTGTAGAACTCCTTCGCCTTGTCTAGGTTTGGGGTGTTGAGTTCGAGGTGCACGAATGGGTTTGCCATGAGAGTCATCCTTTTCGAGGTCGTTCTCCAGGTTCTCGATCGTGGGCCCGAGCGTTGCGATCGTCGGGTGTGAGTCCGGCGCGAATGCAGCGATCTTATTCTGGGACGCCGCGATTGTCACGGCGAATGCTGTGTGCTTCGTGTAAACGAAATTTATCCAAATTGTGCGGAAAACCCCGTCCTTCAGGGCGGGGATGTAGAGCGCGGACAGCGAAGCTGTCCTCAACTCGGTGTTTGTTGTTGCTCGATGTACTGGCGGATGATCGAGATGGGTGCGCCCCCGCAGCTTCCGGCGAAGT
>DATMOB010000002.1:0-35571 GCA_035568455.1 Granulicella sp.
GTAAGCGTGCGGTGATCGCTGGGAGCAGGCCCGTCGACACTGACTGTGGCTCCGGGTACCACTTCGCCATCGACATCCTCCACCGTGCCGGTGACGGTTCCGGACTGGGGCTCCGGTGCAGAGATCTGTTGGCCTAACAAACGGATCGATGAGAGACAGCCGAGGAGAACACAAAAGGCAAATTTGATGCGCATACTTGAAATAGGTCCCTATACAGGAGACGTTGCAGCGAACGCAAAGACTCACATGTAGACGCTTCTCGACAAACGAGAAACGTAGTGTTAGGGCACCTCAAGAAAGGGAATTTATGTACGCTAGGGACGGGGATGCAGCTTCGACCTGTCGCGAATCATCACCATTATCTGGACATTGATTCCGGGACGTTTTCGCTACAGAGTCGCCCGAATACGACGGCAAATCCATTGACATTCCATCATTCATTGACCGCTAACGTACCTAAATTTCCCTTTCTTGAGGTGGGGCCCGTCGGCGGATTGAACTTCTTATCGCAGGCCGTCAGGGATAAGCACGCAATCAGGCTCAGAGAACTGCTTCTCAAAAGGGTCTTGCGAATCACGGGATCACCTCACGCCCCACGGCAAGATTCAATTGGCTGGCAGACGTCAGATACGCGCCCACGAGTTGTAGATAGGCTAACTGCACCACACGGTAGCTGCTCTGTGCATTCAAAAAGTCCATCAGAGACGCGCCCCCACGCTGATATGCAAAGGTAACCGTGTCGCGCACCCGCGTCGCCTGGTCCTTGTACTTATCGCGATACGGAACCACCAGGGCAACATTGCTCCGCACCTGCTCATACGCCGAGTCCACGTCGCTGAACACCTGCGCCCGCGACTGGTCCGTCAGATTCTGATTGCGCTCGATATCGACCTGCGTGCGCTCCTTCTCGCCCTGGTTGCGGTCGAAGATGCGCAGCGGAATGCTCACGCTCAAACCCAGCGTCTGATGGCCGTTCGGGTTATTGAACGCCGGGTTGTACGAGTACCAGGTGCCGAACGTCGGATCGGTCGAGCCGTTCGACACCGCCAGCTCATGATTCGTCTTCGCCTGCTCCAGCGATTGAACCGCCGCCCGCAGATCCGGCCGTGCATCCAGTGCCGCCTGCTCCAGGTCGTTCAACGGCAGCAGATCGCTCCGGAAATCGAACGGCCCCGTCACGTCGAACTGCTCCAGCGGCGCGTGGTCGTTCAATAACTGCTGCAACGCAATCTTCTCTGTGCGCAGATTCACAATCGCCGTTTGGATCTCCGACTCGTACTGCACCCGCAGCAGTTCAATCCGATCCAGATCGATCTGCGCCAGATCGCCCGCCTTGAAGCGCGCCCGGCTGATCGCGATGATCTTGTCGTAGTACTCCAGGTCCGCGCGCGCCAGATCCAGAACCGCCTTCGCCTCCAGCGTCTGCACAAACGCCGAGCGCAGCCCAAACAGCAGGTTCCGCTCCAGGTTCTCATGCAGCGACCCGCCGATCTGCGTCGCCTCCTGCGCCGTCTTCAGCCGCAGCTCGCGCTTGTGATCGCGCTCATGCAGATAGCTGATGTTCGGCACCCCCTGGGTGCCGCGCGTCGGCTGCCAGACGTTGTTGTACCGCGCGATCTGCGTTCCATCCGTCGACAAGGTGAATTGCGGATTCGGGCGCAGAAACGCCGTGATCTCCTCCGCCTTCAGCTCATCCACATTGTTGGAATCCGCCTTCAGCGTCGGATTCGCGGCCTCGAACTTCGTCTTGACCTGATCCCACGTGTAGCCGCTTTGCGCGTGCGCCTCGCTCACCACCAGCGGCAGAAGCAGAATGCCAATGCACAGCCGAGCAATGCTATCCTTTTGATTTCTTAATCCTAAGATCATGTTCGAGGTGTAGTTACACAGCATGCTCGGTTGCCCGCTGTGCCGTCGCAGGCAAATTGGCTAAGGTAATCAATGCAAGCTGCCCAGCGACTTGCATCGCAACGTGTCAGCACTTCGTTGATGGAATGCACAAAACACGCATGCCCCAAACAAGAACCTCTGGCTCTGCGCCCGAGTCCGACGCCGACGCGATCGACCTGGCACAACATCTAGATCATACAGGCCGCTCTGACCGCGCCAGCACTATCTTTCGGTCACTCCCGCTGCAAAAAGCGTTCTTCGCAGCTCGGCCCCGTCCACTCGTTCCGGGCCCATGTAGTAGTCGTTGTACCAGGACAGTTTGTCCGTCTTGGAGTCACCTGTAATCCCAAGGGTCTTGCCGCCGTTCCCGTCAAGCATACGAATCCAGCCATTGACGATCTGAAGCCCGACCTCGATCTTCCTGCCTATCGGCGCTACAGTCCTCAGACCGAAATGATAGTTCGACTGAGCGTAGGTAAAGAGTATTGAACGTGAGTAATTCCAGCCGCTCAACGTCTCAGCCGACTCGATTCCGGCGCTCGTCTGAAACTTACCGAAGTCGGCCTGAATTCCATGCCAGGCCGCCGGTTTGAGAGACACGGTGAATTGCAGGATGTTCTTGAGCGGGCTATCGGGTTCTGTCGAGCCAACCAGCTTGTACGTATCTCCGAGCCCAAAGTCGATCTCGAATCCCAACGGCGCCGGATCGTGCGATAGCCCAACCTCCGCCATGTTCAAACGGGGACGTTGCGCGTAGAAATCGAAGTTGTGCAACTGATTCTCACGCGAATCGGGGTCGTTGAAATTCTTGCTGTAGAAGAAAGGATGCCGCTGATGTCGATTGGACCCGTCGCTGACGGCCCCAGTGCGGGTACAGAGGCCCCTACGAGACGGTGTGTCGACGCTACCCAATTGCACCCGTCTGGGTAGCGATATCGAATCAACACCTTTAGGCCGCGATGCCGCACCCCCGCCCCGACCCGGACGCACCCACCTTTCATCCGGCCAGTTATGCCGGCGAGAGCGCGGCCGCAGCCTGTTGTGCGAAGGCCTCGGGGCTGATATTGACGATGGCGGCAGCGCCGGTTGCCATCGCCTGAGTGGTGGCTGCCATCTGCGCCGCGGCCTGATCCACCAACTCAATAATCGCCATGTTTTCGGTGTTGCCTAAAGAAACGGGTGTAGCCATTGCAGCTTGTTCTCCTTAATGACTCTATATCGGCAGTTCCGCCGGGAGATTCAAGAGCTGCGGGTTTGCGCAAAGTTCGAAACTACTCCTCGGCCTCATCGTGGCTCGTTTGCCTGGCCGTGGCCAGGATCTTCTCGGCCAGGCCCTGGGGCACAACGTCGTAGTGGTTCATCTCCATGTGAAAGCTGCCTCGGCCCTGGGTGATCGAGGTCAGCGCAGTCGCATAGCTCAGCATCTCCGCCATGGGCACCTCGGCGCGAACCACGGTTCCGGTGCCGCCGCTCTGCATACCTTGCACGCGGCCGCGACGCCCGGTGAGGTCGCCGATCAGGGCTCCCGCAAACTCGTCCGGAGCGTCGATCTCCACCTGCATCACGGGTTCGAGCAGTGCCGGTCGTGCCTGCTCCATGCACTTGCGGAAGGCGAGCCGTGCCGCCAACTTGAAGGACAGTTCGCTCGAGTCGACCTCGTGATAGCTGCCATCAAAGACGGTGACGCGGAGGTCGACCACCGGATAGCCGGCGAGATAGCCGCGCGCCGCCGACTCGCGAACCCCCTTCTCCACGGCGGGAACATACTGGCGAGGTATCGCCCCTCCGAAGATGTCGTTGACGAAGACCACGCCTTTGCCCCGGGGCAAAGGCTCGACCCGCAGCTTGCAGTCGCCATATTGACCATGGCCTCCGGTCTGTTTCTTGTGCCGGCCTTGCGCCTCGGCGCTTTCGCGGATGGTCTCCCGATACGGTACCTTCGGGGCCTTGAGGATTACGCTCGTGTGATAGCGGCGCTTCAACTTCGCCACAATGGCCTCAATGTGCGGTTGTCCCGCACCCGCCAGAAGAAACTCGCTGGTCTGCGCATCGCGGAAGAACTTCAGCATGGGATCGTCTTCCATCAGCTTGTGCAGCGCCGGCGCCAGTTTGTCCTCGTCCGCGCGCGACCTTGGCTCGATGGCATAGGTCATGACCGGCTCAGGCACCGAGACCGGCTCGAGATATATCTCATGCGCCTTGTCGCCCAGCGTGTCCCCGGTGAGGGTGACGCGCAGCTTCGCCACTGCCCCCAGATCACCGGCGTGGAGTTCCACCACCTCGACCGGCTTGCGTCCCTGCATGATCGAGATATGGGCCATGCTCTCCGGCTCCTGCCGGCTGAAGTTCTGCACCACGCTGCCGGGCTTCGCCACGCCGCTGATGACCTTAAAGAACGAGATTCTCCCCGTGAACGGGTCGGTCATCGTCTTGTACACATAGAGCGCAAGCGGCTCCTGATCCTCGATCCCCCGCATCACCATCTCTTCCTGTACCCGGGTGTGCAGTTCGTTACCGCCATTGAGCACGGCGGCTTGCCCGATCCCGCGGGCGGCTACAGGGGCGCGTTCGGTCGGCGCCGGCACATACTCCTTCAGGAAATCCAGCAGATGATCGATGCCAACGCAGCGCAGGCCGCTGGCGTAGAGTACCGGGAAGATCCTGTCCTCGCGAATCGCCTCATGCAGCGCCTCGAGCAGATGCGGCTCGGGAATCGTTCCCTCGCGGAAGAACTCTTCCATCAGTTCATCTTTACCTTCGGCTACCAACTCCACCAGGGCCTCGTGCGCGGCCTTCGCATCGGCTTGCATCACGTCGGGAATCTTTCCGATCTCACCGCGGCCGTCGCCATTCGGCTGATAAAAGTATGCCTTCATCGTCGCCAGATCGACCACTCCGTGAAAGCCATGCTGATCGACGATCGGCAACTGCACCGGCACCACCTGACGGCCCCATTGCTCTTGCAACAGTTCGATCATGCGCATGCGTCCCACCCGGCTGTCGGCCTTGGGATGATCGACCTGATTGATGACCAGGACGCGGGGAAGACTGACCTCCGCGGCAAACTTCCATACTCTATCGGTGACCGCCTCGGCTCCCGCCTGCGCGTTGATGACGACCAGTGCCACCTCCACCGGCAACATCGCAGCGTGGGCCTCATGCAGAAACATGTGGAAGCCGGGTGTATCGATGAAGTTGATCTTGACTCCACTCCATTCGGCATACGCGACCGCATTGGACATCGTCATCCGGCGGGAGATCTCCTCCTCGTCATAGGCAGTGATGGCAGAGCCGTCTTCCACTCGTCCTTGCGTGGCTGTCATCTTCGCGGCCTGCAGCAGGGCGGAGATCAACGTCGTTTTGCCACTGTGCGCGTGTCCAACTACCGCTACATTCCGGACATCCTTCCCGAGGTAGGTCTTCATGGCGAGTTCCTCTCGAATGCCTGAACGAACCAAACCCAGTCCACCCTGCCGCGGAGCCCAAGGCACGCTCAGAGCGCACCGCCGGACGCACGCCGGGGAACAGGGATGCTATCACAAACGCAACAGGGATTTCGCGCACAAGACCGCACTGCGAACAGATGGGATGCCGGACGCACGGAGCCCAACCTCGAGGACGCCCAGGGGGGCGTGCAGAGGACAGTTCGTCGCTGCACGGAATCTCTGGCTGCCAGGTCAGTCCCCGCCGCTGCTCGCTCAGTCCCCGCCCCTGGCCTGCCGGACCATATCGACCAACTCACTCCGCGTCTCCTGCGAGTTCGCTGCGGGATGAAGAAAATTGATACGAACGCCCTTCATTCCGGCTGCAGTCTTCAGGCGCAGCGAGAAGCCGAGTCGATCGACTGAGGTCATACTGGCCTCGGTCGCCTCCAACCCGGCATGCACTCGCGCCAGCAGAATCATCGCATCGACATGGTCAGCGTTCATGTGCGCAAGTATTCCCGGCGCGGACGTGGCCAGCGGGTCGGGCGCGGCGCTCTCATATTCGCTTACCTCCACCCACCCCATCACGCCGAAGCCACCGACATAGTAGAGGTCGACCGGCTGCAGGCGGAAGAAGCTGAAATCGTTGAAGTCGACCCAGTAGCGGCTGTTCTCGTGACGCGCAAGATAGATCTCGCGAACCGAACCGACCTCATCCTCGGGCACAACTTCGGCCTCGCCCACCAGGGTCGCGCGCGCCGCGCCTAGCGGATCGCCATCGGCCGCGGCCTGGGCAACGAACAGACTGCAGCGCGGATCGTTCCTCAGATTCTGCGTATGCATCGCCATGCTGCTGATGAGGAAGATTGGCCTCCCCCCGCCGTCCAGCGCGAACGGCATCAGCGATCCGAAGGGAAACCCAGGGTGTTTGCGCGAGAGCGTCGACAGAGTGGCAAATGGAGCCAGCGACAGCAGGGTCCGGACGCGCTCCGCGTGACTCGGTTCAGGAGGCTGCGGCAGCGCCGGTCCGGTCGATGCATGTTGGCGGGTTGCGGTTGCGGTTGTTTCATTCGATGGCATAGATCCCTCACTTCCAAGCTATGCCCATGTTAAGAGGCGGTAAAGTGCGCTCGGCGAGTTCCTGCCCTTCCCTTCGACCTCGCTGGACAAACACATCGCGCCTGTCGTCGATAGACGACATCACATCGCGGCGATGACGGCAATGGGCAACCTAATTGGCGGGGCTCGCGTCCCTATAACACAATGACTCGCAGGGTGTCTACTCGATCGATTCCTATCCTTGAGTGCGAGAGCGGGATCCGTTCCCTTATCCGCTGAATGGCTCCCTCGCATCGCTGACACCAGACGGGCCGAGTACGGATTGCTTTGTTGAGCCGGAGGCGAGATGTCAGTAACAGAGAAAATTACCTGTGACGTTTGCGGCATTCAGAAGGGCGAAGCTAACCACTGGATGCTCTGGTCGACGGAATTCTTTGAGCCTGGTCCGAACGGTGAGGTTGGGGGCGTGCGTTTCGCTCCATGGCACAAGGATTTATACCGAAACTACAAACACCTTTGCGGCGAAGCGTGCGCAAGTAAACTCTTGGCTAAGTCAGTGACAGAGTGGAGAGAGATCGCGGAACTCTCCCGCTGCATGCCCCTCCAGACGCGCGCGGAACAAGCATTACGGGTATGAGACAGTTCAGCCTGGTTACGCGGATCGTGCTTCCGACCGCTCGAGTCCTTCAATCCATGTTCTCTCAGAACATCGCGGAATTGAAGGCGCCCTCGCGCGGCGAAGCAGGAAGCACGCTCCGAACCAGCCTCTCCAACCAGACCGGGCGATCCGGCAGAACAGCATCTAATCGTGAACCCGCGTCGGACGAGCGAGCCGTCGTCGGACGCTTCTCATACTGGCGCAGATCACAGCACTGAGTGAATCGCCTCGGCAAAAGGCGCTCAATCTACTCCTCGCTCTCTTGACCTTCGAGCGATTCACCCAGGTTCATCTCCGTTGCCTGCATGCGTGTGCCCGGACCCTCGACCAGCAGTTGAATGCGTCCTTCGGCCTGCTCCAACTCCTGCTTGCAAGCATTGGAAAGCTTTACGCCCTCCTCAAACAGCTTCACCGACTCATCGAGCGAGAGGTCGCCTCGTTCCAGGCGTTCGACCACAGCTTCAAGCGAGGTCAGCTTTTCTTCAAAGTTGGCCATTTATCTCCTCCCCACGGGGTTTGACTCGGGATTTGATTCTCCGTCGCCAAACCCCAGCACCTGCGCCGCGGCGGTGTATTTTCCGAAGGGCGCGCTGACCTGCACCCCCTGCACCTGCGCGCGCACCTCGGCGAGCATCTCCTGCGCGATCTTGATTCCCTCGGCACGGCCGGCCTCCGGAGACGTGACCGCGGCCATCCGCGCCATGATCGACTCCGGCATGCTGACCTTCAGGTCGTTCTTCATGAACTCGGCGTTGCGCAGGCTGGTCAGTGGCCAGATACCGGCGATCACCGGGATGCGGAAGCCCTCGATGCGACGCAGGAACTGCTCGAGCAGACGCAGGTCGAAGACCGGCTGAGTAATCGCAAACTCCGCCCCTGCCTCCACCTTGAAGGCGAAGCGGCGAACTTCGCTATCGATATCGGCCACGCCCGGGTTAGCGGCGCACGAGATGGTAAAGCCGGTCGATCCTCCGATCGAGTTCTTACCAATATCGAGGCCGTGATTCAGCTTTTCGACGATCTTAATCAGTCCGATCGCGTCCACATCGAAGACCGCCGTCGCATCCGGGTAATTGCCCAGCTTGGGCGGGTCGCCGGTCAGGCACAAAATATTCTTCAACCCGATCGACGAGGCGCCGATCAATTCGCTCTGGATCGACAGAATATTGCGATCGCGGCAGGTGTAATGCAGGATGGTCTCGATGCCAACGTGCTGCTGGATCTGGACGCAGAGGCTCTGCGCGCTCATACGCGCGCTGGCCCGGGGCGAGTCCGGCACATTGATCGCATCGACGCCCAGACGATGCAGCTGCGCCGCGCCCTCCAGCTCCTTCGAGCAATCGATCCCCTTGGGAGGAACAATCTCGACCAGGGTCACGAAGTCGCCCGCGGCGATCATCGCTCCGATCTTCGAGCGCTGGCCCAGCGGCGGCGGCTCGATCTTGCTCTCCACCGCCTCGGGCTCGGGCTTGGCCATGACCTCGACCGCAGCCTCCTGAGCGCCCAGAGCGCGTAGCGCCGAACGCATGGCGCGGATATGGTTCGGCGTCGTGCCGCAGCAGCCGCCGACGAAGGTCACGCCCGCCTTGACGAACTTACGCGCAAAGCTCGCCAGGTACTCCGGCGAAGTGAGATAAATGTTGCGGCCGTCGACCGAGCGCGGCATACCGGCATTGGGCATCGCAGCCAGCGGCAGCGTCGTCGCCGTGCGCATGCGCTCGATCACCGAGAGAACCACCGCCGGCCCCGAGCTGCAGTTGCAGCCCAGAGCATCGACACCCCAGGCCGTCAGCAGCTCGGCGGTGCGCTCGGGCGGAGTGCCGTCCAGGCAATTGCCCTCTTCGTCGACGGTTACCATGACCATTAACGGCAGCTCGGGGGCAACCGTCCGCGCTGCCTTGACCGCCTGCTCCGTCTCGGCGATCGACACCATGGTCTCGATCACCAATAGGTCCGCGCCCACTCCAGGGCCGCCCTCGATCAAAGCTTCGACCTGGTCGGCAAAGGCCTGGTAGGCCTCTTCGGCGGTCACCTTCCCCGCCGGTTCCAGCCGCACCCCCAGTGGTCCAAGAGCGCCGGCGACGAAGGCCTCGCTCGCCTGTTTCTCGCGAATCTCGTCCACGCACTGCCGAGCCAGCTTCACCCCGGCCAGATTGAGCTCCCGCACCCGGTCCGCCAGACCGTAACGTTCCAGCCGAAAGCTGTTCGCGCCGAACGTATTGGTCTCGATGATCTCGGCGCCGGCCTGCAGGTATTGCGCATGAATGCTCCGCACCAACTCCGGCTGGGAGACATTGAGCTCGTCATAGCAGCGGTTAATAAAGACGCCGCCGCCGTAAAACATCGTTCCCATCGCTCCATCGCAGAGCACAGGCCGGAGCGCGGCTGACCTCCCCAGCGGGGCGAAACCCGGGTCCGCAGCGTTAGCAACGCCGCTCCGGGCAAATAGACCTTGGACCTTGTCACGAATCATCATGTGTTCCCATCCTAAGCCACTTCGGAAACCGGCTCCACTTCCTGTGACATAAGGCCCTCTCATGCGTCTGTTTGGTATACTCAGGGCAAACAGCGGCATCCCTTGCGTTAGTGCTCGAAGGTCGGAGTTGTTCACGTTGATGAATCGAAGTGTCTCTTTTCTGTCACGCAGTCTCCAGCTCCGTGGCTCTGGTCTTTTGTGCGGTCTTCTGCTCGCTCTGGGAACCCTGAGTCTGACCTCCTGTGCAACTCGCTATTACAAGTTGCCGGCCTATAACTTCGCGGGGCGGCCGACGCCGCCAAGTCTGTTACAGGAGCGCGTCCTCGTCGGACTTACGACCAACGGCACCACTGGCGAGCTTGAGATCCTCGATGGCCTGCGCGATCTGCGCAGCAATATCCAGTACACCAAGCCGACCTTCTCCATCAGCGGCTATTCCTCCGGGTATCCCAGTCTGATCCTGAACTTCCCCGAGGAGAGCAAGGGGTACGCCTACTCGAACAGTGACGGCTCGCTCATCAACATTAACTACGGTACCGAGGCTGCGGCCGGGCCAGCGGCAACCCTGCCCGCCCTGTCTACAGCCATCGCTGCCCCCCCGACCTTTACCCGCATCTACTCGGCCGAACCGACGGCTGGATTCCTCGTTCTGGTCGACAACACCACGGGAGGGACCTACGCCCTGAACCTGCCCAACGTCAACCAGGTGGTCGCCAACGCAGGCGATACCGTCGCGCTTGCCATGGTCCGCAATTCGAACTACTTGTACCGCATCTTCAAGCTGAACACGAATCAATATCAGACCTCACTTCAGGCTATCGCAGCCACCGGCGCGGTCGACTGCCAGCCCTACAACCTCCCGATCTACTGCGTGGTCCCGGTTCCCGGCAAGTTCGATCACCCCAGCAACGCCTACTTCTCTCTGGACGGAACCCAGGCCTATGTCCTGAACTCCGGGCCTGAGTTGGGCGGAACGACGGCGAGCGTCAGCGTCATTCCCCAGAGCCAGCTGGTCAACACCCTCTACGCGACCTCCCCGCAGGCACCCGCCGGCTACCTGCCGCCCACCTCTCCGATTCCGAGTCCGACGAACCCAAGCCCGGTGTCCCAACAGATCCTCGTGCCTGGCGGCGTCACCACCGCCATCTCGGATGGGACCACGCTCTACGTCGCCGGCCAGTCCCCCTACGTCGTGGGCAGCAATGGCGCCTCGACGACTACGCCGAACCCCAACGGCCTCTTTGCCGGCTACCTGACTACCATCAACCAGGCCACGAATCAGATCACGGCAGCCTACTCCATCTCCGACGGATCGCACTCGCAGATGCTCTTCGCCGACGACAACACCCTCTGGATCGGATCGGCGAACTGCGCCAACGGCGTCCGGCAATACAACTTCGTGCGCACTGGCACCATGTCCGAGGCAACGAACTACAACTGCCTGACCATGTTCAATACCAGCACGCTTGCGCCCTTGATCGTACCCGCGCTCACCACCGGAACGGGTGTCTCCTATCCCAACACCTATCAGACCGACATGAACTACTACGGAAACATCGGTGGGGTCGCCTGGGTGCAGAACTACCACAAGGTCTATACCGCCTACGGTGGACAGATTCACTCCTTCAATACGACGGACGGCTCGGAGAGAACAAACACCAACATCACCGTCCAGGGAACGGCTCTCACCGTCGTCTATATGGACGCTCTGACCAACCTGGCGAACTAAACCGGCTCAGGAGCGAGTATGCCGCCCGAAAACCCAGTCGACATACTCGCCATCGCCGCCCACCGCGACGACGTCGAACAGACCTGCGGAGGCACCCTGCTCGCCATGCAGGCTCGAGGATGGCGCACCGCCATCCTCGACCTGACCCGTGGAGAGTCCGGGACCCGCGGCACCGCCCAGGAGCGCGAGGCCGAAGCCAACGAAGCCGCTCGCATCCTCAAGGTCACCACCCGCGAAGCGCTCGACCTGCCCGACGGCAACGTCCAGAACACCCTCGAAAACCGCCTCAAGATCGCCGCCGTGCTGCGCCGTCTGCGCCCCAGGGTTGTCATTCTGCCCTACTGGCAGGGCCGCCACCCCGACCACTACACCTGCGCAACGCTGGGATACGAGGCCTGCTTCATCAGCGGCCTGACCAAACTCGAGGTGCCCGGCGCCGACCCATCCCATCCCTTGCCACCCCACCGGCCCTATAAGCTCCTCTACGCCAGCCTCTACGCCGACGTGCGCCCCACCTTCGCCGTCGACATCACGCCCTTTATGGAACAGCGTTTCCAATCGCTGATGGCCTATCGCTCCCAATACGCCACCCAGGCCCAGGGCGGCGGCCTGTTCGTCCCTGAAGAGGATATCCGCGAGCGCACCTTCGCCACCGCGCGCCACTACGGCCTGCTCGCTGGAGTGCGCTACGCCGAGCCCTTCGTCCAGAAGGAGATCGGCCTGGTCGACGACCTGATGATGCTCCCGGTCGCCTCCATCTGACCCAAGGCCGGAGAAGACTGTCGTTCCTGGTTGTCATTCCGTAGCACAGCGGAGAAATCTGCTGCTTAAATCCAGCGACGAAATGATCTCCGACCTATCGCCGCTTCAACCGCGCCAGATCGCGCAGATACTCCTTCAACGGCCGCGCAGGCCGCCCCCAGAAGACCTCGCCCGGGCCATGCATCTTTTTGCCCGTCAGCACCCCGGCCCCGCCACCGAGAATCACCCCGGCGCCCACCGTCGCGTGCTCTCCGATCCCCACCTGTCCACCCAGGATCGCGCCATCCTCCACCACGCTCGACCCCGAGATGCCCGTCTGCGCCGCGATAATCACGTTCCGCCCGATCACGCAGTTGTGACCGATATGGACGAGATTATCGATCTTCGTCCCCCGTCCAATCCTCGTCTCCCCCAGTGCGCCCCGGTCAATGGTGGTGTTGGCGCCGATGTCGACGTCGTCCTCAATAACCAGCATCCCCTGCTGGGGAAAGAGCACATACTCGCCGCTCTCGGCGTTACGGGCGTAGCCAAAGCCCTTCGCCCCCAGCACCGCGCCCGCCTGCACCTGAACGCGATCGCCGAGCACGACGTGCGGGTAGATGGTCACCCGCGGGCCGATCTCGCACCCGCGGCCCAGCTTCACCCCATCGAGAACGACCGCCCCCGGCCCGATGCTCGTCCCCTCGCCAACCTCCGCCGACGGGCTGACGATCGCCGTAGGATGGATCTGAGCGGTCTGCCTGACCTCAAGCCGCTGCGCAACCACCGCAAAGCCGTAACGCGGATCACGCAGCCACAACGTCCGAGCAGCCGCATTCGCAGCATGCGCTGCCTTGAGTGAGATCGGTGCCAGAACCAGGCCGGCCGGCGAGGCCAGAGCGCTCGCGAGTGTTGTGACGTCGGTCGCAAAGACGATCGAGCCCGCGCTCGCCGATTCGATACTCGAGACCCGATCGAAGTCGGCTGCACTCTCGAGCACATCTCCCGCCTCGGCGCCCGTCCAACTCGCAATCTGGCTTCGCGTCGCCATCAGTAAATTCCCTGCTCTCCCGGCCGGCGTGTCTTCCAGCGCCGATGCATCCACAGCCACTGGTCCGGATACCGGCGAATATACGACTCTAGAATAGCGGTAAAGCGAGCCGTATTGGCAATGGCATCCTGCTCCGTGTCCTCGCTCGCGACCAGCTCCACCTGCGGGCCGAAGCGCAGCACATAGCGCCGCTCGCTCTCCTCCCACAGCAGGAACCCCGGAATCACCGCAGCTCCGGTCTTCCGCGCTACCCGTGCCAGTCCGGAGGCCGTACACGCCTCCACCCCGAAGAACGGCACAAACACCCCCTGCGGAGGAGTCATATTCGTGTCCATCAAAATCCCGACCGTCTCATTGGCGCGCATGGAGGCGATCAAGCCGCGCGCAAAGTCATCCTTGTGCATCACGCGGTTGCCATGCAGGCAGCGAATGCGATTGACGAAGCGATCGACCAGCGGGTTGTCCAGCCGCCGGATCACCATGCCCATCGGATAGCCGGCCAGCGAGTGGTAGAAGCTGGATAGCTCCCACGCCCCGAGGTGGCCGGTCAGCACCAGCACCCCTTTGCCCTGCTCCCGCGCCGAGAGGTAGTGCTCCAGCCCCTCGTACCGGACAAACGCGCTCGCCTGTTCCGCACTGTATCGAGGCATCCGGCAGAACTCGGCGAGCTGATAGCCCAGATTGCGGTAGACCCGCGCCATTATCGCGGAACGGTCCTGCTCGGGGAGTTCAGGAAACCCGAGTTGGAGGTTGCGCAGGCCGGTGCGTCGCAGCCGGCCAAACAGCCGGAACGCCAGAGCCGCGATTCCGGCGCCTGCCTTGCGTGCCCATCGGCGGGGCAACAGGCGAAGCAGATGAACGAATACCCAGACGACCGCAAACTCGAATGCTTGCACTGCCGTGACTGCTTGACCCGCCGGTTGCGAACTCTTGCTCAAGCTTCCAGTTTACGGGTAAACCACTCATTTGGGGGCGCCTCCGCCCCAAGCAAGTAAGCCCCGTTACAAAAAAGAAGGGCGGCCGTAATCGCCGCCGCTTCCCTCAGATTCGTTCCACGTAAAAGACGCTTGACTAGTGGTTGTCCCGTGAGGACACGAAGTACTGCGCAACCGTGTGTACGAAGGGACGAGCCTCGGGCGGGGTCGGCACGTCGCCATGCAGCACCTGCTGGAACGGAAGATCCGCACCATAGAACGCACGCATATCGTCGGCATTCTGCGACAGCACCGTGCCATCCAGGTCGATACCGGCAAACAGCCCGCGGCTGCGCGAATAGGTCAGGAACTCCGCATTCAGCTTCCAATCGGTTCCCGCCTGCGCGTTCCGTCCAACCGGGCCGGCCGCGGCCGCAGCGTCAGCACCGATCTTGAACTTGGACTTGAGCATATCCTGCAGGCCATGCTCGTTCATGGCAACCAGCACCAGGTCGGTCGATTGACCGCCGATCTGCCAGCCAAAGCTGCCCCCGGCCAGTTGCACGAAGACCGGAGCGCTCCAGCCACGCGGCGTGCGGCAGGTCGACGCACCCTGGCCATACTGCGCTCCAACCACAAATGCGCCCTTCTTGAAGGCAGGAATTACCACAACGCAGTCAGCGCCCGAAAGAATCGATTGGGGAATGCCACGATCCGGAGAGGACTGCACCTCATCGAGGACAGCCCGAGCCGCCTCCAGACGCTCGCGAATCTTCTGCCGATCTGAAGCCCCATAAGCCGACATCGAAGAGGCCGCTAACGCTACCGCACACACCATTGCTGCAAAACGCTTCATGTTATACCTTTCCAGTCTGAATCTGCCCACGAGTGGGCGCATGAATCCTCGTTACTGAACTGTCCGTGATTGTGATGGGAAAAGCAAGCGCTGCAGTTGCATGGAGAGCGAAATCAAAAGGAGATAGCGCGAACAAACCGAAAAAAAAATGGGGGTTGAGAGAACCCGCGGTACTTGACCTCCGCAGACGCTCCACAACCCCACTCTCCCAGGTCTGTGTAACTGGGATAGAGCTTGCTCTGCTTCCCTCGACCCGGCAACGGTACGGAGGTATCTAGACCTGCGTGATCAGGTTATGTACTGAGTGGTTAATAGCTGTAAGCAGCTATTAACCTCGGCAGCCGCCCGAAAGCCTCACCCACCCTGCGCCAGGTGCTGGTTCAGGAGGTACATCGTCAGCTCGATGCGATTGCCCACGCCCGTCTTGCGCATGATACGGCCCATGTGGGCCTTCACCGTCCCCGCATCGATGCCGAGCGCGACGCCAATTTCGCGGTTCGACTTGCCAGCCACCAACAGGCTAACCACCTGGCTCTCTCGCGCCGTCAACTTCGCTCCGTTGGGTGCCCCGGCAGGCGGCTGCGTGGCGTTCCGCGCCTCCAGCAGCCGCGCCAGCACCTTGCGCGGCGCCCACAAGGAGCCGTCCTGCACCACCTGCAGCGCGAGGCCCAACTCCTCTACCGACGCCCGATGAGTCAGAAATCCCTTCGCCCCCGCACCGATGATGCGCTGCATCTCCTCGAAGCTCGCCTCATCGCCCAGCACGATCAGCTTTAGTCCCTGACGCGTCCGCCGAAAGCTCGCCAGCAACTCGAGAAGATAGTCGGTCGAACTCGCATCGATCAGAACCACGCTCAGGGCGCGGGACCGCAGCGCCCCCGCGAATGACAGCGGCACCACCTCCACCCCGTAGCGCTCGGCAAAGATCGCCTGCAGCCCCGCTATACGCAGACTATCCGTCGATACCAGCCCGATCTGCCGCTGGGTTGTTAGGAGAGCTGCATCCATCATCTGGCCGCCATCGCCCCGCGTGGCACAAGCGCTTCCCTCGCGGGTCTTTCCCTGGAGTCTGAGTGACCTACAGTATCGACCTACAGCTTCGGTAAAACGATCCCGGTCTGGTTCTGATACTTGCCCCGCCGGTCGGCGTAGCTCACCTCGCAGACCTCATCGGACTGAAAGAAGAGAATCTGGCAGAGGCCTTCGTTGGCATAGATACGCGCCGGAAGCGGGGTTGTGTTCGAGATCTCGAGGGTGACAAAACCCTCCCACTCCGGTTCGAACGGGGTCACATTCACAATGATCCCGCAGCGCGCATAGGTCGATTTGCCCACGCAGACGGTCAGCACATCACGCGGAATCTTGAAGTATTCGATCGAACGCGCCAGCGCAAACGAGTTCGGCGGCACAATCACGCTGTCGGCCTGCACCGTCACGAAGGAGCGCTCATCGAACGCCTTCGGATCGATGATCGCGCTGTTTACGTTGGTAAAGATCTTGAATTCGTCGGAGACCCGCAGGTCGTAGCCGTAAGAAGACAATCCGTAGGAGATCACTCCGTCACGAACCTGTTTTTCGCTGAACGGCTGAATCATCTGGTGGTTAAGTGCCTGTTCGCGAATCCAACGGTCGCTCTTTATGGCCATAATACGTTCTTCACCCTTTTTAGTACCCCCTGAAGCTTCGCTACGCGCACAGACGGCTACTATAGTTATAATCTGGTTTCGGCTCGAAATAATCCGGTCTCGGCAATAGTCATCTTACGGCAGCCGTATGCCATTGACAATCGTTGCTTGGATTTCTACCATCTTGCCATTAGTTCTTCACAAGGCGCTTAAGTTCCGGCGACACAACAGGAAAGGCACCCTCTCTTGATCAAGCAGGATCTCATCCAACGCGTCGTTGAACGGACCGGGCTTCCCAGAACCAAGGCGGAAGCAGCCGTCGATGCCATCTTCGACAGCATGAAGCAGACGCTCGTCGCCGGCGACCGGATTGAACTCCGGGGCTTTGGTGTCTTCACCGTCAAACCCAGAAAGACGGGCATCGGCCGCAATCCCAGGACCGGCGCAGAGGTCAGCATCGCTCCCGGGAAAGCAGTCCGCTTCAAGCCCGGCAAAGAGCTGCACTTGCTGGACTAAAGCATCCCTTCGGGCCCGTTTCCACACCATCGCTGAAGCTGTGTGACCGGGCTATGTCCACAACAAGCTCCGCGAGAAGCTGCGCTTTGAAACAGTCTGTGTGCCTCCAGCCGCTTCGCCCCCCCCCCAGACTCAAATTCTCCCTGTAGCAGAGCTGCCGCCCACCTGACCTGGCGTGTCATTCCGTAGCGGAGCGACGAAATCCGCTTGTCAGCGTCCCGTTTCAAATCTCTCCCCACCTCACATCAGGTGCACCGCATCGACATCGATGACCAGAGCGCGCCGCGGAATCTCCTGACGGTCCGCAAAGGCCAGCATCGCCCGCAGGGTGCTGCCCAACGTCTGCCGCTGCTCCGCCTTCAGCACGAAGTGGTAGCGATAGATCCGCTTCAGCCGGACGATCGGCGCCGGAGCCGGCCCCAGCACCCGAAGCTTTTCGAGCGGGGTCTGCTGAAACCAGCGCCCCAGCACCGCCGACCAGGCCGTCGCCTCCTCCAGCTTCGGACTCTGCACAATCACATTCGCCAGCACGGCGAACGGCGGATAGTGCATCCAGCGACGGTACTGCAGTTCCTTCGCGACGAAGCCGGAATAATCATGCTGCGCCGCGAACTGGATCGCATAGTGCTCTGGATGATAGGTCTGGATCAGCACCTTGCCCGGCAGATTCCCTCGCCCGGCCCGTCCCGCGACCTGCGTCAGCAGCTGAAAGACACGTTCGGCGGCGCGGAAGTCCGGCAGCCCCAGCGCAGTGTCCGCACCCACCACTCCAACCAGCGTCACCCCATGGATGTCGTGCCCCTTGGCGATCATCTGCGTCCCCACCAGCAGGTTGATCTCCCCCGCGTACAGCCGCGCCAGCAGCCGTTCCATATCGCTGCGCCCGCGCACCGTATCCCGATCCATGCGGCCGATGCGCGCGGACGGAAACAGCTCCTGGAGCCGCTCCTCGCCCTGCTGCGAGCCCGCGCCTAAGAAGTACAAGTGCTCGCTCGCACACTTCGGACAGGTCTTCGGAACCGACCGCCGAAAGCCGCAGTAGTGGCACGCGAGCCGCTGACTCGAATCCACCCCGCCCGCAACCAGCTCCTCGGCAGACACCGACACCGGCTTGTGAAAGGTCATCGAGATCGCACAGTTCTCGCACTCGATCTTCTCCCCGCAGCTCCGGCACATCACCACAAACGAGTAGCCGCGCCGGTTCAGCAGGATCACCACCTGCTCCCCGCGATCGAGCGTCGCCTGCGTCTCTTCGATCAATTTGCGTGAGAAGAGCTGCTCCTGCCCGGTCTCTTGAAACTCCAGCCGCATGTCGACCAGCTCCACTCCGGGCAACGGCCGGTTGGCCACGCGCTCCCGCATCTCGATCAGCGTGTACCGGCCCTTCTCCGCGTTCGACCAGCTCTCGAGCGACGGCGTCGCCGAGCCCAGCACCACCACGATGTCGTTGAACTTCGCCCGCATCACCGCCACATCGCGCCCGTGGTAGCGCGGCGTCTCCTCCTGCTTGTAGCTCGAGTCGTGCTCCTCGTCGACGATGATCAGCCCCAGCCCCACCATGGGTGCGAAGATAGCCGAGCGCGTCCCCACCACGATTCTCGCCTCGCCCCGCCGTATGCGGTGCCACTGCTCCGCCCGCTCATCCGGCGTCAGCTGCGAGTGCAGCAGCGCCACCGAGTCCCCGAAGGCCGCGTACATCTGCCCCGCCATGGCTGGCGTCAGCCCGATCTCCGGCACCAGCAGCAGCGCCGACCTGCCGGACTCAAGCGCCCGCTGCATCGCCGCAAAATAAACCGCCGTCTTTCCCGACCCCGTAACCCCGTACAGCAGGTGCGCGCGAAATCCACCCTGCGCCAGCGCCGCCGCGATCCCGCTCAGCGCCTCCATCTGGGCCTCGTTCAACGCATGCTCGTGGGCGTGCTTCTTGCCTTGCGGCTGTGCCCCACTGAGGCCGCTCAGATGGAAGCTCTCCGGCACCTCCTCGATCACGATCAGGCCACGCTTCACCAGCGTCCCCAAGGTCGACTCCGGCACCTTCAGCTCGCGTAGATCGCGCACTCGCATGCGCCCGCCCACCGCGGCCAGCTCCGCCAGAATCGAAGTCTGATTGTCGTTCAGCTTGGGCAGCCGCGCCTCCGGAACCAGCACCGCCACGCGCTCCAGTCGGCGCGCATCGCGCTCTTCGGCGACCGCCTCTCGCACCAGCCATTTCTTGCGCACCATGCCGTCGAGCAGCGCCTTGTTCGCGCCCGTCGCCGAACGCAGCGCCGCGGCCTTTGCCGTCGCTCCATCCTCCAGATAATTCAGCACCGCATACTCGCGGTTCTGCTCCTCCGGGGTAAGCCGCGACCGCCGCGACGCCCCCTGCGCAGCGCCAGCGTAGAGCACGCGCCGCCCCGCCTCGGCAATCTTGTAAGCGAAGTGGCGCTTGACCTCCGCGCCCAGCGGCAGCATCCCGCGCAGCACCTCGCCCAGAGGAGAGACATAGTACTGCGCGATCCAAGCGGCCAGCCGCATCAACTCATCCGGCAGCAGCGCCGCGTCGTCGAGCACCGCCTGCACCGGCTTCGCCTCCACGCCCTCTGCCAGCGGCCCATCGTGCACCCGCAGCACCACGCCCATTAGGCGCTGCCCGCTGAACGGCACCAGCACCCGCGCCCCTACCGCCGGAACGATGCCATTCACGGCATAGGTAAAGCTCTGGTCGAGCGGGACCGGCAACGCGACATCGCAGAAGGAAGACATCTCTTTGAGATTAGACGGTTACGCAGATTCCGGCTTGCTGAAGCGCCTTCCAGCCTTTTGTTTGGCCTTCCGGCTTTTTGGTTGTCATTCCGCAGCGCAGCGGAGCAATCTGCTGTTCCGCAGCGCGGCGACGCCACCAGCGCCTAATTCACTTCCCCGGCCCCTTCAACCCCAACTCCACCATCACCCGCTGCAGGTCCTTCCACGCCTCCCCCTTCTGCCGCGGATCGCGCAGCAGAAACGCCGGATGGTAGGTCACCGCCACCTTGGCCCCGCGGCAGCTATGCCACTCCCCGCGCAGCGACGCCAGTGACTGCCGAACCCCGAGCAGATACGTCGCCGCCGTCGCGCCCAGAGCCACAATCACCTGCGGCCGCACCACATCGATCTGCCTCAGCAGAAACTGCGAGCAGGTATCCGCCTCCGCCGGCTCAGGAACCCGGTTCGCCGGCGGCCTACACTTGACGATATTCGCGATGTAGACCTGCTCGCGCTTCAGTCCCATGGCGCCGATCATGTTGTTCAACAGCTGCCCGGCTTTGCCCACGAACGGCAGCCCCTGCGCATCCTCGTCCGCGCCCGGTCCCTCGCCGACAAACATCAGCCGCGCATTCGGATCACCATCGCCGAAGACGATATTGTGCCGCCCGGCATACGCCAGCGGACAGCGCGTGCAGTCGCCGATCTCGGTCTGAATGATCTTCAACGCGGCGGCCTTCTCCGCGGGCGGAACGCGCTCTAGAGGCAGCGGCGCGAGTACATCAAAGGACACAGGCTTGGCGATCGGAGACTCCAGGAAATCTTGCTGTGGTGCAGCAGCAGACGTGGCCACCGCCGCCGGACGCGGCGTGACGATGGGTGCTGCAGAAGGTATAGAAGTGAGTCGCGCAGCCGGCGCGGCGACTCGCGCGGCAACTAGAGGAGCAGCGACAGGCGCAGGTCGCGCCGCAACTGAAGGCGGAGCTACCGCAGCAGCCACGGAAGCAGCAGCCGCCGGCGCAAACACTCGCAGCAGTGCCGCCTGCTCCTCCGCCGGAAGCGGATCGCCGTGGCGATAAAAATCATGGATACCAAGATCGCGGAAGTACTCGACGTACGCGCGCAGCTGTTCTGTTGCCTCTCCCGCCATCTTCGTTACTTAGTTCCCCGGTTCGATCGGAGGTTTGGCCAGATGCTCCAGCACCACGTAGGTCACATGTCCCTGGCGAATCTCATCCTGGGCCACGCGGCATGCCTTGATGGACTTCGAAACCATCAGCGGCGGAGCACCCGATTGCAGCTGCCGCGCTCGACGCGCCGCACCCTTAACCAGGCTGTACTTGTTCCGGAACGTGTTGTCGGTGGTCTCAATCGTCATCGGTCTCACCCCGTACCTTGAATCTATCCCAGCATGGCCGTTTTGTGGAAGACAACAACTGACTGCGGCATGATCATAAACGAAAACTCACGCGCCGCCAAACGTCCCCAGCGCCGCCAGCAGACGATGCGACGGAGCCTTCGTCCGGCAACCCGCGGCCAAATCCCGCACGCTCCCGTCCGGCGTCGCCGAACCCCGCTCCGCCAGCACGATCGCCCGCAGCTCGGTCGTCGCCTGATCCAGATTGTCGTTCACCAGCGCATACTTGTAGACCCAGATCTGCTTCAGCTCCTCGCGCGCCTCCGCCAGCCGCCGCGCGATGATCGCCTCCACCGTCATCCGCTCCGCCTGGCTGCGATTGCGCAGTCGCATCTCCAGCACCTCCGGGCTCGGCGGCAACACGAAGATCGACACCGCCTCCGGCAGCTCCTTCAGAATCTGCAGCGCTCCCTGCACATCGATATCCAGCAGCAGATCCTGCCCCTGCTCCCGCGCCGTCTCGAGCGCCGACCGCGCCGTGCCGTAGTAGTTCCCGAAGACCTCCGCCCACTCCAGGAACTCGTTCGCCGCGATCATCCGCTCGAACTCCGCCCGCGTCGTGAAGTGGTACTCGCGCCCGTCGATCTCCGACCCGCGCGGCGCCCGCGTCGTATACGAAATGGAGAAGTCCAGACCCTCCACCAGCGTCAGGAGCTGGCTAACCAGAGTCGATTTGCCCGAACCAGAGGGTGCCGAGATGATGAAAAGTATGCCTGCCATGTCTCCTGAGCGATCGCGTGCCTGAGCAGAAATTGGAGATTTCAGTGTAACCGCTCAGCCTAGGAAATCCTTCGCGCTGAACGATCCGCTCTACTCCAGGTTCTGCACCTGCTCCTTCGCTCGCTCGATCTCGACCTTCATCTCCAGCCCGATATCCGTGATCCGCAGTCCATTGCCCGAGGAGGCCCCGCTCGTCTTCGACAGCAGCGTGTTGGCCTCGCGGTTCAGCTCCTGCACCAGGAAGTCCAGGTGTTTACCCAGCTCTCCACCCGCCCCAAGCAGCGCCAGAAAGCGCTCCGCGTGCGTGCGCAGCCGGACCAACTCCTCCTCCACATCGCTGCGTTCTGCCAGCAGCGCCGCCTCCGCCAGCAGCCGCTCCTCGTTCGGCACAACCCCCTGCGTCAGCTCTGCAATGCGCGCGCGCAGCCGCTCGAACGTCGCGGAGCGAACCCCCTCGCGCAACAGGCTCGCCTCATCCGCCAGCGCCGCCAGCCGCTTCATGCCCGACCGCAGCGTCTCCGCCAGCGACCCACCCTCCTCCGCGCGCACCTGGTTGAACTGCGCCAGCAGCTCCGGCATCGCCGCCAGCACCGCCCGCTCCAGCACCTCGGCCTCCTCGCGCGAACCCGCCCCAGCCACCTGCGTGCTCAACATGCCCGGCATCCGCAGCAGCTCGTTCAGGTTCGGCTCGGCCGCCAGGCCATGCCGTGCCGCCGCGTTGCGAAACGCCTCCACATAGCCGGCCAGCAGCTCCTCGTTGAATGCGATCGCCGCCGCCTTCGCCCCGCGTCGCTCGATCTGCACCGAAACCTCGACATGGCCGCGCCGCACACTCTCCTTCAACAGCCTGCGAATCTGCGTCTCCAGCGACTCCAGCGCAAACGGCAGCCGCACCTGGGGATCGAAGAAGCGATGGTTCACGCTCTTGATCGAAAGCGTCACCGCGCCCGCCTCCAGGCCATCCAGCCGCACGCTCGCGAAGCCGGTCATCGAATAGACCGCCGCCACGGACACCGCTGCAGAGCTCCCATCCACTGTCTGTTCGATCGGCTCGGCGCTCATACGCTCCCCTCCAGGATCTCCGCGATCTCCGCCGGAAACATCTCCGCCTCGCCACGAAACTGCAGATCGTGCAGCCTGCGGTAGGTTCCGGACTGATGGATCAGCTCGTCGTGACTTCCAATCTCGCTGATCCTGCCCTGTTCAAGCACCACGATCCGGCTCGCATGCCGCACCGTCGACAGCCGGTGCGCGATCACAAACACCGTCCGCCCCTGCATCAGGTTGGCCAGCGCCGCCTGCACAAACGCCTCGCTCTCGGTGTCCAGCGCCGAGGTCGCCTCATCCAGAATCAGAATCGGCGCGTTCTTCAGAATCGCCCGCGCGATCGCCAGACGCTGCCGTTCTCCGCCGCTCAGCCGCACGCCCTTTTCGCCGATCACCGTGTCATAGCCGTTCGGCATGCGCAGAATAAAGTCATGGGCCAGCGCCATCTTCGCGGCCTCCTGCACCTTGCTCAACGGAACATCCGGCTGCCCATACGCGATGTTATTGCGCACCGTGTCATTGAACAGCACCACCTCCTGGGTGACCTTGCCGATCAGCTTCCGCAGGCTCTCAATCGTCACATCGCGCACATCGAGGCCGTCGATCAGAATGCGCCCCTCGTTCACATCGAAGAAGCGCGGAATCAGGTTCATCAGCGACGACTTTCCCGCCCCGCTCGGCCCCACCAGCGCGATCACCTCGCCGCGCTCCACTGCGAGGTCGATCCCATGCAGCACCTGCTTTACCTCGCCGTCGCTCTCATACGCGAAGCCGACGTTCTCGAGGCGAATCCCCTGTTTGAACTCCTTCAGCACCCGGGCGCGCTTCTTCTCGCAAACATCATCCTGCGCGTCCATGAACTTGAAGATGTCCTCGCTCGCCCCCAGCGCCTGCTGGAAGCTGTTATAGAACAGCGCGAACTTACGCACCGGGTCATACAGAGAGAACACCGCGAACAGGAACGCGATGAACGAACCCTCCGTCATCTGGTGATGCACAATCCGGCCGCGCCCAAGCAACAGCAGCAGCGCGATCGCCACCGACCCGATCGCATCCATCAACGGCGAACTGATCGCCTGCACCGACACCGACTTCAGATTGGCCACGAACAACCGCCGCGCTGCCCGGCGAAAGCGGTTCATCTCCCACATCTCCATCCCGAAGGCCTTCACAATGCCGTTGCCCGTGATGGTCTCGTGCAGGATGTTCTGAATCTCGGCCAGCTTATCCTGCCCCTTGCGCGTGGTCTGCCGCACCCGCCGCCCAATCCGCCGCGCCGACGAGATCACCACCGGCACAAATAGCAGCAGCACCCAGGCCATCTTGCCGCCCAGCGCAATCACCGCGACGATCATGAAGATCAGCGTGAAGGCCTGCTGCAGAAACTCGCCCAGAACGCTCGACATCGCCGTCTGCACGCGCTCGATGTCGTTGATCAGAATCGACAGCAGCGTCCCGGTCGTGTGCTTCTGAAAGAAGCCCACCGAGCGCCGCAGAATCGCGTTGTACAGATCGTTGCGCAGGTCCGTGATCATGCCGAAGCCGGCATGATTGACCAGGTACGTCCCCGCGTAGTCGCAGACCGACTTGACCACCGCCGAGAGCACCAGCGCATAGGCGATCACCGGCCAGGCATTGTGCAAATGGCTCGGGACAAGAAAGTGCAGGTTCAGGATGTACTTCGTGTGCGCAATCGGAAAGACCAGCAGATCGGTCGACGGAGAACTGGGGTTCAACACCTTGTCGAAGATGGGCTTAATCAGGACGATGCGGAAGGCGCTCATTGACCCCACCACCGCCATCAGCACCACGGACGCCAGCGAATACAGCGCATAGGGTGCCAGATAGAAGAGCAGTCGCCCGATACGCCTCACGCCTGTACGCTCCATCCCGATGCTTCGATTCCCTTCACGCTATGCATGGACTCTATTCTATGCGGGTGCCGGTACAGACGCTCGCCGCCCCGCGAAAGTCTACGCCCACCTTTCGAGGCGCAGCCCCATCGTCGCCATCCCACAACCGCGCAACCCTTGGGCCCGTCATTCCGCCGCTTGTTCAGGCCCTGCCTCAACCGAGAAAACACCCCTACCGCGGCATATCCCGATGCGCCGTCTTCACCCTGTACCCCTTCGCCGCCAGCCGCTTCTTCATCTCCTCGGCAATGAACACCGACCGGTGCTGCCCGCCGGTGCAGCCGAAGGCCACCGTCAGGTAGCTCTTGCCCTCTTGGATGTAATGCGGCAGCAGAAAGGCAAGCAGATCCTCCGTCTTGTCGAGAAACTCCTGCGTCTGGGGAAACTCCCGCACATACTTGGCGACCTTCGGATGCCGCCCCGTCAGTGGCCGGAACTCCGCCACAAAGTGCGGGTTGGGCAGGAAGCGCACGTCGAAGACCAGGTCCGCCTCGCTCGGCACACCATTCTTGAAGCCGAAGCTGGTCGAGGCGATCATCAGGTTCCGCTCGCTCTCGCCGCGCTCAAACTGCGCCGTGATGTGCGCCCGCAGCTCATGCACATTGAACCGCGTCGTATCCAGCAAAATGTCCGCCACATTACGAATTGGATCCAGCCGCTTGCGCTCCGTCTGGATCGACTGCAGCACCGTCTCGCCGCGCCTCTCGACGCGATCCATCGGGTGCGGGCGCCGCGTCTCGGAGAAGCGCCGCACCAGGGCGTCCTCGCTCGCCTCCAGAAACACCACCCGCGTCGGCAGCACCTTACGGACCCGCGCCAAAATCGCGGGAAACTGGTCCAGCCGTATCCCCTCGCGCACGTCCACTACCAGCGCCGCACGATCGATCTCCGTCGACTGCCGCACCAGGTCGGCAAAGCGCGGAATCAGATCGAGTGGCAGGTTGTCGACAGAATAGTACCCCAGATCCTCAAACGCCTTCAGCGCCGAGGCCTTACCCGAGCCCGACATCCCGGTCAGGATCACCAGCTCGCCCGGCTTCTCCGCAGCCTTCGTATCAGCCCTTGCAGCCACCGCTGCAGCGGCCCGATTGCTCGCCTTGGCAGCGACCTTGCTCCTGCCAGTCGTGACACCGGCCTGAGCTTCGGCCTCGGCCTCGTCCGTCGATTTCGTCTTCGGTCCCACCGCGCGCTTCACGGCTCGAGCTGCCTTCTTCGGGGGAACGGTCTGCAACGGCTCTCCTGCATGTCTCCGGGGCATGCAGAAATCCTAGCACCCGCCCCCCCAGCACATGCACGCTCTCTCAGCCGGAGCAGCAGCCCGCCGCCGCCAACACTCAGAAGCAACACCGCCCGCCCACAGACAAAATCCTGTGCGAGCGGGCGGCAGCCACAGACATCAACCACCTACGGGAACTGGATCAGCTCCACCCGGCCATCGCGCTGGCGGTGCAGCACCATGGGTTGCCCATATGGGTCGCGGAAGACGAACACGTCGCGATCCCGCAACGACGCCTCCTTCACCGCCACCTCCAGCGACATCGGCCCGATCGCCGCACCGTCGATCGCGCGCACCACATGCGGCTCCGCAATCGGAGGCCGCCGCGAGGATCCCGCGGGAAACGAATGCACGACCATCGGAACCGCCTTGCGGCCACTCCCATTTCCGCCGTTCGTCTTCTTCGCCTTCGTTGGCAGCTTGGCGCCGTTCGCCGGCGCGGCCTCCAGCTCGATCCCCGAAAGAACGTCCAGCGCCGCCAGCTTAATCCCCGGCTGCCTCGCCTTCGGGTGCCGCTTTTCGGTCGCCCGCTTCTTGCTGTACCGGATAGCCTGCTGCTCGAGCTTGCTGAGCGCGTCATGCAGCGCCGAGGTCATCTCGGTCGCCTCGCAGGTTCCCACCAGGCTCTGGCCTCGCTTCTTCAAGGTCACTTCCGCGATGCGCCGATACTTCTCGGTCGTGAGAAAGACGTGTGCGCTTGCACTCCTCCCAACCAGTTTGGCAATTCTCGTCAGCCCGGCTTCGGTCTGCGTCTTCAGTTTTTTGGTGATGGTCGTCTGTCGCCCGGTGTACTCAATTTCCATGGCTACCTCGTTCGGGTTACCCTCGTTCGATTCAACCTGGCCCGTGCTAGCGCACGCGCCGCTGGTGGGTACTCGGGATCTGCATGTCCTCGCGGTACTTCGCTACGGTCCTGCGGGTCACCTGGATACCCTGCCGCTGCAGCTCAGCGGCAAGCTGATCATCGGTCAACGGCTTGCGCGCATCCTCCTCTTCGATCAACTTCTTAACCTTACGCTTCAACAGCACCAGTGGCATATCCCCACCCTCCGGGCCGTTCACCCCCTCGGTAAAGAAGAAGCGCAGCTCGTAGACGCCCTGGGTCGTATGCACGTACTTGTTGGCCACCGCTCGGCTCACCGTCGAAGGATGCACCCCGATCTCCTCCGCCACATCCTTGATCATCATCGGACGCAGCGCCTGCTCTCCGTGTTCGAGAAACTCCGCCTGGCGCCGCACGATCACCTCGCAGGTGCGCACGATCGTATTCTTGCGCTGCTCGATGTTGCGCAACAGCTGGATCGCCGACTTGTAGCGCTCCTTCACATACTCGCGAACATCCTTCTCCGTCTGCTTCTGGCGCAGCATCTTGCGATAGCCCTGGTTCAGCCGCAGCGTCGGCATGTCCTCTTCGTTCATCACCACCACGTACACGCCATCGCGCTTCACAAACGCCACATCCGGTTCGATCAGCCGCGTCTCGCTCTGGTTATAGCGCTGCCCCGGCCGCGGATCGAGCGTGCGGATCAGATCCACCGCCGCCTGTACCGCCTCCGCGCTCTGACCGCAGCTGCGCGTCAACTCCCGCATGTCCTTCTTCTGCAGCATCGCCAGGCAGTTGCTCACGATGTGCGCGGCAATCCCGCAGAGGCCAGGCCCTCCCGGCGCACTCCCATTCCGCTCCGGCGCCTGGTGCTCCGCGAATCCAGCCCTCTCGCCCACCGGCGCGTCGCCCCCTGCAAGCTCCGCCTCCAGCTCCGCCGCATGCTCGTCCTGCCGCCGCTTCGCCAGCAACGCGGCATCGCGTTCCTGCGCGTGAATCTGCAGCAACAGGCACTCGCGCAGGTCGCGTGCTCCGATCCCCACCGGATCCAGCTGATTCACCACCTCGCGCGCGCTCGCGATCAGAGCCAGCAGCTCTGCGCGCTGCTCCGCCCCCCCGATATCAGCCCCACCATGGGCATCGCTCTCGGCCCCCGCCGCCATCGCCACCACGCCTTGCTGTGCCAATGCCCCGTTGCGCGCCTCCGTAGGCCACTGCTCGGCGACCGTTTCGGCCATCGCCAGTCCCCGCTCCCGCTCTTGGGTTCCCCGCTCCGACGCTCCGCGTTCAAACGGAATCGGCTCCGAGCGCATCTGCCTGCCGCCCGCGAGCAGTGCCTCGACCAGCTCCTCGTCGCTCGCCGTCAGGTAGCCATCCTCATTCAGGTTGCCGATGATCAACTCGGCCGCGCCCTTCACCATCGGAGTAAGCGTCAGCGCTCCCAGCTGCCACGCCAGATGATCGGTCAACGTGCTCGGCTGCGAGAGGAAGTTCTCGAACGACGGCTTGTCGTACTCCTCGAAGTTCGACGTGGTCCGGAATCCGGGATCCAGGTAGTCCTGGAAGTAGCTGCCGAAGTCGATCTCGTCGAACGGGTCCTTCTCCGGCCGCTCGCTCTCCGCCACCGTCTCCTCGGCGGACCGTTCCCGGTCCCCCTCCTGCCCGGCCCGTTCATCGAGCGTGGTCGCGCTCTCTTCCAACTCCTCCAACACCGGATTCTCCACCATCTCGGTGTTGATCATCTCCTTCAGTTCCAGTTTGTTCAACGCCAGCACGCTGACCATCTGCACCAGTCCAGGCGTCAGTGCCTGCCGTTGCGAAACCTTCAGATTGAGCTTCGGTTGTAACAAATCTCTGAACCTCTCGGCCTGTATTGCATCGCTAAACTACCGCGAGAGAAGGCTCTAGCCCATGGCTTAACATGGCTAGAAGGCTTTCCCTGACCGGCTTGGCCACAGTCTACACGACGGACAGAAAATTTCGTGCCCGCAGCTCCCCTTGGAACTGCGTTCCGATATGTACCAGATCGGCATGCGAACGCATTCTAATCCTCCCGCACGCTCTGATCCAGCCCCTAAAATTCATGCCCGCCCCAGGCAATTCCACCCCATCAATCCATCGAAAAACCTTCTCCCAGATAGATCCGCTTCACCTCGGGATCGTGTCCCAGCTCCCGCGGCGTCCCCGCGCGAAAGATCTTGCCCTCGGTGATAATGTACGCGCGATCGGTCACCGACAGCGTCTCGCGCACATTGTGATCGGTGATCAGAACTCCGATCCCGCTCTTCTTCAGGTCGAAGATAATCTGCTGCAGATCGAGCACCGCAATCGGGTCGATCCCCGAGAACGGCTCGTCCAGCAGAATGAACGCCGGCTGAATGCACAGACAGCGCGCAATCTCCACGCGCCTGCGCTCGCCGCCGCTCAGAGCGTATCCCTTGGTCTTGCGCACATGCCCCAGGTTCAACTGTTCGATCAGCTTTTCGGTGCGCGTTCGCCGACTCTCCCAGCTCAGCTGCTGCGCCTCGAGCACCGCCAGAATATTCTCCTCCGCCGTCAGCTTGCGAAACACGGAGGGCTCCTGCGGTAGATAACTGATGCCGTGATTGCGCGCCCGCAGATACATCGGCAGCCGGGTAATATCCACCCCGTCGCACAGCACATGCCCGCCATCCGGCCGCACCAGGCCCACGATCATGTAAAAGCTGGTCGTCTTGCCCGCCCCATTCGGCCCCAGCAATCCCACCACCTCGCCCTGCTCGATCTCCAGGCTTACTCCGCGAACCACCTCGCGCCCGCCGTACGATTTCCCAATCTCCTGGGTAGTCAAAGTCCGCATCACTACTCTTTCACCTTCGTCTCCGTGCGTGGCTTCTGCCCTGAACTGCCTTCACCATCTCCTGAAACCACGACGCTATCATCGCCTGAGTGGAAGCGCAACGAAGCTCCCGTGGCCGTGCCCTGCTGCGCGTCCACCACCTTCGGCGGAACCGCCTTCGTCCCCGTCAGCACAAACATCTGATCGCCGGCCGTATACACCAGCCGCTCGCCCGTGGCCCGTCTCCCAGGCTGCGTGACCACAACCTGTCCGGTGGCCACGATGTGGTCCACCTCGCCCCCCAACATCCCCGGCAACGGCCCCGCGGAAACCGCGCTTTGCACCGGCCGCTGCCCTGCCCTCGGCCCCGAGCCGGATCGAGCTCCAGACCCCACCGACTGCAGAAACACCGTCGCCTGCTGCGCCCGCAGATCACCGTCTCCATCCAGCACCCGTACACCGCCCGTAAACTCCGCCTGCCGCAGCGCATCCGAGTACACCATCTCCCGGCTCGTCACCCGGATCACCTGCGGCCCCGGGTCGATCCCAGCACCGCCCCGCGTTCCCGCCTTCCCTGCCCTTCCATCTCTCCCCGCCTGTCTCGGAGTCGCGCCGCTGCCCGCCGCGCTCACCAGCACCGTATGCACCGCCATCGCAGCGCCTCCATCGGCCCCATGTGCCGTCATCCGCTTCTGCGCCTGCTCCAGAACCAGCACCGGAGCCTCCACCTGCGTTCCACCCTGGCCCGGAGCTCCGCTCTGCCACATCCGCGCCAGCCTCGGTCCCGCCACCGCTCCCCTCGTGCCATCGTCCCCATAGAACGTAACCCGTCCCGCCGTATGCTCGAGCTCCGCCCTGGCCGCCAGCACATGCACCGGCTGCGGCGAGTTCCCCGCCCCGGACTGCGCATTCGCTCCCGACTGCGCTGCAGGAGTGCCCGGCTGCTGCGTGGCCCCCGGTCGCGAAGAAGCCTCGAGGTAGGTCGCCTTCACCGCCCCCTCGGCCGTCGCATTCCCCGTCTTCTGCTCGAGCGTCACCCGGTTCGCCCACAACACGCTCTGCGCGTCCGTCACCTGAGCCCCGCCGGTCAGCGTAACCAGGTCCCGATCGCCGTCATAGTTCGCCCGTTCGGCCGTAGCATGTTGGATATCGGGATCGCCCCCAGCGCCCAAGGCGCCGCCGCCAGCTCCCCCCGCGGGAACCGTCCGCGTGATCGCCACATCGCCCACCTGCACCGCGCTCGCCACCTCCACGCCGCCAGCCGTCTTTCCCCCCGCCGCCAGATCCCCCGCCGCCGGCCTTTCCACTGACCTACGGGCCTCGCGGAAGTTCACCATCAGCGTGTCGCCCGCGCTCACCTGATCGACTCCGGTCGCCGCAATCTGCTCGAGCACCGTATGCCCCACGCCATGCACCGTCTGCACCTCCGACTGACCGCGCACCGCAATAAAGTGCGCCTGCAGCCGGTCCCCGGAGAGCTTGCTCGTCGTAACTCCAGCCGCTCCCGCCGGCAGCGTCACAGTAGTCAGCCTCGCCGCGCCCACCGCCGTCGCCTCCTCGAGCAGCGTCCTTCCTGCCGCATCCGTTCCCAGCGCCAACTCGACCGTCTCCGCGCTCAAGTCCCGCTCCGACCAGCCCGCTGCTGCACCTGTCGAAGCTGCTGCTAGACGCGTGGAAGCTGCCGCCTTACCCGGGGAAGCCACCGCCTCCGCCGCAGCCCGCACTCGCTCCGTGCTCCGCACCCTGCCCCCGCTCTTGGCGCCACCTTTGCTCCCGGCCAGCGACACATGCTGGACCCGGCCCTGCCCATCGAAGTGCAGCGTCGCCTGCTCGGCATCGCCCTGCGCCTGCCGCAGCGGCTCATCGTCCACATAGTGGACCGCGCCGGTCAAAATCCCAATCTGCGGCTTGCTCTGCGGGCTCAACGTGACATCCACGTGCTCCGACGTCACCACCCCCTCGCCCGCCTGCTCCAGACGCACATGCCGGTCGCCCACGATCCGCTCCGCGCTGCCATCCGCCCGCAGATGCAACGTGCCCTCATCCGCCGCCGCCGTCTCGCCCTCCGAGCTATAGCGCGCATTGTCCAGCTTCGCCAGCTCCGTCTGCCGGTCCAGCTCCGCATGCGTCGCCCGCAGCAGCAGCGGCTGCCCCCGCTCGAGGCCGCTCACCTCCACCGCCGACCGCAACACCACATGCCCGGTATTCGCGTCGTACTCCGCGCCCAGCGCCCGCCCCGTCAGTCCGGCGAACGAAAACTCGATCTGTTCGTCGGTCGCCGCCACAGCCTGCTTCTGCGAATAAACCAGCCCACTGGTCGTAATGTGGATCACCCGATCGCTGGCCGCGCCATCCTTGACCGCCGAGGCCCTTCCCTTCGGCTGCTCGCCCGCAGGCTTCTCCCCAGACTGCTGCTTCCCAGCCTCGCCCTCCGCCGCCGGTGCCTGCAGGTCGAGGTGCACCAGCCCGACCGCATGCACCACGCCGGCCTTCTCGTCGTACTCAAACTGGCTGCCCGAGATGTGGTCCGCTCGGTCGCCCTTGGTCCCATACATCACCAGATTCACATCATGCAGCGTGTAGTTCCCATTCTTATGCTGCACCGCCTGGGCCGCATGGATGGTGAACACCGTCTTGCCCTGCACCGACTGCGAGTAGGTATAGCTGCCGAACTCCTTGGTGATCGACGCCCCCAGCCGCCCCGGCAGGTCGTGCAGAATCCGGTGCGTCCGGTAATGCGCATAGCTCAAGAACGCAGCAATCACCGCAACCAACAGGCCCACGCCCACCAGTAACCCTATCCGCAATCGTTCCACTGAGCTATGCATGATCCTGCAACCATCTTCTCACCCCCACCACGCCTCCCGGCAACAAACCGGGTGCCACCATCCTCAATGGCCGGGTGCCCCATCCTTGCCGCGCTTCTCGAGCAGGGTGGGGTATCGAGCGCAGCGAGACCGCCTTCCCCAGCCACCACCCACAAGTGCCCGACCGGAGCGACAAACAGTCTCATCGTTGGTCGCGCGGTGGAGAGCCTGTCCTGAGCGCAGCCGAAGAAACCCCTATATTAGTCTCCCCCCCACGATCCGGGTGCCCCATCTTCGGCGCGGCATTCTCGCGCCTAAGGTGGGCATCGTTTGCGCCGGCAAACGACCGCTCCGCTCTCTTCAACACCTAGAACTCCTAACCGCCCTGCTATAATCAACCCAGAAGAACAGGCAAAGCCCGGCCGCAGCCGGGCCTTCCCGTTTAAGGCCCCGCAGGTGTACTTGGTTTGGACTTAACCGGCCTGTTTGGAAGACTTTGGGTATTTCTGTGCAGGGAGGGGATGAGCTCCACCCGCCACACCGAAAGGACTAAAATAGCCCTATGGCCGATCAGCTCTACCTCAGTCTCTGGTTCCCGAACTTTCGCCTCGCTGCCCTGCCCGAGGCTCTGGCCGCGGTCATGCGCCAGTTCGCGATCGTCAGCGGCGACCGGCGCGTCGCCGCCGCCTCGGCCTACCCCTTCGGCTTCACCGAGTCCCCCGTCTACCAGCGCATCTACGTCAACGACGAGCGCGCCGAGGAGACCCCCGGCGCCCAGATCGAGGCCGCCGTCGCCGAAGCCACCGAACAGCTCCACGACGACATGGCCTACGAATTCGAGATGAAGTGGCCGCTCTGGGCCCCCGTCCTCGACGACACTCCCGAAGGCCTCGACAGCACAGGCGGCCTCGACACCGTCTGGAAGCAGCAGCCCACCACCGTTCGCATCCTCGGCTTTGGCCCCCAGTTCGACGACGCCAGCTTCGACCAGAACGGCCACATCCGCGTCGACTTCGGCCTCGACACCCCCTGGACCTTCGAAGACACGCTGCCCGGAGACGCCCAACTCGACCCGACCGCCGCCCGCTACATCCAGAAAAACACCGAGATGCTGCTCGCCTTCACGCTATCGGTCGAAAAACATTGCGGCATCTCCAGCCGTCTGCTCTGGACCGAGTCCGGCGAGCCGCTCGCGCAAAAACTGGTCGAACGCCTGCAGCGGGTCAACTGAGCCCAGGATTTTGGTTTACGCCATCTTCTGCAACCGCTCCCCGGCCACCGACTTCGGACGCGCCGCATGCAGAAAGCTCTCCCGCTCCAGCTTCAGCTTATGCGGCGTGTCCCAGAGGCTCTCCTTGGACCTCGCCGGCCCTGCCCACGACTCTGCCTCGACCGCCGCAGCCAGCTCCGGATCGATATGCATGCGCTATGGGCACCTTGCGAATCTTGACGAGCGGGCTGTACTGGAGGTCGTAATGACCCAGCCCCTCGACATCAGCGGCGATCACATGGATGAACGCATTGATGGCCTCTTCCGACTCGCCTAATAAACCCAGAAGGGATCGCAGATCGCAATCACGCACAACGCGGACCAGGGAGTTTTGGAAGGCGGTGAAGTCACTCGTTGCAAAAGGCGCGCATACCACGCTATCCACCATCGAGTAGAAGCGCAGAAACCGAAACATACGGGTGAGGCTCTTATAGTTAAGATGCCCCGTGAGTGAAGGCGACGAGGAGTCTTCGTTCTTCAACGGAAGTAAGAAATCCTGCGTCAATCCGTGCACCGCTTCCAACTCGTCCGCAAAGTACCCCTCATCGAGCATGCTCACGAGATGCGGACTCATCGGGAGATGCAACCGCACTCTCCGGTACGGCTTGTACGGATCGGCAATCTCGTACAACTTCTTTCCAATCTGTTGTGCGAAATGGCGAGCTGCATCGGGGAGAGTCGGGCTGGAACCCAATCCCTTTTCCATCATGTCCATGGCGATCTTGCCTTTGCCTAACTGACCCCGGATGAATCCCAGCTGAACGGAGCGTTCAAACTCAGGGTTCGGTGGCGTCATGATTGCCACGGCCACACCATTGCCGCCTTCCGAACGGAGCGAATAGGAGAACGAGCTGAGATAGTGCGAGATCTCCTTGATAGCAACGAGCAGTTGCGCGGCGTGGAGAAGCTCTCGAAGCGCTGGGGCATCCAGCGTTCCAGTTGTGGGCATGGAAACATCCTTAGCGTCCAAAGGCCTGACTTCATTCGCGGTTGCGACAGCCAGGGAAACGGCCGAGGCCACCTCCTCCGCCGAAGAGAAGCCATCAAGGATGGCATGGATCGCTGGTGGGGGATCGACATGAAAATAGCTTCGTCCGAAAGCTATCTCGACGAGACAGAACAATTGCTTGACCCAATGTCGGATAGGCTGGCGCGCTGCTTGCTTCAAGAGCGTGAGCGAGCTCTTCGCTTGTTCCACTAATTCCGCATATGCTCGGTACGTCGGGATTCGCTCACCGAGCAGAGAGCATCGGGATTCAAGCTCAACGTCCTGAGCCAAGCGCTCCAAGAAGGTCAGGAACTTCCCGCGGTCCTCGCCGTTCGACAGGAAAACTCCGCCATTCTCCAATTCGAGAAGCGCATCGTGTCCATCACAGGTCAAGCCCATGAGAACAATGCTGCGAAGGCGTCCGTACCTGCCCGATTTGCGTAAGGCTAACATTCTCTTTCAGGCCACGGCCGAAACCCTGCGCACTATAGCTGCCGATCCCAAGCACCTGGGCGCGGAGATTGGCTTCTTCGCCGTGCTGCATAGTTGGGGGTCGGCCTTGCTGCACCATCCGCATTTGCATTGTGTGGTCCCAGGCGGCGGCCCTTCGCCCGACCGCACTCGCCGGGTCCATTGCAAGCCCGGCTTCTTCCTGCACGTGCGCGTGTTGTCGCTGCTGTTTCGCCGCCTGTTTCTCGAGCAACTCCAGCTCGCTTTCGACTCAGGCAGACTGCAGTTCTTCACCGCCCTGGAAAACAACCAGGATCGGCGCGCATTTGTCCGTTACCTGGCGCCTCTGAAAAAGGTGAAGTGGGTTGTCTATGCCAA
>DATMOB010000003.1:0-7367 GCA_035568455.1 Granulicella sp.
CCTGGGTCGGTTGGTTGGGAAGCCTCGTGCCTGGGCCGTTTGGCAATATTGATCAGCAAATTCTCGCTCGCTCCATCGCCGCAGAGATAGCTTTGCACAGTCGAGAGGTTGGTGAAGTTACCCGCGAAAATACAGCAATGAGAAAACTCGCTGCGCAGTTCAAAGCATGACTTTGGAATTTTTGCGTGAGGTCTAGAAGCATGGGGTTCTCCTGTACTCCCGAAAACGGGGTTTGCGGAAACTTCGAGTCGGAAGCCCGACTTCGAATCGCTTACCGAGAAGATCGAAACCCGCTCTCCGGCTGGCCGGCTGGTCTTCCACGTTTTCGCCGCACTGGCCGAATTCGACGCAACTTGATCTGTGAAAGAACCTTCGCCGATCTGAACGCGGCCCGCGCCCGCGGCCGCAAAGAGATCGCCCCGCAAAACGCCTCGGATCAGAACCCCGCGTTTCCGTTCGCATCATGCCCGAGGCGCTTCCGATCTAGGCAAGCGACCACACGGGACGAAGTATCTTGTTCGCGTCAGGGGTAAAGCGATAGCGGCATTTCCTGGGAGTATTTGTGCCGCCATCAGAACTTGACCAGAATGGCGAAGGTGACAATCTGTTGGTCGCGACGCATATCGGCCTGCCAGAGAGTGGGGTAATTCGGATTGGCAGCACAGACGGCTTTGGCGGCGGCGATGTTAGCGGCATACTCCTGGTTGTATTTCAGGCCGGGCATCGTCGTGTATCCAATGCCGGAGTCGGCTGACGTTGTCCCGTTCGTGCAGGTAAAGTCTGCTGGGCTGCCAATCGCGTTGAGCGTGGTGCCTCCAGGAGGCGTTGAACCGCCGCGACCGGCCCAGTACGGCACATCCGAGTGACGATAGCCGTACTCAGCGCGGAAGGTGATGTATTGGGTGGGCATGTAGTCCCAGGTGATGCTTCCGTCCGTGCCGTGGAAGGGCTGGCCCGGATCCTCCGGGAAGTAGGCGCTGCCGGTCACAGCTGTGGCTCCATTGATTGGAGGCAGCAGGACGAGATAGCGGCCGGGATTGTTGATCTGGCCGCCGCCAAGAGTCAGCCCATACCTGTCCTTATCGAACCAGAACCGGTTATAGAGCATCCAGCCTAGAAAGCTCTGCTTCTGGTAGTAGACGGCGGGCGTTGTGGACGTGGCCGGTATGAAGATTTTGTGATTGGCCGATCCGGTGCAGGCTACTCCGCTACCGCTTTCGCAGCCGGCGTCGCCGGTGACCGAGAAAGCCATGCGGTCGAGTTTGCTATCCGGTCTGTCGTAGTACTTCAGCTCGAAGCTGTTGTCGGTGTGGAACCGAGTGCGTCCGTGGATGCCGAAGTCATCCTCACCGTAACCGTAATTGTTGGAGATGATGTTGATGCTGTTGGTCGGGGTCCACTTGATCTGTCCACCCATGCCCGGCTTGGTGCCGTAACGCGCATAGGACTGCCAGCCATTGATGAACCAGGGCTCGATCTTCAGGTGTTGCGTGGGGAAGATCTGGACGCGCGCTCCGTTGAAGAACCAGGGGGTGTTGGAGGAGACGAACGAGGGCTGATAGGCCCAGTTATCGAAGTTATAAAAGCTGAACAGGCCGATGTACGAGAGGAAGATGCCGCCGTCGAGGTTGATGCCGTGCAGGGCATCCCAGTGGTAACCGCCATATGCCTCTGAAAGATAGCGATAGGCATCGTCCAGGTTCCACTGGCCACGCGAGACGCTGGCGTCGTTGCGCGGTGTGGTTACGGAATACATACCGAACTGGGTCATCAACCGAGCGTGCACATGGTCGATCAACAGGTCGCCGCCCACGCCCATCTGTTCCAGCTGGACCTCCTGCGCACGGAATATTTCGCTCGAACCGCCGATGGTGTCGTCGGCGGGGTGATTCAGGTCCAGGTTGTAATTCGTATCGACGCGGATTTCAGGCGTGAAGTACTTCGTGCACAGCGGGCAATCGATCGTGCGGGGATTGCCGTTCAGCCAGCCCCACCACGCGTCTGCAAACGGCGTCATCTTATCGACGGCGGGACTCTTGGCTGGCGTTTGCGTCGCCGCGAGCGTAGTTGCCAGCACGAGGGAAGATGCACTGGTTACAGCCGGTTGAGCGCCGGCAGTCGGCGGAGCAGGCAGGAGACGTTCTTTTGCGGCCGTCAGCTGGGCGGCGGCTGAGGCTGCTGCAGGATCTGCCGGCGCACCGCCACGTGCTTTGAGCTCTGCCTCGAGTTCGGTGATACGCTGCTTCATCGCGTCGAGCTCACGGAGAATGGCGGCCGTATCGGGAGCGGTCGCAGCAGGGCTGCCAGAGCCCGGATCGGGCGCAGCTTTAACGGCGGGATCCTGCGACTGAGCGAGGGCAAGCGCCGGAAGGACAAGGAATGCGACAACGGCGAAGAAGAGCCTGGTCTGCGAATGCAGGTACACGAAGGAGGAACCGATTAGCGCCATGAGTAACCCCCTGTACTGGAATTTCCATTTTTCCTTCACGGCCACGAACCAAGATACTCCCATTTGGCGCGCTCGCGATCCCGTGAGAAAAGTCTCAGTTTCAAATAGAAAACCGTTTGAAAATAATCGCCCGCATACGCCCGGCTGGTGAAGCATGCGCGGTACTACTGGCTGCTGTTGGCAGAGAGGCATCTGACGCAGTTCAATGATGACGTCTGCAGAAGCGGGCAGCGATCTCGATGAGGAGACTGGAAGGCATCGCACCTCGGGCCGCACTCTCCGGCTACAAGGAGGCGACCATGGCAAAGCGAGGAGAGAAGCGAGAGCGCCGCTCAGCGATTCTGGAGCCCGATGCAGCTGGAATCGATATTGGAGCCGAGGAGATTTACGTAGCCGTTCCACCCGACCGTGATGCGCAAGCAGCGCGCAGGTTCAGCAGCTTCACCTGCGATCTGTACGCCTTGGCCGAGTGGCTGAAGTGCTGTCGCATCCGCACGCTAGCGATGGAGTCCACCGGGGTGTACTGGATCCCGCTGTTTCAGATTCTGGAAGAGCGTGGCTTCAAGGTATATCTGGTGAACGCGCATCCGCTGAAGACCGTCCCCGGCCGCAAGAGTGATGTGTCCGACTGTGAGTGGATTCACCGACTGTGAGTGGATTCAGTATCTGCACTCGGTAGGACTGCTGAAGGCCAGCTTCCGCCCAGCGGAGGACATCTGTGCGGTGCGCACGCTCTGGCGCCACCGCGGCAGCCTGCTCCAGATGGCCGCAGAACACACGCAGCACATGCAGAAGTCTCTCACCCTGATGAACCTACAGATCCATCACGTGTTGAGCGACATCACGGGTGCCAGTGGACTGGCCATCCTGGATGCGATCCTCGCAGGCAACCGTGATCCCTTGTGCCTGGCGCACCTCTGTAACATTCGCGTGGAGAGCCCTCGCGAGACAGTCGCGCAGGCACTCGTGGGAGACTACCGGCCTGAGCCGCCTGTTCACCTTGAAGCAGTCGCTGGACGGCTATCGCTATTATCAGACGCTCATCGCCGCACTGGATGACGAAATAGCACGGCTTATGCACACGCTGCCGAACGCCACAGAGCATCCTTCCCCCATGCCAAAGCGCAGCAAGCGCACGGCCTATCAGCGGATGGGAAATGATCCCTTATTCGATCTTCGCAGTGAACTGTACCGCATCGCCGGCGTCGATCTCACCGATATCCCGGGAGTGAGTACCATCGCCGCACAAGTGGTTCTCACCGAAGTCGGCCCCGATGTCAGTCGGTTCCGCAATGCCTCCGCCTTTGCCTCCTGGCTCGGGCTCGCCTGACACCTTGTTTGAAGATGAGCTGTTGAGTTTCACGGACGACGAGAAGAAGACGCGGGCTCAAGGTGGTGGATCTCCCGGGCCCGCAGGTTTCACGCGCCCGCGAAGTGATTCGTACTCAGCCGCGACTATCAAGAAGATTAGTTGGCTTTCTAGATGCGGAGCCATTTCACCGGACCAAGTGCATCGGTTGCTCCGAACAATGTCAAACACCCAGGACGTGGATCGACACCACCTTCTTCAAGCATCTCGAAGAGGTCTACCCCGGCCCGCGACATCGAGGAGCACAACAACGAGAAGGTTCACAATCACGGAACCGTCAGGGGGCGAGCCAAGCGAATTTCAGTGAATTCAGACTCCTGAATTCCGCGCCCAAAGACTCTGGAATCCACCCGATGAGACAGTGGACAGAACTCAACGTGCAAAGGGCAACCTACACAGTTATGAAGATCGCAACCCTAATCGCGCGGATTCTGCTTGGTCTGCTGTTTCTCGTCTTCGGACTCAACGGCTTTCTTCACTTCATCCCCATGCCTCCGCCGCCGGGACTTGCGGGACAGTTCATGGGCGCATTATTCGTTTCGCACTATCTGATATTCATTTTTTCGGTGCAGGTGATCGGTGGAGCACTGCTGCTGTCGAATCGATTTGTTCCTCTGGCGCTCATCCTACTGGGACCGATTCTTGTAAACATCCTCTTGTTCCATTCACTGATGGCGCCGGAAGGTCTGCCGATGGCGCTGTTCGCAACGGCGCTCTGGGCGATCGAATTTTGCGCAGTGCGCCGAGCATTTGCAGGCGTGTTCGTTCGGCGGGTTCAGGCCTGAGTCAGCAAGGCGCTATCCGCCCCCTTTGCTGGGTGAGTGAATAGGCGCCTGATGGTTACACGCTCTGCAACACATTTATATCGGTTGGCCGACACATTTTGTATCTGAGAGGGACGTAGAACCCTCGATGCCCTCTCCCTTGCCCAAACGAGAAAGGGGCGAAGCAGTCCAGCGTATACGTAGAGTCATAAATTATCACGGAGCACACTTCATGAATCCCATCGTCCCCATTCGAATCGCAGGCCTCTCCGGAAGCCTCCGCCAGGCCTCCTTCAGCACCGCCCTCATCAAGCTTCTTGCCCACCACCTGCAGCCCGCGATCGAGCTCTCCCTAGTCGAAATCAGCGACGTCCCCCTTTATAACGAGGACCTTGAGGGCGCCAACAAGCCCGCCGCCGTCGACGCTGTCAACGCCGCCTTAGCGCAGGCCGACGCCGTCCTCTTCGTTACCCCCGAATACAACCACGGCATCCCCGGCGTGCTCAAGAACACCCTCGACTGGGTCTCCCGCCCGGTCTTCAACTCCGTTCTCAAGGGCAAGCCAGTCTCTATCATCACCTCGTCTCTGGCCTTCACCGGCGGCGTCCGCGCCCAGTACCAGCTGCGCGAGACCCTCACCGCCATGCTCGCCCACATCGTCCCCGGTCCCGAGGTGGCGGTCGGCGGCGTTCACACCAAGTTCCAGGACGAGGCCTTCCTTGACCAGCCCACCCTCGACTTCATGTTGAGCTCCCTCGACCGTCTGCGCTCCGAGGTCGTCCTGCGCAACGCCGCCAACGCCGCGCTCCAGGCCGCCGCGCGGTGACCACCGATCGCCGGTTGGGGTTCGCTGGCGGTCTGCTCCTGCTGCTGTTGTGCCCCTTCGGTCGGGCACAGCAGCAGGCACCCCTCCCGGCGGTCAACCTTGGCGACACCAGCTTCCTCGACGGCATCGCCTTCCCCGGCTGGCTCGCTGAGACCATCAACCAGGGCGAACGGGACAGCAAGACCCTCAGCAGCACCGGCCAGCCCGTCCCCGGGATCACCGACGTCAACTCCGGAGTGTCGCTGCTCCACATCGCCTGGGTCTCGCCGCACGGGCGCCTTCTCGGTGCCTGGTACGGGACCGAAGTCGTCCTCACCGGCGGCTACGTCGACACCGGCGGCCACGGCATCGGGCTGGGAATGGGCGCGTCCGCCTTCGCTCCCATCATTCTCCAATGGCCCAAGCACACCCTCTTCGGCATGCCCATCTACCAGCGCGTCGATCTCGACGTCTATACCCCCACCGGCCGCTACTCGGCCGAGCGCCCCGTCAACATCGGCACCAACGCCTGGTCTCTCAATCCCTACTACGCGATGACCCTCTATCCCGCCAAGCGCTTCGAGACCAGCTGGCGCGTCCACTATCTCTGGAACTCCACCAACCACGCGCCGCCCGTCGACACCGGCGACAACACCACCCAGGCCGGCCAGGCCATCCACTTCAACGCCACCGCCTCCTACGAGATCCTCAAGGGCCTCTACGTCGGCGCCAACGGTTACTACCTGAAGCAGATCACCGACGCCCGCGCCAACGGCATCGACCTGCCCAACTCCCGCCAGCAGATCGGCGGAATCGGCCCCGGAGCCGTCTACAATCGCGGCAAGTGGTACTTCTGGGTCAACTCCTACCACGAGCTCGGCGCCCAGAACATGACCGAAGGCAACAAGCTCGTCCTGCGCATCACAAAGGTCTTCTGAAAGCGTCCCGGCCCCGGACATTCGCGCCTACTCGACCTATCCTGAACTCCGATGACGTCTCCGGAGTGGGCGAGCCATGCGAATTTCAGTGATTTCAGACCCCTGAATTCCTCGCCCAAAGACTTTGGAATCCACCCAATGAGAGCATCGAGATCACAGGAGCAGAACTAGGTCAATGGCACAAACATACACAGATTTCACTATTTCGCTCGATCGCCCTCCGACTAAGCAAGGTGAGTTATTTCCGCGAACTGCTTCTCCGAGCATACGGCCGCTGTTGAAGCGGAAACCGCAACAAAGTATCGTCCTTGTCTTAGCTCCATGCTGATAGTTCGGGCCTATCAATATGACAGGAACAATGCATCATCCGATATGAGGACGACGGCATCTTTTGAGTAGGTGCCGATGAATGCGTGAAGCGGCAGCACTCCTTGCCGGTGCAGGGAAAGAGCCATGAATGACTGACCGCCAGTGGTATCCAGGCATAAGTTCCTGCGGTCCGGAGGATATAGCCTCCATTGTCTATCTTGGCCGCATCTTTGAAGAGTCCTGAGAAACAGAGGCAAAGAGTGAATGCCGCACGAGAGCAAAGAATACTCTCAGATGGCACTAGGTGGAGCAATGCTCCTCAGGAGTCGTGGTAAAAGCTGACTACTCAAGCTGTGTATGGCGACCGTTCGATGTTCGCCGATGGAATTGAACTTTATATAAGGCTGTGCCGGACTTAAGTGGGGGCATGGTGTGACCGTGGATGAAGTCACCGCTGACATCTCGTTGGCCGAAGGGAACAGTAATGGGAAATAGCACACTGGTGGAACGTAAGAACGCAGAGGTCAAGTCAACTCCGTCGGTTGAAATTTCAGTAGACGGTAAAATCTTTGCCGCAACGGAAGGCGAACTTCTGGTCGAGGCGATCCTCAGACAAAAAGAGATCCCTCACATCTGCTACCACTCTCCCCTCATGGGCCCCATCCAGACCTGCGACACCTGTATGGTCGAGGTCGAGGGCAAGCTCGTCCGCTCCTGCGGCACCAAGGTCACT
>DATMOB010000004.1:0-4014 GCA_035568455.1 Granulicella sp.
CGGGCCTGAACGAGAGGCCGGGACGCGCGAAGTGAAGGTCTTCAGTCAAGCATGATTCGCATTCTGCAGCAGGACAATAAAGCCACCAAGATCATCTTTGCCGTCATCATTGGAGCCGCCTGTCTTTCGATGGTGGCCTACCTGATCCCGGGAATCGGGGACAACGCAGGCGCCGCGAACGGGGCTGGGGTCTACGCGACTGTGCGCGATCCGGGGCCGTTGGGGCGGTTGACGGCGGAGCCGACCACGATTTCGGCCCAGGATGTCAGCCAGATGGCGCAGATGCAGCTGCAGCGCCAGAAGCTGCCGGACTTTCTGCTGCCGTACATGATGAGTCGTGCGGGCCAGATCATGGTGCAGCAGGCCATCCTGAAGCATGAGGCCGACCGCCTGCATCTGCAGGTGAGCGACGACGACCTGCGGCGGGAGCTGCAGACGGGCCAGTTTGGCCAGTATTTGTTCCCCAACGGGAAGTACATCGGAGACGATGCCTACATCAACTTCGTGCAGACCTACTTTCAGCTGAGCCGCAGCGAGTTTGAGAAGCGGGTGAAGGAGGACATGGAGCTGAACCGGCTGCAGGCGCTGATCACCGGTGGGGTGACGGTCTCCGACAAGGCGGTGCGCGAGGCCTATCGCACGCAGGGCATGAAGGTGAAGTTCGACTACGCGGTGGTGTCGGGTGAGGATCTGCGCAAGACGATCAACCCTTCGGACGCGGAGCTTCAGGATTACTTCAAGAAGAGCGCGGCGCGGTACGCGACGGCGATTCCGGAGACGCGCAAGATCGAGTATGTGTCGTTCGACGCCTCGAAGCTGCCGGGCGGCAAGCCGCAGGTGACGGATGCCGACGTGCAGGCGTACTACAGCCAGCATCAGGACCAGTACCAGGTGAAGGAGCAGGTGAAGACCCGGCACATCCTGATTGCGGTACCGGCGGGCGCGGACGCGAAGACGGACGCGGCGGCCAAGGCCAAGGCGCAGGGGCTGCTGAACCAGATCAAGGGCGGGGCGAACTTCGCCGATCTGGCGAAGGCCAATTCGGATGACCCGGGCAGCAAGACCCAGGGCGGCGATCTGCCGATGATTCCGACGGCGGGTCTTGACCCGGCGTATGCCAAGGCGGCGATGGCGCTGAACCCGGGGCAGACCTCGGATCTGGTGCGGTCGCAGTTCGGCTACCACATTATTCAGACCGAGCAGAAGGATGCGGCGCACACCCGTCCGCTGGCCGAGGTTAAGGAGTCGATCGTTCCGCTGATCGAGCAGCAGAAGGCGGGCGCGGCGGAGCAGAGCTTCGCGACGCAGCTGGCGGCCGAGGCGAAGAAGGGTCTGGACCAGACGGCGGCGGCGCATGGGCTGAAGCCGGTGACGACGGACTACATCGCCAAGGACGGCGTGGTCGGCGGGCTGGCGGATGCCTCCGGACTGCTGACGCAGGCGTTCACGGCGACCAAGGGAGCGGCTCCGGCGAGCGTTTCGACGGGCGATGGATTTGCCATCTTCCAGGTGGTGGATGTGAAGACGGCGCATGCTCCGGATTTTTCGGAGTACAAGTCGCATCTGCTGGACGACTACCGCGCGCAGCAGCTTCCACAGCTGCTGACGGCGAAGCTGACCAAGCTGGAGGATCGGGCGAAGGTGCTGAACGACCTGAAGAAGGCGGCGGCGGAGATGAATGTCCCGGTGAAGTCGAGTGATCTTGTGGGTCACGATGGCCAGGTGCCGGATGTGGGCGCGATGTCCGGCGCGGCTTCGGTGGCGTTCACGCTGGCCAAGGGAGCGATCTCGGGGCCGCTGAACGTGGGCCAGTCGGGGGTGGTGCTGACGGTGACGGATAAGCAGGAGCCGACGCCGGAGGAGATCGCCAAGAACTTCGACCAGACGCGCGAGCAGTTGCTGGGCCAGCAGCACGAGGAGATCTTCCGCGTGTATGTGGGTACGCTGACGGATCAGTACCAGAAGAAGGGCGCGATCCGTTACTCGCAGAAGCAGCCGGCGCCGGGATCGTCTCCGTTCGGCGGATAGTTGGATGGCAAGAGGCGCCTTCCTTTCTTTGAGGAGGCGCTAGGTAAGCTTGGGGCCTGTTCTCCGCGGTTCGATTGCGGTGGGCGGGCCCTTCGCCGTTGGCATCGGACTCCTGGTGGATTTCCTCTGCTTCAAGGATGGAAGGGTGCGGGTTGCGGCATCCTATGAGAGAGTGTGCTGGTCGAGTTTGGAATTGGAAGGGTCGGGAGAGGGAATGGATCAGGAGCGGCTTTCTGGCATTTTGCTGCATTTAACGTCACTGCCGTCGTATGGGGGGATCGGGGACTTTGGCCCGGCGGCGTATGGGTTCGCGGATTTTCTGGCGGCGTCGAAGCAACGGCTGTGGCAGGTGCTGCCGCTGAGTCCGACGGGGTATGGCAGCTCTCCCTACTCGGCGCTGTCGGCGTATGCGGGCAATCCGCTGCTGATCAGCCTGGAACGGCTGGTGGAGGAGGGGTGGATCGGGCGGGAGCGGATCGAAGGGCTTCCGGGGCACGACGGACCGGTGGACTTCGACGCGGTGTACCGGACCAAGCTGCCGCTGCTCGAAGAGGCGGCGGGGAACTTTGTCGACCGCGCGGACGCAGCCACGCGGGCTCGGTTTCAGCACTTCTGCGATGAGAATGCGTATTGGCTGACGGACTATGCGACGTTCAGCGTGCTGCGCCAGACGCATGGGTGCGCGAGCTGGAACGAGTGGCCGCAGGAGCAGGCGCAACGCAAACACGATGCGATGGCCGCGGTTCTGAGCGAGCATGCGCGGGCGCTGACGATCGAACAGGTGATCCAGTTCTTCTTTATGGAGCAGTGGACGGCGCTGCGGGCGTACTGCCGGGAGCGCGGCATCCGGGTGATGGGGGATGTGGCGATCTTCGTGAACTACGATAGCGCGGATGTGTGGACCCATCCCGAGATCTTTGAGCTGGATGCGGAGCGGAATCCGATCCGGGTGGCGGGAGTGCCGCCGGACTATTTTTCGAGCACGGGGCAGCGCTGGGGCAATCCGCTGTACAAGTGGGGGGTGCTGGCGGAACGGGGCTTCGACTGGTGGGTGTCGCGGATACGGCGGACGCGGGCGCTGTATGACGTGATCCGGCTGGACCACTTCCGTGGCTTCGAGGCGTACTGGTCGATTGCGGCGGAGGATGCGACGGCGGTGCATGGCCAGTGGGTGAAGGCGCCAGGATATGAGCTGTTCAAGCGCTTGAAGGAGGTGTTTGGCGAGCTGCCGTTCGTGGCCGAGGACCTGGGGCTGATCACGCCGGAGGTGGACGAGTTGCGCGAGCACTTCGGGATGCCGGGGATGCGGATTCTGCAGTTCGGGTTCAGCGACCGGGGGGCGCATATCTACCTGCCGCATCGATTTGTAACCAACACTGTGGTGTATACGGGGACCCACGACAACAACACCACGCTGGGGTGGTGGCGGGATGACGCGACCGAGGCCGAGCGCGCGCATGTGCAGAGCTATCTGCAGGGGATTGGGCATGAGGAGGAGATTGTGTGGGCGATGATCCGGGCAGCGGCGCGCTCGGTGGCCAATTTATGCATCTTTCCGCTGCAGGATGTGCTGCATCTGGGGAGCGAGGGAAGGATGAATACGCCGTCGGCGGTGGCAGGGAACTGGACGTGGCGGTATGGGCAGAATGCGCTGCACCCTGACTTTGCGACGCAGCTGGCGGCTCTGATGGAGATGACCGACCGGGACGGGTATCCGCTGCCGAAGCAGTGCAGCGAGGGGGGGATGCCGGTCGAGGAAGCTGCGCGGCGGGCGGAGGTGGCGGCGCGGGTTTAGACCGGCTGCACTCTGGTGTGCCCCGGGAGGGTGGGGGCGTCCGGCATTCAGGCGGCGCAGCATTTAGACTGGGAGCGAGCAGTCATTTGAATCTTCAGGAGTACGCATGCCACTTTCGGGCGAAGCCATCCGCACCATGAACTATGTCGACGATATCTCGGTCACGCTTCGGCGCATCCTGGCGGTGCTGC
>DATMOB010000005.1:0-37016 GCA_035568455.1 Granulicella sp.
ACCTCAGCCTCATGGCTCAATCTGGTCGAACGCTGGTTCGCGCTGCTCACCGAACGACAACTCCGCCGCGGCGTCCACCGCTCCACCAAGGAACTCAAAGCCGCCATCGACGACTTCATCCAACACCACAACCAAGACCCAAAACCCTTCGTCTGGCACAAAACCGCCGACCAGATCCTCCACTCAGTCGCCAGGTTTTGTAAGCGAACTTTAGACTCAGGACACAAGCAGCCCTCAATGCCCCATCTTAGCGACGATAAGGCCGTCGCTAAGATGGGGCGCCCGGTCGATTGGGTGGGTGGAGGAGGCGGATTACTTGCCCAGGGTGGTGAGGGTGGGTTGGGGCGGGTCGACGTGGATGCCGTCGAGCTCGGCCTGGAAGAGGATGATCTTCTTGAGGGTCTCGTAGGGGATGGTCATGGCCAGCGGGCGGCCGTTGACGACCAGGGTGGGGGTGGAGTCGATGCCGGCCTCGTCGGCGAGTTTGATGGAGGCGTTGACGGCGTCCTTGGTGGCGGGGGTGGCGGCGCAGGTGGAGATGTCGGCGGGCGCGAGACCGGCCTTGGAGATGGCAGCGGCCAGGGTGCGGGTGGTGTCATCCGGCGTGAGCGCATCCTGAGTGTCGAAGACGGCCTGGGCGTAGGTGAAGAAGGCGTCGTTGCTGTGTTTGGCGACGCAGACGCCGTCGGCTGCGGCCTCAAAGGCGGCGGGATGGAGGGCGACCAGGGGGAAGTTCTGATAGACGATGCGGGCCTTGGGGAAGTCGTGCTCCAGCTGCTTCATGACCGGCTGCGCCTCCTTGCAGTGGGGGCACTGCAGGTCGGCGAACTCGACGATCTCCAGCTCCTTGCTGGCGGGGCCGACGGCGGGGCCATCAGCGCGGTCCTGCAGCAGCTTGCGGCGATCGGCGAAGGGGGTGGCGCCGAAGTCGGTCATCTCGCCGGCGATGGCGTGTTTGCCGTCGGGCAGGACGAAGAAGCTGACCGCCTGCATCTTGGCGTTGGGGGCCTTCTCGTTGGCGTAGACGACCACTTTGCTGACGCCGGGGGCACTGGTTTTCTGGATGGCCTCGACGCGCCAGGTGCGGTTGGGATCGAATCCCCAGATGGCGTGGAGGAAGCTGTCGACGGTGGCCACGTTGGGGCTGTCGGCGGTGAAGTACTTGAGATTGACCGGGGGGAAGGGATCGGCGGAGGCGCCGGCGCCGGCCTGGGGCGCGGGTGCGGCGGGCGGCGGCGTTGCCGGCTTGGGGGCGCTGCTGGTTTGGGCCGAGGCTGCGATGGAGAAGGAGACGACTCCGGCTCCGAGAGCGAGGAGCGCAGTGAGGCGTGCCAGAGCCGATGCCGATGTCTTGTGATCCAGATTCAATGTCAAAATCGAAAACCCTGCCTTCCGCTGCCGCCTTCTGCGCGCAGCATGTTCATTAGACCTGAACTTTGACCGCGATGGGAAACCTTCGTCCCATCCCGAAAGATTTGCTGGTGACCTTGAGGACCGGGGCTGCCTGCTGCCGTTTATACTCGCTGCGCTCGACCAGCTGCAAGACGGAGCGGACGAGGGCGATGGGGACGCCTTGATCGGCGGCGATCTGCTCGGCGGAGCAGTAGCGTTCGACGTAGGCCTCGAGGATGGGGTCGAGCACATCGTAGGGGGGCAGCGAGTCGGTGTCGCGCTGGTCGGGGCGGAGCTCGGCGGAGGGGTGCTTCTCGAGCGTGGCGCGAGGGATGATCTCGCGGTCGCGGTTGGCATAGTGGCTGAGCGCGTAGACCCGGGTCTTCATGACATCGCCGATGACAGCGAGCGCGCCCACCATGTCGCCGTAGAGGGTACAGTAGCCGGTGGCCATCTCGCTCTTGTTGCCGGTGGTGAGCACGAGCGCGCCGAACTTGTTGGAGAGAGCCATGAGCAGGGTGCCGCGGATGCGGGACTGCAGGTTCTCTTCGGCGAGGCCGAAGGGGGTGCCGGCGAAGAGGGGCTCGAGCACCTGCTGGAACTGGCTGAAGACGGGCTGGATGGGGAGCAGCTCGAAGGCGATGCCGAGGTTGGCGGCGAGCGCGCGGGCGTCGTCGATTGAACCGGTAGAGGAGTACTGGCTGGGCATGCCGATGCCGCGGACGTTCTCCTTGCCGAGGGCCTCGACGGCGATGGCGGCGACCAGCGCGGAGTCGATGCCTCCGCTGAGGCCGACGAGGGCTTTCTTGAAGCCGCATTTGCGGACGTAGTCGCGGGTGCCGAGGACGAGCGCGTCCCAGGTGGCGGCGGTTTCGGCCTCGGTGCCGTGGAGGATGGGCTGGGGCGGAGGCGTGATGAGCGAGGCGGGAGCGGCGGTGTCGAAGAGAATCAGGTCCTCGGTGAAGGAGGCAGCCTGGGCGATGCGGCGACCGTCGGGACCGAGCACGAGCGAGGAGCCGTCAAAGATCAGGCTGTCGTTGCCGCCGACCTGGTTGACCATGGCGACGTAGGCGCCGTGGCGGCGAGCGAGGGCGGCCAGCATCTCGCGACGCAGCGGGCGCTTGTTCTGCCAGAAGGGCGAGGCGGAGATGTTGAGGATGACGCGGGGATGCTCGGGGAGTTCGCCGGCGGCGGGTCTGGGCCACTGCCGCATGAGCTCCTCGACGGGATCGGTGGGATAGAGGCGGCGCGGCCAGAATCCCTTGTCGTTCCAGGCGTCCTCGCAGATGGTGATGGCGAGGGGCTGGCCGTGGAGGGTGGTCAGGCCCTGGTGCGCGGCGGGCTCGAAGTAGCGCTGCTCGTCGAAGACATCGTAGAAGGGCAGCAGCATCTTCTGCTGGACAAAGCGGGTCTCTCCGCGGACCAACAGGGCGGCGACGTTGCGGACGTGCTTGCCGGTGGCCGAGCCGGTGGCCATGACGGTGCCCAGGAGGATGGCGGGATGGCCGGGCGCGGCGGTCCTGTCGGCGATCTCGGCCAGGGCATGCTGGGCACGGTCAAGGAAGGCGTGTTTTTCGAGAAAGTCAGCGGGAGGGTAGCCGCACAGGGCGAGTTCGGGAAAGAGGACCAGGTCGGCGCCCGTCTGTTGCGCGCGGGCGGCGAATTCGAGGACCGTGCGCGTGTTCCCGGCAAAGTCCCCAACGGTTGGATTGATCTGAGCCAGCGCGATCTTCACAGGATGAGTTTACCGCGTTGCGGGGAGGATCGAAGCGACGTTCGCCGCGGATGCGGGTGAGGCTCAGGTCAGGCTCAGGAGCCGGTACCGGTGATGACGACGCCGACCGTGCGGACCAGGATCTTGAGGTCGAGCAGGAGGCTCCAATTTTCGACATAGGCGGTGTCGAGCGAGATGTAACTCTCGAAGGAGGGATCCTGTCGGGCCTCGACCTGCCAGAGGCCGGTGATGCCGGGCAGGACGTCGAGCCGACGCAGGTGGGAGAGATCGTACTGCTCGACCTCGGAGGCGATGGGCGGACGCGGGCCGACCAGGCTCATGTCGCCGCGAATGACGTTAAAGAGCTGGGGCAGTTCGTCGAGGGAGTACTTGCGCAGGCGCTGGCCGAAGCGAGTGATGCGAGGATCGTTGGCGATCTTGAAGAGGATGCCGTCGCGCTCGTTGCGGTGGACGAGATCGGCCTTGAGCAGGTCGGCGTTTTCGACCATGGTGCGGAATTTGTAGCAGTCGAAGGTGCGGCCTTTGCGGCCGATGCGCTTGGCGGCGTAGAGGACGGAGCCAGGAGAATCGAACTTGATGGCGATGGCGATGATGGCGAGGAAGGGTGCGAGAGCGAGCAGGCCGAGGCTGGCGACGGTAAGGTCGAGGGCGCGCTTGGCCAGAAATGCCCCGATGGGCAGGTCGCGGCGGTGGAGCGGGATGGTGGGAAACTGGCCGATGTACTCGATGGGCGCGTTCCAGGCGAGACCTTCGTAGAGATCGGGGACGGCGCGGACGTCGATACCGAAGATGCGGGCCTCCTGAACCAGGCTGAGGACGAACTGCTTGTCGGCGGGCCCGGAGAGGAAGATCTCGTCGACGAACAGGGAGCGGGCGATCTGGAGACAGTTGCGGGAGTCGCCGATGATGTCCGCATCGTTGGAGTTCGCCTCCTCGGGGGTGATGGCGATGAAGCCCTTGAAGCGGAAGCCGAGATGATTGAGCGAAACCAGGTGATGCCGCAGGGCGTGGGCGACGCGGCCGACGCCGACGATGAGGACGTTGCGCGTCTCGATGCCGGCGCGATGGCGGGTGTAAACCATGTGCCGCCGGATCATGCGGCGGGTGGTGAGCAGGATCAGGGTGAACAGGACGGTGAGCAGAATCTCGATGCGCGAGATGAAGGCGCCATTGGATAGATAGAGGGTGCCGCAGAGGATGAGGCCGGCGACGATGACCGCGTGGATGCTCATGCGGAGTTCATGCAGGCTGCTCAGCTGCTGGGGCATGCGGTAGAGGCCGTAGGAACGCATGAAGAAGACCAGGCAGGTGGCAAACCAGAAGATGTAGGTGAGGAAGTAACCGGTGGAGGAGTGCAACAGATGCGGAAGACCGCCCCAGTCCTCGAACTGGAACGGCGCGGCGGTACGAAACCGGACGGCGAGACCGGCGGCGACAAGTACGGTAATGAAGTCAAGCAGGGCGGAGAGCAACCCGGGGACCGAATGCGACTGAAATAGTTTGGCCAAGCCTATAAACAGGGGCGACCGATGAGGGACAACACTTGGCCGGACATAGTCAGGAGCTGCCACGGTTCCGCCTTTCTTAATTGTCTCGTCAAGCTTGGCCCGGGACGCTACGGGCGTCGGACACGGATTGAAATCGAGCCCCTGCACACTGTGAGGCGTGAGCGACGCAATCCCTTCCAGGACTGAAGTCCAGCTACGTTACACAGACAAGTAAGTGTGATTCGGCGAACTTTGTACTATTCTTTACGATCAGGCTTGCACTTTCGATTGCAACGAGATATCTCCCTGAACTAGGGAGCCGTGAGCACCGCCTCCGGAGGCCTTGGCCGCGGCAGGACCAACTGATCGAGCAGCAGAAACTCCTGAACGGTCGGATCGTCGCTTGCTTCCATCGCTTCCATGCTTGCGAAGAACTGCGCCCTTCCCTGATCCAAAAAGACGACTCGGTCGGCCAATTTCTTGGCGAATCGCATATCGTGAGTAACCACGATGCTGGTGAGATGCAACTGGTGCTTGAGGCGTTCGATGAGATTGCCCAGCAGGTGGCCCATAAGCGGATCGACCATGGTGGTGGGCTCGTCATAGAGGACCGCTTCGGGCTGGGCGGCGAGCGCGCGGGCGATGGCGACCGAGCGCTTCATGCCGGTGGAGAGGTCGGAGGGCAGCAGATCGCTCATACCGGCGACGCCGACCATCTCCAGCAGCCCCTTGGAGATTTGCAGGATCTGATCTTCATCCAGCTCGCCGCGCTCGCGCAAGGGGAAGGCGACGTTCTCGCCCACGGAGATCGAATCGAAGAGGGCGCCGTTCTGAAAGACCATGGTGACCTTGCGCCGAATCTCCTGCATGGCCTTCTCGTCCAAACCGGTGATATCTTCTCCGGCGACGCGGATCACTCCCGAATCCGGTTTGAGAAAACCCATCAGCATCTGCAGCGAGACCGATTTGCCCACGCCGCTGCGCCCCAGGATGCAGAGCGTCTCCCCGGAGTTAACGCAGAAACTGACGTCTTCGAGGACGACGAGATCGCCGAAGGACTTCGAGACGTTCTCAAAGGAGATGTAGCTGCCGGGCTGGTTCTTGTGTTCGGGTACGGCGTCGGCGGCCGCCTCGTTCTGCTGGGCCGCCTGTTCCATGAACTCGCCCACGACCGGGGCTACGTCCGGGGAGACCTCGGCGGTGAGATCGGCGGCCTCGGGCGGCTGGGCGTCGAGCGGCGCTTCGGCGTTAGCCGGAGTTGGCTGGAGCGGCTGGACTTCCGTGCGCCCGTGCGCGGCATGATCGCCGGGCAGGTGTTCGCCTGGGGCTGGGGCTTCTGGTCCTGACATCCTTTGTCTCTTTTTGTCCCGTTGTCCTGCGTACGAGCCCGCTCATTGCTAGCAGCCATTGGCAGAAGGCTCGAGGGCGGGCGAAGCATACCCGATCTTCGAGCGAAGCTAAACCGGTCGTGCCGTGGGCCCGTTCCCGACTCGACTTATCGTGGATCCGACGTCTCTCGATTCCGACTTATTTCGAATTGGACTTATTTCGATTCCAAGGCTCTGAGCAAGCTCTCTCCCTGGTCGAACTCTTGCGGGGTATTCAAATTTGCAAACCAGAGCTGCCGCACGGCCAATTCCTCCGGCGATGGGCTCCAATCGAGGTCCGCGTCGACACACTGCTCGATCGGACAATTCGTTTGGCCCAGGGTGAAGGCGATGGTTCGAGCTTCGACTCTCCCGGATTGTAAGCCGGGGGCTGGCCTGGTGGCTAGTCCTTTTGCAGCCTCCTCGAGTGCGGGGGCGACTTTTAACCGTCCATTCTCCAGGGCGTTTTCCAAATAGGGGAGCGCGGAGCGGTGGATCAGGCTGACCAGCGGCTGGGCGACACCGTCGACCCGGACATAGCCGATGCGTGCTCCGGAGGCTGCGGCGGCGAGCCAATAGCGCAGCATCGCGGCGTAGAGGCCGGCGGGCAGGAAGGGCATGTCGACGGGCAGGAAGCAGGCCCACTCTTCGCCGGGGCGGGAGGCGAGATCGCGCAGCGCGGTCTCCATGCCGCCGAGCGGACCGCAGCCCGGGTGCAGGTCGGCGATGGCTCGGTCGGCACCCTCGGACGCGGCGCGACCTCCGAGCAGGACGACCTCGGAGGCGACGCTGCGCAGCGTCTGCACGGCGCGGGCGAGCAGGGTGCGGCCGCCGAGCGTGAGCATGGCCTTGTCGCGCCCCATGCGGGAGCTCCGTCCGCCCGCCAGCACGTAGGCGACGATACCGGGGATGGGTGGTTGCGCCACTTCGAGCCTTTTCTAGGCGCTGGCCGGGCCGCTGGCGACGCCGCCGAGGAAGCGGATGATCGATTCGATGCCGCGGTGGAAGTTGGCCAGATGGAACTTCTCGTTGGGGGCGTGCAGGTTGTCGTCGGGCAGGCCGAAGCCCATCAGGATGGTGGGGATCTTGAGCTCGCGGATGAAGTCGCCGACGATGGGGATGGAGCCGCCGCCGCGGACAAAGACGGTCTCCTTGGCGAAGACCTGGTGCATGGCCTGGGTGGCGGCGCGCACGAAGGGGTTGTCGGTGCTAACCACTACGGGGTCGCCGGAGTGGATCATGCGGACCTCAAGCACGATGCCCTTGGGGCAGATCGATTCAACGTAGGACTTGTACAGGGCGAAGGTCTCGGCCGGGGTCATGTCGGGCACCAGGCGGAGGCTGACTTTGGCGAGCGCCTTGGCGGGAATCACGGTCTTGGCGCCGACGCCGGTGAAGCCGCCGGGCATGCCATGAACCTCGAGCGTCGGGCGGGACCAGGTCCGTTCCATGACGCTGAAGCCGGGCTCGCCGGTGAGCGCGACCGAGCCGACCTCGGTCTCACGGTAGTGCTCTTCGTTGAAGGGCAGACGGGCCCAGGCCGCGAGCTCGTCCGCGGTCGGAGACTGCACCTTGTCGTAGAGGCCGGGGATCAGGATGCGGCCGTCCTCGTCCTTGAGTTTGGCGATGACCTGAGAGAGCGCGACGAAGGGATTGGGAGCCGCGCCGCCGTACATGCCGGAGTGCAGGTCGGTGCGGGCGCCGCGGGCCTCGATCTCGGTGTAGATCATGCCGCGCAGACCGACGCAAAGTGTGGGCAGATCGGGGGCGAACATCTCGGTGTCGGAGACCAGGGCGACGTCGGCCTGGAGCTGGTCGCCGTGCTCGCGGACGAATTTCGCGATGCCTTCGCCGCCGACCTCCTCCTCGCCTTCGAGGAGGACGCGGACGTTGACCGGCAGCTTCCCTTCCCCGGCGCTCAGCAGCGCCTCGAGCGCCTTGACGTGCATCCACATCTGCCCCTTGTCGTCGACCGCGCCGCGAGCGTAGAGGTTGCCGTTGCGCTCGGCGGGCTCGAAGGGCGGAGAGATCCACTCCTCGAGCGGCTCGGCGGGCTGGACGTCGTAGTGGCCGTAGCAGAGGACGGTCGGCTTGCCCGGGGCGTGGAGGTGGTCGGCGTAGACCAACGGGTGGCCGTGCGGGCGCTCGGGGGTGGCGGTCTCGATGAGGTGGACGTGGTCCATGCCGATGCGGGTGAGCTCGGCGGCGCAGAACTCGGCCGCCCGGCGGACGTCGCCGCGATGCTCGGGAGCGGTCGAGACCGAGGGGATCCTGAGCAGGGACTTCAACTCATCCACAAAACGCGCCTGATTGCCCTCGACAAACTTAACCGCCGCCGCTACCGTCTCTTTAATCTTGACTGTCAAATCCATCTCCCAGAAAACACGTACGGAACGCTCCTCCGAAAAAAGAGGCGCAAACCTGAGTATATGAAAGACGGCGCTGCGAAGCGGAGCGGAGGAATCATTTCTTCGCTGGAGGAATATTTCTGCGGCGTCTGCGCGATTTAATGGGGTTTAGCTGCTCCTCTCGGAGGATATCCGCGTCTAAACCCTAAACGCAGCATCCCACCATTGATATATCTGATATATCCAACTTCAAAACACCTCCTGTCTGGGAGCCAAGATTCGAGGATTTTCTATTGAGGTCCACTGACTTTTGTGGAAAGTCCTTTGAATCGAGGATCACAGCAGGTCGATCTATAGGGATGTTGTCTTTTTTTTGATCGAAACCAAGACTTAGCAGCCAGGAAAGTCCAGGAAAACATGACACGACCTTCTCTCCGGAATCTCGTACCCACCTCCCTGATCGTCTTTGGGACGCTTGCCTGTACAGCGGCGGGCGCGCAGAGTTCCGTGGCGGCATCTGCGGCTACGCTCCCTGCGTCGACCGCGTATTCCCCCTCCAGCGCGTATACCATCGCCTCAGCAGCCTCAGCGGCCGCGCTTCCCTCCCCTGCGCTGTGGAGTTCGTCGAACCCGGCCGCAACGGCTGATTCTGCCGCGAATGCAGACCGGGGCATTCCCGATGAGCCCCCGCCGCAGACGAGCGGCGATGGAGGAGGGAGGCAGACCAAGCGCATCCTCGGCATTATCCCTAACTTCCGGGCGGTGAGCGCGAATACCAAACTCCCGCCGATGTCGGTCAAGGACAAGTTCGCCACAGCGTCGGAGGACTCGCTGGACTACTCTGCGATCTTCCTCCCCGCCGCCGTCGCCGGGTACAGCATGGCGCGCAACGCCACACCGGAGTTCGGCCACGGAGGCGTTGGATATGGACGCTATCTGTGGCATTCGGCGGTCGATCAGACCTCGGAGAACTACTTTGTTGAGTTCATCGGGCCTGCGCTGACGCATCAGGACCCGCGCTACTACACGCAGGGCAGCGGCGGCTTTCTCAAGCGCACCGGCTATGCCCTGAGCCGTGTTGTGGTCACGCGAAGCGACGCCGGCAAGGAGGTCTTCAACTCCAGCGAAATCTTCGGCGCAGGCGCCGCCGCGAGTGTCTCTAATCTCTACTACCCGTCGGCGGAGCGCACCGTGAGCAACACCGTCGACCAGTGGGGTCTGAATGTGGGCATCGATGCGGCGACCTTCGTCTTCAAGGAGTTCTGGCCGGACATCAACCACTACCTCTTCCACGACACCCAATAGCAGTGCCAGCGGCGGACGAGGTTGAGCGGCAATTCGTGGCCGCCCAACCTCGTTTCACCACTTAACAGCCGCTAAACGGGCTAATTGGCGGGGCCACTCTTCGGGGTGCAGACCACGACCCCCAGGCTCCAAGACCCACGGGAAATGGATCGGCCACCACGCCGCACCCCAGACCATTTACACTGGGTCTCGGGGTGCGTGCGCCCGAAGGAAAACCTTTTGCTCAATTCAGTCATATCGAAGGTCTTTGGCACCAGCAATGAACGCGCCGTGAAGCGCATCCTGCCGCTCCTCCAGCAGATTAATGCGCTTGAGCCGGCGATGGCGGCGCTGTCCGCCGAAGAGCTGCGCGCGAAGACGGCAGAGTTCCGCCAACGCTGTGCCGATGCGGTCGCCGCGGTGAAGGACGAGACGCCGACCGAGGCGGTGGACTTTGACGCCGCCGAGGAGCAGGCCAAGCGTATTTACGACGCCGAGAAGGCTGCGCTCGACGCCCTGCTGCCGGAGGCCTTTGCCGTTGTCCGCGAGGCCGGCAAGCGCGCCGTGGGCATGCGTCACTTCGACGTGCAGCTGATCGGCGGCATTATTCTCCACAGCGGCAGGATCGCCGAGATGAAGACCGGCGAAGGCAAGACGCTGGTGGCGACGCTTCCCTGCTACCTGAACGCTCTCGCCGGGCGTGGCGTGCACGTGGTCACGGTCAACGACTACCTGGCCAAGCGCGACGCCGAGTGGATGGGCAAGATCTACGGCTTCCTCGGCCTGAGCGTGGGCGTGATCGTGCACGATCTCGACGACCGCCAGCGGCGCGAGGCCTATGCCTCGGATATCACCTACGGGACCAACAACGAGTTCGGCTTCGACTACCTGCGCGACAACATGAAGTTCGAGATCGCCGAGCAGGTGCAGCGCGGCCATTACTACTGCATCGTCGACGAGGTGGACTCGATCCTGATCGACGAGGCGCGTACGCCGCTGATCATCTCCGGGCCGACCGACCAGACGACCGACAAGTACGCCCGCGTCAATCTGATCATTCCGCAGCTCGAGCTGGGCGAGTTGACCGAGACGCTCGATACCAAGACCTACACCGGCGACTTTGTGGTCGACGAGAAGGCCCGCGCCATCACCGTGACCGATGAGGGTTGGGAGAAGATCGAGAAGCTGCTGGGCATCGGCAACATCGCTGACCCGGAGAACTGGGACCTGAAGCACCACGTCGAGACCGCCATCAAGGCGCATAACCTCTACCGGCGCGACGTCGAGTACGTGGTTAAGGAAGGCGAGGTCATCATCGTCGATGAGTTCACCGGCCGCCTGATGCCGGGACGGCGCTGGTCGGATGGACTGCATCAGGCGGTGGAGGCCAAGGAGGGCGTGGTCATCCGCAAGGAGGACCAGACGCTCGCCACGATCACCTTCCAGAACTACTTCCGCATGTACGAGAAGCTCTCCGGTATGACCGGAACGGCGGAGACCGAGGCGGCGGAGTTCGACAAGATCTACAAGCTGGACATCGTGGTGACCCCGACCAACCGCAAGATGCTGCGCATCGAGAACCCGGACGTGGTCTTCCGCACCGCCAAGGAGAAGTACTTTGCGGTGGCCGACGAGATCGCCCGTCTGCACGCGGAGCGGCAGCCGGTGCTGGTAGGTACCACGTCGATCGAAAAGTCCGAGCTGCTGAGCGAGATCCTCAAGCGCAAGGGCGTTCGCCACGTGGTGCTGAACGCGAAGTTCCATGAGAAGGAGGCGGAGATCGTCGCCCAGGCAGGCCGTCTGGGCATGGTGACGATCGCCACCAACATGGCGGGCCGCGGCACCGACATTCTGCTTGGCGGCAACGCCGAGTTCATGGCCCGGCAGGAGCTGGTGCGCAAGAGCCAGGCGCGTGCGGTCTCGGTGGCCGAGGGCGCTATCCATCCGGTCGCCGGTCCGGGAATGGTCCGCTTCTACTACCAGTCGCAGGAGTTCGAGACGAGCGAAGCCGCATGGAACGCGGCCATCTCGGCGCATGAGGCGGCGGCGAAGAAGGAGCATGAGGCCGTGATCGCGGCCGGCGGACTGCACATCATCGGCACCGAGCGGCATGAGAGCCGGCGCGTCGACAACCAGCTGCGCGGCCGCGCCGGACGCCAGGGCGACCCCGGAGCATCGCGCTTCTACCTCTCGCTCGAAGACGACCTGATGCGCATCTTCGCGCGCGAGTGGGTCTCCACCCTGCTGCAGCGCATGGGCATGGAAGAGGGCGTGCCGATCGAGAGCAAGATGATCTCGAACCGCATCGAAGCAGCGCAGAAGGCGGTCGAGACGCAGAACTTCGAGTCGCGCAAGCACGTGCTCGAGTACGACGACGTCATGAACAAGCAGCGCGAGGCGGTCTACGGACTGCGCCGCCAGCTGATGACCGGCGTCGACCAGAAGCAGCTGATCACCGAGGACTACCTCTCGACCATCCTGTCGAACGTACTCGACGAGAACGCGCCCGACAAGGTGCATCCCGACGAGTGGAAGACCGAGCCCCTGTTTGGCCAGCTCTACGACTTCTTCGGCGTTGCCTTCGAGAAGGAGCTCCAGATCGCCGAGCTAAACCGCCACGAGCTGGGCGAGACCATCTTCGAGAGGCTGCGTGGGCGCTACGACCGCAAGGAGGCGATACTTGGCGCGCCGGCGATGCGCTACCACGAGCGTGTGGTGATGCTCTCGGTACTCGATGGACTGTGGAAGGACCACCTGCTGGCGATGGATCACCTGAAGGAGGGCATCGGCCTGCGCGGCTACGCCCAGCAGGACCCTCTGGTGGCCTACAAGAAGGAGTCCTTCGAGATGTTCGAGGGCATGATGCTGCGCTTCCAGGAAGATACGGTGCGCCATCTCTTCCGTATGCAGATCATCGGCCCGGACGGCACTCCGATCGATCCCGAAGGCCCGCTGCCGGTCTTCCAGCAGGCACCACGGCAGCTGGATCTGCCTGCCGCACCGGCCTCCGCGCCCGCGCAGCAGGCGCCAGAGCAGCAGCAGGTTCGTCCGACTCCGCCGGTGCCCACGCGGGCTCCGTCCACGACCATCGACGCACTCGAGAAGGAGTTCCACCACAAGAAGCAGCGCGAACTCGAAGCAGCGCGCGCTGCCGGTGTCTCCTCTTCTGCGAGTAACGGAGCCTCCGGCCCGCGCCACGCCGGTGAGAAGATCGGCCGCAACGACGAGTGCCCCTGCGGCTCGGGCAAGAAGTACAAGAAGTGCCACGGCACCGAGGCGTAAGCACACCGATCCCGGAAGAAGACTGATCCCGGCAGAAGATTTGATCCATCAGAGAAAACGGTACAGCGTGGAGCTGTACCGTTTTCCGTTCACCGTCCACTCGCCTTGGATAAGCTACAGGGCTAAGTTACAAGGCGAGCATGAAGGCCACAAGGTCCTTCTTCTCCGCATCGGTCAGCTTGGTGCCCAGGATCAGGTTGAAGTACTCGACCGTGTCATCCAGCGTCAGCAGTCGCCCGTCCTGCAGATACGGCGGTGTGTCCTTGATGCCGCGGAGCGGGAAGGTCTTGATGGGGCCGTCGTGCGCCATCACCATGCCGTTCGCCATGTGCTGGTTGTAGAAGCGCTCGGCGTAGGTCGTGCATGCTGTTGTCGGTGTAGTAGGCTCCGGTGTGGCGGCCGGTCGCTCAAGTCATAGCGCTCCTCAAGCAGGTCCATCTGCAGCTTCATGACGCCCGCCTTAGCGGTGGTCATGCGGTCGTGGACAGCGGCGAAGCTCTCCTTCTCGTCGACAGGGATGTAACTGTTCTTGACAGTCTGCGTATTGCTCCTGATCGCCTGCGTGTCCTGCCCGGTAGCCGATATCATCTGGCCACCCGGCAAACACGCGCCTATGAGGCCAATCCCAGCTACGTGGATGGCCTTGGGAAACTGCTTGATATCGTCCATGACTCCTCCGTCCTCGAACCTCGATTCGTGAGCAAGTGCCGTGCGAGAGCAGCGCATTTGCGGGATGCGCCTAGAACGTGGTCGGAATCATAGTGGATTCGAAAGCCTGCTGTCGCCTTTAGCGGGAGGGGTTTGGACAGTTTATCGGGCGCGATCGGACCGAATCGGGCAGGGTCCGACGGAGTTGAGGCTGCCGGCACTGCGGTACGGGCTGATTTTCTCGTTCGTACAGGCTTACGAACTACTCCGTCCCAATTTTGACAAGGTGAAAACAACTTCGCAGCCGACCTGTATCTCATCCCCTTGGGGGTGTCGAAAACCGATAACAGCTGGGAGGCGCGTCGAAGGTCGACGCTATTTCGACAGGTCGTCCAGCAACAGGCCGGCCTTGGTCGCAAGGTTTCTGGCGCCCTCGGCGTCGCCGGTCTTCAGCGCGTCGGTGGCCTGCTTGAGGAACAGCCGCACCTGGGTCACTCGCTTCTTCTGCTCCTCGGTGGTCGCGGCGGGCAGTTCATTCAGCCGGTGTTGGACGGCGGAGATTGCGTCGGCCACCTGCTGCTGCTGCGGTGTGGAGGCGCCCCCCGGAGAGAGCGCTCCCAATGTGCTGGCCGGATCCTCCGCAGGGGCGGGAGGAGAGCCCGCAGGCGCCGAAACATCGCCTAGGGGCCTGGCCTCCGGGAGCGCTGCGGTCTGCACCGGCGGTTTCTTCGCATGATTCTTAGGCTTCACCCGCGCCTTCGCAGGCGTGACCTCGGTAACGCTGGCCGGAGGGGGCGCCTCCATGGGAGGCAGATCGGGCTGGGGCGGCGGTGGCACGTAGACGTTGGGCGTCTGGGGCGGCAGGGGCGGCGCTTGTTTCTGATGACGGCACCCCGTCAGCGTTGCGCACAGCAGGATAGCCGCACCAAGTTCCGATCTGCCACGCCATAATCTCACGCTCACGCTCTTTCGCCTCGTCCCCTCATGTCGTCGCTCGCTCGTGAATCGATCCCGCGCGTCGATGCATGAAGCCCTGGTAGCGGTGAAGTTGGCCCCGAATTTGACCCGCTGAGAACCGAGATGGGCAGGCGAAGGGTAAATACGCTGCCATGGTCCGGTGCATTCATATCCGCGTTTGATCGTACATCGAGCGCGCCGCCGTGCATCTGCAGGATGCGATAGGTCATCGCCAGCCCAATGCCGCTGCCGGACTTCTTAGTCGTAAAGTACAACTCGAAGATGCGCGGAAGCAACTCGGGGAGGATGCCGGTGCCCTGGTCGGCGACCTCGACCGCGGCCAGATGCTGCTCCCGGCGCAGCCTGACCCACACCACGCCGCCCTCGGACATGGCCTGCATGGCGTTCAACACCAGGTTCAACAGCGCCTGCCGCATCAGGTCGGAGTCGACGTGCACCAACAGAGGATCGCGGGGCACCTCCACCACCATGCGAACGCCCGCCTCGCGCATCTGCACCGAGGTCAGCTCGGCCACCGCGGCGACCACATCGCGCAGGTCGAGCACACGCAGATGCAACTCTATCGGCCGCGAGAAGTCAGCCAGCGTCTGCACCGCGCGATCCAGGCGCTGCATCTCGCTGGCGAGAATCTCGACGTGACGCTGCGCTCCCCGGCTGCCCTCGCCCCCATGCAGCAGCTTGCCGCGCAGCAGCTCCAGATGCAGCACCATGGCGTTGATCGGATTCTTGACCTCGTGCCCGACACCGGCGGTGATCCGGCCGATAGCGGCCAGCCGGCGCGAGACCTCGAGCTCCCGCTCCAGCTGCATCGCGCTCTCCATATCGCGCAGGGTCAACAGCGTGCCCATGTTGCCGCCGGAGCCCTGGCCATCTTGTATCTGGTCAAGAGAGATCTGCACCTGACGGCCGTCTTCGAGCAGCACCACCTGCCCGGCCACGTTGCGCCCCGTGGCGAAGGCCCGCAGCACGGCGGCACCGAGCTCGGTCTCGGGCGCGAAGATCTCCTCGACCCGCAGCCCGATCATGTCTCCCCCGGCCTCGTTCAGACTGGGCACGAAGTTGGCCACCGCATCGGACACCATCACCGCCCGGCACTCGTCCGCGCTGCGCTCTCCAGCGAACAGCACCACTCCGTCGCGCAGGGTATCGAGCATCTGGTTCAGATTGGTCTTGAGCGCGGTGTAGCCCGCCTCCTTGCTGCGCATCTGGCGCTCCAGACGGTCGATCGTCTTGGCCACGCGCACGACGGTATCGGGATTGCCGCCTCGAGGCGTCGGCAACGAGGGCGTAATGACGTCGTCCTCCACGCCTGCGCTCAGCAGCTCCAGCTGCGCATGGATGGCCTCGATCGGCCGCAGCGCCAGGCTCGATAGCAGACCGGCCGCGATCACCGAGGCGCCTGCCGCCAGCAGAGCGAACCACAGCGCCGCGTTCAGCCATGGAGCATAGGAGGCGCGCAGAAAGGTCGAGCGCACCCCCACATGGACCACAAGGAAGGCCCGCCCGTTGCGCTCGAGAGGAGCGTCGATATCGAGTACCTGTGGGCGGCCGAAGAGTTCGCGCGCCTGATAGAGAACGCTGCCATCGCTTACGCGGCCGAGGCTGGTTCGCGCACTTGCCGGTTGATTGAGCATCTCCGGATCGGTGCTGACCAGCGAGATGCCGCGCGCGTCGGTGACGCTGACATCCTGCACCGTCGGCGAGTAGCGCACGATGGCCTCCATCAGCGCCTTCAGGCCCGCGTCCTCGCGCAGCACCTCGGTGACCGCCGCGTGCAGCGCATCCTGCGAGGTCGCGAGCGCGGGTTCGAGAGGATGTGTCAGGTTCGGATGCAAGGGCAGCCGGGTCTCGAGCGCCTGCCGCGTCGCCAGTCGCACCTCGTTGGCAAGTACATTGTTCGCCGCCGCGGTCTGGGCGATGCGCTGCCGCAGCAACTCGCCCAGGAACAGCAGCGAGAGCAGCAGGACGATGCCGAACGTCACGCTGGTCGCTGCCAGCACCAGCTTCGTCTTCAAGCGCATGGACTACTCCGAGGAGCTTGCACTGGAGTATTCTTTCAGCTTGTTCTGCAGGGTCTTCGAGCTGATGCCGAGGATCTCCGCCGCCCGGGTCTTGTTGTTCTGGGTCGACTGCAGGGTCTTCAGGATCAGTTGCCGCTCGAGCTCGTCGACCGTGGTTCCGACCTCGACCGAGACCGTGCGTTCATCGGACCGCTGCTGGTCCGATGAAAACTGCTCTGGCCGGTGGGGTTCGGGCCGGCGCTGTCCCATATCCACCTGCACCCCGCCCGCCGGGCGCATCGAAGGAGCGAATCCTATCTCGCCGAAGCGCGGCGGCAGGTGCTCGACATCCAGCCAGTCGGAGCCGGCCAGGATCACCGCGCGCTCGATGGTATTGCGCAGCTCGCGCACGTTGCCCGGCCAGTCGTACTCGGTCAGACGCTGGAGCAACTCGTCGGTCATACCGCTCACGGTGCAGCCATGGCGGGCGTTCATGTCGCCGATCATCTTGTCCGCAATCGCCCTCACATCGTCGCGATGCTCGCGCAACGCCGGCATCTGGATGTTGAAGACATTCAGCCGGTAGAAGAGATCGCCGCGCAGTTCGCCATCGGCCACCGCGCGCTGCGGATCCTTGTTGGTGGCGGCGACCACGCGGACGTCCACCGTGGTCTCTTCCTTGCTTCCCAGGCGGCGCAGCTTGCGGTCCTCCAGGACCCGCAGCAGCTTGGCCTGGGTGGCCGCCGGCATCTCGGCGATCTCGTCGAGCAGCAGCGTGCCCTCCTCCGCCAGCTCGAAGCAGCCCGCACGGCGCTCGATGGCGCCGGTGAACGCTCCCTTCTCATGGCCGAAGATCTCGCTCTCGATCAGCGTCTCGGGGATAGCGGCGCAATTCACCGCGACGAAGGGCTTGTTGCGCCGTGCGCTGAGGTCGTGCAGCGCACGGGCGACCAGCTCCTTGCCCGTTCCGCTCTCTCCGGTCACCAGCACCGGCACATTCGATGGAGCCACGCGCTCGATCAGCTTGAAGATGGAGCGCATCGCCGGCGAGGTGCCGACCAGCGGTCCCAGAACTCCGGTATCGCGCGCCTGCCGCCGCTTGGGTTCGAGCTCGACATCGGTCTCCTTCTGTAGCGTGGCGTTCTGCAGGATCGTCTTCAGCCGCGTCGGATCGACCGGCTTGGGCAGATAGTCATACGCCCCCAGCCGCATCGCATCGACCGCCGACTCGATCGAGCCCTGTGCGGTCAGCATCACTACAGCGATGCGCTCCGGCAGCTCCGAGATCCGGCCCAGCAGATCCATGCCGTCCAGCCGCGGCATCTTCAGATCGGTGACCACGATCGCCGGCGACCACTGCATCACCTTGTCGAAACCTTCCAAACCATCCGACGCACAGTTAGCGCGGTAGCCCCAGGACTCGACCAGCTCGGCCAGCCCGGTCCGGGCGTGTTCTTCGTCCTCAACAATCAAGACTTTAACCAAAACCTGCCAACCTTCCCCGTACGACCCTGTATCCCCTGCGCTCCGTATCTGGTCCAGGATCCGATGAACTTTCCGGTGAGAGATATTTGATGCAAAATAAGATTCCCCGGCAGCCCTAGACGTAGGACGCATGCCTCTTAAATACTCGTTCATCTTGTTCTTGTTTTTTGACCGGGTAGGGACGAGCAAGCGATTTAAGAGTCATACCGTTTCCATAGGAACCGTGCGTCGGGAGAAATCTCCGCTCCCTGAAGGCCAAGATCGGGCCGTAAACCATTATTCTAAACGAATGCTCGCACCAGAGATCAGCCCCCAGGCCCTGCACGACCAGCTCCAGCAACCCAACCCGCCTCTTTTGCTCGATGTGCGCGAACCGTGGGAGTTCGAGACCGTGCATCTCGCCAACTCGCTGCTGATGCCCATGGGCGACATCCCATCGCGCGCCCACGCCGAACTCGACCCCGACGAGCCGATCGTCGTGCTCTGCCACCACGGCGCCCGCTCGCTGAACGTCACCATGTGGCTTCGCGCTCAGGGCTTCGAGCACGTCCAGTCGCTGGCCGGCGGCATCGACGGCTGGTCGCGCTCGATCGATCCTGCGCTGCCGCGCTACTGAGCCGACCTCAGCGTTACCGCGCTATGCCTTATCGAGATATAGGCATTCGGCAAGTATCCGATAAATATAAGAACTGTCGTCCTGAGCGGCGCGCAGCGGAGTCGAAGGACCTGCGGTTGCTCGCGGCAGCAACAGCGTTGATAGCTGAGAAGATGCAGCGCCGTGGCTGTCCTGAACAAAGCCAGCAGCTCTACTTCGCCCGTGGATGGGTCTCGTCGTAGACCCGCTGCACCTGTCCCACCGTCAGCTGGGTGTAGCGCTGCGTGGTGGAGAGCCGCTCGTGGCCGAGCATCTCCTGAATGGCACGCAGGTCCGCACCCTCCTCCAGCATGTGCGTCCCGAAGGCGTGGCGCAGCGTGTGCGGATGCACATCCGCCGCCAGCCCCCGCGACTGCGCGATCGCCTTCACGATCCGGCCAACGCTGCGCGTAGTTAGCCGGCAGTCGCCGCGCATGCGCAGATTTGTGAGCAGCGGACCGTCCTCCACCAGTGCGCCCTTGCCGGCGGCCCGCAGCTTCGCCTCACGCAGCGGCAGAAACACCCGTAGCGCCACCGCCGCTTCATCCCCCAGCGGGACGTAGCGCTCCTTGCGCTCCTTGCCCCGCACCAGGATCGCGTCGTTGGCCCACTGGATGTCGGGCATATTGATCCCCACCAGCTCCGAGTTGCGAATCCCGCAGCCGTACAATAGCTCGAAGATCACGCGATCCCGCTCCGGCCACGCCGCCGTCTCCTTCGCGTCCATGCCTCCGCCCGGCCCCACCTCGAGCGAGTTCAGCACTCGGTTCACATCCTCCGCGCTCGGCACCCGCGGCAGATGCAGCGGCCGCTTCGGCGTCGACACCAGCAGCGCCGGATTCTGCTGCACCTGGCCCTCCTTGGCCAGCCACTTGAACCACGAGCGCACCGCCGCCAGCGCACGCGCCACGCTGGCCTTGCTCAGCCCGCGCTCGTAGAGCAGCTGCATGTAGGCGCGGATATGCAGATGCTCGACTGCGGCGATCGCCCCGCTCTTGCCCAGCCTCTGCGTCAGAAACTCGGCAAAGCTCCGCACCTCGCGCGCATACGCCCGCACCGTGTGCTCCGACGATCCGCGCTCGTTGCGCAGCATGGCCAGGAAGCGCTCCGCCAGAAGGCCAAACTCATCTCTCTCGCCCTCTTCCATCAAGCGCCCACCCGGTCGACCAGTCCCGAACCCTCACCACGACGCTTACCCCGGGGATGATGCATGCGATGCACCTGCTTCAGCCGCTCCATCGCCACATGGGTATACACCTGCGTGGTCGCGATGTCCGCGTGCCCCAGCAGCGTCTGCACGCTGCGCAGGTCGGCTCCGTGCTCGACCATGTGGGTCGCGCAGCTATGCCGCAGCTTGTGCGGACTGGCGTGCCGATTCGTCGACCGCACCATCTCCCACACCCACTGCCGGGTCAGCACATGGCCACGCACGCTGAGAAACAGCGCCTGCTCGCCCTTCACGCGTGCCAGCTGCGGTCGTCCCTGGCGCAGGTACTGCTCGAGCGCCGCGACCGCCTTCTCTCCCAACGGAACGATGCGCTCCTTGTCGCCCTTGCCCCGCACCTGCGCCCGCGCCTGATCGAGGTGCAGATCCTGCTCGCGCAGCGCGCAGATCTCGCCCACGCGCAGCCCCCCCGCGTACAGCAGCTCCAGGATGGCGTGGTCGCGCAGCGCCAGAGCATCGGCCTCGGGATGCCGCGCCGCCGCCCCGGTGCGCTCCAGCATCTCCGCCACCTCGCTCTCGGCCAGCGACTTGGGCAGGATCTTCCAGCTCGCCGGCGTCTCGATATTCACAGTCGGATCGTAGGCGATCTTTTTATCCAGCAGCAGCCAGCGATAAAACCCGCGCAGACAGCTCAGCTTGCGCGCGATCGAGCGCGACTCGACGCCATTACCGCGCATCCGCTCCATGAATCCGCGAACGTCCTCCTGCACCGCCGTCAGCAGCAGCCGGTCGGCGCTCTCCACCTGTTCGGCAAACTGCTCCAGATCGCGTGTGTACGCCTCGCAGGTCGCCGGCCGCATGCCCTTCTCCACCTGCAGATAGGCGCAGTACTCCCGCACCATGCGCGCATTGCCGGCAATCTTCGTCTCCACTCTTTGGTCCGCAGACATACCCTGCCATTATCCCCGTCCTCGCCCTTTGCGGGAAACTCATCCGTGGCAGCCGAATCTACCTCGCCAGCATCTGCGTTGATAGCATTTCGAGAGATCAGAGGAGGGAGCCATGCCGCTCTGCCAGCATCTCATTCATTCCACATACGTCCCGCCCAAAGTCCACGTCTGCGAGGAGTGCGTGAAGCTCGGCGACAGCTGGGTCCACCTCCGCACCTGTGTTGCCTGCGGCCACGTCGGATGTTGCGACTCCTCGAAGAACCGGCACGCCACCCGGCACTTCCACGCCACCGAGCACCCGGTGATCGCCTCCGCCGAGCCGCGCGAACACTGGCGCTGGTGCTATATCCACGAACTGGTCGCCGATTAGACCGCCCCGTCCTGTCCATTCCGGCTCTCCGGGACTTTCTGGGACTCTCTGTCTCTGGGACTCTCTGGGACCCTCCGGGCCTCCCCGCCCGCGCTGCTAAACTCTAAACAGTATGTTTGAGAATCTAAGCGACAAACTCCAGCGCTCCTTCAAGCACCTCCGTGGCCAGGGCACCATCTCCGACGAGAACATCGCCGAGGCCATCCGCGAGATCCGCCTCGCCCTGCTCGAGTCCGACGTGAACCTGACCGTCGTCAACGAGCTGGTCGAGCACATCCGCGCCAAGGCGCTGGGCACCCAGGTCACCACCGCCCTCAGCCCCTCCGAGCAGATCGTCAAGATCGTGCGCGACGAGCTGGTCAACCTGCTGGGCAAGGACACCGCCCGCTTCCAGAAGAGCTCGCAGCCGCCCAGCGTCATCTTGATGGCCGGCCTGCAGGGCTCCGGTAAGACCACGACCAGCGGAAAGCTCGGCCAGTGGCTGAAGAAGTCCGGCCACCGGCCTATGTTGGTTTCCGTTGACGTCTACCGCCCCGCCGCGCGCGAGCAGCTCGCCATCGTCGCCCGCAGCATCGGCGCCAACATCTACGAGGGCAAGCTAGGCGACAACCCCGGCACCGACGACGTCCTGCGCCTGGCGCGCGAGGCCAAGCGCGACGCCGCCAACTTCGGCTGCGACATGCTCATCGTCGACACTGCCGGCCGCAACCAGATCGACGCCGCTCTGATGGACGAGATGGCGCAGCTCAAAAAGCTGCTCAACCCCTCCGAGATTCTCTTTGTCGCCGACGCCATGACCGGCCAGGACGCGGTCAAGTCCGCCAAAGCCTTCAACGACCTGCTCACCATCACCGGCGCCATCCTCACCAAGATGGACGGCGACGCCCGCGGCGGCGCTGCCCTATCCATCCGCCACGTGACTGGAGCTCCGATCAAGTTTCTCGGCACGGGTGAGAAGCCCGACGCCTTCGAGCCCTTCCACCCCGACCGCATCGTCGGCCGCATTATGGGCATGGGCGACATCGCCACCCTGCTCGAGCGCGCCGAGGAGAAGCTGGACAAGGGCAAGGCCGAGCAGTTCGCCCGCAAGGCGCTCTCCGGCGACGGCTTCTCGCTCGACGACTTCCGCGAGCAGCTCCGTCAGATCAAGAAGATGGGCTCCATGCAGTCGATCCTCAAGATGCTGCCCTCGGTCGGCCCCTTCGCCGGCATGGCCCAGGCCGCCGAGCACGTCGACGAGAAGCAGTTCACCCGCGTGGAATCGATCATCAACTCCATGACCGACCAGGAGCGCAAGGACCACGAGATCATCTCCGGCAGCCGCCGCAAACGCATCGCCCGCGGCTCCGGCACCACCGTGCAGGACGTCAACAATCTGCTCCGCCAGTACGCGCAGATGCGAAAGATGTTCAAGATGATGGGCGGTGGCGGCGGCATGAAGATGCAACAACGCATGATGAGCCAGATGGCGGGGAAACAGAAGTTCGGGAGATAAGTTACTTCAGTTTTCACGCAAGATAGGTTCCAACAATGGCGGCGGTGCCGACTAGCAGCTCAGCTTCTGCGAAGTCTGGTTCGCCGCCTTCAGTTATGTGGCGTCCATTATTCGAGGCATAGCCATATAGCTTAGGCGCTGCCTCGTTAAGCGGAGGTGGAAATAGATCAGGTCTGCTCTTGACAACCTTCCCTAGCTAGCTCCAGCCCGGACGAACCGGCGGCTTGATTGGCGATGCATTCCAAGCCAGCCATTGCGTGTTGCACAGCGCAGGAAAGGCCTGCAGTTGGCCGTTTGGCTAAATCTTCTAAAGCTTTGTGTATCTCGCCCCGCGCTGTAGTACTCCCCACATCTGCCAAAGCTATGTCGGCATTCCGTACAGCAGCATCAAACGCTTCGTCTCCCCTGTGCTCGATACGACCTTGCGAACCTCGCCGGGCTTCTCGAACTGCGAGAAGCAATCGACCGCCTGCGGGCCACCAGCTTTCGTGCCGATCCAGACATCGTTGAACGACTGTTAAGGCCTTAGCCTATCCAGCCAACCCGTCAGTTTTCCGTCGCGCCATGCGCCCCGCACAGCTGCGGTAGACTACCCGCAGCGGAGGCAGCCATGACCGACACCACCCAGGACACCACCCAGGACACCCAGCCGCTCGAAGCCTTCCGCAACCATCCCGCCGAGCTGATCGAGCAGCTCAAGTCCAACCGCAGGCCCATCGTCCTGACCGTAGACGGCAAGCCCGAGGCCGTCCTCCAGGACCCGGCCGAGTACCAGCGCCTGCTCGACCTCGCCGCCCAAACGGACGCTCACGAAGGCATCCGCCAGGGGCTCGAACAGCTTCGCCAGGGCCAGGGCCGCCCGGCCAACGAGTTCTTCGACGAGATGCTCGAAGAAGCTGACGCCTCCCGCATCGACGAGGAGCAAGCGGTCCAGCAGGGTCTCGACGATATGCAGGCCGCACACAGCCACTGAACGAGGTCTTTGAGGAGCTGCGGCGCAAGCATGCCATACCGCGTTGAGTTGGCACCAAACGCTGGCCTAGCTCCCCGCCTGAACCACCACAAAATCCGGCTCGATCCGTCGGCGAAACTCCTCGCTCATCCCGTCCAGCCGCTGAAACTCCACCTTGAACGGCAGCCGCGACTCGTCGAACGCCTCTTCGAGCTTCCATTCTTCGAGTCCCGCAAACGGCGGCCCATCCATCACCAGGTCCAGGTCCGAGTAGCGCTTCACCCGCCGGCCCGTAGCCCGCGAGCCGTAGGCCCATACCGTTCTCCCCGGCGCGAAATCACGCAGGATCTCGGTGACGATCGCCCACTCATGCGGCTCCATCACCACCGGTGGAGGGTTGAGAGCGTTCGGCTGCCTGCTCATACGCTCAACTCCGTCAGCTTCCGGTAGAGAAAGTCGACCTCGGCGAGAAACTCCGGGGCCAGATCCACGGTCAGCTTCGCCCGCGCCTCGTCGTCGGCATGGCTGGTTGCGTTCCGCGCCTTGCGGAAATCAAACCATCGGTCCCAGCCCGAACGCAGCAGACCGCGCTCGCTTGCGGTGCGAATCAGGGTCGGGAAACTCATCGCGTCGATCTCTTCCCCGTTGGCCGAACTCGCCTCCAGATACCGCCGCAACAGAACATGCGCCAGCTCGAAGCTGAACTCAAAGCACTGCACCACCGAGTCCCGGATGAAATCGTCGTTCAGATGCTCTGCCCGTGCGGTGAGCGCCTCCCGCAGCCTGTCGGAGGCACGACCTAACGGCGAAAAATCCAGCGTACGCATGCGCCTCATTCTAAGCGCTTTCCGTGCGCAACCGCCCGGCGGCCGACGATCCGGCCCCTAAACTACTGTCAAGCCCGGAGCCCACCCAACCTCAACAAAACAAACCAAATAGACTTGGCGCAAAAGGGACCTCCAACCTGCCTTCATGGAAATAGGAGGTAAAAGAGAAAAATCGCGCAGTCAACCTCCCCCCCTCTCTCGTAACCTCTAACCTCCATGGAATCTATTTTTCAGCCGTAACCCCAATGGATGCAATTATTTAGCGGGACGCCCGCCGACTAAGCACTTGCATTCATTGGAGTTATCGCCGGGCAATAGTAGGGTGGGGTACCCGCTTCGCGCAACGAGGGCGAGGCGTAGAATGCGCCATGGCGAACGAGGCCGAGGTCTCCGGCGCGCCCCCGACTCAGCTCGAGCAGGAGCTGGCAAAGATGAAACGCGCTCTCGCTCTGCTCGGAGCGCGGCCCTGTTCCGTCTGCGGCACCTACTACCTCACCTCCAACCCCGGCAACCTCGTCCACGCCGGTGCGGAGCGGGTCTGTTACATCTGCCTCTCCGGCTGGTGGCTGGAGCGCTGCCACGAACTCGGCATCCCCGAGCGCGAGGCGATCGAACACAAGCTCATGCACTGGCTGACTGAATATCGCGACGGCAAGGTCTATCGCGAGCTGCGGGATCTACCGCCCAGCGAGTTGCAGAATGTTCACCTGGTCGTCTCCTGCCCGGAGTGCGCCGGCACCGGCAAGCTGGGCGGCGAGCGCTGCCGCCACTGTCTCGGCAACCGAAACGTCTGGGTGATCACCTTCAAGATGCCTCAACCGGCGCGCTAAGTTCCGTTCCTCCCCAGCCGCTTGGTCGTCGCCGACAGTAGAGCCATCCGCATCCCGGCCGGAAGTCTCGGGATCAGCGCGACGATGGCCTGATAGCGCCAGCCTGGCACGACGAAGACCTTCCCCTGCGCGAACCCGGCCAGCGAAGCGTCGACCACCTGCTCGGCCGTCATCCAGAACGCTTTCCCCGCCACCTTGCTGCCGTCCACACCCATGACCGCGTGAAACTCCGAATACGTAAATCCCGGGCACAACGCCTGCACCCGCAGCCGCGATCCCGCCGCCCGGAGGTCCATCGCCAGCCCCTCGGTGAACATCGCCATCCACGCCTTCGTCGAACCGTAGCTGACGCTTCCCGCCCGCGCCAGAAACGCCGCCACCGAGGCGACGTTGATAATTCCGGCCCCAAGGCCATCCACCCCGAGCGGCCCGCTCGCTGCCTCGCGAGCCACCATGTTCGTCAGCGCGGCGTGGCTCAGACGCAGCGTCGCCATCACATGCAGCCGATGCATCTCCTCCTGCACCGCGAGCGAGGTCTCCCAGAGATAGCCGCCTGCGCCAAATCCGGCGTTGTTGACCAGCATCGCAAGGTTCGGCTCGCCGGCGATCCGCTCTGCGACCAGCGCCAGCTCCGCATCCACGCTCAGGTCCGCCTGCAGCACCTCAACCTTGGCCCCGAGCGCTGCGAGCTCCGCCGCAGCTTGCTCCAGCCGCTCCCGCCGTCGCGCCACCAGCACCAGGTCATGATCCCTCGCGAGCCGTCGTGCAAACACCAGACCGATCCCGCTCGAGGCACCTGTAATCACCGCCACCGGCTTAGACATCCCGTCTCCCTCTTACTCGTAATTCGAAATTAAAGCCCCCAAACACTGCACGAACGGAGGCCCGGACGCCACTAGATTATTCCAGATCTGATCTAGAACCACGAGGGAACTGAACAATTTAGCCTCTCCAGCCGAGTCTCGCGAGGCAACTTCTGCGATCCCGGCAGATTCTGCATCAGACATATCGGGCATACAGAATGCCAAAGGGAGATCGCAATATGCTCATCCTTTTGATCCTCTTGATCCTTCTCTTCGGTTTCGGCGGTTACCGCATGGGACCGGGCCTGGGCTACTACGGCGGCGGTGGTCTGAGCCTCATTCTTACCATCGTTCTACTTCTGCTTCTGCTCAAGGTAATCTAACTGAACAGCGTGAGCAGCTGATCCATTCAGCTGCCGGAACCCCGTTGCAAATGCGGAGGTGGAATTCAACTCGCCGAGTATAGCGACCCGCCGCACGGCAACAGGCACGATGCCTGGGAACGGCAAATTCGTCTTGTCCATTCGCGGGGGTGGAGCTACACTCCACGAATGTATTTCCGTCTTCCCAAGCTCATCGCCCTGCTGCTCATGCTTCCCTTCCTCGCTGCCTTCGCCAACGCTCAGGAATGGGCTAAGTCGCGGCTCGAACAGTCGCCTCGCCACCGCGAGTGGGTTCCGGTCAAGCATGGTGATCGCACCGTACAGACTTACGTGATCTATCCCGAGGTCAAGGGCAAAGCCCCGGTCGTTCTGCTGATTCACGAGATCTTCGGCCTCAGCGATTGGGCCAAGGAGATGGGCGATGAGATCGCCGCCCAAGGTTACATCGTCGTCATCCCTGACCTGCTCAGCGGCTTCGGTCCCAACGGCGGCGGATCGAGCGCCTTCGCCAGTCAGGAAGACACCGTGAAGGCCGTCTCCGGTCTCAACCCGGACGTCGTCACCGCTGATCTGGACTCCGCTGCCGACTACGGCAAACACCTTCCCTCGGCGAACGGCAAGCTGGTCACAGTAGGCTTCTGCTGGGGAGGCGGGAAGAGCTTTCTCTTCGCGACCCACCGTAAGGACCTAAGCGCCTCCTTCGTCTTCTACGGGCCCGCGCCCGCCGATGTCAGCGGCATCACCGCTCCCGTGTATGGCTTCTATGCGGGCAACGATGCTCGCATCACCTCGACCGTTCCCGACACCATCGCCGCGATGAAGGCGGCGGGCAAGACGTACGATCCCGTCATATACGATGGCGCTGGGCACGGCTTCATGCGCGCAGGGGAAGATCCTTCGCCTACGACCACGCCGGCGAACCGGAAAGCCCGTGAAGAGGGGTTCAAGCGCCTGACCGCACTGCTGAAGCAGGTGACCCAGCACGGCACGGCGCACTACATGCCGGCTAGGAGCAAGCGGCATGCGACGGTTGCCGCCGCAATCTCCTGCGGCCACGAAGATGCGAGCGTAGCTGCGATAATGTAGCAATGACTCGCCCGAATGCAGGCGTGACGGGCTCGTTGCAGGACCGGCTCGACGCCATTACGACGAATACACGCAAGCTGGTCCAGCCGGCACGGCTCGCAGTCTCTGAGAGGGCCATAGAGGAGCTCTTCGCCAGCGGCATCGAGGAGCGTGTGCTGAAGCCGGGCGACGCTGCCCCCGAGTTCACCTTGATCGACGCGCTCACGCGTAAGCCGGTGAACTCGGGGGACCTGCTCTCTCTGGGGCCGGTTGTAGTGAACTTCTTTCGCGGTCGCTGGTGCCCTTACTGCGTGACTGAACTTGAGAGCTGGCGCGAGTTCGTGCCCGAGGTGAGGCGGCGGGGAGGGTTGTTCGTCGCGATCTCTCCGCAGACCGTGCGGCAGAACGACTTCACGCTGCAGCAGCACGCGCTGGCCTTCCCTTTACTCTCCGATCCCGGGGCGTCGGTAGCGGAGTCCTTCGGGGTTGCCTATTCCGTGCCGCGCGAGTCGCGCACGTACTACCAGAGCATTCTGGTGAACATCCCGCATAACAACGCGGGGCTCAACTACCACTCCGCTACGGAGGAGAGTTGGCGCCTGCCGCTGCCAGCGACGTTTGTCATCGGGCGGGATGGCAGGATCGCCTTTGCCGAAGCGCACGCCGACTTTCGGGTACGGCCCGAGCCGGCAGAGGTACTGTGTGTTCTTGACAGTTTGTAGCTCCAACTCCTTACAGGAGTAGAAATCCCCGGCAAAGCCGGGGATTTCTACTTGAGCTAGCGGAGCAACGCACCGAGTTCGTTGGCGGCATTGCGAAGCAGCGGGAGGAAGCGCGTCTGCATGTCGTAGACGGGCATCCGCGGCGCGCTGCCGCTGAGATTCAGGGTGGCGACGACACGTCCGGTGGGCGCGTAGACGGGAACAGCCAGCGAACGCAGGCCAACCTCGTACTCCTGATCGACCAGCGCGTAGCCGTTGCGGCGAACGTTGCGCAGCAGCATCATGAGCTTATCGGTCGTGGTTACAGTGCGGGTCGTGTGGGGGGTCAGTACGGCGCGGGCGAGGTACTGCTCCAGCTGATCCGCCGGCAGGTGCGCGAGCAGGACGCGGCCCATGCTGGTGCAGTAGGCGGGCAGCCGGCTGCCGATATGCAGGTCGACGCTCATCACCCGCGAGATCGTGGTGCGGGCGATGTAGACGATATCGTCGCCGTCCAGGGTGGCCACGGAGAACGACTCATGGTAGATGGCGGACATGCGCTCGAGGATCGGCTGGGCGCTGGTGGAGAGCGCATTCGAAGCGGTGTACGTGTTGGAGAGCTGGAGCATCCGCGGACGCAGGCCGTAGCGGGTGCCATCCTCGGCGCCGGCGAAGCCGAGCTTGGTGAGGGTGTAGAGGCAGCGGCGGACGGCGGCACGGGAGAGCCCCGTCTTGAGCGAGAGCTGCGAGATGGTCATCTGCGGCGATTGCGGCGTGAAGGCCTGGATGACGACCAGTCCGCGAGCAAGCGAGGTCATGAAATTGGGATCGCCGGTGAAGGCATCGAGGGCGGCGGCAGGGGTCTGTTTCGCGGGTGGCTGGGTGGGTTCTTCGGTGAGGGCAGAGAGGGATGCTTCGGCAGACGGGGTGCGACGTTGGGGGAGGCTCATCCGTAATCCTTGAATCCTTGGGGCCTGGCTGGTACGGGGACGGGCAAAAGGCACGTGCGATAGCCGGACTTTTTCTACGATAAACGGACAGGCGGGACTCCGCAAGACGAACGCTGTGTGCAGTCTGGGTACGGGTCTGCGGAAATTTATTCGAATCGGGGATGGATGAACGGGGCGTTATGTGGAGGGTTGCGTTACCTCGAAGCCCTCGACGGGGAGCAGCAGCGGGGTGGGGGGGATGGAGGCGCGCTCGTCGGGGCCGATCATCAGGGCGACGTAGATCATGGCGGAGACGCCGAAGCCGACGAACCAGGCGTAGTCGTAGAGGAAGCGCAGCGCGGGAACGAAGAGGCCAATGAGCGCAACGGAGATGCCGGCGGCTAGAGCGATCAGGGCGCGGGGATTGAAGCCAGCGGCGTACTCATAGGGGCCGTCGCGCCGGTAGAGTGCTTCGACTTCCAGTGACCTCGAGCGGATGACGAAGTAATCGGCGATCATGATGCCGGCGATGGGCCCGAGCAGGCCGGAGTAGCCGACCAGCCAGCCGAAGATGTAGGTACTGAAGTCGGTGAGGAGCTTCCAGGGCATCATCGCCACGCCGAGCAGGCCTGTGATAAGGCCGCCGCTACGGAAGGAGATGTATCTCGGGGCGAGGTTGGAGAAGTCGTTGGAGGGGCTGACGACGTTGGCGGCGACGTTGGTGTTGAGGGTGGCGAGGAGCAGGGCGACCAGGGCGATGGAGGCGACCAGCGGCTGGTGGAAGCGGCCAAGGAGCGCGACCGGGTCCCAGATGGCAGTGCCAAAGATCACCACCGAGGCGGAGGTGACAGCGACGCCGATGAAGGCGTAGAGGGTCATGGCCAGGGGAAGGCCGAGGGCCTGGCCGAGCATCTGGTCGCGTTGCGACCGAGCGTAGCGGGTGAAGTCCGGGATGTTGAGGGCGACGGTGGCCCAGAAGCCGACCATGGCGGTGAGCGAGGGGATGAAGAAGCGGATGAACTCGCCGGTGCTATGAAATCTGCTGGGACCGGAGAGGACCGGCCCCAGACCGCCGGCCTTGCGGGTGATCCAGAAGAGCAGCAGCAGACCGACGCCGAGCATGAAGGGGGCACTGAGGGCCTGGAGGCTCTTGATTACCTGAATGCCCCGCCAGATGACGGCCATATTCAGGAGCCAGAAGAAGAAGAAGCAGATCCAGGGGCCGGCGGGGTGGGCAGAGGCTCCGCTCCAGAGCACCCGGGTCATGGACCAGATGGCCTGGCCACCGATCCAGCACTGGATGCCGAACCAGCCGCAGGCGACGAGAGCGCGCAGCAGGGCGGGGATGTTGGCGCCGCGGACGCCGAAGCTGGCGCGGACGTAGACCGGAAAGGGGATCCCATACTTGGCGCCGGCGTGGGCGTTGAGCACCATGGGGATGAGGACGATGAGGTTGCCGAGCAGGATGGTGGCGATGGCCTGCTTCCAGCTCATGCCGCCGGCGATGAGGCCGCTGGCGAGCATGTAGGTGGGGATGCAGACGGACATGGCCACCCAGAGAGAGGCGTAGTTGTAGACGCCCCAGGTGCGCTCTGCCCTGGGAATCGGCGCGAGGTCACGGTTCCAGAGGCTGTTCGGCGCAAAGGTCTCTGCAGGCGGCGAGATGGGCGCGAGGTTCATGGAGAGACGCCCTTTTCCGGCCTTAAAGCTGATTGCGGCGCTGGTTTTCGCGCGGGCCTGCCCTCATGGGTGCTCCGGGTTGCGAACCTGCTGGCCGATGCGAGCACCGTTCTCCTCCTCAATTTCCGCCTGGTTCCTGACTGGCTCCTGATCGGGGTCCCGCCGGGCTGATAGCAAGTTCCCCGGCGGGTCGATTGTTCGGTGCTACTCTTTTAGCCTTCGTGCCGGAAGAAGTCTACGCCGCGGCCTGGTTTTTTTGCTTGCGACGGCGAGAAATCAGCTGGTGGGGGCTCGAAGCAGTGAATGACGGTGAGAGGGGTGGTGGCCTCGACGGTTGGCTGGGTGGAGCTGGCGGGCACGATCACGGCCTTGCCGGGGAGAAGCTCGACCGTGCCGGCTGCGGTGCTGACGCGGCCTGCGCCGGAGAGGGAGATGAGGCAGCTGGAGAGGCCCGACGTGGGGATGGCAGTCGCGCTTCCGGCGGGCAGGTCGAAGCGGTCGACGGTGAAGTACCTCTGGGCGATGAGGCGGGTGAAGCCGTCGATCGCCTGGGGGGCGATTTTGCCGGCCGAGGTCTGCGTGCGGACGACGCGGAGGCCCTGGTCGAGGTGGAGTTCGCGGGGGCGGCCGTAGTCGTAGAGGCGGTAGGTGATGTCGGAGGTCTGCTGGGTCTCGAGCAGGACGACGCCGGGCCCGATGGCGTGGACGGTGCCGGCGTCGACGTAGACCATGTCGCCGATGGAGACCGGGACATGCTCGATGAGCGACTCCATGGTGTTGTCGTGGGCCGAGGCGGCGAGCTGCTCGAGGGTGACGCCGGGTCTGAGGCCGAGGGCGACGGTGGCTCCGGGCTCGGCCTCGAGGACGTACCAGCACTCGGTCTTGCCGCGGGGCTGGCCGATGGCCTGGGCCTGGACGTCGTCGGGATGGACCTGGACCGAGAGCTTGTCGTTGGGAAAGAGAAGCTTGATCAGGAGCGGGAACTCGGGGGCGGAGGAGGTGGTGGCGGCGCTGAGGATCTCACCGGGGAACTCCTGGACGGCGGAGGCGAGGGTGCGGCCGGCGAGGGGGCCGGTCTCGATCAGGCAGGCGGGGCCGGTGAGCCAGGCCTCGCCGACAAGCTGGTCGGTGCCGGTCTCGGGGTACCAGGGGCGGAGGTTGGGACGGCCCCAGACGCGCTCGCTGAAGACGGGAGCGAGGCGGAATGGTGGTAAGGGGCGGGTCGGAGTGCTGGCTGCCATCGAATCGTCTCTCCTCATTGCGCCGGTGGGCAGGGTACTCCCCCTTCCCCCCGGGGAAAAGTCCTAAAATCTTCCATTCGGGCGGCTTAAGTCCAAACCAAGTCCACCCGTTGGGAGCAAAGTCTTTATTCTACTGGGTCATGGGCCAAAGTCTTGATTCCACAATGGTTTGCCCTGATTCAGAAGCGGCTCTTTGTGTTTTGATGTCTAGATCCATTCTAAAGGATTTGAGGGGGGAACTCTGCCAACTTTCTTGCGCGTTGGAGGGTGCGTGTTTGCTAGGGCTTGGCGGGGTTTTGGTTTTTTGGGGGAATGACACCGCTCTTCGCCCGGCCGCTCGAAGGGTGGTGCACCCGAAGATCTTGGGGTCGGACGGAAGACGGTCTCGCTGCGCTCGATACCCACGTCTCAGAAGCGAGACATGGGGCACCCCTAGTCCTTCCTGGAAAGGTGCGAACGATCTGGGTGAGGCGGACGGTACCGGGGGTCCTTCGCTGTGCTCAGGATGAAGAACAAGCAACGGCAGAGGCAAGGAAAAGGTCTATTCCTCGGGTGAGGAATAGACCTTTTCATTGTCGTCGTTGTCTTTGCCCCGTTGGGGGGCTGGGCGTTTAGTCGTCGTCGTCCTTCTTCATCTTCTTGGGCTTCTGGGTGAGCATGGGGGGGACGGGTTGGTCGCCCATGGCGTCCTTCCAGAGCACGACGTTGAGGGTGCGGGCGTCGGCGCGGTCGGCGTGGCGGAAGTCCATCTTGAGTGAGGCGGCGGCTCCCGGTGCGTCCTTGGTGTTGGCGGCGTAGATGAGGCGGTTGTCGCGGTTGCGGTAGTCGGCCGAGAAGGCAGGCTGATCGCCCGGGCCGCTGAACAGGGTGTTGATGAGCGTGCTGAAGGCATCGTTGTTGTTCATGGGCGGCAGCTCGAGCAGGGTCTCCATGGTGCGGATGACGGAGACGGTGGAGTAGAAGCGGCTGTCGACAAACGGTGCGCCGGTGGCGGTGTGGGGGGCGTACTTGCTGATGACCAGCGCGGTGGAGCGGTGGGCGTCGACGTGATCGCCACCGTTCTGGGCGTCGTCTTCGAGGATGAAGAAGGCGGTGTCGTTCCAGAAGGGGGAGTGGGAGATGTCGTCGACGGCGCGGCCTACGGCGAGGTCGTTATCGGCGACGGAGGACTTGGGCGTGGGACCGCCGGGGGTGGTTCCGGCGGTGTGGTCGTTGCCGAGCCGGAGCATGACGAAGTTGGGCATGGTGTCGTTGCCCTGCTGCTTGTCGGCGATCCACTGCTTGAGGTGCTGCTCAAAGATGGAGACGCGGATCTGGTCGGGGATGCGGAGGTTGAAGTCCGGAGCCTCGGGGGCGAAGTGGCCGACGAGCTCAGGCTTGGTGGGGATGTTCTTGGCGATCATCGGGATGGCCCAGGGCCACTGGTTGGTGCCACCGCCCCAGGCGGCGGAGATGGCCTCGCCGGGCTTGATCTCGGGGTGGGCGCAGGTCTCGCCGGGGAGCATGGGGCCTTCCTGGGAGCGAGGCAAGGCCTTGGGAGCGGCACCGATCTCGTTGCAGAAGGTGGAGGAGATGAATTCGCCGAAGTGGTAGAGGGTTTTGCCGTGGGCGGCGAGGTTGGTCCAGAGGTAGCCGCTGGCGGGCTCGTTGACGTCGGGGATGTGCTGGAGCAGGGGGTAGCCCTGGCTGACGACGCCTTCGAAGTCGTAGCCGCGCTCGCCGCCGCGGTAGTTCTGTTCCCAGGTCTTTTCGAGGTAGTCGGTGCCGATGGCGGCGTTGGACCAGACGTGGCCGTCGCCGGAGACCTCGCCGGAGTCGTAGAAGTTGTCGAGTACACCAAACTGGAGGGCGAGCTGGTGCTGGTTGGGGGTGATCTGCTCGCCGTACATGGCGAGCGAGGGGTCACCGTTGCCGACGCGCTTGCCGTCCTTGGTCAGGTCGCCGAGGACCTGATCGTAGGTGCGATTTTCTTTGATGATGTAGATGACGTGCTTGATGGGGTTGGCGCCGTTGGCGAACTGGATCTTCTCCTGGGCGGCCTTCATGCGGTTGGACTCGAGGACCTCGGCGGTGAACTGGGGCAGATCGTGGTCGATCTGGGCGGGATCAAGGGTGGCGAGCGAGCCGTAGAGCAGATTGCCGATGTAGGTGGTCGGGCTCTTCATGCGGCGGCTGTTCTTGGTGAGGTCGGTGAGGCGCGGGGGGAAGTTATTGGGGCCGGTGCCCTTGCCCTTGGCGGTGGCGACGTAGAGCTTGCCGCCGGTGAAGGCGAGGTCCATGGGCATCCACTCGGTGGGGACGAAGCCGATGGGCTCGGCCATGGTCTTGGAGGCGAGCGAGTGGGTGAGCTTCGCGGGGTCGAGGACGGCAACGGCGTCGGTCGCGGAGTCGGCGACGTAGAGGCGGCGGCCGTCGGGCGACATGGCGAGGGCCTCGGGCTCGGCTCCGAAGTAGCTCTGGCCGGGGAGGCGGGTGTCGAAGTAACCCTTGACGCTGAAGTGAGCGCCCTTGGCGTTGGGTGCGACGTCAACGGCGGCTACGGCGTCGCGGTTGGCGAGCGCGACGTAGAGGGTGCGGCCGTCGGGCGAGAGCTCAAAGGCGCAGGGGTGGGTTCCGGGAGCGACGGGGTTCGCTGGCTTGAGCAAGGGGAGCTTGCGGGCGACGGTCTGCGCCTTGAGGTCGAGCTCGACGATCTCGGAGGCGTTCCAGAGGGCGACGAAGGCGCGGGTGTGGTCCTTGGAGAGAGCCAGCGCGATGGGGTAGGTGGAGGGGACGGCGTCGGTCTCGGAGAGGTCGAAGCGGTGCAGGATGGAGCCGGTGGCGGGGTCGATCAGGAGGACGTCGTCGGAGAGGTTGTCGGCGACGAGAAGCTTCTCGGAGCCATTGAAGTCGACGGTGGCGAGGGCCGCGGGAAAGGGCAGGCCTTTGTCGCCTTCGTGGTTGCCGACCAGATGAGTGCGGCGGCCGGCGGCGAGTTGCTGCAGGGGCAGCGGAATGAGGCCGGCGCTGCCGGGCTGGCGGGAGAGCTTGCCGGTCTCGGAGTCGAAGCCGTAGACGATGACGGCGTTGCCGGTGAGGTTGAGGGCTCCACCGGTGGGGTTCGAGGAGGATCCCATGCTGGCGTAGAGGTGCTTGCCGTCGTGGGAGAAGGCGAGGCCGGAGTAGAGGGTCTGCTTGGCGACGCCGCTGAGGGTGCGATCGTCTGGGAAGTCGCTGAGGGTGCCGGTGCGGGTATCGAGCACGGCGAGTGACTGCATGTAGCCGGACTCGAAGGTACCGTAGCCGGCGTTGACGGTGACGACGAAGCGGGCGTCGGGCGAGACGGCGATGGACATGGGCAGGCTGTTGAGGCGCTGCGGATGGCCTGGGGCGGGATCGAAGAGCAGCTTGCTGGTGGGCAGGTCGATGGCCTTGCGGTCGGCCGGAGCCTGGGCGCTGCTGTGCGCGGTGAGGGCGAGGCCGGTCAGGACGAAGGCCGCGAGCAGGGGGCAGGCGGCGCTCGCACGCAGATCGCGCAGAGAGAAGCGAACTCGGCAGGAGGCTTCAGAGGAAGCAAGAGGGTGGGTATCGCGGCTAGCCATCCCACGAACCTATCAAAAGTCGGCGAATGGGGCATTACAAAACTCTTACAACTGCTTGCTTCTGATCCTGATAGCGTTGTCGAAGAAGTAATCAAGGACGCAGAGAAGACCATGACCCCAGGATTATTGAGCCCCGAGAAGTCCACCCCCGCGACGGCCGCCCAGACGACCGCCACAGTTAAAAACCTCACTTCGATTCCCACGGTCGCGGACGCCGTGAAGAAGGTGAAGCAGGACCTTCGCATGGGCCGCGAGCACCAGGAGGGCCGGATCAACTGGATCACGTCCATCGCGATGGGCCTGTTCCACGTAGGCGCCATCGCCTCGCTGTTCTTCTTCAGCTGGACGAATCTGGCAGCGTTCTGCGTCATGTACTTCTTCGCGATCAATGTGGGCATCGGCATGTCGTACCACCGGCTGCTGACGCATCGCGGGTTCAAGACACCGAAGTGGGTGGAGTACTTCATCACGATGTGCGGCACGCTGGCGCTCGAGGGCGGGCCGATCTTCTGGGTGGCGACGCACCGGGTGCATCATCAGAACTCGGACCATGAGGGCGATCCGCATACGCCGCACGACGGCACCTGGTGGGCGCACGCGGGCTGGATTCTGTCGGGCCGCGCCATGCACTCGGAGACCGCTCTTCTGGGCCGTTACGCTCCGGACCTGACCAAGGATCCGGTGCATGTGTGGCTGAGCAAGTATCACTATGTGCCGCTGGTGATCAGCGGGCTGCTGCAGATCGGGCTCGGCGCGGCGCTGAGCCCGACGCACCCGGCCATCGGCGGCCTCGGCATGCTGCTGTGGGGAACCTTCCTGCGGGTCACGGTGGGGCTGCATGCGACCTGGCTGGTGAACTCGGCCTCGCACCTGTGGGGCGCGCGCCGCTTCGAGACCCGCGATGACTCGCGTAACAACTGGTGGGTGGCCTTGCTGACCGGGGGCGAGGGCTGGCACAACAACCACCACGCTCATCCGGTGAGTGCGCGGCACGGGCTGGCGTGGTATGAGTTCGACATCAACTACTACGGGATCTGGCTGCTGGGCAAGATCGGCCTGGCGGAGAAGATTCAGGTGGCGAAGTTCGATCCGAGGAATCCAAAGCCTGCTGGGATGTAACGAAGTGGTTTAGAAAAGAGCTAGGGCGGCGGTCATCAGAGGTTCTGATGGCCGCCGTTTTCGTCTGGGGTGGAGTGAGTGCAAGAACAAGTAAAGCGGATCCGTCGGCTTCGCGGAAGGATGACAAGCTTTGTCGGTTGGGGAGCTTTATCCAAATTGTGCGGAAAACCCCGTCCTTCAGGGCGGGGATGTAGAGCGCGGACAGCGAAGCTGTCCTCAACTCGGTGTTTGTTGTTGCTCGATGTACTGGCGGATGATCGAGATGGGTGCGCCCCCGCAGCTTCC
>DATMOB010000006.1:0-45400 GCA_035568455.1 Granulicella sp.
CGCAGGCTCGCGGTCCCCATCCGCAAGTATCTGGCCGACGTGCTCCCCGGCATGGCCAATCGCTCCATCCAGTCCTTGGTCGACCTCACCCCTACCGCCTACGCCGCCAAACTCAGCAAGTAACCTAACCGCGGCATACACCCCCCGTCAACCGTGTGCTTGCCCGGAGGCATACCGACAAACTGTTCGTGGGTCAGGCCTGGCCGACGATAGACAAGTATGTCAACTTTGAGCATATGATTCTCCAGTGACTGACTAGTAACTCCGATTTTAACGTTTTGGACGTTTTGATTGAGCGACGGAAAACCGCCCAACGAGAAATACGGCGAAATCAACTACTTCTGGTTCTTAACCATGCAGACCGTGAGACTCCAGATGTCCTTGCCAGATATCTGATGAGTTCGAGGGACGTAGCAGCCCCAACGTACACCTTTATTGAGACTTCGGGTCACCTCTCCAGCCAACCGAGTATCAAGGTAGCCTACTCCTGTACCAGCACGGTTGCGGACAAGAATGGCGTTGGAATCAAATTCGTTCCCAAGTTCCCTGTAAAGCTCCAGCTCTTCACATTCCTTGAGCTTTGAGATTGCTTTGGCTCGGCTAGTCCTATCTGTGTTGGAGTAGCTAACCCCACCAATTTTTTGTAGAAATGTCTGTCCACAGCACTCAGCCGAGGCAGCAACTTCTTCTCGAAAGCCGCGTTAGTTTGCGTTCCAACTCTTTGTAGATTTTCTCTCCCTCTTAGATCCGGCCAGGCGGTTGAGTGCGCCTGAATCGCGGTATCGCTATGTCGTGCGTTCCCGGCGTCCCTGGTGATATTTTGGGGAGAAATGAAACCGTCATGGAGCTTAGTGCTTGACTGCGTGCTCGTGCCGATTGTGGCGTAGCAGGTGTATCGGCGGTGGGTTGACCTGGGCCACCCTGAACCGACCCCGGAAAGCGTCGCCAAAGCGAGCATCTTGCTGCGCCTGCTAAGGCATCATATCGAGCGCCGGAAACAAACTTCTTTCGGCGCTGGACCTCCAGACGCCGAGGTCGAATACTCTACGAACGCTTGTCAGGCCCTGCAGAGCAGATGAACTTTGAGGGCAAGGCAGTAGCCGTGGAGCAGGAACGGCGGCGGCAGCTCGAAAAACTCTTTCCAGACGAGGGAGCAAAGCAACCGCTTGCGGACGGCGCCGAGACAAAATCGCCATACGATGGCGAGGTGGCGAGAGATTTCTTTGAGACTGATGATCCGAAGCTAAAGAAGGCCAGACAAGACATCAACCGGGTGATTGCTTCTCAGCGCCGATTGATGGAAGCAAGCGCGGCCAAAAGATCCATGGGCTCCGCCCATCGAAAGCTCGCCAAAACCGACGAAGAGATGATGCTTTTCTCCGAAAAGATGGGACGCGATATCTACGCGATGAAGTGAAGCAACAAATTTCCCAGGAAATTCGCCGTCAGAACGTCGTCACTGTTTGTGGTCGCAACTCAGGACTGCCGTGGTTTAGCTAATGGTGTCACACAAAACCCCGCATGAATAGCGGGCAAACACCACGTTTCGCACCATTCGGAAGATTGCGCTTGACACTCTAGCGCTCTATCGCGTCACTTAGCGCCCACATAAGCAACTGAAAGCACTAGAGTTATCCATTTTGGGAAGCTGACGTTCTGCCACTCCCGCTCGAGGACAGCGTGGCGCTTGACCATTATAACGTCATCGATCGCTTCGCCGCATTGCGGAAATCCACCGCCCGTTCGCGCCATCGGGTGTCAAGCGGGAATCATCAACCAGCGGTCCTAAGGCGAAACAGACGAGACCGAGGTCGAAGTGCCGGCAAGTCCCAGCGCCTCTGCCTGACTCTGCAAGGCTCGCAGGCAGTTTTCAATGTGTTCGTCGGTGGTGAGCCCCAACAGGGCGGCGCCATCGGTGATGTCCTCGCGTTTGACCGCGCGGGCGAAGGCCTTGTCCTTTATCTTCTTCTTCACTCCGGCGACCTCGACCTCGTGAATCGACTTGGAGGGCTTCACGAAGGCGCAGGCGGTCAGAAAGCCGGCAAGCTCATCGCAGGCAAACAGCGCCTTGTCCAGATGCGACTCACGCGGAGTGCCGGAGTAGTCGGCATGGGCCAGGATGGCGTGGAGCACGAGCTCCGGCCAGCCCTGCTCCCGCAGGTGGGCGACGCCTACGAAGGGATGTTCTTCGAGCGAGGGGTGGCGGTCGTAGTCGAAGTCGTGGAGCAGGCCGGCGATGGCGTAGAGTTCCACGAACCGGCCGGCCTCCCCAACCGGCAGCTGGAGCCGGGCGGCCTCGAGCACGCCGTAGGAGCGGGTGCAGGCTTCGACGGCCAGGCCATGTCGCAGGAGAGAAGCGGAGGCGGTCCACTCCTGCAGCAGCTGCCAGGCGTGGTCGCGAGTGTGGGCGTATTCGGAGATCGGATTGGGCACAAGTTACTCTTTTGGTACTTCTTTGGTTTTATCCCTCTTTTTGCTAATAATCAACGGGTTTCCTCTTGACTCCGAAGTTACCCGGTGTAACTCTAGGCACATCACAAGTCTTCGTTATCAGACGTGTGCTGAGGTCCTTGCTCTGGATCCTCCCGCAACGCACAAATATGGCAACCATGATGGCGCCTGTCGAGCAACGCGAGGTTGTGCGTTGCGACCACTGCAGTCTCGTGCAATTCCGCACCTCCAGCGCACTGTGCCGCCGCTGCCGTAAGGGCCTTGAGGTCGAAGAGCCAGAACCGGTAGCCAAGCCGATCGCACTGGTTACTAAAGAGGACGCACCCGCCCAGGGGCTTCAGGTCGCCGCGGCGGTGCGCGAGCTGCGCCACGTACGCAACCTGTCTCAGCGACAGCTGGCGGCCCGCATGAACGTCCCCCGCACGTATATATCGAAGATCGAGAATGGCAAGGCGATGCCGACCCTCTCCTCGCTGGATCGGCTGGCGCGAGCCTTGCAGGTCGACATCTCGGTTCTGCTGCGGGACGCTTCGACGCGCCAGCGCGACGAGGCCAACGTTCTGATGGCCGACCCCTTTCTGGCGGAGATCGCGCATTATGCGTCGCAACTGGATGCGCTGCAGCGGTCGATCTTCCTCAACCATGTGCGTGAACTGGCGGCAGGGCATCGCCGCACGGCCTAGCGGCCCTCGATCCAGAAGCCGACCCAGAAGCCGGTTGGAAGCCGATGCAGGGCGAACGCGAATCTGCCGAGAGGTCACGGACGCATCGTTTGCGGCGCTTGCTAACTCCCTCGCACGCCGAGGGATGCGCTGCTTCGTTGCGTCGCCCCAAACGGTATGCTAGCGTCAAGCTTGCGAGGTCGCATTGCGCGCATTCAATTCCAGCCGCGTTCACCAGCTTTCCCCTGAGGAACTGTCTGTCTTCCGGCAGCTTGATCCAGTCAAGATTCCGCAACACGTCGCCATCATTATGGACGGCAATGGCCGCTGGGCGGGAAAGCGGGCGCTGAAGCGTTTCCTGGGGCATCAGCAGGGAGCTGAGTCGGTCCAGTTCGTGGTCGAAACCGCGTCGCGGATCGACCTTCCCTGGCTGACGCTCTACGCCTTTTCGCTCGAAAACAACCTGCGCCGGCCGAAGACGGAAGTGAACTTCCTGATGAAGCTGCTGAAGAGCTATCTGGTCGGGAATGTGAAGCGGATGAACGAGAATAACGTCCGCATGGCTTATATCGGCCGCATCGCCGAGCTGCCGACCGAGGTGCAGGAGACGATGCAGTGGGCGTCGGAGGCGACGGCCAAGAACACCGGTACGACGCTAACCCTGGCGCTGAACTATGGAGCGCGGTCCGAGATCGTGGATGCGATGCGGCTGGCGATGCGCGATGCGGTGACCAAGTGCGGCGGCGACTTGGGGAAGCTACAGGAGCTGGTGCAGGGACTCGAGGAACAGGACGTGGCGCGGCGGTTGTATACGGCGGCGATGCCCGATCCCGACCTGGTGATCCGAACCAGCGGTGAGCAGCGCATCTCGAACTTCCTGCTCTGGCAGATCGCCTATGCGGAGATCTTTGTCACCGCCCGGCTTTGGCCCGACTTCCGCGGCATCCATCTGCTGGAGGCGATCGCCGACTTTCAACGGCGGGAGCGCCGGTATGGCGGACTGGGGGACAGCTTTACCGACGAGGATATCGAAGGGCAGCGGGTTGAGGCCGAGTTGGCCCGGCGCTAGTGTTCTCAGTCTGAGGTTCGCTCTATTTTTCAACGATCCGGCATCTCCTTTGGCCTCTGCTCTTCGACTCGGCTCCGCCCACGTCCCCGTTGTGGGGCTGGTCTGCCCGGCCGTAAATTATTTGTTTTCTGCGACTTGAGGGCTCTGTGTCGCTGCGAGTTCTTCATTCCAGATGGTTTGTCGCTAAAGAATAGATTCTAAACGGGTTGCGGTGGATTGTCCCGGTTGGTCGGCGTCGCGGCAGCGGAGGAAAAGCCCGGGGCTGAAGCCCCCTAGCCATGGGCACGTTTTCGCAGGGCTAAAGCCCTGCGCTCCCACAGGAAAAGCCGTGGCAAAGCGAACACATCGTAGGCCACCGTCACCATCACGCCACCGCCTTGCCCTCGTTTTTTTCCCTACTGTTTAATTGTACGGAATTGGAGATACCCTCTGCGCCAAGTGTTTTTGGTGCGGAAAAGGTGTGTTTTGTGGGGGATTCGTCTTTGTTGGGAGAAATGGGGGCTTGCCATCAAGACAACCCGAGATTGGTGGTGCATAGGTAGCCGTTCTTGCTTTGCCCGGGGGATGCCGGCCCCGGAGTCGCTTCTTCGGCTGGCTCCATATATCTTGGGAAAAGACCGATGAAACGTATTCTTACCGCCGTTGTGCTGATTCTTGTAGTGTTTGCCGTTGTTTTTCTCGGGCACCTGTGGATGGTTGCTGTTCTGGCGGCTCTGATCGCGGAGCTGGCCGGGTACGAGTATGTCCAGCTGGCAGATGCGACGGGCTTGAAGATCCCGATCTGGTGGATGGCGCCCGCGACGGCGATGGTGTTTGTGGCGGCCTATGCCTGGCCGGCCGACACGCAGCTGCCGACGCTGACCGCGCTCGGCTTCGTCTTGTTTGCGCTGAGCGGGTTCCTGAGGCCGCTGAAGCAGGCGCTGCCGGAGACCGCGGCGGGAGTCTTCGGGCTGCTGTATATCGCGTATCCGCTATCGCTGTTGGCCCAGATCTGGAACCGCGATGATGGCAAGCCGCTGGTGCTGTTCCTGATGGTCTGCGTTTGGGCGGGAGACATTGCCGCGCTCTATGCCGGCAGGACGTTCGGGCGGCGCAAGCTGGCTCCGCGGTTGAGTCCGGGAAAGACGTGGGCCGGTTCCGTGGCGAGCCTGGTGGGGAGCATGCTCGCGGGGGGAGCGGTGTTCTGGGCGGGGGATCTCCTGTCGGCGCGTGGGAACATGGTGCTCCACATCGAGGAGCCGCTTTGGCAGGTGATGATTCTGGCGGTGGTGCTGAATGCGGCGGCGCAGCTGGGCGATCTACTGGAGTCGGCGATCAAGCGCGGGGCCGAGGTGAAGGACTCGGGGACGATTCTCCCGGGTCATGGCGGGGTGCTGGACCGCATCGATGCCCTTCTGCTGGCGACGCCGGTGCTCTGGTATGCGCTGCTGGTGAAGGACTGGCTGCATGTGGGACGCTTCTAGCTCTCCGTTGTGCTGGAGCAGCATGCCCGGCTGACTCGTGAGTGCCTTCGTGGAAGTCGCGAGCCGACAATAATCTGAGAAAATAGGGATTGTGAAGAAACTCGCGATTTTAGGTTCGACCGGTTCGATCGGCACCAGCACGCTCTCGATCGTGGAGCAGTTCTCCGACCGCTATGAGGTGGCCGCTCTGGTAGCGGGGCAGAATCTGGATGCGGTGTTTGAGCAGTGCCTGCGCTGGCGTCCGAAGCTCGTGTCCGTGGCGACCGAGGCGTTGGCGGGCGAGTTGCAACAGCGCCTGCGAGCGGCCGGCGTCGGTTCCGGTGCGATCGAGGTGGCCTGGGGCACGGCCGGCAGCGTGAAGGCGGCTACGCTCGCCGAGGTGGACTTCGTCGTCTCGGCCATCGTTGGGGTGGCTGGGCTTGAGGCGACCTACGCGGCGGCCTGCGCCGGCAAGACCATCGGTCTGGCCAATAAGGAGAGCCTGGTGGCGGCGGGCGAGCTCGTGATCGCCGCGGTGAAGAAGAACGGAGCGGCGCTGCTGCCGATCGACTCCGAGCACAACGCCGTACATCAGTGCATGCGCGGCGGAGAGGCCAAGGAGGTCAAGCAGATCTGGCTGACCGCCTCGGGTGGGCCGTTCCGCAACACGCCTGCCGCGGACTTTGAGGCCATCACGCCGGCGCAGGCGCTGAAGCATCCGACCTGGGTGATGGGGCAGCGGATCACGATCGATTCGGCGACCATGATGAACAAGGGGTTCGAGGTGATCGAGGCCTGCCGCCTGTTCGACCTGCCGGCGTCGAAGGTGAAGGTGACGGTGCATCCGCAGTCGACGGTTCATTCGCTGGTGGAGTTTGTCGATGGGAGCATTCTGGCCCAGCTTTCGGTTACCGACATGCGGCTGCCGATTCTGTATGCTTTGGCCTACCCGGAGCGGGTGCAGTCGGAGCTAACGTTCGATCTTGAGAAGTTGAGCCATCTGGACTTCTCTGTTCCCGACCTGGAGCGCTTTCCTTGCCTGCGTTTGGCCTATGAGGCGGCGGAGGCGGGTGGGACGGCGTGTATTGCGCTGAACGCGGCTGACGAGATCGCGGTGGCGGCATTTCTCGCCGGGGATATCCCCTTTCTGGGCATACCGCGTACAATCGAACAGGTTCTTGCCGCAACGCCCGTCGCGCATCCCTCCTCTGTGCGGGAGGTGCTGGCGGCCGATGAAGCGGCGCGGGCTCTGGCGCGCGAGGTCATCGCGCGCGGCGTGGCGGCGCAGGTCTGACGCGGCCGTTGTTTTCTATTTGAGCTTCTGTAGAAGGATCCTTCTCACTTTATGGTCACAATCGTTGAACTCCTCATCGTCCTCGGCATCATGGTCCTGGTGCATGAGTTTGGGCACTTTGCCGTAGCGAAGCTATGCGGCGTGCGGGTGGAGACGTTTGCGATCGGGTTCGGTAAACGTCTCGTTGGCTTCCGCAAGGGTGAGACCGAGTACCAGATCAACATCCTGCCCCTGGGCGGATATGTGAAGATGTCCGGCGAGATGCCGGGTGAGTCTTCAGGCAGCGAGGACGAGGCCGGCCGGGAGCAGGATCCGGGCGACTTCAGCGCGCACCCACGGTGGCAGCGGATGCTGATCGCGCTGGCTGGTCCGGTGGCGAACATCGTGCTCGCGCTGATGCTGATGACCACGGTGTCGATGTTCCACCACGAGGTGGATGTGTACCTGTCGGGCGCGGCGACGAATGATTACACGCTGCGCGGCTCGGCGGCGGCTTCAACGGGCATCGCACCGGGCGACCTGATCGTGCGGTTTGCAGATGCGAACAACCCGGACTGGGATGCGATTGCGTACAAGTCGCTGCTGAACATGAAGGCGAGCGTGCCGTTCTCGTATGTGCACAATGGGCGTCGCGTGGACACCAGCCTGCGTGTGGCGTTGACCGATGCGGATGCGTCCGCCGGCGATATCGTCAGCTTGCTGAGACATCTTGGGCTGGTGCCGCAGTTCCAGAATATGCCGGTGAAGGTGGTCGAGGTGGAGCCGAAGATGCCCGCTGCCGCGGCTGGGTTGAAGCCGGGCGACGAGATCACCACCATCGATGGACTGGCGGTGCATAGCGTGCCGGCGCTGCTGGCGTATATGCAGGATCAGGCGGGCAAGCCGGCGGTGCTGACCGTCGAGCGCAGCAGCCAGCGGCTGACGCTGCCGGTAACGCCGCAGGCAACGCCAAATCTGGATGGCAGCGAGGGCTACAAGCTGGGCTTCATGCCGCTGGCGCCTCCGGTGCACATCGAGCGGCTGCCGCTGGGCCGAGCGGTCGCCGAGGCCTACGGCGAGAACCTGAGAAGCGCGACCATGATTCGTGACGTGCTGAAGGGCATGCTGCAGCGGCGGGTTTCGCCGCGTTCGCTGCAGGGTCCGATCGGCATTGGCCAGCAGGTGGGTATCGCGGCGCGCGAGGGCATCTGGACGCTGCTGCGGCTGATGTCGATGATCAGCATCAACCTGGCGATCTTCAACCTGCTGCCGATTCCGATCCTCGATGGCGGCATGATCCTGTTCCTGCTGATCGAGACGGCGATGCGGCGGGATATGAATCAGCGGCTGAAGGAGCGGGTGTATCAGGTTGCGTTCGTGTGCCTGCTGGTGTTCTTCGTGATGGTGATCTTCAATGATATGTCGCGGCTGCCGCTGTTCAGCCATTTGAAGCCGTAACTTTTTGGGATTAGAACGAAAATGGGCGCTGCGAAGTATCTTCGCGGCGCCCATTTTTGTTGGCTTTATTCCGTAGCGGGGAGAAAGATTCCTTCGCTTCGCTGCGGAATGACAACCAAAATTACGCTAGAGCGGGGTCGGCGGCCTGGAGTTCTGTGAGGATCTCGGCGGCGGCTTTGCGGGCTTCGTCTTCGCGGTCGGGGGGGAAGCTGATGGCGCCGACGCGGGCGTGGCCGCCGCCGCCGTAGCGCTCGCAGATGGCGGCGATGTTGACCAGGCTGTCGTGGGCGATGGGCGTCCAGGGGTTGGTGCCGACTGAGACCTTGGTGCGGAAGGAGGACTTGCTGAGGCCGACGTTGTAGGTGGCGGCGGGGTGCAGGTAGTAGGGGATGAACTTGTTGTAGCCCTCGGTGGGCTGGTCGGTGATGTCGAAGGTGATGGTGCCGCGGTCGAAGGTGGAGCGGTCGCGGATGAGAGCGATGGAGGCGCGGTGGCGGGCCAAGAGCGGCTCGACGAGCTCGGCGGCGAAGGGCTGGTCGAGCACCTGCTGCAGCGGCATCTCGGTGAGCAGGGGGATGAGGCGGGGGATGAGCGCGGGGTCGCTGGCGCTCTCGATGACCATGGTGAGCCGCATGGCGGGGGCGGCCATCTCGACGGCGGACTGGGCGCTCTCGTACTTGGCGCCGTCGACGATGTTGGCCCAGTGGATGAGCTCGGCGAAGGGGGTGGTGTCGAAGCCGAAGCGGGTCTGGGCGATGTGGGCGATGAAGCCGGTGCAGGAGACGTAGGCGGGATCGTAGAAGTGGCGGAGGGTGCGGCTGCCGTCGGCCTGGCCGGCCTCGAAGTGCTGCTGGTCCTCGGGGGTGAGGAAGGCGCTGAGGTGGTGGTCGAACCACCAGGTGAGGCGCGGCGAGGGGGAGTACTTGAAGTCGACAATGGCGTTCTCGTCGCCGGTAAAGTCGCTGTCGCCGAAGAGGCCGCCGGCGCGATGCATGAGGCCCTGGTAGGAGTAGGCGTCGGCGGTGCCGATGATCTCGCGGTGGAAGCGGGTGAAGAGAGAGGCGGAGCAGGCGCCGTCGAAGCAGTTGTTGTGATAGAGGATACGGCAGTTCAAGCTGGGTCTCCCTTTCGGTGCGTGGAATGGGGCGCGAAAATTCTATTAGAGCAGATGAAAGCCATCCTTTGCGCCAACTCTGCTTGACTGGCGAAGCCGAAGGCCGGGGTGCTCAACGAGAAAAAGAGGAGGCGGGCGATGAAGCCCGTCTCCTCTCTTTGGAACAGCGATGCAGCAACGATACGGTGTAGCTTAGCCGAGCTTCTGGATCTTCTCGCGCAGCGCCTTGGCGGCGGCTCCGGGATCCTTGGCTCCGTAGATGGCGGCGCCGGCGACGGCGATGGTCGCGCCCGCGGCCTCTACGCCGCCGATGCGGTCGAGGTTGATGCCACCGGCGACCGAGAAGGCCACGTCGGAGGTGCGACCGACCTCGAGCAGCTTGTCGATGGTGTAGCCAGCCTGGGCCTGCTCATCGAGACCGGCGTGCAGCTCCACCCAGCTCACGCCGAGGGCCTTCAGCTCCTGCAGACGGGCGGCCTTGTCGGCCACGCCGATCATGTCGGCCACGACGGCCTTGCCGTGCGCCTTGCCAGCCTTGACGGCGCCGGCGATGGTGCTGTCGGCGGCCGAGGCGAGCACGGTCATGATATCGGCGCCGGCCTTGAAGGCGAGGTCGGCTTCGAGCTCACCGGCGTCCATGGTCTTCATGTCGGCGAAGACGAGCTTGCTGGGGTAGGCGGCCTTGACGTTGGTGACCACGCTCAGACCCTGCTGCTTGATGAGCGGCGTGCCCAGCTCGATGATGTCGACGTGCTCGGCAACCTTGGTGAGCAGGGTGAGGGCGTCGGCGGTGGAGAGGAGATCGATGGCAACTTGCAGCTTCATGGTGTAACTCCGTTCTTGAGTTGTTTCTGTGGTTCTGTTCTGTTCCCGAGCTCCGTTGCCGGATTCGGTTGGGATCTTGAAAGAGGACAGTGAAGAGAACGATCAGTCATGACAACAGCTGACCGACGTAGCCACTCGCCGATGTTCTGGCGGAGGGGAAACTTGATTATTCGAGGTTGGCGTGGCGCTTCCAGAGCTGCTCGGCGGTCTCTCCGCGCTCGTGCCACATGCCCTGGAACATCGCGTCCATGACGAGCAGGACGCTCTGCTCGAACAGAGCTCCGGCGTACTGTTCGGACTTGTTGCCGCCGTGATCCTGCTTGGTGGCGGCGGGGATGACGATGAGCGCCTGCGCCAGTGAGGCGAGCTTTGAGGCGGGTGCGGTGGTCAGCACCAGGATCTCAGCGCCGATCTTCCAGGCGACCTCGGCGGCCTGCACGGCGCCGGCGGTGGTGCCGGATCCGGAGGCGACGAGCAGCAGATCGCCGGGGGCGATGGCGGGCGTGGTGATCTCGCCGGCGACGTGCACGGTGAGTCCGAGATGCATGAGGCGCATGGCGGCCATCTTCAGCGCGAGACCGCTGCGACCGGCGCCGGTTACAAATACACGGCGGGCGGAGAGCAGCATGGACTGCGCGGCAGCGATCTCGGCCGCGCTGACTGCGGCCAGCGTGGACTCCAGTTCCTTGAGGATCAGGGTTTGGTACGACGAAAAGCTTGGCACTTCGAGACTGGTAAGAGACATTGCTCTTCCAGCATGGCAGCGCGGCGGGCGGCGATCCAACAGGAAATTCTGATCGTTTGATAGCTTCTGTCTATTGAGAGCGAGGACCCGGGGCTGAAGCCCTCATGATTTACGCACGATTTCGCAGGGCTAAAGCCCTGCGCTCCCACCCGTCTTGCGGGCGGCCTTGGGCACGGAGTCCTCGTGGGCGGCCAGCATGGCGCGGATGGCTTCGACCAGCTCGGGGGAGTGGGCCATCTCCATGAGGGCATGCACGGGGGCGGGGAGCGGGTCGCACTTGACGGTTACAAAACCCACGTTGACCTGCTCGGCGGGCTTGGCGATGGCGATCGCGCGCAGGGCGGGAGTGCGCGTGAGGGTGGTGACGAGCGACTGCGGCAGCACGGTCGAGCAGCGGCCGCTGGCCACGTGCGCGGCGAGGACGGCGGGCGAGTCGGTGTGAATGACCTTGGCGGCCTTCTCGAGCTGCATCTCGGCGGAGCGCGGTACGGCGGAGCGCAGCAGGCAGAGCGGCAGGGCGGCGACATCGTCCCAGGAGACACGACGGCAATCCGTCAGGGGTGCGGTGGTGAAGAGGAACATGCGTTCGCGATAGAGCGCGTAGGCGTCGAGGCCCTCGCCGGCGGGCTGGTCGAGGTGCATGAGGGCGACGTCCATCTCGCCGTTGCGGAGGAGCTTGAGCAGGCGCTCGGGGTCGGCGGTCTCCATGGAGATTTGGAGGGCGGGGAACTTCTCGGCGAAGGCGACGCTCAGCAGCGAGGCCAGGGCGGAGGTGGCGGGCAGCATGCCGAGGCGGAAGGGGCCCTGCATGCCGGAGTCGCGCAGCTCGTGCAGCTCCTGCTTGAGGCGGGTGCAGTCGTCGAGCATCTGCTGGGCCCAGGCGAGGACGCGCTCGCCCTCGCGGGTGAAGCCCTCGAAGCGGCGGCCGCGCTCGACGATGCGGACGTCCATGTCCTCTTCAAGCTGCTTGATGCCGGCCGAGAGGGTGGGCTGGGAGACGCGGCAGGCGGCGGCGGCGCGCGCGAAGTGCCGCTCCTTGTCCAGCGCGAGCAAATACTCAAAGTTCCGGATGATCACGTGCTTCCTGCTTCCCGATGGGATTCCTGAGGGGATTCGTCACTCTCCAGTTTCGCACTGTTGCGGGGGCTTTCGCACGGGGACGGCCAGGGGAGTTCGGGGGAGTTGTTACAATTTAAGTTTGGTTCCGTAGCGCTCAATACGCAACAGACACTCAATAGACGACCGAGAGATCGATGCTTCGATTCAATACAGCGGGGGAGAGCCACGGCGAGAGCCTGGTGGCGATGGTGTCCGGGCTGCCGGCAGGCGTGGTGGTGGATCAGGGATTTGTCGACCGTGAACTGTGGCGGCGGCAGCAGGGGTACGGGCGCGGCGGACGCATGCGGATTGAGCGCGATACGGCGCATATTCTGGGCGGCGTGCGCCATGGAAAGACGATCGGGTCGCCGGTGGCGATGACGCTGGCCAATAACGATTGGAAGAACTGGACGGAGATTCTGCCGGTGGAGACGGGCGATCCGGCCAAGCATAAGGCGGTGGCGTCGCCCAGGCCGGGGCATGCGGATCTGGCGGGGGCGCTGAAGTACGACTTCGCCGATGCGCGGTATGTGCTGGAGCGGGCTTCGGCGCGCGAGAGCGCGGCTCGGGTGGCCTGCGGGGCGTTGGCGAAGCTGCTGCTGCAGGCGCTGGGCGTCTCGGTTGGCAGCCACGTGATTCGCGTGGGCAAGGCCGAGCTGGGTCGCGAGGCTTCGTGGGAGGAGATTGCGGCGGCCAACGCCAAGGATGAGATCTTTTTGAACTGCGTCGACGCCGAGGCCGAGGCGCGGATGAAGGCCGAGGTCGACTCTGTGCTGCGCACCGGTGACACCGTGGGCGGCGTCTTCGAGGTAGTGGTCCATGGGCTGGCGCCGGGCGTGGGTACGCATGTCAACTGGGATGAGCGGCTGGACGGCCTGCTGGCGCAGGCGGTGATGAGTCTGCAGGCGGTGAAGGCGGTCGAGATCGGCCGTGGCGTGACCGCGGCGGAGTCCGTGGGCTCGGCGGTGCATGATGCTATTGGCTACGAAGAGGCAGGGAGCAGCGAAGGCAGCGGCGGGTTCACGAAGTTTACCCGGGAGCGGAATAACGCCGGCGGCATCGAGGGCGGCATCTCAAATGGTGAGGATGTGGTGGTGCGCGGGTATCTGAAGCCGATCTCGACGCTGCGGCGGCCGCTGGCCTCGGTGAGCTTCGAGACGCGCGAGCCGGTGAAGGCGGCGTATGAGCGCAGCGACGTCTGTGTGGTTCCGGCTGCGGGCGTGGCGGCGGAGGCGATGGTGGCCTTGACCGTCGCCAAGCTGGTGCTGGACAAGTTCGGCGGCGACTCGTTGCGCGAGCTGGAACGGAACTATCGCGGCTATTGCGAGCAGATTCGGGCATTTTGATGAGGCAGATTTTGAGTGAACGAAGTGAGTAAAAAACAGGTGAGCAAGGTTCATGAGGTTGTAAAGTATCCGGATCCGGTGCTGGCTAAGCCGGGCGAGACGGTGACGGTCTTCGACGCGGCGCTGAAGCAACTGGTCGACGAGATGTTCGAGTCGATGTATGTGGCGCAGGGGATTGGACTGGCGGCGCCGCAGATCAATGTGTCGCAACGGATTACGGTGATCGACGTCAGCTTCAAGAAGAATCCCAAGGAAAAGCTGGTGCTGATCAATCCGGAGATCATCGACCGCAAGGGCAAGCAGGTGGAGGAGGAGGGCTGCCTGAGCCTGCCCGATATTCGCGAGAAGGTCTCGCGCGCGGAGTGGGTGAAGGTGCGGGCGCAGGATGTGAACGGAAAGACGTTCGAGATCGAGGGCACGGAGCTGCTGGGACGCTGCATGCAGCATGAGATCGACCATCTTGACGGGATCCTGTTCATCGACCGGCTGAGCCGGCTCAAGCGCGACCTGGTGCTGCGCCGCATCAAGAAGCTGCAAAAGCTAGGCGAGTGGTAGGTGCTTCGGCACCGTGTTGGACCGCTTCGCGGTGAGTGCGTCGGTGGTTCGCACGGTGCTGTGGCGCGTTGAATGCGGGGTACTTCGGTGATTCATACAGCGTTGGGTGCTTCAATCCCGAAGTGTACCGCGAAGCGGTCCAAGACGGTGCGAAGTACTGGCGGGGGGAGCGAGTGAAGCTGGTATTTTGTGGGACTCCCGATTTTGCGGTGCCGACGCTGGAGGCGGTATTGACGGCGGGGCATGAGGTCGCGCTGGTGGTCACCCAGCCCGATCGCGCTGCGGGCCGCGGCATGGAGATGCAGGCTCCGCCGGTGAAGCAGACGGGGCTGGCGCATGGAATTCCGGTGATCCAGCCGGAGAAGATCAAGAACAATCTGGAGTTTCGCGAGCGCCTGGAGGCGATTCGGCCGGATGCGATCCTGGTGGTCGCCTACGGCCGCATCGTTCCGCAGTGGATGCTCGATCTGCCGCGCTTCGGCAACATCAATCTGCATGGATCGCTGCTGCCGAAGTATCGCGGAGCCGCGCCGATCCAGTGGGCGGTGGCCAACGGCGAGCTGGTGACGGGCGTGACCACCATGCTGCTGGAGGCGGGGCTCGATACCGGGCCGATGCTGCTGGCGCGGGCGGTGCCGATTGGCCTCGAGGAGACGGCGGCCGATGTCTTCGAGACGCTCGCCGGCACCGGGTCGGAGCTGATGGTGGAGACGCTGGCGGCGCTCGAGGCGGGGACGATCACGCCGCAGGTGCAGGATCATGGCTGCGCGACGCTGGCTCCCATCCTGACGCGGGAGGATGGTTGGATTGACTTTGCGCGCAGCGCCAAGCAAATCTACGACCGCTGGAGAGGATTTCAGCCGTGGCCCGGGGCACACACCATTCTGCGCGGGAAGAAGCTGATCGCGCACCGCATGCGGCTGGTGGACGCGCCGGCTGCTGCCGAGGCTGGGGTGATGCTCGTCGATCGCGACCGACTGCTGGTGGGTTGTGGCGAGCGGACGCTATTGGAGTTGCTTGAGGTACAGATGGAAGGCAAAAAGCGGATGGGGGCGGCGGAGTTTCTGCGCGGGTATCAGGTGCGCACCGGCGAGCGGTTGGGGCTATGAAGGGCAAAGGGATAGGGAATCGGGAACAGGGAGTAGGGAGCAGGGGGCCGGGCCCAGGGAAGGGGGCGGGGTTCAGGGCTCAGGGCCCAGGGGTTGGCAAAGGCTCGGGGAACAGGGGGCAGGGACCGGGCAGGGGCAAGGGGCCGGGGATTGGTGCTCAAGGATCGGGGAAGGCGCCTGCGAAGAGTTCGGCGGTGAGAGGTTCGGTGCCGCAGCGGCCGGCGAGTGCGGGGCCGACGCTGTCGGCCGCGGAGGCGCTGGCAAAGCTTACGCCGGCGCGGCGGGTGGCCTTTGAGATCCTGACGCTGGTGGGCTTGGGCAAGGGGCACAGCGATGAGCTGCTGCACTCGGCACGCACCGAGGCGCTGTCCGCGGAGGACCGGAACCTGGCGACCGCGCTGGTGATGGGAGTGCTGCGCTGGGAGATTGCGCTGGACGCACGGCTGCGTGGGTATTTGGAAAGACCCGACCAGCGGCTGGCCGCTCCCGTGGCGCTGGCGCTGCGTTTGGGCGCGATGCAGCTGCTGCATATGGACCGGATTCCGGCGCACGCTGCGCTGAGCGAGAGCGTGGAGCTGTGTCGAGCGGCCGGCGAGCCGCACGCCACCGGGATGGTGAATGCGGTGCTGCGCAAGTTGGCTGCTGAGGTCGCATCGAAGAAGCCCAAGGGATCGCCGCTCTTTGAGACGACGGCACGCTTTGCCGAGCGGCTGGGCCATCCGCGCTGGTTAGTGGAGCGCTGGGTTGCGACCTATGGGCGCGAGGCGGCGCTGAAGATTTGCGAGGCGGGACAGAAGGAGCCGGACGAGCCGGCGATGTTTGCTCATTCCGAAGCCGCTGGCGAGGGGCCGGTTCCAGTTCCGACGATGGACGACGGATCCCGGCTGGTGGCGGAGCTGGCCGCCGCGGCTGCGCCCGAGGCGAAGAGGATTTGGGATTGCTGCGCGGCGCCGGGAGGAAAGACGCTGGTGCTGGCGCTGCGCGAACCTGCTGCGGAGATTCTGGCAACCGATGTGAGCGTCAAGCGGACGGCGCTGATGAGGACGCGTCTGGAGCGTTATGGATACGGCGAGCGGCTGCGGTGCGCGGTCGCCGATGCTGCCATCACGCAGACGGACGAGGCTGGGTTCGACCTGATCCTGTGCGATGTGCCCTGCAGTGGAACGGGAACGCTGGCGCGCAATCCGGAGATACGGCACCGTCTGAAGCTGGAGGAGCTGGAGCGGCAATCCGCCCGGCAGCGGGCGATTCTAACCGGCGCGTTGCAGCGGCTGGCGGTGGGCGGACGGCTGGTGTATTCCACCTGTTCGCTGGAGCCGGAGGAGAACGAGCAGGTACTGGATGCCGTGGCCTCGGGTACTGAGTTTCGCCGGGTTCCGGTCGATGGACTGCTGCAGTCGCTGGCGGCATCAGGCGTGCTGCGGGCGGGTGTCGATCTGGGCTCGGCGGTGCGCGATGGGGCGCTGCGTACGCTGCCCGGGGTGCATGGCTGCGATGGGTTCTATGCCGTGGTGGTGGAACGGCTCGCTTAGGCGAGTGGCTCCGCCACTACGCTTTACGACGATTAGACTCAGGATTAGTGGCTTAGGGTGACGTAGATGGAGTCGCCCGGGGTGACGCGGCGGCCGGCGGGCGGGCTCTGCGCGACGACGGTGTTGGTGATGGTGATGGGGGCGAGGGGGGCGATCGGCTGGGTAGCGCCGGAAGTACCGGGCGCGGTGGGGCTGGGGACCTCACCGACGGGCTTGATTGTGGTGGGCAGGGCCTCGACGCTGGTGATGTGCAGGCCGATGGCGGCGACGCGCTCGGAGGCGGCGGAGAGGCTGAGGCCGATCAGGTTCGGCATGACATAGGCCGCTGGGGTACGCGCGAGCGCTGCATCGATGGAACGCGCGGGCGGGACGCTTGAGTCGGGCAGGTTGAAAGACGCGGCGGCTGTGGTCGCGGCACTCTGGGCCGGGTTCTGCTCGGGTTGGGCGTCGGATTGGCTGACCAGCAGACTGATGCGGGGGCCGTCGATGCCGGCCGAGGCGGGAGTGGGGGACTGGGTGAGGACGATGCCCGGCGGACCGGGCGCGGGAATGTAGGCCACGGTGCCGAGTTCGAGCGCGAGCCGGCGGATGTTGACGGTGGCGGTGCGCTCGCTCTGCCCGATCAGGTTGGGCACGGAGACCTTCTGCGGGCCGAGGCTCTCGGTGACGCGGACGGCCCATTGGCGGCGCACCTTCGCTCCGGGGGTGGGCGACTGCGAGAGCACGCGGCCGGAAGGGGTGACGGTGGAGTAGAACTGGTTCTCGACGTTGAGCGTTAGGCCCGCCAGGGTGGCCTGGTCGAAGGCCTCTTGCAGGGTGAGCCCGGCGAGGTTGGGAACCTCGACCTCGCGGCCGTGGATGACGAGCCGCATGGTGAGGAAGGCGGACAACAGCGCGACCGCGATCATGGCCAGTGCGCCAAGCAGGATATGGAAGAGTCGCCGCATTGCTGGTCTCAGGATACAGGGGGCGGATGGAGGATATGGCAGCGCGGTTCAGATGCGGCTCAGCGGCGGTTGTCGGTGGCCGGTTCGGGGTGGATGAGCAGGCGGCCGACCTCGGGGGAGTCGAGTTTGACGGCGTCCTCGAAGGCGGTTATGACGGCGTGCACGCGCGACATGGGAAGGTCATCGGGCAGGGTGCAGTGGCAGCTGATCTGGATTCGGTCGGCGGAGTGGGCTGTCGGGTGGGTTGGGCCGCCGGCGGGATCGTGGTGGGCGGCGCCCAGCCGGGTGATGACGATCTCGTGGATGTCGAGGATCTCGGGAAAGGTGCGGGCGACCTGGCGGAGGCGGCGTTCAAGGTCTCGGTTGCGGTCGAGCGAGGCGTGCCGCTCGATGGTGGCGGGCTCGCTCTCGATGTGGGTGAGGATGGAGGAGATGGCGGGGATCTCGCGGCGCATCTCGGCCTCGAGCGCGGTGACGATATCGTGGGCCTTGCGCAGCGGCAGGGTCTCGTCGACCTCGAGGTGCTGGTCAACATGCAAGCGGTTGCCGAACTGCTGCACGCTGACGTCGTGGATGGCGTAGTTGGAGCGGGCGGCGACGGCGCGGATGCGGTCGTGGACGCTCTCGGCGACCGAGGCGGTGGGGATGGAGTGGACGACGACGTCGGCGCCGGGCAGGATGCTCTGGACCGCGCTGGTGGCCTCCTGGGTGATCTGTTCGGAGCGCTGGAAGGTGAGGTTGCGGGGTAGGCGGAGGGTGAGGTCGGCGAAGTAGCTGGAGCCGGAGCGGCGGGTGCGTAGGCGATCTACCGAGAGCACGCCGTCGATGCTTGCGAGGTCGTGGGTGAGTCGGGCGCGGACCTCGGCGCGGGTGACGGTGCCGGTCTGGCCGGGCAGGCTGGCCGGGAGGGCGTCGAGCAGGGCGTCGATGGTCTGGGTGGCCAGCCGCCAGCTGACGCGCAGGATGATGGCGGCGACGAGCAGGGCGGCGATAGGGTCGGCGAACTCGAGCTGCGGCAGGTGCCAGTGTTCCCCGGCGGCGGTCGCGGCCAGGCCGATGAGCACGGCGAAGGAGGACCAGATGTCAGTGGCGAAGTGGAGGGCGTCGGCCTCGAGCGCCTGGCTGCGGTGCGCCTGGGCGACACGCTGCAGGCGGCGCGAGCGGGTGAAGTCGACTGCGATCGAGAGCAGCAGGACCAGGAACGGCCAGGGGGAGACGGCGAGGGCGAGGTGATGATGGAAGATGATGCGGCGAATGGCTTCGGTTACGATCCAGACGCAGGAGGCGAGCATCAGGCCGGTCTCGATGAAGGCGGCGAGCGATTCGATCTTGCCGTGGCCGTAGTTGTGGTCTTCGTCGGCGGGGCGGTCGGAGATGCGGACGGAGAAGAGGGTGATGGTGGCGGCGACGAGGTCGATGGTGGAGTGGGCGCTCTCGGAGAGCATGCCGAGCGAGCCGGTGAGGATGCCGGTCAGCAGCTTGAGCAGGGTGATGGCGAGCGCGGCCAGGACGGAGACGAGGGCGGCCGAGCGCTTCTCGGCGTGGGGCTGCTGCGGCGTGGATGAGTTTGTGGCAGCCGCTGAGCGCATAAAGGAATCGTACAGGGTTTCGGGGTGGGAACTTCCAAGGGAATAGCTTTCAGATGAAACAAGTTGAGCTTCCTTTCGATCCCGCGTCGATTCCCCGCTCGGAGCCCGACAACAAGACGCCATCGCTTGACAGAGCCGCTGACCAGGTACCCCATACCTTAGGTGCCGCCTCGTCCAAAGTCCCCCGAAAGGGCTGTACTTAGTTGGAATTAAGATGCTTGTTTGGAAGACTTTATGGCTTCCTGGGGGGAGGGAGGCTGAGAGACCCGCCGACTGGGTGCGGTAGACTGGCGGGCGATGGCAGAGGATGATCTGGACCTGAGGGATGGCGGAGTGAGCGCGGAGTTGGGGGGCGAGGGAAGTCCGCTGGGGGCGGAGCCCGAGTTTGTGCGGGCGGTGGATGAGGGGGAGACCGCGATGCATCTGCCGCGGGTGGGGGAGATTCCCAAGGGACGGCGGGCGGCGGCGGCGTTCATCTTTTTCACGGTGACTTTGGACATGCTGGCGCTGGGGATGATCGCTCCGGTGCTGCCGCGGCTGATCACCGGGTTTCTGCACGGCAATACGGTGAACGCAGCGCAGATGCTGGGCATCTTTGGGACGGTGTTTGCGGCGATCCAGTTCCTGTTCTCGCCGGTGCTGGGGTCGCTGTCGGACCGCTTCGGGCGGCGGCCGGTGGTGCTGCTGTCGAACTTCGGTCTGGGGCTGGACTATCTGCTGATGGCCTGGGCTCCGGTGCTGGGGTGGTTGTTTATGGGGAGGGTGATCTCGGGGCTGACGGCCTCGAGCGTGCCCACGGCGATGGCGTATATGGCGGATGTGACCCCGGTGGAGAAGCGGGCGTCGGCGTTCGGGATGCTGGGGGCGGCGTTCGGGATGGGGTTTGTGATGGGCCCGGCGCTGGGCGGGCTGCTGGGGAGTGTGAACCCACGGCTGCCCTTCCTGGTGGCGGGGGCCCTTAGTATGTTGAACGGGATGTATGGTCTGTTTGTGCTGCCGGAGTCGCTGCTGCCGGAGCATCGCAGCCGGTTCTCGTGGCGGCGGGCGAATCCGGTGGGTTCGGTGACGCTGCTGGGCAAGAAGAAGGTGCTGCTGGGGATGGCGGCGCTGCTGCTGCTGGGGTATACGGCGCAGCAGTCGCTGATGAACGTGTATGTGATCTATTGCGACTACCGGTTTCAATGGACCGACCGGACAGTGGGGCTGTCGCTGGCGGTGGTGGGGATCTGTTCGGCGCTGTATGGGGCGCTGCTGGTGAAGCATGCGGTGGGGTGGCTGGGCGAGCGCGGGTCGATGTCGGTGGGGTTGATCTGCGGGGCGACGGGGTGGGTGATGATGGGGCTGTCGCGGACGGGGATGCTGCTGTGGATGGGTATTCCGATGCTGAACCTGATGTCGCTGGTGTGGCCGTCGGCGCAGAGCATTATGTCGCGCGAGGTCGGAGTGAGTGAGCAGGGGCAGCTGCAGGGGGCGGTCAACAGCCTGCGCGGGATGGCGGGGCTGGTGGGGCCGGGACTGTTTACCTATATCTTCTCGAAGTCGATTGGGGAGCGGGCGGTGTTTCATGCGCCGGGGATGGCGTTTTTTGTGGCGGCGGGGATTCTGCTGCTGTCGCTGGTGGTGGCGGAGAGTGTGCGGCCGGGGCGGGTTGCTTAGGGTGAGTTGCGTTCCTGAGCAGAGGAAGACAAATACAGGAGTCTCTCCACTGCGCGACGGACGATGAGGCCGTCCGTCGCGCAGTGGAGATGACGTGTTTCTCTATTTGTCTTGGCGGGAGGTTTTGGTAGGAACGTGGATGTGCGCTACGGTTTGGTGGCTTGGTAGAGGCCGGCGGTGCCTAGGGTGTAGCTGGTCCAGCGGGCGTTGATGAAGCCGGCGTTCTGGATGAGCTGCTTCAGGCGTGGGGGGCGGGGGAAGCGTTCGACGCTGGCGGGCAGGTAGCTGTAGGCGCCGGAGTCGCCGGAGATGAGGCCGCCGAGACGGGGAAGAATCTTCTTGAAGTAGAGCGAGTAGGCTGCGCCGATGAGGCCCTCGGGCTGGTTGCAGTCGAGGATGCCGATCTGGCCGCCGGGGCGGAGGACGCGGTGGAGCTCGGCGAGTCCCTCCTCGTAGTTAGCGAGGTTGCGGAAGCCGAAGGCGGAGGTGATGAGGTCGACGGAGTTGTCGGCGAGCGGAAGGTGGAGGGCGTCGGCCTCGATGGCGAGGATGTTGTGCGGGGCGAACTTGGCGGCGCCGCGGCGGAGCATGTTGTGGGAGAAGTCGATGGCCAGGATGGGGGCTATCGCGGAAGCGGAGGAAGGAGCAACCGCAGGTCCTTCGACTGCGGCACCCACGGTGGGGCTGTGAGTGCCTTCGCTCAGGATGACACTTTCCTCCTTTTTCGAGTGGGGTGCGGGGCTCAGAGGAGTCCGTTTGATAGGAGATTTCGGGCGGTGTTTGAGCAGGGCGAGGGTCATGTCGCCGGTGCCGCAGCAGAGGTCGAGGACGACGGCCTCGGGGCGGTGGAGGATGGGGCGGAAGGCGCGGGCGGCGCGGGACCACCACCAGAGATCGAGGCCGACGGAGAGCAGGTGGTTGAGCAGGTCGTAGCGCGGGGCGATGGTGTCGAACATCTGCTGGACGTTCGAGGCGGCGGCCTGTTCGGTGGCGGTGCCGAGAGGGCGGGCTCCGGTGGAGCGCTCGTGCTCGGGCAGGGCCGGGGTGTTGTGGGACTTGGTCATGGTCTGCGCTTGCGCGGTGCAGCTTTCTTGGTGGGCTTGGCCTGCTTGGGCTGGGTCGGCTTGCGGCGGGTGGTCTCGCGCATGAGGGTGAGCATCTGGTTGGCGGCGTCGAGCAGTTCGGCGTCGGTGACGTCGTAGACGATCTCGGTGCGGCCAATGCCGGTGGCCAGGATGAAGGCGCGGCGGCCGCTGCGGGCCTTCTTGTCGCTGTAGGTGAGGGCGACGAGCCGCTCCGCGGCGGCAGTGAAGGCGGGCAAGGGGCCGTAGCGGAGGATGAGGGCGACGATGCGGGTGGAGTCCTTTTCGCTGAGCACGCCGCGGTTCTGGGAGAGGTAGGTGGCGGCGATCGAGCCCCAGGCGACGGCCTCGCCGTGCAGGAGCTGCTTGTAGTTGGTGGCAGTCTCGATGGCGTGGCCGAGGGTGTGGCCGAAGTTGAGGATCATGCGCAGGCCGGACTCTTTTTCGTCCTTGGAGACGACCTCGGCTTTGACGCGGACGCTGGCGGTGACGACGCGGGCGAGGGCGGCGGGGTCGAGCTGGCCGTTCGAGGCCAGGATGGTGTCGGCGCTGTCTTCCATGAAGCGGAAGAGTTTGGGGTCGCGGATGATGCCGGCTTTGATGGACTCTTGTAATCCTGCGCGGAGCTCGGCCGGAGGGAGGGTGGCGAGCGTGGCGGTGTCGGCGAGGACGGCGAGTGGGTGGTGGAAGCTGCCGATGAGGTTCTTGCCGGCGAGCAGGTTGGCCCCGGTCTTGCCGCCGATGGAGGAGTCGACCTGGGCGAGCAGGGTGGTGGGGAGCTGCAGGTAGCGGATGCCGCGCATGTAGATGGCGGCGAGGAAGCCGGTGAGGTCGCCGAGGACGCCGCCGCCGAGGGCGAGCAGGATGGAGTCGCGATCGGCTCCGGCGAGGGCGAGCTGCTGGGCGAGGGACTCGACGCTGGAGAGGCGCTTATTGCGCTCCCCGGGCGGAAGGAAGAGGACGGTGGGGGCTTCGGCCTCTTTGAACGAGGCGAGGACGGCCTTCGACCAGAGGCCCCAGATCTCGGGCGCGGTGACGACAAAGAGGCGCGGGAGCGGAGCGGTGGGCTTCAGGCCCAGGAGCTTGCGCAGGCGCGGCGCGAGTGTGGGCAGGAGATCGGCGCCGATGTGGACCTGGTAGGCGGCGGAGGGGGTTGTGACCGGGATCGACGCGGGCTTGAGGGGTTTCGTCGGCACGATAAGACCATGGTAACGCATGGGGTTTTGGGCGATGGAGGAGTCGCCAAAGAGTAGCCGGAGAGTAGCATGGAGAGATGGATCGGGTTGGATTTTTGGTAATCGGAGGGGGAATCGCTGGGCTGAGCGCGGCGATTCGTCTGGCAAAGGTGGACACCGTGCTGGTGGTCACAAAGGAAGAGCTGGCGGAGTCGAATACGGCGTACGCGCAGGGCGGGATCGCGGTGGCGATGGGTGGGGCCGAGGATGTCGCGGAGCACCTGGAGGACACGGTGAACGCGGGCGACGGTCTGGTGAATCGCGCGGCGGCGGCGGTGCTGGTGGAGCAGGGACCGCAGCGTGTGGAGGAGCTGCTGGCGTGGGGGACGGGGTTCGACCGGGCTCCGGCCGGCGATGGGGCTGGCGACGGAACGGGGGCTGTGGGCGAGTTGCTGCGGACGCGCGAGGGGGCGCATAGCCGGTCGCGGATTCTGCATGCGAATGGCGATGCGACGGGCAGGGAGATAGCGGTCTCGCTGCTGCGGCACGCGCGTGAGACGAAGGGGATTACGCTGCTCGAGTTCACGACCAGCGTGGACCTGATCGTGGAGCCGGATGAGGAGACAGAGGGTGGCAAGCGGGTTGCCGGGGCGGTGCTGCTCGATCACGCGGGCAAGCTGTTTGCGGTGCGGGCGCGGGCGGTGCTGATCGCCAGCGGCGGCGCGGGACAGGTGTATAGCGAAACGACCAATCCGGCGGTGGCGACCGGGGACGGGATCGCGATGGCGTACCGGGCAGGCGTGGCGCTGAGCGATATGGAGTTCTACCAGTTTCATCCGACCGCGTTTGCGGCCAAGGGGGCGCCACGATTCCTGCTGAGCGAGGCGCTGCGCGGCGAGGGGGCCTGGCTGGTGAATGCGAAGGGGGAGCGGTTCATGGAGCGGTATCACCCGCTGCTGGAGCTGGCTCCGCGGGATGTGGTGGCGCGGGCGATTACGCGCGAGGGGCTGCTGGGAGCGGTGTGTCTCGACATGCGGCATGTCGGTGCGGGGGTGGATCTGAAGGCGCGGTTTCCGGGGATCTCGAAGTTTCTGGCGGGGTATGGGCTGGAGTTGAGGCGGGATCTGATTCCGGTGCGGCCGGCGGCGCACTATCTGATGGGCGGGATCCAGACGGATGTGAACGGCAGGAGCTCGTTGCCGGGGCTGTATGCGGCGGGTGAGGCGGCGTGTACCGGGGTGCACGGAGCCAACCGGCTGGCGAGCAACTCGCTGCTGGAGGGCTTGGTGTTTGGGGCGCTGGCTGCGGAGGCGATGGTGCGAGAGGCAGGGAGTAGGGAAGAGGGAGTAGGGAGTAGGGAAGGGCAGGTGCCGAAGGCGCCGGCGGTGAAGGTGGACGCGGCGGCGATAGAGCGGTGGGTCGCGGAGCTGCGGACGGTGATGTGGAAGGATGCTGGGCTGCTGCGGGATGCCGCGGGGTTGAAGCGGGCGCAGGCGCGGCTGGATGCGATGATGGGGGCGATCCCGCGGGGCTTCTCGCGGAGAGCGGTGGAGGCGAGGAATTTGTTCCTGGTGGCGAACGTAATTGTGGCTTCGGCGGCGGCGCGCGAGGAGAGCCGGGGAGCACACTATCGCAACGATTTCCCCAAGACGGCGGCGGTGGCTCGGCACTCGGTGATGGAGAAGGGAAGGCTGCGTCTGGTCTAACGGGTGAGGCTGCGCCTGTGCGGGCCCCATGTCTCGGAGTCGAGACATGGGGCCGTGGCTAGAGTCGATTCAGCAGCAAGGGGATGACGATGCCGGCGAGGAGCAGTCCAGCGACCAGAAACTTGTTGCGGCTGTACTTGTGGGCCATGAAGATGCCGCTGAAGGTGGAGACGGCGAGTCCGAGGGAGACCACGACGAAGAAGAGCTTCATGGGGAGATGGTTCTTGGGTTTGGATTGGGCGTCGGAGGTCTTTGAAGCTGCTGCGGCGGGCTGAGTTGGCATGTTTGCGGTGCCGGTCTTATCCGATACGACCTTGGTGGATGCGTCGGGGGTCGGCTTGCGGACGGTAATCTGGGTGGTCCCTCTTTTGTGCAGCTGGGCGAGGGTGAGGATCCACTTGGCCGGCTTGTAGGAGCTGCCCGGGGTGGTCGCGTGCAGGTTGAAGCTTTGCAGTGCGCCGGTGACGGCGAAGAAGAGAATGGCCGGCGAGATGAAGACTCCGAAGTAGAGATGCACCTTGCGCACTAGTTTCAAGGTGGAGGCTGAAGTGGACATAAGCTTCAGAGTCTAGCGGCCTTGGATTAACGGGGAAAGAATTCGAATCGTTTTCAGCGCCACCCGGAAGGGGCAGGTCGTCTACGCCCGGCGCGGCATCGCTTCTGCGCAATTCAGGAGCTTAATTTCCAAGGAATCCATAATCCTCAGGAAGAAGCAGGAAGACCGGGGTCCCGGGTTGCCGAATACTTAGAGGCATGGTTGGAAGCCGAGATCGCCTCGAGGCTTCAGGTCAGGAAAAACAATTGATGAGCACAGCTTCAGTGGCTATGGCGAATCGGTTGTAGAGGAGACACGAGATCGTCATGCTAGAAACCACAGTCAATAAAGAGACGGCAAAGCTTGGATTTATCGGCCTGGGGCTTATGGGTAGCCGCCTGGCGCGACGCCTGCACACGTTGGGCTGGAAGGTAGAGGCTTGGAACCGTAATCCAGAGCCGGCGCGGGCGCTCAAACAAGAGGGGATCGGCAGCGTTAGGGCGGTAGCGCAGCTGGCTGCCAGCTCTGATGTGCTGATCTCTTGTTTAGCCAATGATACGGCCGTGCATTCGGTGTACTTCGACCGGGATGGCGTGTTCTCGGAGGTCAAGCCCGGGACCATCATTGTGGAGATGAGCACGATCTCTCCGGAGTTGTCGCAGCGCCTGCATGATCGGGCCGCGCGCCGTGGAGTTCACTTTCTGGATGTGGCTATCTCCGGGTCGACGCCGGCGGTCGATGCGGGAACGCTGACGCTGCTTGCTGGCGGCGATCGCACTACGTTCGAGCGCTGCATTCCTCTCTACGAGTCGCTTGCGAAGCAGTGGTTTCTGATCGGGCCGGGCGCCTCCGGCATTCAGATGAAGTTGGTGGTCAATCTTCTTCTGGGCGTAAATATGCAGGCGATTGCGGAAGGCATATCGCTAGGTGAGCATCTTGGCATCGATCGCAGCGTTCTGCTGGATGTGCTGTCGAAGACCGCGGTGATCGCTCCGGCGCTGGTAGGGAAGTTCCAGAAGATCAAGGACAACGATTACGCTCCGCAGTTCCCGATGCGGCTGATGAGCAAGGATATGGATCTGGTGGCGGAGGCGGCGAGTATTGCGGGCGCCGAGCTGCCGGTGACCAACGTTGCCCACTCATTGTTGTCTGCCGCTGTTGCGTACAGTGGAGACCTGGATCTGTCCGCGATCACCCCATTCGTCGCCGATCTCAGTGTGGCCATGCGGAGACCGGATGAGAAGGTTGCCTAGCCGCGGATAGTGCAGCTTTAGATGTCCTGGCCAGGCGAGTTTCAGCTCACGGTTACGTCCGCGAGCTGGCCAGGACTATTTTTGTTGCGGCGCATCCGACTGAGAGACGCCGCTACGAGAGAATTCGTAGATGTGTTCGTGGAGGAGTTTGCCCGCGAGCTTTCCATTCCCTTTGTCCAGGGCGTCGATGATCTTCCAGTGGGCTTCCTGCACGGCGACCAGATCGATCTTGCCGCGCGACAGCCATAGTTGAAGCCGCACCTCGAAGGCAAGAGAGTTCCAGGTGCGCAGCAGAATGCGGTTGGAGGCGCCTTCTACGATGAGACGATGGAAGGTGATGTCATGGCGAGTGTAGGTGGCGATGTCCTTCTTGCGCGCTGCGCTGAGGATCGCAGTGGCCGCTTTCTTCAAGTCAGCGACCGAGCCCTGGAAACGCGGCGTGGCCAGCTCGCCTGCTAATTTCTCAAGCGTTGCGCGGATAAGGTAGGCCTCGCGGATGTCTTGCTGGGTAACCTCGCGCACACGGCTTCCCTTGTAGGGCTCGGTGACGACGAGTTCGAGACCTTCCAGTTCGCACAGCGCTTCGCGGACCGGACCCTGGCTGGTGTTCAGCTCGCGAGCGATCTGAAGTTCGACCAAGCGTGTGCCGGGGCGCAGTTCGCCGCTCATGATCCGGCGCAGCAGATCCTGCTTGACGCGCTCTGCCATGGAGTCCCGCTGTAAGGCGTGGTCTTTGTCTGCCATGGAAGTCGATTCTAAATAAATGCGACCTGAACGGATTATAAATAATCTATAGAATCGGAAGATTGTTCAGGCTCTTCGAAACGGCGTTGTGAGCCATTGGCAAGACCGTTGATTCAGTGATCCCTCCCAGAATAGAAAGATTTCCTTCATGTGGATTGTCAAACTTGCGTTGAACCGGCCGTACACGTTCATCGTCGTGTCGATTCTGATTCTGCTCATGGGCTTTTCGTCGGTGGCGACGATGCCGACCGACATCTTTCCGAACATCGACATTCCGGTGATCACGGTGGTCTACGACTATCGGGGTCTGCAGGCGCAGGAGATGGAGCAGCGGATCACGACCTTCAGTGAGTTCATCATGTCGACGGTGAACGATGTGAAGTCGATCGACTCGCAGACGGTTCGCGGCTACGCGGTGTTGATGATCTACTTCCAACCGCAGGTGAACATTGGATCGGCGATCGCGCAGGTGGGCGCGGCTACGCAATCGATCCGGTTTCGCTTTCCCGCGGGCGTGAATCCGCCGTGGGTGCTGCGCTTCAGTGCGTCGACTGTGCCTATCTATCAGCTGGCGCTGTCGAGTGACACTCTGTCGCAGTCGGAGCTGTACGACTATGGCATCTTCCGCGTGCGGCAGAAGATCTCGGTGGTTCCGGGAACGCTTCTGTCCGCGCCGCACGGCGGCGTCGTTCGCCAGATAATGGTGGACCTGGACCAGCAGGCGCTGCAGGCGAAGGGCCTGTCGCCGATGGACGTGGAGAGCGCGATCACGGCGCAGGATGTGACCATGCCCACGGGTACGATCAAGATCGGCGGGCGGGAGTATGGATCGAGTCTGAACAATAGCCCGGTCGATGCGTTGGCGCTGAATAATGTGCCGGTCAAGGTGGTGGGCAACTCGGTGATCTACATGCGCGACGTGGCGCATGTGCGCGATGGCTGGATGGTGCAGAACAATATCGTGCGCGCCAACGGCAAGCCCTCGGTGCTGAGCCCGATCTACAGGAGCGGAACGGTATCGACGCTGTCGATCATCAACCAGATCAAGGACAAGATTCTGCCCGCGGTGCAGGCCGCCGCGCCGAAGGGCATGAAGATCCAGGGGCTGTTCGATCAATCGGTATTTGTGCGCGCAGCGATCGAGGGAGTGATGCGCGAGGCGGTGATCGCCTCCATGCTGACAGCGCTGATGATTCTGGTCTTTTTGGGTAGCTGGCGTAGCACCTTGATTATCGCTATCTCGATCCCGCTGTCGATTCTGAGTTCGATCATCGTTTTGAACGCGCTGGGAGAGACGCTGAATACGATGACGCTGGGCGGGCTGGCGCTGGCGATCGGAATTCTTGTAGACGACGCCACGGTGACGATCGAGAACATCCATCGCCACATGGGTAAGAAGCCGCTGCATGAGGCGGTGCTCGAGGGCGCGGCGGAGATTGCGACGCCGACGTTCGTATCCACGCTGACGATCTGCATCGTGTTTGTCTCGGTGGTGTTTCTTACCGGGCCGGCGAAGTATTTGTTTACTCCGATGGCGATGGCCGTGGTGTTTTCGATGTTGGCCTCGTACATTCTCTCCCGCACCCTGGTGCCTACGCTCGTGAAGTACCTGCTGGCGGGAGAGACGCACGCCCACGAGGGAGCGCCGGACCACATTGCGGAGACTGGGCCCAACTGGTTCGAACGCTTCAACGATGGCTTCAATGCGGGCTATCTGCGCGTGCAGACCTACTACACTGGGCTGCTGCATCGCTTCATCGAGCATCGGCGAATCGCGTTGATCGCCTGCGCAGGGGTGATGGCGACCGCGTTCGTGCTGCTGCCGTTCATCGGGAGGGACTTCTTTCCGGCGGTAGATACCGGCCAGTTCCGGCTACATGTGCGGCTAATGCCGGGGACGCGGCTCGAGGAGTCGGCGGTGCAGTTCAGTCAGGTCGAGGAGCAGATTCGCAAGGTGATTCCGGCGAAGCAGCTGGACCTGGTACTCGACGATATTGGACTTCCTCAGGACCCAATCGACTTTACCTTTGGCTTCACGCCGAACGTGGGGGCGTTCGATGGCGAGATTCTGGTCTCGTTGAACGAGAAACACTCTCCTACGGAGAGCTATGTCGAGGAACTGCGCCGGGTGCTACCGAAGGCGTTTCCGGCGATGACCTTCTACTTTGAACCGGCGGACATGGTGACGCAGATTCTCGACTTCGGAGTAACTGCGCCGATCGACGTTCAGGTGCAAGGGACCGATGCCGGGAACTTCGATGTGGCGCGCGATCTGCGGGCGAAGATCGCGGCGATCCCGGGCGCGGTGGATGTTCATCTGCAACAGGTGCTGGATAGTCCGACGGTGAGGATCAATGTGGACCGCACGCGTGCGGCGCAGTTTGGGTTGACGCAGCAGGATGTGGCGAACAGTCTGTTTGTGTCCATGGCGTCGGGCTATTCGGTGGCGCCGAACTTCTGGGTCGATCCGAATATGAACCTGACCTATACGGTCACGGCGCAGACTCCGCAGTATCGGCTGGACTCGTTGAACATGCTGAAGAACACGCCGATTCCCATCAAGACTCTGCCGAACCGGACAGAGCTGCTGGGCAATATGGCTACGTTCACGCCGTCGTATGAGCCGATGGTGATCAATCACCACAATGTGCAGCGGGTGTACGACGTTCTGCTCAACACACAGGCGACGGATCTCGGATCGATTGCGAAGCAGGTGCAGAAGGTCGTGGATGAGGAGCAGAAGAGGCTTCCTCCGGGGAATGCGATCGAGGTGCGCGGGCAGGTGGCGAGCATGAATGAGGCTTTCACGCGGCTCGGGATTGGTCTGGTGTTCGCAGCACTGCTGGTCTATCTGCTGATGGTCGTGAACTATCAGAGCTGGCTCGATCCGTTCATTATTATTTGTGCTCTGCCGGGTGCCTTTTGCGGCATTGTGTGGGCGCTGTTTCTGACGCAGACGACCTTCAACGTGCCGAGTTTGATGGGAGCGATCATGTCGATCGGCGTGGCGACGGCCAACTCGATTCTGCTGGTGACCTTTGCCAAGGAGCAGAGCGCCCGCGGCTACTCGGCCTTCGACGCTGCGGTGTCGGCGGGTGCGACGCGACTGCGGCCCATCATGATGACGGCGTTTGCCATGATCGTCGGCATGCTGCCGATGGCGCTGGGACTGGGCGAGGGCGGAGAGCAGAATGCTCCGCTGGCTCGCGCGGTGATTGGCGGCCTTTCGATGGCCACGTTTGCAACCCTATTTTTTGTACCTCTGATGTACAGCCTCGTCCATGGAAGACGTAAAGGCAGCGAACAGGAGAACGCGTAATGACGCCCGCATCCAGTGTTAATTCGGCCCGCAAGCAGACCACCCGCATCGCTGCTGGTGTTGTTGTCGTGGCAATTCTATTGGCGATCGGTATCGTCCCTCGGGTGCTGCGCGCCCGGGAGGCGGAGGGAGTGGTTCAGGCGAGCACGGTGCTGCTGCCGGAGGTGATCGTAGTGCACCCGCAGGTGGCGCCGGCGACGAGTTCGCTTTCGCTGCCCGGGGATTTGCAGCCGATGTACAGCGCGTCGGTCTATGCGCGGACGAATGGGTACATCGAGAAGCGGCTTGTCGATATCGGGACGCATGTAAAGGCAGGGCAGTTGCTCGCGATCATCTCGACGCCCGAGGTCGACCAGCAGCTGAACCAGGCACGTGCCGATGTGGTGCAGGCAGAGGCGGCGATCGAGCAGGCGAAGGCTGCGCTCGAGCAGGCGCAGGCCAATCTGGATATTGCACGCATCACTCGGGATCGGTATGCTCCGCTGATTGCGCGGCATGCGGTGACGCAGCAGTCGCTCGACGAGGCGAATCAGGCGTTCAATGCGCGCACGGCGGACGTATCAGCGGCGAACGCCAATATCGCGGTTGCGCAGGCGAGCTTGAAGTCACGGCAGGCGAACGTCGAGCGGCTGAGCCAGATGCAGGGATTCGAGCGCGTTGTCGCTCCGTTCGAGGGAGTTATTACGGCGCGCAATGTGGAGCAGGGTGACCTGGTCAATGATGGCAGCGGCGGGGGCAGCAAGAGCCTTTTCGACGTTTCCCAGAGCGACGTGCTTCGGGTGCAGGTGGAGGTGCCGCAGTCGGCGGCGCTTGCAATTCAGAAGGGACAGCAGGCTACGGTGACGGTTTCGGAGCGACCCGGGCGGCAGTATGTCGCTACGGTGACGCGTAGTGCGGAGTCGGTCAATCTGGCGGCACGAACGATGTTGACTGAGGTCCAGGTGGATAACCGCGATGGATCGCTGGTTCCGGGCATGTATGGGCAGGTGAAGTTCGAAGTGAGTGCGAGCCAGCCGTCGCTGGTCATTCCATCGACAGCCTTGGTCATCGATAAGGGCGGCATGCATGTGGTGTCGGTGTCGGCGGACAGCCGGGTGCATTTTGTTCCCGTCGACATCGGCCAGGACATGGGAGCGCAGGTCGAAGTATCACAGGGGCTGCATGGTGGAGAGACGCTGGTCAGCAATCCGAGCGATCTGCTGCATGACGGGCAGAAGGTGTCCGTTGCGCAGTAAGCCAGTGTCGAGCAATCCGAACACGCGCGTGCCAAGGCAGTCGAGGGTGCGCGTCGAGAGTCCTATGCAAGCCTGGAGCGACATTATGAAGAGACTCCTCCCTATCACCGCTGCAGGTGTCACGACGCTGTTGCTGGCTGGCTGCATGGTGGGTCCACAGTACAAGCGGCCTGCCGCGATCACGGCGCCGTCGTTCAAGGAGGCTCCCTCGGCGGAGACCGTTAGCGATGGCTGGAAGCCCGGGCAGCCGAGCGATCAAGAGCTGAAGGGCAATTGGTGGAGGCTGTATCAGGATCCCCAACTCGACGCACTGGAGGCTCAGGTGGATACGGCCAACCAGACGCTGAAGGAGGCGGAGGCAAACTTCCGCGCTGCTCGCACGGCGATCGGAACGGCGCGATCGTACGAGGCGCCAACGGTGGGGACGGGAGTCAGCGTTGGCACCGTGCGCGAGTCGGCCAATCAGCCATACTTCCTGACGAACCTTGCGAACAACGGGAGTGGGAACTTCACGGTTCCGGTTGATCTGAACTACGAGGTGGACCTGTGGGGGCGTATTCGTAGAGGCGTGGCCTCTGCCAAAGAGCAGACGCAGGCTAGCGCGGCCGACATGGAGACGGTGCGCTTGAGCCTGCATGCAGAGCTGGCCATCGACTACTTTGGCCTGCGCAGCGCGGATGGGCAAGAGAAGCTGTTGGACGAGACCATCCAGGCCTATACGGACGCGGTGCAATTGACCGAGGACCGCTTGAACGCCGGTCTCGCATTGCGTTCCGATGTGACCCAGGCAGAGACGCAGCTGGACCAGGCGCGGGTGCAGCGCAGCGACATGGAGGTGCAGCGTACACAGTACGAGCACGCCATCGCGGTGCTGGTGGGCAAGCCGCCGGCGGCGCTTACGCTTCCGCGGAGTCCGATCACGGTTCAGACTCCGCAGGTGCCTGCGATCCCGGGCGTGCTGCCATCGGATCTACTGGAACGGCGGCCGGATATCGCTGCCGCGGAGCGCCGCATGGCCTCGGCCAACGAGCAGATCGGGATTGCTCAGGCAGCCTACTATCCGACTCTTTCGCTGACCGCGATCGTGGGTATGGAAGGCACCTCCGCGTTGAACTGGTTTACATGGCCGAGCCGATTCTGGGCGGTGGGACCTTCGATGTCGGAGACGCTGTTCGATGGAGGAAGGCGTCATGCCGCCTCCGAGAGGATGCGCGCCAACTACGACGCAACGGTTGCGAGCTATCGTCAGACTGCACTGCAGGCTTTCCAGCAGGTCGAAGACAATCTTGCCGCGCTGCGCATTTTGAAGAGCGAGACCGAGCAGCAGCATCGTGCGACGGCGGAGGCGCTGGAGTCGCTCGATACCTTCCAGGTTCGCTATGAAGGCGGGGTGGAGCTTTATCTCCAGGTGATTACGTCGCAGACAACGGCGCTGGCAAATCAGCGCAACGATATCGACCTGATGCGCAGACAGCTCGACGCCAGCGTTCTGCTGATCAAGGCACTGGGCGGCGGCTGGGAGGTTAAGCAACTGCCCAAGTTCTAGCGGTTAGACTTACTGGGAACGACGAAGGGCCGGCGCCGGCGACCGTCTAGACGGTGCTGGCGCCGGTCTCTTTATTTGTAGCCGTTCGCGGCTTTGACATCGCGGCCTGCCTTTGCTGTGTGGGAACGCGAGACGGGAGTGGGGACGCGAACTTCTAGCCCCACAATGTAGGGCCGAGGTAGAATCTTTGAACCGCGTCGGCATCGCCCTACCTGGCGCGTCACTAGATGGCCTTATGTAAAGTGGTTCTTTTTCAGGGAAAAATAGGAATTCAGCGGAAATTCAGGCGCGGCGGATACAATTTTAGATACTTCCAGCCGGAGAGCCTGATCCATGAGAATTCTGATCGTAGAGGATGATCCAAGAATGTCCATGGTTCTGCGAGATGCATTGGAGAAGAAGTCTCATCGCACCGTGGTCGCGTCGAGCGGTACGGAGGGACTCGAAATCGCTCGCAGCCACCAGTTTGAATCCATCATTCTCGATGCCATGCTGCCTGGGATGGATGGCTTCACCGTAGCACGTTCTCTGCGCGACTCGCGGATTTCGACACCGATCATCATGCTGACCGCGCGCGATGCGACGAGCGATATCGTGCGGGGACTCGATAGCGGAGTCGACGATTATCTCACCAAGCCGTTTGCCTTTGAGGAGCTGTTTGCCCGTCTGCGGGCGCTGGGACGCAGACGTCATACCTCCGCCTCGCTGCTTTACCGGCTTGAAGACCTGGAGTTGGATCCGCTGACCCATACGGCGTCCCGTTCGGGCCGTCCGATCAGTCTGACGCGCACCGAGTTTCTTCTGCTTGAGTTCATGATGCGGAATCCAAACGCTGTGCTGCGGCGCGATGCCATCATCAATGCGGTCTGGGGATATGAGCATACGGTTGAGAACAACACGCTCGACGCATTCATGAAACAGCTTCGTTCCAAGATCGACGGTGCCTCTGAAGCCAAGCTCATTCATACGGTGCGTGGCTTCGGCTACCGGCTCACGGCGGATAAAGTCCTATGACCGTCTCGATTCCTATGACCGTCTCGATTCGAATTCGTCTTACGCTCTGGTATGCGGCGTTGGTGTCGATCATTCTCGCGCTGCTTGGTTTGGGAGTTTTTCTTGGAGCATCCTGGGGTCTTCGCAAGGCTGCCGACCAGGAACTGACGTCGGGCGTGGACGGGGTCGCCGCATTCCTGCAGCACAAGCTGATCATGCAGGAGATGAACAACCTGAACGAGGAGTTGCGCGAGCACTCCGCCTTGCTGCCGCGGGGAAAGATGCTTCGGGTTAGCCGTGCTGATCACTCCATCGTTTACCAAACGGACGCCATGACGGCGATCACATCCGTCACTCCCGCGAGCTCCGAGATGTTGAAACAGACCGTTGAGGTCAGTGAACGATCATTCCGTACCATCAGTCGAATTACCAGGGTAGGCCCATACACCTTCCTCATCGAGCTGGCCGTGGACCAGACGGAGTATCAGGAGTTGCTGATGGGGCTGGCTTGGCTGCTGCTGCTCAGCATTCCGATCGCTGGGCTTCTGGCCGCGATTGCAGGCCATTGGATGAGCGGGCGAGCGCTCTCGCCCATTCATCAGATCACGGAGACGGCCAACTCCATCGACGCGCGGAGCCTCTCTCGAAGGCTTCCGCTGCTGGGAACCGGAGATGAACTCGACCGTCTTTCTTCGACGATCAATCATATGCTCGACCGTATCGCGACCTCGTATGACCGCATCGCGCAGTTCACGGCAGATGCGTCGCACGAGTTGAGAACGCCGGTCGCACTGATCCAATCGAACGCTGAGTTGATGCTGATGGAGCCTACTGACGCTGCTCGCATCGAGCGCGGTTTGTCCGATATTCTGGCCGAGAGCGACTACATGGCCCGGCTGATTGCCGATCTGCTTACTTTGGCGCGCTCCGGTGTTGAAGACTCTGCGATCTGTATGGAGCTGTTCGAACTGGGCCAATCAGTCAGCGCCATCCTGCCACGCGCCCGTTCGCAGGCTATGGCGCGCGGAGTTACCGTCGAGTTCATGCCGCATGACCGCATCGTTCCTATGGAAGGAAGTCAAAGGATCGTCGAGCGCGTGCTCATGATCTTCATTGACAACGCGCTGCGGTACACACCTACTGGGGGCAAGATCTCGATTGCGACCTGGTCGTCGGACCAGTGCTGCGGTTTCACGGTTCGGGATACGGGAATCGGTATTGCACCCGCGGATCAAGAGCGCATCTTCGAGCGTTTTTTCCGGGTGGATACGGCACGAACGCACGGCGACGGCGGCTCTGGCCTGGGGCTCTCGATCGCGAAGAGCCTTATTGAGATGCACCGCGGAACTATTCATGTCGACAGTGCAATCGGCTGCGGCGCCAGCTTTGAGGTGGCGTTTCCGCGCGCCGACATTCAGTGTTTAGCTGATGAGATCCAGATCGTTCCTTAACAATCTCGTGAATTGGGGCTTCAGCAAAAATTCAGGCGGTTCGCGGTAGGCTCAGAGCATGGAACTTGCTCTCAGATGCGGACTGCGGACTTTGGTTTTGGCTGGCTTGATTGTGGGTTGTACTCGGCTGCTCGCTCAGACGAGCGTGAGTGGAGTCGTCGTCGACCCAGATGGGGCCGCCGTTCCCAGCGTCGAGGTGCACTTGCACACCCCGCGTGGGGCCGCTGTGAAGGGCGGAGACGCTGTCTCAGATTCGCAAGGTCACTTCAGCCTGCTGCGCGTCGCACCTGGTGATTATCAGTTGCAGGTCCCGGCCAACAATGGCTTCGAACTGTATGAGGTTCCCGTTCACGTTGGATCCGCACCGCCAGCGAGTCTTCGCATCCAACTGACGCTTGCCGCTGTGGCACAGGATGTAACGGTCGCTCCGGAAGCGACCCAGGTTGCGCTCGATCCAGCGGGCAATCGTGACCAAGTCTCCACCGATGCGAAGATGCTTGAGAAGGTTCCCGTATTCGATCAGAACTACATCGCGGCGCTCACGCCGTTTCTGGATCAGGCCGGCATTGCGACCAGTGGGGTCAGCATCATCGTCGACGGTGTCGAGATGAAGGGCACGGGCGTTTCTGCTTCGGCCATCGCCGAGGCGCATATCAATAACGATCCCTATAGCGCCGAGACCAACCGGCCCGGCAAGGGGAGAATCGAAATCATCACCAAACCGGGAACTCCCCAGGTTCACGGTAGCCTGAACTTCACCTTCCGCGATTCGGTGTTCGATGCGAAGAACTACTACGCACTCGTCAAGCCATTTGAACAGAAGCGCATTTATGAAGGGTCCATTACTGGACCTCTCGGCTTTGATCACAAGACCACGTTCCTCCTCTCGGGGACCAGGCAGGAGGACAATCTGCAATCGATCGTCCACGCAGATACGCCGACTGGTGTGGTTTCGAGCAATGTACCGACGCCGGTCCATGATACGGAGTTCGCCGCGCGCGTGACGCACGATCTATCCGCCTCGCACCGCGTGTCGCTTCAGTACAACGTCAGCGACACCATCACTCGCAATGAGGGGGTTGGGGGATTGGTGCTTGCGCAGTCGGGCGTCAACGCGGAGGCGCGCGAGGATGACGTGATCTTCAACGATCGCATGATCGTTTCCCCCACGTTGCTCAATCAGTTCCAACTCTTCTTCGAGAAGGACTACGATCCGATACGCAGCGTCAGTGCGGCGCAGAAGATTGTCGTTGACGGTAACTTCACCGGCGGGGGCGCTCAGGGCAATATGTTCGAAACCGAGAACAACCTGAAGATCAACGATACCGTCAGCTGGAGCCACGGACACCATTATGTCAAGTTTGGCATCAATATTCCCAACCTCAGCCGCCGTGCCTGGGAGGACCAATCCAACCGTCTCGGCACCTATAGCTTCTCCAGCCTCGCCCAGTACGCGGCAAATACTCCTTACTCGTTTACGCAGCAGGCTGGCGTTGGCCGGACCGTCTTCTGGATGAACGAGATTGGCAGTTTTGTTCAGGATCAAATCCAGCTTCGGCCTAATCTTCAGATCTCGCTGGGGTTGCGCTATGACTGGCAGACTTACTTCAAGTCGACTCACGACTTCGCTCCACGGGTTTCCGCTGCCTACTCCATGCCAGACCACAAGACCGTCTTCCGTGCGGGATCGGGACTCTTTTATGATCGCTCCGGCGTCCAGCCCATGGCGGATCTCTCCCGGTACAACGGAGTGATTGTCCGCTCCTTCACGCTGTTGAATCCGAGCTATCCCAATCCCTATCCGGCAAACACCGACCTCTCTACTCTGCCGACGAATCTTGTCCAGCTTGCGAGCGACACGCATATTCCGTATGTCATCAATTACAGCGCCGGCGGGGAGCACCAACTCGGCAAGGGATTGACGATTGCCGCCACCTACCGCGGCACTCTTGGCATTGATATGTTTCGCTCGCGCGATGTGAATGCGCCGCTTGCGCCGCTCTACGCGGGGCGTCCTAATCTTGGACTCGGGATTGTGAGGCAGATCGAATCCAGAGGCAGACAGGTCGGGAATGCACTTGATCTCACGCTGCAGGGGGATGCTGGCCGTTGGTTCTCTGGACTCGCTCAGTACACGTTCAGCCACACCAACAACGACACTGGTGGAGTTATGTGGTTTCCGGCCAACCAGTATTCGATGGCAGGCGAGTATGGCCGTGCGGACTTCGATCAGCGTCACCGCTTCAACCTCTTAGGCACAATCAATCAGGATCATTGGCTGAACCTCGGCATCGCGGCCAAGCTTTACTCCGGAATGCCGTACACGGAGACCTCCGGCAATGACACCTTCAACACGGGTATGCTCAATGCTCGTCCCGCAGGGGTAAACAGGAACACCTTGCAAACGGCGGGCAACTCCGAGCTGGACCTGCGCTGGAGCCGGGATCTTGCGTTGCGGCCCAAGAAGTCAGACAAGACGCCTGTCTTTTCCATGGCGGTCGATGCGTTTAATATCACCAATCGAACGAACTATACCTCCTATGTGGGCAACGTCCAGTCCTCGTTCTTTGGCCAGCCAACTGCGGCGCTCCCGGCGAGAAGACTTCAGTTCACCGCACGCATCAAGTTTTAGGCCGAAATTGTATCACTGCTCTTTGCGGCGGTTTCGTGCTGCCTCCTGACACAGGAGGCAGCACTTTTATTGCTGTCTGCGTTCGCAAATCTGAAGATTACCTGAGTTTAAATTCGTACAAAATTGACCTCATCGTCACGGTATCCGGACAATGAAGTCACTAAGCTCATGACATCGCACCATGATCTTCGATGTCAAAGGCCCTGTACTTTGTCCATGAATTCTGTTCGATCCGCGTCTTTGCTTTGCGCAGCCCTGTTGTCAGCCCTCCCAAGTTATAGCCAGAACGTTACGCCGGAAGCAGCCAGCGGAAGTGCTCCGTTGCGCCTGGTGCAGACTCTTGAGATTCCCGGAACGGTCAAGGGAAACTTTGATCATTTCAGTGTCGACCTCAAGCGGAATCGCCTGTTTGCAACGCCGGAGGACTTCAAGGCAGTCCTCGTATTCGACCTTGGCACGGGCAAGATTGTTCACCAGATCGACGGCATCGTTCGTCCTCATGCCGTACTGTATCGCTCCGACATCGACCGTATCTTTGTCACGGATGGCGGTGATGGTTCGGTGAAGGTATTTGACGGCGAGAGCTATGGCCAGATCGCCCGCATCCCGCTGCTGAAGGACGCAGACTCGATCGGTTACGACATCTCCCGCAAGTATCTCTATGTCGATAATGGCGGCGGCGACGTTGGCCAGACCTACTCGATGCTCAGCGTCATCGATACGACCACCAACTCCAAGCTCGCCGACATGCAGATTGAAGGCGACACACTGGAGGCCATGGCGCTCGATAACTATCGCCCTCACATCTACGTGAACGACAAGGCGACCAACCAGGTGGTCGTGATCGATCGCTTCCGCAATAAGATTCTGGCGAAGTGGCCGCTGACGATGGGCAAGCAGAACGTCGCGATTGCGCTCGACGAGCAGCGTCAACGCCTCTTTGTTGGCTGCAGAAGCGGCCAGATCGTTGTGCTCGACAGCAATACTGGTAAGGAGCTGCAGACGCTGCCGATCTCGAAGGGCGTCGATGACCTTATCTATGATCCGATCACGCGGCGGCTGTATGCGTCTACTGACGGTGTCGTCGACGTGTTTGAGCAGACTGATCTCAATCACTATGTTTCGCGCGGCAGCGTCGCTTCCGGTGCCAATGGCCGCACGTCGCGGCTGGTGCCTGAGCTGAACCGCCTCTTCGTCGCGGTGCCGCAGGCTGGCTCGCAAAACGCCCGGGTGTTGGTCTACGAGCCCATCAATACGCCTGCGCCAAGAGCTCCACTTGCAGATGACAAGGAGCCCGTCAATGCTCCGGCTGCCCAGCAGATCGCACTGGAGACGCTCTCGGCTCACCCAATGTTGCGGCGCATCGGTCTCCATGTCATCCCTCCGGGCCGCGAGAACATGATCCTGATCGCCAATGGCAACGTCACCCGCGTTGGCATTCGCACCTCGGACTCGGACTTTGCCGCCGTCAAGAGCGGCAAGATCTATGGGCCGCGCATTGAAGACGGCCAGTTCTACAACATGAAGATGTACCTGTCCGACGCGCAGGGCCGTCGGATTGGAATCCTTGTGATGGAGATCGCCTGCACCGATGCCGTCAGTGAAGAGGACGCCGCCCACAAGGCGGAGAGCATTCGAGAAGAGGTTCAGCAGAAGATTCCGAGCCTGGAATCGCTGTTTATGACCCCCGCCGCTCACTAACCTTACCTTTTCTCGCGAGCAGGATTTGCTTGCCAACTGGATGCTTTCATCCGGTACAACCGTTTGTTTGCCCGAAATCGGCATTAATTTCTTGGGGCCTCCGAAATGACTAGGTTTATACGCTACGCGCTTCTCCTCTGTCTCACCCTCCTCTCAGGCATAGCCGGTGCGCAGATTGACCGCACCGAATTGAATGGCACCGTGACCGATCCGTCGGGTGCCTCGATCGCTGGCGTCACGGTGACTGTCACGCAAAGCGGAACCAACCAAGTGCGCGTCGTCTCCACCGATGGACACGGCCAGTTCGTTGTCTCCTCGCTTCCAATCGGCCGCTTCACCTTGGTCTTCGGCCACGATGGCTTCAAGGACACGCGCATCGCGGACCTAGATCTACACTCTGGTGACGTCCGCACGGTGAACACAAAGCTTCAGGTCGGTGCTGTCGATCAGACCATCGGTGTGGAGGCAGATCTCGGCGGCGCTGAGCTCGACAAGAGCAACGCCTCCTTTGGGGGCACGATTCAGTCGGTGCAGGTTTCGAATCTGCCGCTCAACGGCCGTAACCTCACCAATCTCGAGCTGCTTGCCCCCGGCGCGATCGACTCCGGCTCCGGCGCCCAGGGATCGATTCGCTTTGCGGGCAACGGAACCGATGACAACAACTTCCGTCTCGACGGCGTCGATGCCAGCGGCATCTTTCACGCCTCGCTCAAGGGGGCGTTGCGCCTGCAGTTCTCCACCGAGGCCATCGCCGAGTTCAAGGTAGACTCCGGCGCCTACACTGCCGATACCGGCGGCTCGGCCGGCGGTCAGGTCAGCCTGATCTCGAAGACCGGAACCAACGCCTTCCACGGCAGTATCTTCGACTACATCCGCAACAGCTACTTCGATGCGCATGGTCCGTTCAAGTCCGCCCACCCGGCGGTATTTCAGCTGAACCAATACGGCGCCAGCGTAGGCGGCCCGATCATCAAGGACCGCACCTTCTTCTTCGTCAACTACGAAGGCTTCCGGCAGCAGCTTGGCGGCGTACCGCAGGTCGGCTATGTGCCCAGTGCGGCTTACCGCGCTCAGATCGCGGCGCAGGCGCCCGCGCTGAGCTTTGTCATGAACGCCTATCCGACGGGGCAGGCACCTACCTCCGATCCCAATATCGACACCTATACCGGCGTCGTTCCCAGCCCGAACAGTGAGAACGCCGGCACGGTTCGCATCGACCACCGCATCTCGGACAAGGACTCCGCCTACGTTCGCTACAACATCGATGACGGCTTCCAGACTTATGCGCTCAACGCTCTGGCGCAGGGCATCTCCATCAGCGCGCGGGTGCAGAACTTCGTGCTCGAAGAGACCCACATCGTGAGCCCGCGCATCGTGAACGAAGTGCAGCTTGGTTTCAATCGCAACCTGTACTATCAGGTGCAGCAGACGGGCCTGCCTTTCAACTTCTCGATCACCGGCTTCACCACGATCCTCGAGAACTACACCAAGGAGCAGGTGGGTCAGTCCGAGTCGATCAACGATACCGTCACCTGGACCAAGGGTGCTCACACCTTCAAGTTCGGAGGCGAGTACACGCTGCCCTGGTTCAACGAACAGAACTCCGTCGACGGCACCGCAACCTTCAACAACCCGACAGCCTTCCTGCAAGACCAACTCACCAGCTTCCTGGACACGGCGGCGCTGCCCGACAAGGGCATGCACAAGATCCACGCTGCGGGCTACGCTCAGGATGAGTGGAAGGTGTCGCAGGCGCTCACCTTCAACTACGGCCTGCGCTACAACTTCTTCTCGCCCTTCACCGAGGCGCATAACAACGAAGATCCCTTCGACATCGCCAACTGCGGCGGCTACTGCGGCATGGGCACGGCCTTCTACTACGACAACTTCCGCAGCTTCGACCCACGCATCTCCTTTGCCTACTCGCCGTTGTCGCTGAAGGGCAACACGGTGTTCCGCGCCGGCTACGGCACCTACCATGGAGAGGACCAACTCGGCGACGAGGATAGCCCGGCCGTCAACACCGAGCCCTCCACGCTGCTCACCAGCGGTCGGCAGGCCGATGGAAGCACGGTCACCTTCTCCTATCCGGTGGCGCCCTCGCTGATCCCACAGACCGGCCTGGCGCAAACGCCGCGTTCCATGTCGCGCCATCATCCGGACTCCTATGTCGAGCAGTGGACCGCATCCATCCAGCAGGCTCTGCCCGGGCAGACCACACTCAATCTGACCTATCTGGGTTCGCACGGTGTGCATCTGTTCCGTCGCTCCTACAGCAATCTGCTCGATCCCATCACGCACACCCGCCCGCTGCCGCAGTACCCCAGCGAGATCGACACCAAGTTCAACGAAGGCATGTCGAGCTTCAACGCCTTCGTGGTCAGCGTCAATCGCCGCTTCCACAACGGCCTGTTCTTCTCGGGCAACTATATGTACTCGCACGCGCTCAACGATGGTTCCGTGGGTGCCGGCGATGCCGACTCCGCACAGAACGTCGCCTGCTATCGTTGCGAGTACGCCAGCAGTGACTACGACTCGCGCCACAGCGGCACCGCCAGCATTGTTTACGATCTGCCGTTCGGTCGTGGTCGCCGCTATCTCAATCAATCCCTGATCACCGATCTGCTCGCCGGTGGCTGGTCGGTCAACTCGGTGCTCAGCGCCCGCGCCGGTATGCCGGTGATCCTCTCTCTGAGCCGCGACAGCAGCGAACTGCCGGATGGTAACTTCTACAATCAGCGTCCTGACCGCGTACCCGGTGTGCTTCTTTACCAGGCCAACCGCGGCACCGCGCGCTGGTTCAATCCGGCTGCATTCTCGTTGCCGGCCGTCGGTAGCTGGGGCAATGCAGGCCGTAACATTCTCAACGGACCCGCGCTCTGGCAGGATGACTCCGCGGTGGAGAAGACCTTCCACGTCACCGAGCGGAACAACGTCATCTTCCGTGCCGAGGCGTTCAACCTCTTCAACCGCGCGCAGTATGGCCAACCCTCAGCAGCCATGAGTGTTAAGACTACCTGCACGCCCGCTACCGCCGGTGGCAGCTGTTTTGTCCCAGGAGCAACGAACATTCAACGCAGCCTGACCGTGCCGTCGAGCTTCGGCGCGCTTACCTCCACCGTCAACTCAGCCGGCCTCGTCGGCACCGGGACTCCCCGCGTGCTCGAATTCTCGCTGCGAATCACCTACTAGCGGTTACGTTGTAGGCTGAGGCAAGAAAGCACGAAAGCAAGCAACAAAGTCGCCAGACTGGTTCAGGTGGGTCTCCCAACCTCTTGAATCAGTCTGGCGATGATGCGTTCCGGTGAATTGAAGCGGTCGGGCGTCTTCCGAAAGAGATGGATGCGCAACGGCTGCACTTCGCAAAACAATGATGTGCGACATCATTTCGGGGGCTTCTATCCAGCGCGGCGGGTGTCCCCGCCTGGATCCCATCCGCTTTATTGCCTAGGTATAGTAATGACATGGCTCATGTCTTGCAGCAACAGAAACAGCTCAGCGCTCGTCTGAAGCGTATTCGAGGGCAGATGGATGCCGTCGAGCGTGCGCTGGAGGATAAGGACACTGAATGCTTTAAGGTGCTGCAATTGGTGGCAGCAGCGCGGGGGGCTATGAGCGCCTTGATGGCGGAACTCATGGCTGAGCATCTGCTCCATCACGTCGTGGAGCCGGAAGCTGATCAAGACCCGCGGGAGGCTGCCGAGGAGCTGATCGGCATCTTCAAGACCTATATGAAGTAGAGAAAAATGTCCCCGCAAAGGCTACAAACCGGTGGCCTCCAAACCGCTTCGATTGCGCGATTTGCAGATACCCTGTGGGGTATGCTACAAAGGTTGAGGCGAAGATGTTGATCTTCGCAGGAGAAGTGAAACCATCTATGAGCATCAATTCCGCACAAGAGCCTCCTAGTAGACCGAGACCCTCCCTGTGTTGCGATAAGCGCTCTGGAATTCGTCTTTAGCCTTGTTCCTTTAGTGGTCTTGCTATAGTCGGCTCCACACCGCTCATCGCAATGTACGAACTGTGATTTGAGCGTGTGAGTAAGTCGGCCTCCTTGAGTCCAACTCACCCCTCCCGAACCAAAGATCCGGTGCGTTTTCCGCTCTCCGCGCTGCTGCGCAGGAGTTCGGTTGCGCCTGCGTGGATCAAACACGGAGGAAGCATGAAAAGCAAGCTGTCTCTTGATCTGGCTCGCTACCGGCGATACCCGGAGCCCTTCACCTGTGCGGAGAAAGGCCACTTTTTTGGCGAAGCGGCGAAAGACAGGTCGATGCGGGTAAGCGTGGGCAAGAACGAGCAAGCAACAGGGTCGGCCGCCGACCAGGGTTCAAGGGCGAGCTATATGCACAAGGAGCCAATATGGACGACCCAGTGATAAGCGAGCCTTCGCACGCCGGAGGCAATTCCCGGTAACAAGAGGCTGCGCTCCCTTGCACGGCCGCTCGCTTGTCTCCCGGGAAAGAACCCGCGAGCGAACTCCTCTTTGTACGAGTTCCCTCATTAGATAGCATTCGCAACTCACGGCGAGTGCACGAGTCCACTGGCGGACCGCATGATCGGTCTGCCCAGAACACTCGTGGTGTGTCTATATGCCTATGGATACACCGCAATTGGAGAAAGAAGATGAAGAAGAACCACAACATCGTTAGCAGAGTAGAGAACAACAGCATCAAGCTCCGCGCGGAAGACGGTTCGCAGGTACCGGATCAGCAGAGCGCGTTCCGTGAGTTCGTCCTCATCCCGTTTAGCTTTTTAGGGGCGGTGTTGCTCCTGATCTTGCTCATGAGCCACTCAGCGCTCGCTCAGGCGGGCAGTGGACGGCTCGCCGGCTCGGTGAAGGATGCGACGGGCGCGGTCATCCCGCGCAGCACCGTGAGCCTGCTGAATACCGCGACTGGTGTGAACCAGAACACGACCAGCGGCGACGACGGGACGTTCAATTTCCCGGTCGTCTCCATCGGACAGTACGAGCTGGATGTAACCGCAGACGGCTTCAATAAGTTCCGTCAGACCGCAGGCCTCAAGATCGATGTGAATACCGCCCTGACGCTCGATGTCGTGCTGCAGGTTGCGGACGCAGGCCAGACCGTGGACGTTACCGAGAACACCGCCGAAGTCCACACCACGGACACGCAGATCGGCCAGACCATCGAGAGC
>DATMOB010000007.1:0-3600 GCA_035568455.1 Granulicella sp.
GCGCCGCCTACGGTGAGACCCCTTCGGCGCCGAATATGCGCTGTGTCGCATATTCATCGCCAACAGCTACGGCGTTCTTTTAGGGGGCGGAATCATATCATGCTTGCAACTTGTCCAAGCTCTCGAATTGAATCACAACGATGCGGGGCGCGGGGGCTGCACCTTGATAGGATATGGTCTTGCCTCCGCGGACGAGGAATTTGCCGCCTGCGTCGGTAAGCGCCTTCGTAATGAGTGGAAGATATTCCTTATTATATCCGTCCTGGTCCTTGATTGTGATCTCCGCGATGTTGTAGGCGGGTGGCTTGGTCTGGGCATGAAGGGTTTGAACTGCCGCAGCGCCGAGCGCGGCACTGCCGACCATTGCTAGTCCGACTGTGATATGCCTATTCACGATGTTCTCTCCTGATCCAAGGAAAGAGGATTACTGAAGCCTGGCGTGAGGATCAGCGTAGGAACTTGGCGTACTGGTGCATTGGATATGCAGGAGTAGAGGCGACTGATGGCATGAGTTATCGCAATCCTGCCGAAATCATCGCAAAGGTCGCTGCCCAAAGCCAAAGTGACGAAACGAATGCCACGATCAGCACATCTCCTTTGGTCAGCGGAGCCGCGGCTTCTTGGTCTGACGGGCTCGACCGTAATGGCTTTTGCTGAAGGCTGCCCCAATGCTCGGTCGGGAATGTATCGCTATTCATGGCTTCCTGTCCTGTATTGACTGGCCTTTCAGACTTGAGGATTAGGGCGAGCAAGTTTCGATCGTTTTGACCACCCGGGGCGTCAGCGTACCGTCAAGATCAACGGCGTTCCCCGTCAAGTCGTCTCCGGCGCCTGCGGGACCGGCGGGTTACACCCGCCTGAGCCGCCAAGCGAGGCTCAGCTTATGGCCGTCGGGATCGGTAACAAGGCGAACCCCGCGTCACCCCGCACCGCGCTGCTGGCATGCGCCTCCCGATACCAACAACAGCCGCCCGACCAGGCGATCTATGATCCGTTTCTCGGCTCGGGCACGAGCTTAATCGCAGCCGAAATGACCGGCTGCATCTGCTGCGGTGTCGAGGTCAACCCGGCTTATGTCGATGTGAGCGTGCGGAGCTGGCAGGTCTTCACCGGAGGACTGCTTCAGAGCGGATGAAACGCGAGCGTCGACTGTATACCCACGAACCAGCGTCAAGAAGGCGTCGTTCGGTTGTGGTTTCGAGGAAGCTGCCCCCTTGGTGGTTACCCCGTCGAGTTAGGAGGCGACCGGGTCCGTCATTGAGGCAAACTTGGACCCCGAAAACTCGCCCTCTGATGTTCGCTCCCGTCGATGTGTTGATGGCGTACCCGACCGGGCTCCTGACCGGGCCGTGCGATCGTTCGCGAGTGGGCATCGGGGTCACTTACGCCGCCGGTGGGGCCAGTCTGACAGGGATCATATACCGCGAGCGCTTGACGACCATCTCCTCCCGGAACGTCAGCCAAAGACATTGTGTAACTGGTTTTATCCAAAATTTAGGCAACCTAATTTGCAGATTGACAGAAATCATGGTCTTCTTGATCAGAAAGATACGTCTGATTTCCAATACCGGCTAATGTCTTGCCCGACAGGAAAAAGGAATACGATAAACGTGACGTAAAAGATTGGCAGCTTACCGGTCACTATCTACGTCGGATCAACTTTGGGGATGCTTATGAAAGACGCGAGCTATCTTTTGAAACTGGCGAGGCGATGTCGCGATTTGGAGAAGACCGCGATTGCGCCGGAGGTTATCGAACAGCTCAGAATTTGGGCAACTGAGTTGGCCGGAATGGCCGAAGACTCTGAGTTCCGAGCTGTTCAGCCCGAAATGGCTGAGTGATCTGTCGCGGACTGAGCAGGGGGCACCGCATTGTCAAGTTAAGGCGCTTTGGACGCAAACGATGGAGCACGGCTCGACCTCACACTGCCGCGACCGCGTTCTGCCATTCTCGAAAACGGGAGCGATCTGTTGGGGAACCGAAGGTTCGAATCCGTCTCCCTCCAGCGGGGAGTCTGCTGCGAACCTCCGCCAGGAAAATCCGCGGCTTGGTATCGGTGGTCGGCAGGGCATGATTACCGTGGTGTGCGCCGTGGAAATCGTCGATCGGGTCACCGGCGGGACGCCAAGCTCCTGCTCAGGGTGAAGCAGAGATAGAGCCATATCGCGTGCTGGATGACCTAGGGCGGGAAGCGATGCCGGCGGTAGCAGAGCGGAGCCAACCGGCATTCTACCCGATACGCCCCTGGCTCCCGACCCGGTTTTCGTGACAATGCGAACGCGGCTGATCGCGAAGGCTCTCGGGGAGAGCCCAGTCACCGTAACCACTGGCGAGCACGAACGGAATGTTGCGCGCGAGGAGCTGCTCGGCGACCGGATAGACCTGCCCACCGTGGATACGCACGTCCAGTATCGCCGCATCCAGCGCCTCCTCGTGTGCCAGCCGCAGCGCGGCATCGAGCCTGCTCACCGGCCCCACGACATGGGAACCGAGACCCTCCAGCATGTTTTCGATCAGAATGGCGACGAGCATTTCGTCTTCGACCACCAGGATACGCAACCCGGCTCGGCCATCTTGGGTCATTAAGCGTCTCCTTGGCTGTAATGGGGGGCAGCGCCCACCCGACTTCTTCAATGAACGGAATCTCGATCGTACAGTGCAGGCCGGATACCTCGAATTCCCGGCGAACCTCGGCATCGAGCTCATGGGTCAAGGCGCGCTCGATCAGGGTCATTCCGAACCCGCGCCGTACTGGCGCCTGAACCGCCGGGCCGCCGCTCTCTGTCCAGGCAGGTGCCAAGATCTGGTTGTCCCCGCCGCGGGTGACAGTCCACCGGACTTCGAGGCGCCGGAGACCGTCGAGAGCGCGCCATACTTGGCCGCATTGCTGGCAAGCTCGTGGACCGCCATCGCCAACGCCAGTCCGGCTTTTGGCGCCAGCGCAACGTCCGGGCCGGCGATGACCAGGCTGCCCTTCGGTACGCCCCGGAAACGGGTTTCCACACGGTCTGCTTGAGATATGCACGCAGTGGGGTCGCCATTCGCTGGCGATGCTGGACGCACGCGCTCAGCCACATATAGTGTCATCGAGCGTTGCATTGACTGCACCGATGCAGCGACGCGAGGAACATCGATCATGGTCTTTCCCCAGGGCGGGGGCTGCCAGTGTGGCTCGGTCCGCTACGAAATCTCAGGTCCACCGTCAGTTGTATATGCCTGCCATTGCACCGAGTGCCAGCGACAATCAGGGGCGGCGTTCGCGATGGCCGCTGTTATTCCACGGGAGCGTTTTCGTATTACGAAAAGGTGAGCCGAGGATGTTCGCTCGGCGGACCTTCGTTCGCTTCAATCGCCCGCTGGAGCTCCTCATCTTCCTTCGCCCCGAGACGCGGCTGCCTGTCATTGCACCGAGTGCCAGCGACAATCAGGGGCGGCGTTCGCGATGGCCGCTGTTATTCCACAGGAGCATTTTCGTATTACGAAAGGTGAGCCGAAGATGTTCGCTCGGCGGACCAGTCCCGTGAAAACGATGGAGTGCTGGTTCTGCCCGGACTGCGGGACCCGCCTGTATCACGTTCCCGGCGGTGCCGCTTATCCGAA
>DATMOB010000008.1:0-31359 GCA_035568455.1 Granulicella sp.
AGTTGCGACGAATTCTCCTCTCCTGCGTTCTTTTTTCTCCACTGTCTTAATTGTATGAAGCCAGAGATACCCTTTGCGCCAACTATTTTGGGGCGTGGGAGGGTGCGTCTTTGTTGGGGATTTGGAGTTTTGGAGGGAATTAGGGGCTTGACAGCCGATACCGGGGTGGCCGCGCATCCTCCCCTTCAAGAAGGGAGGCATACCCCAAGGGCTAAAGCCCGCGCTCTCCATGGGCCTGGATGCCAAGGCTAAAGCCTTGGCATACCTGGAAATGCCTAGATGCGTGATCCTCGGCAAGGCGGGCGACGGAACACCTTGCACTGGGGATACTAGTAGCTGCGTTGGTACATGCGGGAGATGCGGTCGTGCCAGCCCAGGCGATCGTCATCCAGGCAGGCCCAGAGAAAGCCGATGCCGAGCGGGCAGGCGGAGAGTAGAAGCGACCAGGTGCGGCGGCGCATGGCCGAGCGGTTCGGATTCTCGTCGGAGAAGGTGCACAGGGCGATGCGGGCGTAGCGCATGCCCGGGGTGGCCTCCGAGAGGGTGAAGAACAAGGTGCGATAGAGCAGGAAGAGAAGCAGCAGAACTCCCGCCGAGGCGATCGCGGCGGTAGGGCCGGTGGGCAGCCGGCCGGCGGTCAAGGCCACGGTGGCGACGAAGGCGAAGAAGGAGCCGGCGAGCAGGCTGGCGTCGACCGCAGCGGCCATAAGACGCAGGTTCAGGGCTGCGGGTTGCGGCGGCAGGAGAAACGGCGTCTCGTCGGCTTCGATGGTGGGTGCGGGCATGTTTTCGAGGCAGATCGAGGACCACTCCGGCAGTGCCGACTCGAATGCTGGCGTGGAGGAGATCTGGGTGGTTTCGACCTCGAAGATGCGCAGTTGGGCGGCTGCCGGAGCGGCGTCGGCCTCGTCGCGCAATGGTCCTTCGGCGAGACGGGGCCTAGCCCTGCGCGAGGCAACCAGCTGGCGGGGGAACTCGATGAGGTTCGCGGGCAGGGGCACCGAAGGAGTGCTGGGTTCCTCGAAGACGGGCGTCTGGCGGAATTCGATCTCTTCGTCGAGGGCCATATGCTCGGCTTCGTCGAAGGGGTCTTGAAGATGCAGAGGAGGCGACGTGAGTGCCGGCCTGGCAGCAACGATGGTTCCGGCGTCGCGAGCCAGATCTCCGTAGAGGCGCACGGTCAGGGCGGCAGCCTGATCGGAGGGCAGCGGTCTCGATGCAGTAGGAAGCGGCTCGGTCACTTGGCGGCGCGAGCGCACGGGCGCGAGCACAGGCCCCGGTAGAGGTGCGGGCGCGGGCGTGGGGACGAGTACGGGCGATAGGGCGATGGGAGCTTCGAGGAGGCTGAGCTCGGCCTGGGCTTCAGTCTGGGCCGCAGTCTGGGCCGTGATCTTGGCCTCAATGCTGGCTTCAAGCTGAGCCGCGGCCTGGGTTGCAATCTGGGCTTCGGTCTCGGCGGCGGCCCACTGGTCGAGGTCAGCGAGCAGTTGCTGCTGCGCGACGTGGACGGCGTGGGCGTTTCGGGCCGCGAGCTCAGCGGCGGCGTTGGCCTCGTCGATGGCGCGCTGGGCCTCGGCGGCGAGGTAGTCGCGATAGCTTTGCGAGCGCGCGTAGCGCTCGGCGACCGCGGCGGCGATGCGGTTGGCCCGGCTGTCGGCGGGGGATCGCTCGGGTGCGACGGGGGCGGGAGCGGAGCCGCGATCGCGGCGGGAACGATGGGCTGCCAGGCGCTCGGAGACCTGCTGCTTCAAAGGGCCGGCGGAGTCGCGCTCCGCCTCGCTGAGCGGTGTGTCTGGCGCAACCAGTCGAAATTCTGCGGACCTCATTGTGCTCACTTGATGCCCCGTGTGCGAGAAATCGGTTAGCCTCGAAAGGAGTGGCCCGTCCGTGAAGCGATCCAAAAGCGTCGAAGCAGGGGAACAGAGCAGGAGGTCGCGGCGACGTCCAACTCTGTGCATGCTCAGGTCGCAGTCCGGCGGGAGCGGCGCGTTGGCTGGCAATCTCGGAGAGTCTTACAGTAGAAGGATGCGTGAGGTCGTGCCTACCCCCAGCCGTTGCCTGCCAAGACTTCTTTTGAATGCCTTCCTTTTCATAAGTATCATGCTGTCCGGCGCCCGTCATGGGGATCTTGTGGCGCAGGAGGTGTCTCCGATGGCACCTCCGGCAGCTGCACAGGCTCGGGGGACCGGGGCTTCGTCCAGTGTGCCTGCTGAGCCGCTTCCCGATGCTCCGGAGGTTGCGCGGCAACTGCCCTATGCGGCAGCCCAGGTGGTGCCGCAGCCGGATGATCGGACTACGGTCGAGATCGAATCGACGAATCCGCAGGTCAAGACCGGAACGCACTACACGCTGGATAAGGACGTCGTGATTACGTATGGCGACCGGGTGATCCATGCCGACCATATCGAGTACGACAGCGATACCGGCGAGGTGACGGCAACCGGCCACCTCCTGGTGGAGGGCGGACCGAACCACGAGCACATTACGGCGAGCCATGGGAACTTGAATGTGCAGACGCAAACCGGCCGCTTCTACGATGCGGTGGGCTCGGTCGGGCTGAAGCAGTCGGGCAGCCGGGTGGTGTACGCCAACAGCAACCCATTCCTGTTCTCCGGAAAGATTGTGGTGAAGCGGGGCCCGACTGAGTACGACGTATACGACGGGACGGTAACCTCCTGCCAACTGGCGAGGCCGGACTGGCTGCTGTCGGCGGGCAAGTTCAGCGTCGACGGAGACAAGGCCCGGGGCAGCAACAGCATCTTTCATCTGCTGCACCTACCCCTGCTCTACCTTCCCTACGTCACGCTTCCGACCGACCCTGGGGCGCGCCAGAGCGGAGTTCTGATCCCGGAGTTCGGGGACTCATCCGACAAGGGTTTTTACGTCGGCGAACAGCTGTATTTCGTACTCAACCGAAGCATGGACATGACGCTCGGCACGATCTTCTATTCGCTGCGGGGCTGGTCCGAATCGGGGACGTTCCGTTACCGCGGAGTTGGCCAGGACTTCGCCACGGCCCATTTCAGCGCCTTGCAAGACCGTGGATATACGCCTCCGGGTGGGGTTTATACCTACCAGGGTGGGGAAGACGTGACACTCAAGGCGCGGCACGATATCTCGAACGAGACCCGCGTGGCCATGGATGCGGAGTATCTCAGCTCCTACATCTATCGCGAGGCGTTCACGAACAACTTCAATCAGGCGGTGACGACGGACATCCTCTCGGATGTCTATGGCGTACATAACCAGAATGGATCGTCGGCTTCTTTACGCATTGACCGCTATCAGGGCGAGAAGCCATTGCCGCAGACGCCGGCGCAGATCGCGTCGGGCGCCGCACCGACGCTTTCGCAGATTACGATCTTCCATATTCCATCGCTGAACTTCACGACGACGGACCATCTTCTGGGTGCGGGGCGGCTAGAGTGGAGCCTGGATTCCTCTGCTGCCGGGTTGAAGCGGACGCAGCCGAGTTTCACCACGGGCGGCGTCGGCCGGGTCGATTTGCACCCAGAGCTGGCGCTACCATTCGCGGTGAGCGGGTGGCATATCCGGCCCTCCGTCGCGCTGCGGGACACCTACTATAGCGATAGCAGAAACGGGACTTCGAAGGTGGGGCTGCCGCTTGAATCGACAGCGTTCATCAACCGGAGCGATGTGGAGGCAGAGGTTGATATCCGACCGCCGGTGGTGGAGCGGACCTTCGATTCGCCCTTCGTGCGCAAGATCTTCCGCGGTGAGGTGAAGCACACCATTGAGCCTGAGATCACCTATCGCTACGTGGCCGGAATCAACAATTTTCTGCAGATATTGCGCTTTGATGACGTGGACGTCGCGAGTGACACGAATGAGCTGGAGTATGGGGTGACGCAGCGGCTCTTCCTCCGGCCGGGCCGTTTCCATCCGTGCAAACCGGCGGAGATGGGCAAGCCGGCCGAGGTCGCCGATGTGAGCGATGACGATACGCAGCCTGACGATACGCCAAACGGCAAGCCGGCTCCCTCGACGCCCAGGTGCGGAACGCGCGAACTCTTCAGCTGGCGGGTGGCGCAGAAGTCCTTCTTCAACGAGAACTTTGGGGGCGCGATCGTCAATGGCCGCCGCAACATCTTCGAGACGACGCTGAACCTCTCCGGCATCGCGTTCCTCACTGAGCCGCGCAGTATTTCGCCGCTGATCTCGCGGCTGCGGATTCGTCCCTCCGACAACGTCGACGTGGAGTGGGACTTCGACTACGACACGGGTGCGAGCAAGTTCACGACAAACAACCTCTTTGTCGATGTACATCAGGGCGATACGTTCGCGGGCTTCAGCCTGGCACAGCTGAATGCACCGGGACGCTTCTATACCGATGGGCTGGCGTCATCGACCTCGAACTTCGACCAGATGCGGATCCTCCTCGGGGAGGGAAAGGGCAACAAGCCGGGGTTGAGCGCGGCGGCCAGTGGGGGGTTCGATCTGCGGCAGGGATCGCTGCAGTATGCCTCGGTGCAGGCCTCGTATAACTGGAACTGCTGTGGTTTCAATGTCGAGTACCGCAAGTATGAGCTGGGAGCGGTGCGCAACGAGAGCACCGAGACGTTCAGTTTCACCCTGGCCAACATTGGCTCGGCGGGAAACTTGCGGCGTGCCACAAGTCTGTTTTGACCGGTCGGCAACCGGCTCCCGGCCGGGGGTGGACATGCAATAATGAAGCCATTGTGTTTATCGCCTCATCGCCCCTTCGATCTGTTGTTCTCACGCTCACGCTGGCGGCTCTCGGCTGCCATGCGCAGATGGCGTCGAACTCCGCAGGCCCGGTGAATGGTTCAGCCGGCGCTCAGGCCAACGCTTCGAACGCGGGAGAGCTATCGCCCGAGCTGGCACGACGGGTCGAGGTGCTGATCCGCGCCCGGGCGAACGTTCCGCCGCAGTATCAGGTTCATATCGGACCGCGGCGGAAGAGCGACATGCCTGGGTTCAATGTGATCACTGTGGACTTCAGCGCGGACGGCAAGGCAAGTAAGCCGCTGGATTTTCTGCTGTCGCTCGATGGCAAGACGCTGGCCCAGTTCAAGACGTTCGACATCAGCCAGGATCCCAAGGATCTGATCCCCGCTGGCGATCGACCGGCCCGCGGCGGACCGGTGAACGCGCCCGTGCTGATCGTGGGATTTGACGATCTGGAATGCCCGTTCTGTGCGCGGATGAACGCGGCGCTGTTCCCGGCTATTTTGGATCGCTACAAGGATCAGGTACGGATCGTGTACCGGGATTTTCCGCTTGACCAACATCCGTGGGCGATGCGCGCGGCGGTCGACGTCAACTGCGTTGGCGCGCAGAGCGGGACGGGCTACTGGAATCTGGTGGATTACATTCACCAGCATGCCAGCGAGATCGGCGGCGCAACCGAGCAGGAGAAGACGGTTATCAAGGCCAACGAGATGCTCGACAAGTTGGCGCGTGACGAAGGCGAGCGGCAGAAGGTGAAGGCCGACCAACTCAACGCCTGCCTCACCAAACAGGACGCCGGTGCGGTGCGGAAGTCGATGCAGGAGGGAGAAGTGCTGGGAGTCGAAGCGACGCCTGCCCTGTTCATCAATGGCGAAAAGATTGAGGGAGCGCAGCCGCTGGAGTATGTGTATCGCATGATCGATGGTGCCCTGGTGGCGGCCGGTCAGAAGCCGCCCGCGCCGGTCGCACCTGAGATCAAGCCGCCGGCGGCTGCTCCAACGCCGGGCAAATAAACTTCGAATAAGAGGTTCGATGAAAGAGTCTGCAGAGACGCTGATGGCAGTAAGTTCGGATTTTGCACAACAACCAAAGGTTCGGCGTCCTCGGCTGCTTCCCGTCGTCCTCTTTGCCGGCTGTGTCCTCGCGGCCACAGCAGGCTGCAATCGCGCACCGCGCGCCGATGTTGCGGCCACCGTCAACGGCAAGCCGATCCTGCGTTCGGAGATGGACAAGGAGTACACGGCGCTGATTCAGCAGCAACAGCAGGCTCCTCCGTCGCCCGAGCAGGCCGATCTCGCGCGGCTGTCTGTCGTCCGCAATCTGATCGATGAGGAGATCATCGAGCAGAGAGCAGCGAAGATGAACTTGACGGCGACCAACGAAGAGGTCGACGCCAAGCTGGCGGGAATGAAGGCTCCTTATACCGAGGACCAGTTCAACGCACATCTCAAGGCGCAGAATCTGACGCTGGATCGACTGCGGCAGGACATTCGTCACTCGCTCACGATCAATAAGCTGCTGAACAAGGAGATCAACTCGAAGATCACGGTGTCGGACGCTGATATCGCGAGCTTTTACGCGCAGCATAAGGCCGAGTACAACCTGATCGAGACGCAGTACCGGCTGGCTGAGATTCGAGTGACCGGCGTGCCCTCGGCACAGCCTGGCAACCTGCAGGGTAGCAAGGCGATGAACGACATCGAGGCGAGGAAGAAGATCCAGGCACTTAAGGCGCGGCTGGACAGCGGCGAAGACTTTGGCGCGCTGGCCATGAACTTTTCGGAGCGGCCTGAAACCGCCTCGAGCGGCGGCGATATGGGCTTCGTGTCGGAGTCGAGCCTGCATGCCGATGCCAACGTCTACAGCGCCGTCATGAAATTGAAGCCGGGACAGATCACCGATATCCTGCCGGTTCTCGACGCGCAGACCAAGAAGCCGGTGGGCTATGCGATTTACAAGCTGACTTCAACAGAGTTGCCTGGACAGCACGATCTGAGCGATCCGATTGTGCAGCAGGGGATCCGGCAACAGCTGCACAACGACCGTTCTCAGCTGTTGAAGAATGCCTACTTCGAGATGTTGAAGGATCAGGCAAAGGTAGTGAACTACTATGCCGAGCAGATCTTCAAGAACGAAGCCAAGTAGCTCTTGAGGTGAACGCAAGCGAAAACGTAACCTTCAAACATGCAAGACCTGAATGTGGCGCCTCCGGTATTCCCGGTTGGCGCCACATCGTTTAGCCTAGCGCACGCTGACCGCGAGTTCGGCGGTGTGGTCATGATGCGATGATGCCAGCTCGCGCCTGGTTGCGGGTGTCTGCGGAAGGTAGTTCTTGTACACGCTGATATGGAAGCAGGCCTGCTGAAACTCCTCTTCGACGTCGACCTTCCCCTCCTGCACCAGCGGCAGCAGGTAGCCGCGCAGCCAGGCAATCTCGGTGAGGGAGAGACCGTGCTTTGCGATGTCGACTGCTTGGCCGGTCAGATGCGGTGAGGCGGTGTCGCCCTCTGCGGGCGCGGCGTTTCCGTTGGTGCGCATCAGACGCTGCTGGAACTCCACGGTACGCACGGCTGAGTTGATCTGCAGTGGCGTTTGGAAGCGGGCATGATATTCGCGCGCGAGCTGCTCGAGAAAGATCGCAGTCCAGGGACGGCAGTAGCGGCGGTTTGCCGGCAGACGCTCGTCGCTGTGTATCGCGGCGTTGTCCGGGAGCGCGACCAGCAGGTGTTCGCGGCGCATGCGCTCGAGGTCGGCATCATCCTGGATGCGGGTGAGACCATCGCGATCGGCAACCTCGTTCTGGTGGAGCAGGATCTCGTGGGAACCCTTGAGCGGCGGGGGAACGATGAGGCGACCGCGCTTGTTGTAGAGGGTGGGAAGCAGAACCGGGGTTGCGGCGACCTCTTGCGTGGGCGCGAGCTGCGGGCGCGCTGCAACTGCGACTACGTTTTCGGCTGGCTGCGCTCCAGTTGCGGCCGGAACTGGCTGCGCTTGCTGGGCGTGCTGCTCGGCGGCGATGAAGGCGTGGACGCGATCGGCGGTGGCGGGATCGAGCGATGCCTGACTGCCGATTCGGGGCGTGGGAATGATGATGCGCGGTTTGTGTTGCGCTGGAGCGGTGCGCGGGCGCGGCTGGACGGTTTGCGCAGGTGCTGGTTTGCGGGCGGACTTGTGCTTCTGTCTGGTGCTCGCGTGGAGGTGAACAGGAAGCAGAGCGAGGCCGAGGAACGCGCTGAGCGCGAGCTGGGGAGCGTTGGGGTGGCGCATTGGGATGTAAGGGCGCGAAGGCACCAGAGCAACTCCTACTCTAGTGGATCGGCAAAAAGCCTGTAAGTAATGAGCTGGGTTCCGTATACTCCAAGCAACGGAGGAACAATGCGAGGGAAGCTTCTGGGAGTTGCTTTGCTGGGATTGGGGTCAGGCGTGGCGCTGGCGCAGGATCCGGGATCGGCGCAGTTCTATACCGAAAAGGTTGTGCCTGTTTTAGAAGCGAATTGCTATCGCTGCCATGGTGGAACCAGCCATCGCGGCGGGCTTACGATCGACACCAAGGCGGGGATGCTGAAGGGCGGGCACGATGGCCCGGTGCTGGTTCCCGGGCACCCGGAGTCGAGCCTGATCGTGAAGCTGATCCGGCATGAGGGTCCGGCGAACGATCCGATGCCGATGCCGCCGAACAAGCCCAAGCTCTCGGACGCGGATATCGCGGTGGTCGAGCAGTGGGTGAAGGCGGGAGCGATCACACCGGGAGACGTGACGGCGACGCACTAGATCTTCCGGCTAGTCTTCCGGCTAGCGGCGGGTTCCGCCGTGGTGCGTGGCCTGCATCCGCTCCAGTTCGGAGATGTCGAGTTGGCCGTCGTGGTTGGTGTCCAGGCGGTCGAACTCGGCGGCCATGTAGCGCATGAACTCCTCTTTGGAGACGCGGCCGCTCTTGTCGGTGTCCATCAGGACGAGGAGCTTCTTGGCCTCGGCCTCTCCGGCGGCGACGGCGGGCGAGGCGGGGGTGACGGGTTGAGGCTGCGGTTGCTGCTGGGCTGCGCCGACGGTTCTGGCAGCGCCTCCCATAGCGACCAGCGCTGCGATGGCCAGGGTGACGAGATATCTGAGCAGGTTTGCGCGCATGGTGCCGTCCTTTTCTAAGGACCTCTTCTAGGACCTCGCGGTCGCGGTCCTGAGTGCGGAACGATGGTACACCCGGTCGGGTATCGGCGGCTGCGCTTGCTTTTTGAGGGGTACCCCCCCTATTGCCCGGCGACAAATTATTTCGTTTCAGTAGGATGCAGCGTATATACGCTGCTCAATTATTGAAACGGTGTGGCTTGTCGCTAAAATTTGAAACTAAACGACTTATGCGCATGCGCAGCGTCGTCGCAGATGGCGGTGCCGGACTATTTCCCCACTCTTATTTAAGTTATAGAAGGTGGGACCGGTTTGGGGGGCCTGACACGCAGGGAGTAGGAGGACGGTTCGCGCGGGCGCGAATGCCCACCTTAGCCGCAAAAGCGCGGCGAAGATGGGGCACCCGGTGTCTGGGTGAGTCTGCGGTTGCTTTTGTGGGTGGTCGGGATTAGGGTGGGGTGTCCCTAAAAACGATTGAAAAGGAACACGATGCGGCGTCTTGTGGCGGGTCTGCTTGTGATGGTTTCTGCGTTGGGCAGTGTTGCCTATAGCCAGCAATTGGCGAGTCCGGCTCCTTCTCCTGCTCCGACTCCGGTTACTCCCAAGGCGCCACCGGCCCCGAACACCCTGCTCGATGGGACGGCGGTGAAACTGCGGCTGGCGGAGAATCTGAGTTCAGCGACGGCGAAGGCGGGGCAGAGTGTTCCGTTCGAGGTGCTCGAAGAGGTCGATGTCGAGGGTGTGCCGGTGATCGAGAAGGGCGCGCAGGCGTTGGCGACGGTGACGACGGCAGAGGCCAAGAAGAGCATGGGGCGGCCGGGGAAACTGGATGTGAATATCGACTCGGTGCGGCTGATCGACAACGAGAAGGCTGCGTTGAGCGCGACTCAGAATGCCAAGGGCGGCGGGCATACGGGTGCGATGACGGCGGGGATGGTGGGCACAGCGATTGTGTTCTTCCCGGCGGCTCCGCTGCTGTTGTTCATCCATGGGAAGGACATCACGATTCCGAAGGGCACCGAGGTGACGGCGTTTGTGGCGGGCGATATGAAGCTCGACATGGCGAAGTTCTCCCCGGCTGCGTCTGCTGCTGCGCCGGCGGCTGCGGCTTCGGGATTGACGATCGAAGCAAGCGTGGCGAACTGCGATATCGAGGTGGATGGGAGCTTTGTGGGGAACACGCCTTCGGTGTTGAACCTTGCTCCGGGGAAGCACGAGATTGTGGTGAAGAAGACCGGGTATCAGGACTGGTCGCGCAGCATGATGGTGGGCGGTGGGAGTGTGCGGCTGAGTGCGGAGATGGTGGCGAAGTAGGTAATTCGAGTGCCTGAACTAAAGAACGCTGGCGTAATCGTTTCGGCAAGCGAGGTTCGGTGAAAGAAGCAGAGAATCCTTATCGTAAATCGCAGGTGGGCCTCGAAGGATATAGGACTGTTCGGCACAACGAGGCTTCGCAGGACATTGCTGTCCATTACCTAGGTCCGGCAGTCGAAGAAGGTCGTATAGACCTGTTTGTGCTTTCTGACGGGCTAAGAGGCCTTGGAAGACTCACTAATCGCGTGAGTCACCTGATGTTTGGTTCCCGGTTCAACCATCGCATTGAACTCGACTCGCGCTTCGATCACGGTTCAATAGTCATTCCTCTGCACATTGCTTCAGAGGTGATGAAGGCCGCCGAGGATGCCCTTGCCTCGAAAGGGGCACAAGCTCTTTCAACGTTGATGAGCATTTTGGGATGGGGTGCTATTCCCGGGGGGCTTACTCTCTATTCACTCTTCAAGAAGAAGCAAGGTCGGCCAATTACAGAAAAGGATGATCTAAAGCAACTGCTTGAACGCTTGGAGGATATCGAAGCTCTGCTAATGGTAAAAATTTACAACGATTTAGAGGTCCAAGCGGCCCTTCGAGCGACGCTAAGACCTTTACGTGCTGAGGGTATCGAAGAATTCCAGACTAGGCGTCGGGATACCGTGATTGAAAGTGTAAGTAAGCGGCAACTCGCTGCCGCTGATGATGCGCAGACAAGTGTTATTGAGGAGAGAGATGAGAAGACGCTCGATATCGAAAAGGCTGCGCTCGTTCCCCATCTCGCTTGGCATTTCTCAGACGGAGGGAAACCGTTCGACGCGAAGATTTACGATACGCGCCTTTGGGATCGGATTGTAAAGGGTGAAAAATTTGGGCTAGGGGATCGAATGCGGGTTGTCCTGAAGACTTCATTTTTTCGTGACTCTGCCGGAAGGCTGACGGTGGAAAGGGAAATTCCAGAGGTCCTAGATGTGGAGCATGCAACGGTGGGTCAGCGAGGACTCCTGTGGCCCGATGAAGAATGGGAGCGGCCAGAATCGGGGATTGGGCAGGCATAGCTGGGTTGATGTGAGGTAGGGTGCGGGGGACGGAGGGCCGGGGTTGAGGCCTTGGCCTACCGCCCAGAGGGGCGGAGGCAAGGGGGGACGGACGAAGGTTATGCAGTTGTCGAGGCCTTCGTGCTTGCAGCGCTTCGGGTTGAGAGGCATGGGGGATTTGAGAGCGTCGGGTTCGCGCCCTCCGGCGCGAATGCCCACCTTAGGCGCGTTAAAGCTGCGCCGAAGATGGGACACCCAGATTTCTCGGGCTTGAATTTTGGAAGGGCGCTGGCGGGTAGGGAAGAAAAGAGGGCGCGGACTGAAGTCCGCGCCATGTCATTTTTGGGAGGTGGTTGTGGCACGGCTGAAGCCGTGCCCTTCCGTTTGCCGTGCGCCCTTCCGGTTTCCCGTGTACCCTTCGGTTTCCCTGAGGCTTGGTTGGGGTGGAAGGCTATTGGAGCAGGGTGCCTTCTTCGGGTTGGGTTTTGGCTTCCTCGGGGGGGATGACGACGGCGGCGGCGACCTTGTCCTGGGTGTCGAGGTCGAGCAGCTTGACGCCCATGGTGGAGCGGCCGGCGGCGCGGATGCTCTTGGTGTCGATGCGGATGATCTTGCCGAACTGGCTGATGACCATCAGCTCGGTGGTGTCGTTGACCAGGTTGATGCTGGTCACCTTGCCGATCTTGGGGGTGGTCTTCATGTTGATGACGCCGGTGCCGCCGCGCGATTGCAGGCGGTAGCGGTCGACGTCGGTGCGCTTGCCGAAGCCGTTCTCGCTGACGGAGAGGATGAGGCAGGAGGTGAGGCCGAGCTGTTTGTCGAGCTGGGTCAGCTTCTCCTCTGCATCGGGATCGGTGGTCTTGTCTTCGAGGTCGGAGCCGAGTATCTCCTGGCCGTCGGGGGCGGAGGAAGCAGGTCCTCCCGCTTCGCGGAAGGATGACAAGGTTGATGGGGTGGTGGCGGGGCCGATGAGGGCGTTGAGTTCGGCCGTGAGGTCGAGGGCTTCGGCGCGCTCGCGGCGCTGGGCGTTGCGGGCCTCGTCGGAGGGGGTGGCGGCGGCGCCGACCACGTAGTCTCCCTTGCGCAAGTTGATGCCCTTGTTGCCGTAGGCAGGGCGGCCCATGGGGCGAAGGTCCTGCTCGTCGAAGCGGATGGCCATGCCGTCGTGGGTGGCGAGGAAGATGACCTGCTTGCCGTCGGTGACGCGGGCGGTGATCAGTTCGTCGTCCTTGTCGATGCCGATGGCGATGATGCCGCGCGCCATGACGTTGGAGAAGTCCTTGAGCGGTGTCTTCTTGACCGTTCCATTTCTTGTGGCGAAGAGGATGTTCTTGCCCTCTTCGGTGAGGTCGCGGACGGGCAGGATGGTGACCACCTTCTCGCCGGGCTGGAGGTCGATGAGCGAGGCCATGGCCTTGCCCTTGCCGGCGGCGCCGACGTCGGGTACCTCGTAGACCTTGACCCAGTAGACGCGGCCGCTGTTGGTGAAGCAGAGCAGGTAGGCGTGGGTGGAGTCGATGATGAGCTGGGCGACGAAGTCCTCTTCGCGGGTCTTCATGCCCAGCCGACCGGTGCCGCCGCGGCGCTGCTGGCGGTAGATGGAGATGGGGGTGCGCTTGAGGTAGCCGGTGTTGGAGACGGTGACGGCGACCTGCTCGTCGGCGATGAGGTCCTCGAGCTGGAGCTCGGCGGTCTCGTCGATGATGGTCGTACGGCGGGCGTCGCCGTACTTGTCGCGGATCTCCTCGAGCTCCTTGATGATAACGGAGCGCAGCTTGGCCTGAGAGGCGAGGATGGATTCGAACTCGGCGATGTTGTCGCGCACCTGGCGGAGCTCGTTGAGCAGCTCGTCGATGGAGAGCTGGGTGAGACGGTACAGCTGCAGCTCGAGGATGGCGTCGACCTGACGGTAGCTGAGGATCAGCGTGCCGGTGGTGGAGAAGGTCATGTCGACGTTGTAGCGGGTGGGGTCGAGGGTGACGCCGGCGAGCTCGGTGCCGCGCAGATCGATGGTGCGGCCGGAGAAGTACTGGTAGAGGCGCTCGCGGGCCTCGGGACGGCTGCCGGACTGGCGGATGATGCGGATGACGGTGTCGAGGTGGTCGAGCGCAATCTGGTAGCCGAGCAGGATGTGCTCGCGGTCGCGGGCCTTCGCGAGGAGGAATGCAGTGCGGCGGCGGACTACGTCGACGCGGTGATCTAAAAATGCCCGAATGGCTTGGTCGAGCGGGAGCTCCTTCGGCTGGCCGTTGTGGACGGCCAGGAAGATCATGGAGAAGGACTCCTGCATCTGGGTGTGCTTGTGCAGCTGGTTGAGGACGATCTGGTGCTCGGCGCCGCGCTTGAGGCCGATGACGATGCGCATGCCGTCGCGGTCGGACTCGTCGCGGAACTCGTCGCGGGCGATGTCGGTGATGACGCCCTCGTTGACCAGCTCGGCGATGCGCTCGATCAGCTTGGCCTTGTTGACCTGGTAGGGGATCTCGGTGACGATGATGGCCTGGCGGCCGCCGGAGATGTTCTCGATGGCGCACTTGGCGCGCATCATGAAGCGGCCGCGGCCGGTGGCGTACGCCTGGCGGATGTTGGTGCGGCCGTGCAGGAAGCCGCCGGTGGGGAAGTCGGGACCAGTGACGTGCTCGAGGACGAGGTCGAGATCCGACCGATGATCCTGGGGGGACTTCGACAGCACCGCGATGGCGGCGTTGAGGACCTCGGTGAGGTTGTGCGGGGGGATGTTGGTGGCCATGCCGACGGCGATGCCGGAGCTGCCGTTGACGATGAGATTGGGGATGCGGGCGGGCAGGACCGAGGGCTCGAGCGAGGACTCGTCGTAGTTGGGGACGAAGTCGACGGTGTCGGAGTCGATGTCGGCGAGCATCTCGCCAGCGATGCGGGTCAGGCGGGATTCGGTGTAACGCATGGCGGCCGGTGGGTCGCCGTCGATGGAGCCGAAGTTGCCCTGGCCGTCGACGATGGGGTAGCGCAGGCTGAAGGGCTGGGCCATGCGCACCATGGTGTCGTAGATGGCGGAGTCGCCGTGGGGGTGGTAGTTGCCCATGACGTGGCCGACGACCTTGGCGCTCTTGGTGTATTTCTTGTTGAACTGGAGGCCCATCTCCTGCATGCCGTAGAGGATGCGGCGATGCACGGGCTTGAGGCCGTCGCGGACATCGGGCAGGGCGCGACCGATGATGACCGACATCGAGTAATCGAGGTAGCTGCGACGCATCTCGTCCTCGATGTTGATGGGGTGCAGGAAGGCGGCGCCGCGACCCTGCACGGTCGAGCCGGGGGTGTCGGGGGGCGATCCGGCCGGCGGGGGATTGTTGGAGCCGGCGTCTTGCGGATCGGGGGGGATGAGAGGAAGTCCGGGGTTCTGATCGTCAGCCATGGTTTATCCCTCTATTATAGAGGGTTTGGCTGGAGGGAGGGGGGGCGGAGGCAGTCGGTTTGGGGCACAAAAGGAAGAGGCGCCCCCAGGGCGCCTCTTCCTTTTGTTGGGTTTGGGTTAGAAGCTGAACTTCACCGCCAGCTGCATGGTGCGGGCGTTGCTGTGGAAGAGTAGCTGGGGCTGGTTGAAGGCAGGATTGCTGACCACCTGATCCTGCGTGGAGAGCGTGTTGGTCGCGTTGGTGTTGACGTTGTTCAACGATCCAGGAATGTACTGGGGGTGGTTGAACAGGTTGAAGGCCTGGGCCTGGAATTGGAAGACATAGCGATCGGAGATGTTGATGCGCTTGGTGGCGGTGGCATCAATATCGTCGATCGGGCGGATCGGGAGCGTGTTGCGGCCAGTGGTGGGAAGGGTTCCCAGTTGTGCCTGGATATAGTTGGCATTCGGGTTGATGGCGCTATAGCCGACGAGGTTACCCGCGCACTGGGGGACTCCAGTGGGGCAGTTGCCTACGAGGGTGGAGCTGTAGACCGGGATAACGCCCGAGCCAGTGCCCTTCACGCCGTTGGGGTTGAGGATGGGCCGGTCGATGCCCGAGGAGTCACCGTTGAGGTTCGAGTTGACGCCGGAGAGCGCCGTGATGTACTCGGGAGACTCATAGGTGTACATGGGAGCAAACTCCCAGTTTCCGACGAGGTTCTTGACGGCCCAGCTGGACTGCTTGAAGTAGGGCAGGTCGTAGACGGCCGCAATCGTCAGACGGTGAGTGCGGTCGAGGGCGGAGCGGCTGTAGTCGGCCTTGACGTCCTGCGAGTTCTGCGGACGACGCGGGGTGAGAACGGTGGAGAAGACCTCGGCCGTAGCATCGTCCATGGTCTTGCTCCAGGTGTAGGAGGCATTGAGGAGGAAGCCATGCTCGAAGCGGCGGGTGAGGTTGGTCTGCAGGCCGTTGTAGTTGGAGCTGGACTCGGGCTGGTAGGACGTGATGGGGGCAGTGAAGCCGGCAGCAGCATACTGCGGCAGGATGTTGGAGAGGCCCTGGATCGCCGCGAGGTTGCTGGCGTTCGGGGCGGTGGTAATCGTGGCGTAGTTTTGACCCGGGTCAGGCGCGATGGTGAGCGAGGTGAAGAGCTGGTTCTGCGCGGTCACGCGAGGCGTAACGTTGAGCTGAACCTGGGTTGGGAGGTGGATACCACGGGTGCCGACGTAGCGGACTTCGGCGGTGTAGTTTGACTTGATGACACGCTGGATGCCAAGCGACCATGTCTCTGCGTATGGAAGCTGCTGATTCGGCATATACGCGGAGGTGGCTGCGCGCTGGGCGGCGACGGTCGGGAAGGTTGCGAGGGTACCGGTCCCGGCAGGCAGACCGCCGTTGGCGAGGAAGTTCGGGGAGCCGGCGGCGGGTCCGTTGGTGCCGACGGTGTTGGTGGAGGAGTACTGCGGCGGGAAGGTGAGCAGGCCCAGGTTGTCGAAGAGCACATCGTAGGCGGTGCCGAAGCCGGCGCGGATGGAGGTCTTATCGTCCGGCGCCCAGTTGATGCCGATGCGCGGAGCGAAGTTCTTGTACTGGGGTTGGGGTGCGGCGAAGTTGATCAGGCCGGGAACGCTGGCTGCCGCGTTTAGGCTCTGCTCGCGCTCGCCCACTGGCACGGAGGTGAACTCGTAACGGACGCCGTAGTTGATGGTGATGCTGGGACGGAGGCGCCAGGTGTCGTTGAAGTAGCCGTAGAGTGCGGTCTGGTCGCCGTAGTAGACGAAGTTTCCGGTGGAGCGCTGTCCGAAGGAGGTTGGGGCAAGGTCGTGCAGAAACTCGGTGAGGTAGTCGTACTCGTAATCACCGCGGACGCGCTGGGTGAAGGTCTGAGGCGAGATGTACTTGCGTCCATCGAAGCCAATTTTGAAGAGATGCTTGCCCTTGGTCCAGCTGATGTTGTCGGTGAACTGGTAGGTGTTCTGGACGGTCGACTGGGGGGCGTTGGGATCGGGACCGTAGTTGAGGTAGTTCTGGTCATTGAAGACCAGGTTGGGGAAGGAGTCGAGCCCGGGGTAGCTGAAGTTGCCCGCCGGCGTGGTGTTCGCGTAGCGATTGAACCCGATGCGGGCCTCGTTGGTCAGGTTCGGCGTGAAGGTGTGGTATTCGCTGATGGCGATGAGGTGATAGCGGTAGGGGAGCGTCTGAAAGAACGTAGGCAGGTAAGCGGCGGTATCCTCGGTGCCTTCGGTGTTATAGATGTAGCGAAGACGGAGGTTATCCTTCGGGGAGATGTTCCAGTCGCCGCTGGTGGTCAGGGCGTCGAAGTTGGTGAAGTAAGGCGCGTTGACTACGTAGTTGCCGAGGGGAATGTTGACCGGGGCGCCCGAGCCATAGACCGCACCCTGATTGTTGCCGCCGGGATAGGGGGTGATGCCGACGTTCTGGGTTCCAGGATAGATGCTGAGGAACTGGGGGCCGGCAGCCTGGTTGTAGCAGGCTGCGTCGTTGGCCGCGCTGACCTGGCTTGGCGCGGCGGGCGTGTACTTGAGGTACTGCGCTACGTTGGTGGCGTTGAGGCCAGGGATGCCGGCGATGGTGCTGAGGCCAGCAGCGGTCGGAGTGCAGAGCTGGTACTGCAGGCTCTGGCCGGTGGTGTGGCGCTCATAGTTGACGAAGAAGAAGGCCTTGTCCTTGAGGACCGGACCGCCGATCTGGCCGCCGTAGCGGTTGTCGTCGTAGCGCGGATTGGGCAGGTGCTGGCCTGCGGGCAGGTTGGTGGCGTTGAGGTTCCGGTTCTGGAAGTACTCATAGGCCGCACCGTGGAAGGCGTTGGTTCCGCTCACCACGTTGGTGTTGAACTGACCGCCGGAGGAGTGGCCGAATTCGGGCGAGAACTGGTTGGTGACGAGAGAGAACTCACCGACGGCATCGTTCGGAATGTAGACGAGGGGACCGGTGACGCTCTTGTTGTTGTTGTCGACACCTTCGATGGTGAAGTTGTTGTTGCGCGGACGCTGGCCGCCGACCGAGGGGCCGACGCCGATGCCGATACCGCCCGAGGAGGCGACGCCAGGGCTCATCAGCGAGAGGTTCAGAACGCCATAGCCGGTGGTGGAGCTGGGAAGGGCGTTGACCTCCGTGGGCTCGAAGGTTTGGGTGAGATTGGTTGAGGTGGTGTCGAGCGCCACGGCCGCAGTGGCCGAGACTTCGACGACCTCAGCCGAAGTGGCGGTGGGGAGGGTCAGGGTCGCGCTCGAGGTCTTGTTGAGATCGATGCGCAGATTCTTCAAGGTGTAGGTTTCGAAGCCGCTGGCCGAGACCGCGATGTTGTAGTCGCCGGCGGGCAGATTGGCGAGGTGGATCTCTCCAGCGCCGGTGCCAACGCCTTTATAAGCGACACCGGTGGAGACATTGGTTGCAACCACGGCGGCGTTGGGGATCACGGCGCCGGATGCATCCTTCACAGTTCCAGCAAAGTCACCGCTTGTGATCTGGCCCAAAGCAAGTCCTGCGGACAGGAGAACGATAGAGAGAAAGCGTAACGGAAGAAGGCGAACACGCATCAAAAAGACATCCTCGTTGAAATCTGCCTGGAGGGGAGAAACACGTGCAGAACCCCGATGTAGCCACGGCAGCAATGGCGACGGGTCCAAGCGGTGTTTACGGTTGGTCAGAACAAAAGTGGTGAGGCTGCTTTGCCGTTCGGATGAGAGGCTGTCGACGGCTTCGCAGAGCTAGCCGAATCGCCGACGGTTGCATCACGAAGGACGGCACGAGACATCTCCACCAAGAACGCTCTTCGGTGGAGAATCTCTTCAGAATTTGGTTAGAGCCGCCGCCCGGGGTTGGGGGGCGATGTCGACGGTGAGTACCGGCCGGTCCCGGTCGATGCCGGTGGCCATGCGCGAGATGATGCTCCGCTGCAGAATGAGGAACTGAGTCATGAGGGGCCCTTTATCCTGATTACTTGAACTGCGTAACGTCGGTACTGATTGGTGCTGTGGAGATGAAACTCCTTAAGCACGTAGCGGGCCAGAGATGAATACACCGTGAAAATGGAGCAATGGGGCCTCTGCGGCAGTTTGAGGGCCGGGGAGATTATGTGATTTCCAATAGGCTGTTCCAGTTTGCCATACGGGAGTGTGGCGAACCATACGGCGATCGGCCGGAAATGAGGGGAGAACCGCGCACATCGTGCACATGAAGAAGGCGCCCCGGAGGGCGCCTTCTTGAGTTGGGATGGAAAAGGGTTAGAAGGATATCTTGCCGGATAGTTGCATGGACCGGGCGTTGTTGGTGAAGATCTTTTCAGGATGGTTGAAGAAGGCGCTTGTGACGGTCTGGAAGGCGAGGCTTGAGGTAAAGGCGGTCTGGTTGATGTTGTCGACGGTGCCGGCCGTGTACTGTGCATGATTCAGGAGATTGAAGGCCTGAGCGCCGAACTCGACGTTGTAATGCTCGAAGAAGGTGATCCGCTTGTAGGCCGCGAAATCGACATTGTCGATAGGCCGAATGGCAAGTGTATTGCGGCCTGCCGTGGGCAATGTACCGATGCCGGCCTGGATATAGTAGGCGTTGGGGTCATTGGCGACGTAGCCGACCAGGTTTGCGGAACATCGGGTTACGCCCGCACCGCAGAGACTGGCCAATGTGGAGCTATATTGCGCGGTAACGCCGCTGGCCGTGCCCTTGACTCCGTTCGGGTTGATGATGGGGCGATCGATGTACGTCCCGCTGTCTCCGTTGAGGTTGGAGTTGACGCCTGAGAGTGCGGTGGCGTACTCGGGCGACTCGTAGGTATAGATGGGAGAGAAGGTCCAGTTGCCTACGACGTTCTTGAGCAGGAAGTTGGAGTGCCTGAAGTAGGGCAGGTCGTACACGGCCTCGAGGGTGAGGCGGTGGGTGCGGTCCAGAGCCGAGCGGCTATAGTCGGCGCCAACGTTTTGCGAGTTCTGGGGCCGACGTGGGGTGAGGACGGTGGCAAAGACCTCCGCCGTCGCATCGTCCATGTCCTTGCTCCAGGTGTAAGAGAGGTTCATCTGGAGGCCGTTCTGGAACTGGCGTTGGAGGTTGGCGACGAGACTATTGTAGTTTGAACTGGAGTAGGGCTGGTAGGAGGTGATCTTGCTGGTGAAGCCCGCAGCCAAGAACCCGGGCACGATGTTGGAGAGTTTCTGAATCTGCGCGAGCGTGTTGGCGCTGGCAGAGGTGGCGATCGTCGACGCACCGGTCAGCGAGGTGGTGAGCTGGTTCGCGGCGGTGACGCGCGGCTGGACGTTGAGCTGATCCTGGGTTGGAAGGTGGATGCCTCGTGTTCCGATGTAACCGAGTTCAGCCGTATAGCTGGAGCCAATGGTGCGCTGGATGGTCAGGGTGTAGGTCTCCGCATAGGGCGTGACCTGGTCGGGGACAAAGGCCGAGGTCGCCGCTCGCTGCGCTGCGAGACCAGCCGTGGTGGAGGGGAAGGTGGCGATCCCACCCGTGCCTGCCGGGAGGCCTCCACTGGCCAGGAAGTTAGGGTCGCCAGGATTCTTGTTGGTACCGGAGCCGACGTCGTTGGTAGAGGAGTACTGGGGTGGGAAGGAGAGGAGTCCGAGGTTATCAAAGAGGACGTCATAGGCGACGCCAAAGCCGGCGCGAATGGAGGTCTTCGTGTCCGGCGCCCAGTTGATGCCGACGCGGGGCGCGAAGTTCTTGTAGGCCGGCTGCGGCGCGTGGAAGTTGATCAGGCCAGGGAAGCTGGCTGCGGCGTTGAGGCTCTGGGCGCGCTCTCCGACCGGAACGGAGGTGAACTCATAGCGGAGGCCTGCGTTGAGGGTGATGGTGGGCCGGGCGCGCCAGGTGTCGTTCACATAGCCATAAAGCGCCGTCTGGTCGCCGTAGTAGATGATGTTTCCGGTGGAGCGCTCACCGAATGCGGTCGGGGCCAGGTCGTGGAGGTATTCGCTGAGAATGTTCCACTGGTAATCGCCACGGACGCGCTGGGTGAAGGTCTGGGGCGAGATGTACTTGCGTCCGTCAAAGCCAATTTTGAGGGTGTGGTTGCCTTTGACGTAGCTGACGTTGTTTACCGCCTGGTAGAGGTTCTGGATGGTGGACTGGGGGGCGTTACTGTCGGGACCGAGATTGAGTCCGTTCTGATCATAGAAGGTGAGATTGGGGAACGAGTCCAGACCGGGGAAGCTGAAGTTGCCGGCGGGAGTGTTGTTGACATAGCGGTTGAAGCCGAGGCGGAACTCGTTGGTGAGGTTGGGGGTAAAGCTATGGAACTCGCTGAGCGAGACGAGGTGATAGCGATAGGGCTGGGTGGTAAAGAAGGCGGGGAGATACGCGGTGGTATCCTGTGCCCCCTCGGTGTTGTAGAGATAGCGGCCACGCAGGCTGTCCTTGCTGCTGATGGTGTAGTCCATGCTGGTGGTCAGGGCGTCGAAGTTCGAGAAGGTGGGGGCGGAGACGTGATAATTGCCGAGTGGAATGTTGGTCGTGCTTCCGGAGAGGTAGAGCCCGCTGCCTGCATCGAAGGTGGTTCCGGAGCCGACGGTGAGGTACTGAGGTCCGGAGGGCTGGTTGCCGCAGGCGAGGTCGTTGGCGTCGGTGACCTGAGCGCCGCCATAGTAGTTGGCCGCGGGCATGTACTTGGCGTACTGCGCCAGATTCGTTGAGTTGAATCCATAGTTGAGGCTGCCGAGGGTGCTGAGGCCGGCGGCGGTCGGGGTGCAGAGGAAGTAGTTCAGGCTCTGGCCGGTGGTTTGCCGCTCGAAGCCGCCGAAGAAGAACAGCTTGCTGGGGAGGATGAAGCCGCCGAGCTCGGCGCCGTAGCGATTGAAGTCGTAGCGGGGGTTTGGGGATTTCCCCCCGGCGGTACCGCTGGCGGCGTTTAGGTTGCGGTTATCGAAGTACTCGTAGAGCTTGCCATGAAAGTGATTGGTGCCGGAGAGTACGTTGGTGCTGAACTGTCCGCCCGAGGAGTGGCCGAACTCGGGTGCGAACTGGTTGGTGATGAGGGTGAAGCTGCCGACGGCGTCGTTGGGGATATAGACGAGGGGACCGGTGACGCTCTTGTTGTTGTTGTCGATGCCTTCGATGGTGAAGTTGTTATTGCGCGGCCGTTGTCCGCCGACGGAGGGGCCGATGCCGATGCCGATGCCGCCCGAGGAGGCGACGCCGGGGCTGAGCAGGGAGGCGTTCAACACGCCAAAGCCGACCGAGGCCGTGGGGAGAGTGGCGAGAGCCTGGGTGGAGAAGGTCTGGGAGAGATTGGTGCTGGTGGTGTCGAGGATGGCGCCGGACTCGGCGGTGACCTCGACCGACTGGCTTGCACCCACGGACAAGGTGACGTTCGCGGTGGAGGTCTTGTTCAACTCGACCAGTACGCCTTTCAGATCTAAGCGCTGGAACCCGGCGGCGCTGAAGACAAGGTCGTACTTGGCCGGAAGCAGATTGCTGGCCCGAAACTCACCGGTTGCGCTTCCTTGAACCGAGGAGACGACGCCGGTCGACTCGCTCGTGATGACGATGGTGGCGTTTGCGACGACCGCGCCGGTCGCATCCTTCACGGACCCCACCAGGTCGCCACTGGTGGTTTGGGCGAGGGTCGACGAATAGGTGCAGAGAGCGGCGAAGAAGGTGGAGGCGAGGACGACTTTGCGCCAGAAGGGCAGCTTATGCATGCGGAGGATCCTCATTCGGGACGGAATGACCTGCGGGGCCCTGTGCGACGTGTAGCGCTATGCGGTTGTACGGATGTGAACGTGGCAGCAGCTCGTGGGCCAAACATCAAAAAGTCAATAAAAATAGGCCAAAACCTACACCGCCGCTCTTCTTTTGGGCCGGAAAATACGAGATTACGGATAAAATTCTCTATGTTTTCATATTTGGGGGCCGGCAACGGCGGGGTCGGGACGAGGGCCTCGGCCCACGCCCGCTGAGGAGCGCCCGTCCTTCCCGCGGTCGAAGCGGCTGTATGGAGAAGAGTTGTGGGTGGGGAAGTTGCTCCGGGACGGCGGAAAGAATGCCGCCGGAAACGGTGAGATAGCGTTTGGAAGCTGGTTTGCATCCACACAAGGCAATTCGCCTACCATATATCACGTGGAAAGGCAAGGTGGGCCCGGAGGCATCCCGTGAGACATGCTCTTAAGGATGTTGTATTGGGAGTTGTTTTACTTGTTTTGAGCGGATCGTGGGGGCTCGCTCAAGTCGAAAGCGGTCGACTTGCGGGTACTGTAACCGACCCTTCGGGGGCCGTAGTTGCGGGCGCGACTGTGACGGTCAAGAACATTGGAACCAACGCCGAACGCTCGGCGCACACGGTGGCCAGCGGCGAGTATGTGGTGACCGCTCTGACGCCGGCGATGTATGAGGTGACGGTGCAGGCGACGGGGTTTGCGCCTTATATAGCCAGGCTAGAGATAACCGTCGGAGGTCATGTGACGCTCGATGCCAAGCTCGCCCTGACTGGGGCGACCTCGAATGTCGAGGTGGTGGCGGCGGGTGGAAACCAGGTGAATACTCAGACCCAGGAGCTGTCGCAGGTCGTCAATCAGGAGCAGGTCTCGCAGATGCCCAGTCTCTCGCGCAACCCCTATGATTTTGTTGCTTTGGCGGGCAACGTCTCCGCTGGCGATGCTGCCAGCAGCGGCGATTCGCGCTCCAACAACACCTACCAGAATGGTCCCAGCACGACCCGGGGCGTCGGCTACAGTATCAATGGCCAGCGCACCAGCGGCACGGAGGTGCTGTTGGACGGCGTGGAAAATATCACCGTCTTCACGGATGGGATTGGTGCCTATGTGCCGATCGATGCGGTGCAGGAGTTCCGGGTAACGACCAGTAACTTCGAAGCCCAGTATGGCCGCGCCTCGGGAGGCGTCGTGAACGTCACGACCAAGGTTGGCACGAATAGGTTGCACGGGGATCTGTGGGAGTTCAATCGCCTGTCTGCTTATACCTCCAATACTGAGACCAACGACCAGATCAACTCCGCGTTTCTGACTGGGGGTGGAACCGGCGCACTTCCGGCGCCCAAGGGGACATACGCCCGCAATCAGTTTGGCTTTGCGGTTGGAGGACCGATTCTTAGGGACAAGCTTTTCTTCTTCGGGAGCACGGAATGGACCCGCGTGCGCAGCGGCGCGACCTTGACCGCAGCCGTTCCCACGCCGCAGTTTCTCGCGCTCACGGCGCCCAACGTTCAGAACTATTTCACGACCTATAGTGGTGGCAAGACCTTTAATTTCATCCAGACCTTCCAGGCCGGCCCTGCTGGCATTGGGACTATCCCGGGGGTCCCGAATGGAACGCCCGTATTTGGCCTGGTCTCCTACAACGCTCCAGCAAATGCAGGCGGTGGAGTTCCGCAGAATACGTATAACGTCGTGGGGCGCTTCGACTACAACCTCGGCGACAAGACGCAGATGTTCTTCCGCTATGTCAACTACAACGAGGTGGACCAGGCGGGCAGCGCCTTCGCTTCGCCTTACTCTCAATACAATGTAGGCCAGGCTACCTTCAGCACCGCGTATCTTTTGAGTGTCTCGCACATCTTTAGCCCGAGCGTCGTGACCAACACCAAGTTGAGCTTCAGCCGGATCAACGTTCCCCTAACCTATAACACTGCGTTGCAGAATACGCCGACGCTGATCGCTTCGCTGAATGCCCAGGTGCCCGGGACCTCCACCTTTATCCAGATGCCGGGCTTCTACGATTTCAACCCTGGGGTCGGCGGTCTGCCCTTTGGCGGTCCTTCCAACACGATTCAGTGGAACCAGGATCTGAATTGGGCCAAAGGAAACCATTCCATGCAGTTCGGCGTGCAACTGATCTACATCCAGGACAACGAATCCTACGGTGCGTATGCCCAGGCGATCGAGCAGCTCAGCAGTACGTCGATTGGCGGCATACAGAATATGGTCACGGGGAACCTGGCTACGTTCCAGGCGGCGGTGAGTCCCAACGGTGCCCTCCCCTGTGTTGTGAATCCGTACACCGGAGCCTTTACGCAAACCCCCGGCTGCTCCGTCACGTTGCCCGCGCAAGCTCCGTCCTTTGCCCGCAGCGATCGCTTCCATGATTGGGCTGTCTATGCGCAGGACTCCTTCAAGTTGAACCCGAGGTTCACCTTCAACTACGGGGTGCGCTACGAGTACTACGGCGTGCAGCACAACAACAATAAGAACCTCGACTCCAACTTCTACTACGGTCCTGGAACCAACCTCTTCCAGCAGATTCGGAATGGTCAGGTCTTCACCACGCCGAATAGTCCAATCGGTGCTCTATGGAGCCCGCAGTACGGAACGGTTGCGCCGCGCATCGGATTTGCATATGACCTGTTCGGGAATGGCCGCACCTCCCTGCGTGGAGGATTCGGCATCAGCTACGAGCGCAACTTCGGCAACGTCACCTTCAATGTGATTCAAAATCCGCCCAACTATGCCGTCATCGTGCTCAATGGTTCGGCGACGAATCCGATCCCTGTGACCAGCTCGAACACCGGGCCGCTGTCGGGCTCCTCTGGAAGTGTTCCTCTGCCGCCCACCAGTCTGCGTAACGTGGATGAGAATATTCGTACCGCGCAGACGCAGTTCTACAGTCTCGCGCTGGAACGTGAGTTGGCGACCAATGTGGTTCTGTCGCTGGAGTATGCGGGCTCGCGCGGACTCCACTTGTACGACATCAAGAACTACAACGGTCTAGGCAGCGGCAATGTCTTCCTGGGAGATCCGCTCTCCGATGGGCTGGGAAATGTGGCGCTGACGCGTCTGAACAATCAGTACTCGAACATCAATAATCGCGGTTCGGGCGGTGATTCGTACTACCACGCTTTGAATATTCAATTCCAGGCGACGGACGTGCACCGCAGCGGTCTCAGCCTGGTGGCGAACTACACCCTGGCCCATGCCACCGACGAACTCAGCACCTCCTTCTCGGAGACGGCCAATGCCTTCAATCTCGGCTATACCAATCCCTTTTATCCGGCGTTGGACCACGGCAATGGGGATCTCGACATCCGCAATCGCCTGGTAATAGCACCGATCTATCGGACGCGGTACTTTGCCAGTGGGCATAGCGCGTTGAAGCAGGCGCTATTTGGTTGGCAGGTGGCTGGCATCTACACCGTCCGCACGGGCACGCCCTTTACCTACTTCGATACCTCCAACGATTCGCAGGCAGGCCAGGGATACAACATCCCTCGCTACGCTCCGACGACTGCCATCCCGCAACGCACGTTCACCACGACCAATGGGGCAAGCGGCCAGGGAATCAATGCCTACATCATCGGCCACCTGCCGGCGGCACTCTCCTTCACGAATCCTGCGCTGGTGATTCCGGGGTTCCCGAACGGCATCTCCGATTGGGGACCCTATCCGGCGGCGATGACCGCCCGCAACTCCTTCCGCGGGCCCGGCGCCTGGGCGTTCGACGCCTCGGTGAGCAAGACCATCCCCATCCATGAACAGATCAATCTGGTCTTCCGTGCCGAGGGCTTCGACCTGTTGAATCACCATAACCTCTACATCCAGGAGACGCGGGACGACGTCGGGAACGTGGGATATGGAGTTCCTGTTCCCATCACAGCCTCTAAAGGAGGCGTTGGCAATAACGGCGGCGCGAACGACGAGCGTCGGTTCGGACAGTTCTCGCTGGCGCTGAACTTCTAGGTTGTTTGGCAACGGCCGGCGGAGAAATCTAGAGGCTCACTGGAGGATTCCAGTGAGCCTTTTTTATGGGGTGCAATGCCCAGATAGATGACTTCGGTAACCACTTTAAAGGGGCAGTCTTCTCGTCCACAGCGACGCCGCGGAGGGAGAAAGGTTAGCCCAAGTTTCCGCTCAGTGCCACGGTCTCTGCCACATTCACGCGCTTCACGAGGAAATTTTTCGGGTCCGGGCCGACGACTGCCTGCCTTGTCTCATCTGTGGAAAAAAGGACGCCTCGGCCAATTTATCCGTTTTTTCATAAAAGCATTCACTATTCAGGATCGATACTGTTTGGTTAAATGTGGATATACATTCAGTTAAAACATTAGAGGTTTGTAACATATTGATTTTAGGAGGAAGTAACTTTTTCGTCTTCCAATTCTGCCTTTGGCCCACAAGTTGCATTTGAGACGGCCAGTGGTTTCAGGGTGTCGCGGCATGACGCGGCATGGGGGCTTGTCGCTGGATTTGGCAGGAGCTCGCCATCCCTGTGACTGCGTATCCAAGGGAGAAACGCAGTTAATGAAGAAGTTACATCGTGTAAGACCGACCGTTTGGCAGAGCATTCCTTCCCCCTCTTGGCGTTCCGCGCTTTTCGCTGTGACACTCGGTCTGGGCCCGGTCGTCACACTCCCCCTCTTTTCCACTTCGTTGCACGCGCAGACCATAACCTCCGGTGACATCGCCGGCGTGGTGACCGACGGCTCGGGTGCGGCGGTTCCCAACGCAAAGATTGTCGTCACCAGCACCGAGACGGGGGTCACGCAGACCCTGACCTCGAACTCTACCGGAGCCTACCGCGCCTCGCTGTTGAAGCCGGGCGTTTATAAGATGACGGTCACCGAGGCAGGCTTCGAGACGTTTACGACCACGGTGACGGTCGCGACCGGGCAGATTGCCACGGTCGATGCCAAGCTGCCGATCGGGTCGGACGCGGTCACGGTGGACGTGTCGAGCGAGGCTCCGCTACTGCATACGGAAGATGCGCAGATCTCGACGTCCTTCTCGCAGCAAGAGGTACAGAACCTGCCGAATCCGGGCGACGACCTGACCTATGTGGCGCAGGTTTCGCCGGGCGCGGTGATGAACACCTCCTCGGGCGGCGGCTATGGCAACTTCTCGGTCTTCGGTCTGCCGGCGACCTCGAACACCTTCACCTTGAATGGCACCTATGAGAACGATCCGTTCCTGAACATCAACAGCTCGGGTGCGACCAACCTGTTGCTGGGCAACAACGAGGTCTCCGAGGTCGACGTGGTGTCGAACGCTTACTCCGGCCAGTATGGCGGCCTGGGTGGCGCGCAGGTGAACGAGGTCACCTTGTCTGGAACCAATAAGTTCCACGGCAATGCGGTCTACCAGTGGAACGGCCGGGCGCTGAATGCGAACAGCTACTTCCGCAACCAGACGCCGACGGTGACTCCGCGCAGCTTCGACAACGTGAACCAGTTCGGGGCACGGCTCGGAGGGCCGATCATCAAGGATCGCCTGTTCTTCTTTGTCGATTACGAGGGGCTGCGGATCGTTTTGCCGGCCTCGACCCAGGTCTATGCGCCGAATCAGATGTACATCAAAAACGTTCTGGCGGCGGCCTCGCCGCAGGATCGTGCGACCTATGCGCAGATCTTCAGCCTCTACCAGAACGCTAAGGGCTACTCGACCGCGGTCCAGTCCGCGAAGGACCCGTATGCGGTGGGGTATACCTCGACGCAGACGAACTTCACGTCGGAGGCGCTGCTCACGGCTCGTGTTGATGCCAAGCTGACTGATAAGGACACGGCGTTCGGACACTTCAAGTACGACAAGGGTACGCAGGCTACCTTTACCGATCCCATCAACCCGATCTTCAATTCGCAGAGCCCCCAGCCCTCCTTTGAAGGCACCTTCGGCGAGACGCACGTTCTCAATCCGAACATGAGCAACCAGTTCCTGTTCAATGTGATGTGGTACAGCTCGGTGTTCACGAACCAGAACCTTGCCGCCGCCAACGCGCTGCTTCCCTATGTGCTCAACTTCAAGGGTCTGGGCGGTAGCTTCACGACGCTCGGTGGCGAAGACCAGTACTGGCCGCAGGGACGCAACGTCACGAACTACCAGTTCATCGACGACTTCAGCGTGACCCACGGCCACCACACCATCCAGACCGGGATCTACTTCCGCCGCGACGACATCACCGACTACAGCCCTTCCGTCTATACGACGCCGTTGGCGTATGCCAGCGAAAACACCACCTTCTACAACGCGCAGGGACTGGACATCTATACCCAGCAGTATCCGAAGCGGCTCACCCAGCCAGTCTCGCTCTACAATCTGGCCGGCTATGTGCAGGACAGCTGGAAGATCCGGCCAAACCTGAACATCACCGCGGCGGTTCGTCTCGAGCACAACTCCAACCCGGTCTGCGGGACTAACTGCTTCGCATACACGAACGGTCAGTTCAGCACGCTGAATCCCAGCACGTCGACGCCTTACTCTTCGTTGATCTCCAGCGGAAATCACGCGGCGTTTCCGTCCTACCAGGCGATCGCGATCAATCCCCGGGTTGGCTTCTCCTGGTCTCCGCTGGGAACCGACAGTCGGACCGTGGTGCGCGGCGGCTTCGGTATGTTCACTGACGTCTTCCCCGGAACCGTGGCGGACGACTTTTTGAACAACGCTCCCACCAACGTCGGCTTTACCCTGTATGGCCCCTACTTTGGCGGGAAGCCGATCAGCGTGAATGCAGCGAACCCCACCAGCGGCGAGGCTGTCACCTACGCCTCCAACAAGGCCTTCCAGGCTGGATTCCAGAACGGGGCCAGCTACAACTCTCTGTCCAGCAGCGTGAACGGCTTTGCGGCGCCGAGCCTTTATACGGCGGTCGGCAAGCTGCACTATCCCACCTATGAGGAGTACAGCATTCAGGTCGAGCAGGCGATCGATCCGAAGCGGCAGACGGTGGTCTCTCTCAGCTACGTGGGCAACCACGGTTACCATGAGCCCGAGTTGAACAGCGGCGTGAATGCCTACGGCGTGAACAACGGAAAGGCAGGGGCAACCGGTCTGGTCAACTTCACCGGGCTTCCCAACACGGTTCCGAATGGCTCCTTCGCTCAGGTGACGGAGGTCAGCAACGGTTCGATGTCGAACTACAACGGCCTGCTGGTCGGCGTCAGCCGTCGGACCAAGTCGCAGACCATCAGCTTCAATTACACCTACGGCCACGCGCTGGACGAGATCTCCAACGGCGGCATCCTGCAGTACAGCCTCACCAACAGCCTCACCACCGCGGAGAATCCGTACAATCTCCGTCAGAACTATGGCAATGCGGACTACGATGTGCGGCATAACATCACCGCCTCCTACGTCTTGACGGTGCCGTACTTTGGCGGACCGAAGCTGTTGACCGACGGCTGGCAGGTGAGCGGCACTGTCTTCCACCACACCGGCTTCCCGTTCACGGTGATGGACAGCGCGCTGCAGGCGACCAACTATAGTGCCGGATTCTTCGCCGCCCAGGTACACGGGGTGAAGAGCTGCGGCGTGGGCGGATCGATCTACAACAACGCCACCGGAACGGTCGCCAGCCCTTGCGGGATTGCCACGCCTGGCAACTACGTGGATCCCACGGCGTTCGGCCAGCAGCGGCGGAACCAGATCTATGGCCCGTCGTACACCGACACCGACGTCAATATCCTGAAGGGCTTCCATCTGGCGATTCCGCACTCGGATACTGGCCGGCTGGAGATTGGAGCGCAGTTCTTCAACGCCCTGAACCACCCCAACTTCGCGGCCCCCGGTCACGACATCGCCAATCCGACGACTCTGGGTGTCATCACCAGCACGGTGAACACACCCACGTCGATCCTCGGTTCGGCTCTTGGCGGGGATGCCTCGGCTCGTCTCATCCAGTTGAAGGGAACCATCACCTTCTAACTGAAGCCATGTTGCACTTGAAAGGGCGGCCTTCGGGCCGCCCTTTACTTTTGGGTGCGCCCAGCATGGGCGCACTCCTGCGGGTGGAAGTCCCGCCGCAAGCTGGTCACAGCGAGCGACGCGAAGCGCAACTGCATGAGGGCGACTGAGTGTGGGGAGGAAGCGTGGAGCGCAACTGCGGGCCGATGAACAAGAACCGGATAGAAGGCGGTGCCAACCAGGGCGAGCGGGCAAGCGACCGCGAAGCTCTCGTGACCAAGGGGAGGCGGCGTAAATCCGGCGGCCGTGCAGTGAAGGAGTGCGTTCTTACCTGGGGAGATCTCGCTTCACGCCTGAAAGGGCGACGGCGTCGAGCCGGAGCGAGAAGGCAGCAGAGGTCGTAGTGTGCGCTGAGCAGCGCATTGTTCAGGAGGGTTGAAGTCCCTCCGGCGCCCAGATGAGGGGCGCTGTATCCAAAAGCGGGGGTAATGCCTCGCTGGCCGGAGAGGAGAGAAGGTATGGAGAAGCCTAAACGGGCACGAATGCGAAAGCTTGATACAGCCAAGGTGAACCTGAAGCCAGTCCCTGCAGCACTCCGGAGGACAGGGTGTCCATCGTGAGGTGGAATCCGAAGGGTATGCGGAGAAGTACCGGGCCGTAATCGATGGGAGCTACCCCGACGATGGACCGGTCGGCCAAAGGTGGGACAAGGTCGAGCCTGCACTATGAAGGCGAAGGCGTTCTCATTCACCCACCGCACCAAGGTGTTTGCGGACGGCACGGTACGGAAGAACAATGCGTGACCTCAGGAGGACTGGCAGTGTCTCCGGTGGCACCGGAGTAAGCGGACCTATAAGCGAAAGCGAAATGGCGAGCAATGCACTGTCAGTAGTCGGACGGCTGAAAAGTACCTGAAGCTGTGACTACGCCCAGCATGACAGCAGGACACGAGCGCCCACGCGAAGAGTGGATTGAAATCGCCGTGCCGGCGCTGGTGAGCGAGGAAAGCTTTGCCCGTGCCCAGGAACTACTCCAGGAGAACAAAATACGATCGCGCCGACGCACCATCGAACCAAGTATCGTTCAGGGGATGGTCAGCTGCCAGAAGTGCGGCTACGCCTTCTCGCACACATCCACGTACACGAGCGCACGCAAGATCCACTACTACAAATGCATTGGCTCGGATAGCTGGCGAAAACTCGGCGGTCCTGTTTG
>DATMOB010000009.1:0-7918 GCA_035568455.1 Granulicella sp.
GTCGCGCGATGGGTTCAGAACCTCATCCTTGAGCTCCTCGGCCCGATAGAAGTGACGAGCACTGAGATAACGGCGCCGGTCGAAGGCCCGGTGGTAGGCCATCTGAATGATCCAGGACTTCGCCGAGCTTTTGGAAGGATCGAAGAGAGCGGCTCTCCGAAAGAGAAAAAGGAAGACATCTTGCAGGAGGTCGTCCGCCTCCGCCTCGTCCCGCAGAATGCGATAGGCAACGTGGCGGACCGACGCCGCATGCCGGCGAAAAAGCAACGCGAGCGATTCCCGATCACCCCTAGCGAGTCGTTCCAAGAGCACATCGTCCGAGGTGTCAGCATTCCGAAGAGGGCCGCTCGAGGTTCGCTCAACACTCTCCGATTCGCATTCAACACCGTTCGGAAAAAAAGTCAGCCCCAATTCGTCTTCCTGGATATCGGACTCTACGGCTTCTGTCTCCGAGGCCGTGGGCAACAGATTTGGAAAGAAGGCGGTGACTTCAGAATTCATCTGCCCCTCCGGCGAGGGTCGCGAATTGTTCTCGCGAAGACCTCGAAATTACCGGTGTTCCGACGTGGTAGCGCGTACCGCGAAAAAATCGCTTATATTTCCATTTTCATGAAGCTAGAGATCATTTTATTTGCTCTTTAGATTCGACACACTTGATATGTGTCGCGCTTGCAAATTCAGTTCGGTTCGAGAATTCGGGAACTGCGGGACTTCGCCGGTATGAGCCGTGAAGAATATTCGGCAAAGGCAGGTCTTAGCGCCCGGCGAATCGCCTCTCTCGAAATGGGCCAAGGCTGGCCAAGGCCTGCGGCGGTCGAACGTATTGCGGCGTCCTTTGGGATTGAGGTTCGCGATCTTTTCGACTTCTCCCCATCTCGCGTGCTCCCTCGAAAAGCTCTGTAAACCTAGAATGCGCCTCCAACTCGGTTCCAAAGATGATTGAACTTGGCTTTCATGGGGAACTCTAGCATCTGTTTTCATGAAGTTCAAGATCATATTTCAGGAAGTATCATTTCTCGAGCTGAAGCATCAGAGATCACCAAAAGCGGCACTAGCGACCACTGGCTCCTTCGGAATTACCGCTGCCCGGCATGGATCCGAACCAATAATAGCGCTAATCGGGATTTATTTCCAGCATATTTAGCGCCATCAGTACGTGGAAGTTCAATCAAGACCCCGCTAATGTCAGAGATGCTTGGAAAGTCATATCCTATTCGGCAAGCGGGTCCGTTCGGTTCGTACCGCCGCTCAGGCGTCTCGCGAATCTGTAGCCGAGCGGGCGGGCATCACCCCCAATTATCTCGGCCAAATCGAGAGGGGTGAGAAATGGCCGACTCTTGAAGTGCTCATAAAGATCGCAGATAGCCTGTCTGTCTCTCCTGATACCTTCTTTGACTTTGAGATGGAAAACGAATCTGCTCAATTTCTGCACAGGCAAATCTCTGCTCTGCTCGTGGATAAGGACACCAAGCAGCTTCTGCAGGCGCTACGCGTTTTGCGGGCGCTCTTGACTGGATAATAGCCTCTGGCAAACTGCTTTTCCTGTCCGCTGCCTGAAGCGAAGGAGCGTTGACTGCCAAATCCAGTGATCCATAGCGGCCAAGTGAATCTGGCCGGTAGGATGCCCGTGACGCGCCCAAGAACACGCCCGACGCTGCGGCCGGCGAAAGAGCCTAGCCTCGCCCGCTTGCGCGGAGCAGTTGACATTGTCTTGTATGCGCACGCCGTCTGAAAATCTGCATAGGATCGCTGTTCACCAGAACCCACCAGCGGCGCGACCGCAAATAGATTTGATCGCGGATCACAAGTGCAATATGTCGACTACTACCTGATTTTCATGGTGCATGCACGATCACCTCTTTGCCGCGATACACAATTGTCTGGTCTCCGCCAGCTTCCTGCCTTTCTCCGACTCCGTGATTCGGTCTCACCCAGACCACATGGAAGACCAACTCCTCGGGTAACCCGGGATAGGAACCCTTCCGCGCAGCCAGCTGCAGCCTCTTTTCGGAGTCAGACCATGTAATGGGAATGACGGCATGCTCTCCCTTCTCGTAGTCGTAGTTATCCCCTTCATCCTGATAGAGGTCGAAGTTGCCATCCGCACCCAGATAGATGCGAAGCTCGATCGGTCCGTTCGGCTTCTCCGCTGCATACTCCTCCTCAGGGCCCAGAGGCAGGATCGATCCGGCACGCACATAGAGCGGAATCCGGTTGCTTGGCGCCGCCGCCTGGAGATACGATCCCCCAGGCGTGCTCTTGCCGCTCCAGAAGTCGTACCAGAGAGCGTTGCCTGGCAAATAGACGCGACGTTCTGTCGCCTTCTCCTCGAGTACCGGATTGACCAACAGGGCGGGACCAAACATGAACTGATCCCCGATGTTCCAGGTCTTCGGATCGCCTCTCCAATCCATCACGAGAGGACGCTGAATCGTATAGTCTTCGCTCGATGCCTTCCATGCAAGTGAGTAGAGATAGGGCATCATCCGATAGCGTAGATTGTCGTATTCAATCAACGACGCCTCGACGCCTGGATAGCTCCATATTTCATTCTGAGGACGGTGACCGTGTGACCGGAAGACCGGGCAGAATACCCCAAATTGAAACCAGCGAAGGTACAGTTCCTCGTAAGCCGGACTACCGATCTGATCCTTGGAGAGCGGCCAGTAGCCGCCGATATCCGTCGTCCAATAGGGCATCCCGGACAGTGCGAAGTTCAAACCACCCGCGACCTGGTGCGACAGACTCCAGAAGCTGCTGAACACATCCCCGGACCAGACCGTCGCGCCGACACGCTGCTGACCGAGAAAGGCGGAACGCGTCAGCAGGAAGGTGCGCTTCTGATCAGTGGCTTTACGCCAGTGCTCCTGAACGCCCTCGTTATGCAGAAGAGGATAGACGTTGGTATAGAGCGCTCCACTGCCAATCGCGAGTCTCTTGTCCCGCAGGATGGCATCCCCTGCATGCGGGAAGTACTCTTCCGGCTCGGCGCTGTCCAGCCAGAATGAGTCCCATCCCTGGGCAAACAGTTTGCCGGAGAGCTGGTTCCAATACATGTCACGCGCCCCGGGGCTCGATGCGTCGTACACATGCGCATCCGGAACCAGAAATCCAGCCGCATCCATCGCCTTATAGGTATTCGCGCGCGGATCCAGCAGGCCCCATGTGGAGATCATGGTGTGCAGGTGCTCCTCATGCAGCTTCTTCAGATCACCGGGAACATCGTGATAGTTCCCGTTGAACTCGGCATCTCCCTGCCGCCTCCACCAAAACCAGTCCTGTACGATGGCATCGACGGGAATATGTGCGCTGCGATAACGGTTCGCGATGGAGATTATCTCATCGAGCGAGGTATACCGGTCCTTGGACTGGATGAACCCGAACGCCCAGCGCGGTAGCATGGGAGCGTGTCCGGTCAGGTTGCGGTACTGATGGATGACGGCATCCATCTCCGGACCATAAAGGACGAAGTAATCGACACCATCGCCCGCCAGGGAATCGAAATTAAGTTCTAGCGGAAAACGATTGTCGACAAAGGTAAGCGCGGCGCTGTTCCAGACAATGCCATACCCCTTGGTGGAGATCAGGAAAGGTACGGCTACATCTGTATTTTGCTGACCGAGTTCCACCGTTGAGCCACGATAGTTAAACATGCCGCTCTGATGCTGTCCAAGCCCATAGAATGCCTCGGTTGAGTCGAGAGCAAAACGATCTTTGATGTGCGCCGTCTCTTCACCGTTGATCGCAACCGGTTCGTACGTTCGCGCCACTGTGTCGCGCTCGTGGATCAGGGGCGTACCGTCGGGAGCAGTGAAGGATAGATTGCCATGGTCAAGAGCAATCTCGACCCGCAATTGAGCTGTTTTGACTGAAACATGCTTTGCATCCTGGCTGAACTGAAATGGAGCACCGGGGCACGATTGCCTGGTGGGCAGCAGCCACGGCTGGGGATGCTCCTTGGTTGCCGAGCTCGGCCGGGTAAGGACATGTATGACCGATCCAGAACAAACCGCAACATGCACAGTCTCGGGGCCGATCATCGCATCGAAACCGCGTTCACTTTCTGTGACGCGGACGCGTGGCTGAGTAGGAGCTGGCTGGTTCAAAATTTGAGCGCAGGCGAACAGCGCAGTGTTCGCGAACAGCAGGAACGAAGGAATGAATCGTACGAGTCGCCTCATGGAGTCCTTTGCACTGAAAGCTGTTTTTGGAAATGCGACGGTGTTCGATGCTCTATCTGGGTGACGTAATCATCGCATAGCTGATTGGATGACGACAGCGTAACGGTTTTCGGCCGGGAGATGTCGGCCCGGGGGTGGTTTGGGATTGTTTTTGAAGTGCCCGGCTCGACTCTCCCGATGAAACCGTCTTGCCAGATCCAGGCCTGCCGATGGTTCTGAGTCGAGATTTCCAGTTGGTACGCCGAGAGATCGTCGCCGTCCGGATGGTGTCTCCACCACGAGCGGTTCGTTGGAAACGATTCTGTTCCGCCATTGATTCGATTGAGGCGAATGACAGGGTCGAGTGCGCCTTCGATGACGTGCCGATTCGTCACGACGAACGTCTGGTAGCCGCCGGGCACGTAACGGGCGACGACGAAACCGCTCCCTCCGAAGCCCTCGTCGGAAACCGCAGAACTCTGATCGGGGTAAATGTACGGAGCGGCACTCATCTGCGAGAGCGCACTCCCGATCGGCTAAACTAGAACTTCCCCTCACGGGGACCGCATGCCAGCCGAAATCATCCTCCAGCAGACCCCAGAAGCCGCCGCTCTCCTCGACAAGCGCGAGCAACTTGCCGCAGTCCGCGTCACGCTCGCCGAGCGCGAGTCCGAGCTTGCCCAGATCCGCGCCCAGCTCAAGACCTTCGAAGGTCGTTACCTCCGCCAGGTCGGCGTCCTCTACGCCGCGCTCGACGACCTCGAAGCGCGCATCGCCGAGCGCGAAGTCGACCTCTACGACTCCGACTCCGCCCGCCGCCGAGCCGAGGAGACCCGCCAGCGCGCGCAGCAGACCCATGATGCCGCATTCGGCGAGGCCCACGAAGCCGAAGAGTTCGACCCACCTCCCAGCCTCAAGACCCTCTTCCGCGACGTCGCCAAGCGCATCCACCCCGACTTCGCGCGCGATGACGCCGAGCAGAAGCACTTCACCCTGCTGATGGCTCGCGCCAATCAGGCCTACAGCCGTGGCGACACCGAGACCCTGCAGCGTCTGCTTGACGATCACCGCGAGATCAACGCCTCCATCATCGGCGAAGGCGCCGCCGCCGAACTTCTCCGCATCACGCGCCAGATCCTCCACGCCGAGCGCGACATCGCCACCATCGAGGCCGAGCGGCACACGCTGCTCGCCAGCGACATCGCCCAACTGCACCTCGACGCCGAAGCCGCCGCCCGCGAACACCGCGACCTCCTCACCGAGCTCGCCACCAGCCTCCGCGAGCAGATCGCCGATGCCCAGCGCCGCTTCGAACTCATCGACAGCCAGATCAGCGCCCATGGAAAATAAGAACGACTATGGACGATAAAGCCACAACCGGCCTGCAGCACATCCCGACCGGGGCCACGCTGTCGCTCCATTCCACGCGCTCCGGGATCATCGCCCGCGGCCGCCGCGACGCCGCGAACGCCGCCTCCAACCCGCACTATCGGCAGGCCGTCACCGACTACAACGCCCGCAACTTCACCGAAGCCGCAGCCGGCTTCCGGCTCGCCGCTGAGCAAGGCCACGCCGAGTCGCAGTACGTCCTCAGTACGATGTACGACGCGGGGCAGGGCCTGCCGCAAGATAACACCCAGGCCGCCCACTGGGAGCGCAAGGCCGCCGAGCAGGGCCACGCCTACGCGCAGGCCAACCTCAGCTTCCGCTACTACGCAGCTAACAACTTCCCAGAAGCTTTCGCATGGTGCCAGCGTGCCGCCTACAGTGAGCTCGCCTGGGCGCAATACAATCTCGGCCTCATGTATCGCAAAGGGGAAGCGGTCCCGCAAAGCAACACCGAAGCTGCCTACTGGTATCGTCTGGCCGCCACCCAGAACTTTCCCGAAGCCCAGCAGAAGCTGGCCGACCTCTACTACTTCGGCCAGGGTGTGCCACTCAGCTATACACAGGCCGCCGCCTGGTATCGCAAGGCCGCCGACCACGGCAACGCCGAGGCCCAGTTCCAGCTCGGCCACCTCTACGCCACCGGCCAGGGCGTCGAGCACGACTACACCCAGTCCCGCCACTGGATTCGTCAGGCCGCCCTTCAGGGCCACGAACAGGCACTCCGCGAACTCAAGCGCCGCGAGTACCGCGACCCATAACCCCACGTCTCAACGCGACAAGCCCCTCCGGACTAAACTCACTCGCCGCGAAGATGAGTGCGCCATTTTTGGACGGCTGTGGCAAGTTCACGGAGGAGCGTATGTGTCTCAGACCAGTCGATACAGGCGTCGGTGATGCTTTGTCCAACGTAAGGGTCTTGCCGTTTACGAGAGTCTGGCATGCTCACCAGAGTGTTCCACCTACTCAACGAAACGTCATAACAGCCTTCTAGTCCGACTTTTCGAGCTCAAGTCCGGCGGGAGTCGGCAGGAGATCTTGCAAAGAACCTCGGATTTACTGCCGCTGAAATCGAGAGATTGAAGGACGATGCGGGGTTGCAGGCATTGGAGTTTTACGCTGCTTCCAGTCCGCAGAAACTCAAAAGTCTCGACTTCGAGCAGATCGTTTAGCAGGCTGTCCGCAGGTGTAGCCGCTACTACCGCATCGGAGATAAGCAGGCGATCGCCGAGCACTTCCCCGCCCGCCCGCCGAGGACCTGCCTGACGTCTCGAGCAGCTACAACATCGCCCCTAGCACTACCCAGCCCGTCATCCGCCAGGGCCGCGGCACCGGTGCCCGCGAGCTGGTCGGCATGCGCTGGGGCCTGGTCGGGTTCGGATCGGCCGGGCCGATCCGAAACGCTCGCTGTCAATCGCTCCTAACCTCAGCTAGAGTTACAGCAATACATAACTCGCTCTGGAGCACTATGCCTTCGCCCTTCAGGACGCTGCCGGCGTTCCTCTATCTGCCTCTGCTCTTCGTTCTCGCCCTCCTTCAAGCCACATCCCCAGCCATCGCGCAAAATCCAGTTCCACAGATCGATCGCATCGCTACGAACGCCGACCTACGCGCCACCACACGCCTCTCCGGCCATATTCCTGCCTGGGCAGTGGCAGCCAACGACGCAGGTCCGGCTCCCTCCTCCGACTCCCTTCGTCTTACCCTCGTCCTCACCCGTTCCACTGCGCGCCAAGCAGCCTTCAACCAGCTTCTAGCCGATCAGCAGAATCCCTCCTCACCCAACTTCCATCACTGGCTCACTCCGCAACAGATCGGCGCTCTCTATGGCCCGACGCAGAACGACCTTGACGAGCTTTCGGCGTGGCTCACCGGGCAGGGGCTCCAGCTTAGCGAAATCGCGCCGAGCGGTCTCTTCATCACGGCGGAGGCCCCCGTCTCGACAGTCACCAATGCCCTCGCCGTGAACCTCCGGTCCTTCAGCCTGCGTGATCCCGCCACCGGCAAGGCCACCCTCCACATCGCCACTACCACGGAGCCGGCCATTCCCTCCGCATTTGCCTCGGTCGTCAGCGCGATCAAAGGGCTCTCCGATGCGCCCGTGTACCCGATGCACCGCACCCGGCTGGCTACGAACGCCGAGGGCAACGTCGCCGCTCCGCGAGTGACCTCCAGCACCGGGGATCACTTCATCACCCCAAACGACTTTGCAGCCCTCTACGGAATCAGCGCGACCTATCAGGCCGGCATCACCGGAGCCAACCAGAAGGTCGCCATCGTGGGCCGCTCGCGGGTTGACACCTCTGACATTACCGCCTTCGAGACCCTGACCGGCCTCACCGCTAAGCAGCCCAACGTCGTCGTGCCGCCTA
>DATMOB010000010.1:0-24978 GCA_035568455.1 Granulicella sp.
GGTAATCGCGTTGGGTCTATGCACGAGCTGCTACAACCTCAAGCGCCAGGACGAGGAATACTTTGGGGGCCTACGCGAACAGGTCCTCGAGCGCGACGAGCATCGCTGCCGCGGGTGCGGCGCCTCGGGCCGGGATAAGGGATCGATCGTCGTCCATCATCGGGTTCCGGGAAGGTCGCTGCTGCACCTGATGATCTCGCTCTGCCCCGCCTGCCATGCCAAGGTCCACCGCACCAAGGCGGTGCTCTCCCGCATGTCGCCTCTGCTGCTCGAGCTGTGGCGAGAGCAGCATCCGAACGGTCACGAGCAAACCATGCTAGATTTCAAGGCGCGCAAGGCCGCCGCGCAGAAGGTGCCGCTCTTTGCTGAGGACAGGGAAGGGACCTGAGCTTCCCGGCCTCGGGCTTCTTCATGACAAAAGGTGAGGCACCAGGATCAGAACATGCATCGAAACAACGGGTGAGTTGTTCAGCCTTCGTCGTAAGGGAGATCGCATTATGCAAACCAAATTCATCGCATCCGTCGCCACGCTTACACTTGGCACAGCAAGCCTATTCGCCCAAGGACCGCAAACCTTTACCGGAACGGTGAGCGACGCTATGTGCGGCGCACACCACATGATGAAAGGCGCGTCAGCCGCCGAATGCACGCGGGCATGTGTCAAGCAAGGCTCCGATTTTGCTCTCGTCAGCGCCGGCAAGGTCTACACCTTGAAGGGGGACAAAACCCAGTTCGACAAGTTCGCCGGAGAGAATGTGGTGGTGAAGGGCACGGTATCCGGCACTACAATCTCGGTCGATACCATTGGCGCTCCTAAGTCCTAGAAGAAGGCGAAGGCAGGGTGCGGGCGCCTTCTTGAGCGAGCGCATCCTGTCTTTTGCAGGCCATAAGCGAACGATGCTACCATCGGAACGAATGCCGTAGTCCGGCCATCAGCGAATGAAAGTAGTGGAACATGCCTAAGAAACTCCTCTTCATAACAGTGTTGTTGCTTCTCGTCAGTGTTCAAGCACTGGCGGCGGGTTGCAATGTACGCTGCGCGTTGATGGGAGTTTCGGCAGACCGTCACGCTTTGCAGACCGATGAGCGGATGGCTGATTGTCACGGCATGTCCATGGAGGCCGTCCAAGGGGCCAGCCTAACTGCAAGCGACTCCTGTCCCGCCAATTCCTGCGGGACTGAGCTGAGAGCAATCAACAAGAGCACCGATCAGAGCGATGCCGACTCAAGCAAAGTTCTGGTATCCGCTGTTGCTCTGTTAGTCGATCCTTTCGGAAACAACGGGCCGAACAGAACTGCCACGTTCGCAACACTCAGCCGAAGCAGCGACCGTAGACCACTCGCTCAACGTCCCGGCTCCTCCCTCCGTATCTAGCCCAGCTTTCCTCTTCAAGTCATTGCAGGGTTTAGCGCGTATGTTCGCGTGCCGCCCTGTCTTGCTGACCTATTTTCAAAACGAGGAAAGTTATGAGCAACCGCCGCACCTTCATTCAGAAGGCATTCGGTCTTGGCGCGGGGATGTTTGCCGCATCCAGAGCGTTTGCCGATTCGCCGAGCGGGTCTTCTTCCCGCCCTTATTCCACGCATCCGGGTTTGGCTTTCAACATGCCGGTCGTAACTGCCGACATCGGGGATCTGCCTTACACGATGGATGGCAACACGAAGGTCTTCCACCTGATCGCAGAGGTGGTGAAACAGCAGATCAGCCCACTCAAGACGATTGACGCCTGGGGTTTCAATGGCAGCGCGCCGGGGCCGACGATCCAGGTCAATCAAGGCGATCGCGTGCGTGTCATCTTCGACAACCGTCTACCGGAGCCGACTTCCATCCATTGGCATGGATTTGAAGACACCATTCAAAACGACGGTCAACCCGGCATCAGCCAGGAGTCGGTGAAACCAGGCGGCCGCTTTGTCTATGAGTTCAATATCCATCAGGCTGGCACCTATTTTTACCATTCGCACATGGCGATGCAGGAGATGGCCGGCATGCTCGGCGCCTTCATCATGCACCCCAAGCAACCCTTCCAGCCGCATTGCGATAAGGACTTCCTGATCCATCTGCAGGAATATGCGGTGTTGCCGAACAATACCGTGCCCAACACGATGAACATGGAGTTCAACTGGCTGGTCCTAAATGGAAAATCCGGCCCGGCGACGACTCCGCTCATCGTTCGGCTCGGGGACCGCGTCCGTATCCGATTCGTGAATCTCGGCATGGATCACCATCCGATGCACATGCACGGACACACCTTCTACACGACAGGAACCGAGGGCGGCAGGATCCCCGAGGCAGGCTGGTGGCCGGGCAATACAGTGCTCGTCGGAGTTGCCCAAGCGCGGGATGTCGAGTTCGTCGCCAATAACCCCGGCGACTGGATGATTCACTGCCATCTGCCCCACCACATGATGAACCAGATGTCGTCGAACGCCGGGAAGATGACCCGTACCGCAGGGATGCCAGCCGGAGGAGACATGAATACCGGCATGGGCATGCTGCAAGGAATACCCGGCGCTCCCATGGGAGAAGACTATAGCCCGGCTTTGGGCCGCGGTTTGGGAGGTGTCGGCAATTCTTCCGATATGGCAACAACCAACGGCCCTCTTTCGCAGAAGAAAGCTATGGATGCTATGCCGGGTATGCAGCATGGCATGGGAAGCATGCAGATGGGCCGGATGGCGCAGGACGACATTGCGAAAAATGCGAATGATGTTCCGAACTTCCCGCAGGACGCCTACATGGAAGGGCCGATGATGACGATGGACGAGATGGTCGATCGGCCGGAGAACTACGGTCTACGGCCTGGATGGAGCGGATTCATGCAGGGAATGATGACGTTTGTTCGTGTCCTGCCGGCTGACAAATACGACGAGGTCATCGCTCGGATGAAACAGGCCAAGCGACCCAATGATCCCTACGCCACCATTCTGGAGCGTGCCTAATGCGAGGAGAAACGATGAAATTCACGACTCTTGCACTGGCGATTACGAGCGCTTTCGGCCTGACTGCATTCGCTCAAAGTTCCGGGTCTTCTGGGAAACCAGCCAGCTCGATGCCATGCATGGAGGGTATGGCTATGCCGGGCTGTCCACAGCCAGACACGCACGACAGTGCACCGAGCAAGCCACGAAACGAGATGTACAGTATGCCGGGGATGCAACAGACGCAGCATGGCATGAGTGGTGTGCAAATGGGTACGTCTCCGCAGTCGCAGAGACCTGATACCCATGCGACGATGACGCTGCAGGAACCGGAGAATCCAAGCCAACACACGGGATCGAATCTGCCTGCCCCGGAGTTGCTCAAGGATGTTGCAGCCCGGACCCCGATGGCACTCGCTAACTTTCAGGAGCTTGCCGACGCAAATAATCCAACCCTCAAGCAGGCGAACGCATTGGTTCGCAGGTCGCAGGAACAGGCACGACAGGCCGGCCTTTATCCCAATCCCTCGGTGGGGTATCAGGGCGAGCAGATTCGCGGTGGCTCATACGGAGGTGGCGAACAGGGCGGCTTCGTCCAACAAACGGTCGTCCTCGGCGGCAAGCTTGGCCTACGCCGCAACATCTACGAGCAGCAGAAAAAATCCGACCAGATCGGAGTGGAAGAACAGACCTATCGTGTGCATGCCGACGTCCAGCGAGCGTTCTATGACGCGCTGACTGCCCAGGCGACAGTTCAACTGCGTCAGCGATTGCTCGGCGTGGCACTCGATGCCGTCGAGACAGTGCATCAACTGGCCAATGTGGGCCAGGCCGACGCGCCCGACATCCTCCAGACGGAGGTAGAAGCCGAACAGGCAAAGGTGGACTATGCGACGGCGCAGCGCCAATATCTGCAAGCCTTCCACACTCTCTCAGCACTTGTCGGCAAGGGCGAGATGCCCGTCAGCCCCTTGCAGGGCGAGCTTGAGAAAACGCCGGACTTGAATGCCGAACAAATTGTGGATTCGATGATTGCTGATAGTCCAACGATCAAGCGCGCTCAGCAGGAGGCAGCAGTGGCGCGAGCACGCCTGAAGGATGCGAAGCGCGAATCAGTTCCTGACCTTCAACTGCGTGCCGGGGAGCAATACAACGGAGAACGGGTCGGCGAGAACCCAGCCACGGCGGCTGGCGCGCAGAGTTTCGCCAGCGCCGGGATCAACATTCCGCTTTGGAATCGCAACCAGGGCAACATTGGAGCTTCGAAGGCCGAGATCGAGCGTGCAGAACAGGATGTTGCTCGTGCGCAGCTCTCCCTTCGACAACAGGCAGCTCCGCTGGCGCAGTCGTATCTTTCCGCTCAATTCGAGGCGGAACGTTACAAGACACAGCTCATCCCACGGGCAGCACGAGCCTACGAGCTGTACCTCAAGAAGTATCAGGACATGGCGCAGGCCTATCCCCAGGTTCTGGTATCGCAACGCACGCTCTTCCAGTTGCAGATCAGCTATATCGCAGCTCTGCATGATGTCTGGCGGAGCGCCATCGCTCTACAGAACTACACACTGACCGGCGGACTTGATAGCCCGATGTCCAGCGGTTCCTCGACGACAACGATCAACCTGCCGAATGCAAGCGGAACGCAGGAGTAGCCGCACATGAGAAAAAAGTTAGTTATCGGCCTGTTTCTGCTTGTCATCGGGGCGTTGGGTGCGAGCGCCTACATGATGCAACACACGATGGAGCGAGGGTTCAGCACGCGCACCGAACCCTCGCGCATGGAGAAGGCACTTGCCATCACTCTGAAGTGATCCACGAAGGGATGGCGCACTGGGCAGACCACTGCACTGCCTGCCATGCCAACAACGGCAGCGGCGACACCATGTACGGCAAGACGATGTATCCGCGCCCGCCAGATATGCGCCAGAAAGATACGCAGCAGATGTCGGATGGCGAACTCTACTACACCATCAAGAACGGTGTCCGGTTGACCGGAATGCCATCCTTTGGTGATCCGGGGGATGACGATGTGGCGAGTTGGAAATTTGTGGTCTTCATTCGGCATCTGCCGCAGCTCACGTTTGCTGAAGAGACTGAGATGCAGCGGCTGAATCCCAAGTCTCCCGACGAAATTCAGGAGGAGAAGGAAGAAGAGGAATTTTTGAGGGGCGATGCGCAATCAGCTACGCCGGCAACCACAATGCACCATCACTAATACACGAAGAAGGCACATGAAAAAGGTACTCGCAACTCTCTTCGCGCTCGTGCTCATGGTGAGCAGCGCCTACGCGCACAATGGTATGGAACACGTCATGGGAATCGTTGCCGACATCACGGGCACCTCCATCACGGTCACCACAACAGACGGAAAGACGCAGACCGTAACAGCGACCGCTGATACGAAGTACAGCAAGATGGACACAGCGATCACCTTGAAGGACATTAAGGTGGGCGACCATGTGGTTATCCATGCGACCAAGAAGGACGACAAGCTGATTGCTGCAACGGTGCAGGTAGGGATGGGAAGGATGGCAGGGATGAAAATGGATGGCGGTAGCAGCACATCGCCGCAACCAAAGTGACTCTAATCCCAACTAGAACGCTCAAGTCTTGCGCCTACCGGGGCAGCGCTACTTGGCCTGCCCCGCCAACGAGCGATCCCAAAGGGTAATAGAACGTCCACGACCATTCACGTCCTGATCCGGGTGCGTCTTCGCCATCATGCAAGCGCAGGCTCTGGTGCGCGGAACACTCCTTCGCTGAAACATACAACGCGTTCTCAACGCGTGATTTAGGCGATCTGGGCACCCACAATTTGGGATCGCAGCCCAAGCAGGATTTAAAAATATTGGATACCCCTAGGGGGCATGGGTATATAGTTTCTTTAGAGGTAAGACGGCACGGAGATCGTGCTCCTTTCCGCAGGAATGTAGTTGGGTCACGGAGGAGATTATGAAAAGAGAGACAACGAGTGCAGGCAGGCGGCTACTTCCCAGCCGCCGCCAGTTCGTCCTAGGGTTAGCCGCCGGAGGAGTGATCGCCGGTTTGGAATGGGGGGGATTCCCGGCGTTTGGCGAAGCTGGGCAGATGCCTGAGCATCGCTCACCCGCGATGCTGACAGGGAACCACTTTGAGCTGACGGTCGACCAGCTGCCGGTGAACTTCACCGGAAAGAAGCGGACTGCGGTCGCGGTGAATGGATCGGTGCCTGGGCCGACGCTGCGTTGGCGCGAGGGCGAGGTAGTGACGGTGGCGGTGACCAACCGCTTGAAGGCGCCGACCTCGATCCACTGGCACGGCATGAGGATACCGGCAGAGATGGACGGGGTCCCGGGGCTGAGCTTTGCCGGGATCGCTCCTGGCGAGCGGTTCGTCTACCGCATTCCGGTGATGCAGAGCGGGACCTACTGGTACCACAGCCACAGTGGCGGCCAGGAGCAGCAGGGGATGACCGGTGCGCTGATTATCGAGCCCAAGGAGAAGGATCCGATCGCATTCGATCGGGAGTACGTGGTGATGCTGACGGACTGGACGGATACCGATCCGGAGACGGTACTGAGCAATCTGAAGCAGAACAGCGATTACTACAACTACCGGCAGCGCACGGCCGGAACCTTCTTCTCCGATGTGAAGAAGAACGGTCTGCGGCCGACCTTATCCGAGCGATGGACATGGGGGCGGATGAATATGTCGCCGACCGACATCCTCGACGTGACGGGTTCGACCTACACCTACCTGCTGAATGGGAATACGCCGAAGGCGAATTGGACTGGGCTGTTTAAGTCCGGCGAGCGGGTGCGGTTGCGCTTCATCAATGCCTCGGCGATGACCTTCTTCGATGTTCGCATTCCCGATCTTCCGATGACAGTCGTGCAGTCGGACGGCAACGACGTGGAACCAGTGACGGTAGATGAATTTCGCTTCGGTTCGGCGGAGACGTACGACGTGATCGTGGAGCCGAAGGACGACATGGCATACACGATCTTTGCGCAGGCACAGGATCGCACGGGCTATGCACGGGCGACCCTGGCTCCGCGCATGGGCATGACAGCGGAGGTCCCGCCGATGGATCCTCGGCCGGTACGCACGATGCAGGACATGGGCATGAGCATGGCCGGGATGAAGACGCCGGGCATGAAGGGCGTGTCTGGCATGACGGGTATGGATAAGTCCGACATGAAGGGCATGGACATGGCAGGCATGAAGGGTATGGATATGTCCGATATGAAGGGCATGGACATGTCAGTCACGAAGGACACGAATAAGTCCGGGATGAAAGGTATGGACATGGCTGGCATGAAGGACGCGGATAAGTCCGACATGAAAGGCATGGATATGTCCGGGATGAAGGGCATGGATATGGCGAACATGCTGATGGGCGATCCGACGGGCACCACTCCCTTCCCGCAGCCCGGACCGCATACGATGCCGCTGCACAAGGGCTCGTACCAGGAGACCAAGTTTGAACCGTCCGATCCGGTGCCGTTACATACCGGTCCGCAGGTGGTCGGGGTTGCGAAGCATGTGGCGGCGCGATACAACGATCCTGGCGATGGCCTGAAGGGCAATGGGCGGCGGGTACTGACCTACGCCGATCTACGCACCCGCTATCGCGGCGTGGATGGTCGCCCGCCGAGTCGCGAGATCGAGTTGCATCTGACCGGCAACATGGAACGGTACATCTGGGGCTTCAACGGCAAGAAGTTTTCGGAGGCGGAGCCGATCGAGTTGAAGCTAGGCGAGCGGCTGCGCATCATCCTGATCAACGACACGATGATGGACCATCCGATTCACCTGCACGGGCTGTGGAGCGAGTTGGAGAACGGGCACGGAGAGTTCGCGCCGTACAAGCACACCATCATCGTCAAGCCGTCGGAGCGGGTGAGTTACCTGGTGAGCGCGGATACGCCCGGGCGATGGGCCTTCCACTGCCACCTGCAGTATCACATGGAGTCGGGAATGTTCAGAACGGTGGTGGTCTCGTGAGCGCTTACACAAAATATCGTTTTCGGTTTGTTGTTCCCATGTTGGTGGCGGGGGCGATCGGACTGATGTCCTCTCTGGGGTGGGCGCAGACAACAGCCGCCGCAGCGCCGCAGGAGCAGCCCATCGCGCAGAGTTCTTCGGTCCCGCAGGCTCCTGAGGCTGCTGGTCCGACGCCGCCTGGGAGCATGGCCTGGAAGCCACCGGTGATGGACAACCGCGTCTACACGCATGTGCTGTTCAATCAACTGGAAGGGCGCAGCAATGGGTCGGGAAGCTCGCTGCGCTGGGACGGTGAGGGCTGGGTCGGTACGGATATGAACCGCCTGTGGGTGAAGTCCGAAGGGTTCGTCAACGGCAGCACGGTGAGCGATGGCGATCACGAGCTGCTGTACGATCGGCCGATCCCGCGCATGCGCTACTTCGATGCGCAGGTGGGCGTCCGCGAGGATCTGGATTCCGGGCCCAGCCGCACCTGGGGGGCAGTGGGCATCCAGGGACTGGCACCGCACTTCTTCGACTTCGAGCCGACGCTGTACTTCAGCGATGGAGGCAACGTGGCCGGACGACTGCAAGGGTCCTACGATCTCCAGATCACGCAGCGGCTGGTCTTGCAGCCCGAGGCGGAGCTGAACTTCTACAGTAAATCCGATCCTGGGCGCGGGACGGGATCGGGTCTTTCCGACCTGGACACGGGGCTGCGCCTCCGCTATGCGATCAGCCGGAAGTTCGCCCCCTACGTGGGCTTCGCGTACACCGGCAAGTACGGCGATGCAGCGAGCTTCGCGCGCCAGCAGGGCGAGGCGGTGGATAGTCCAACGTTCGTGTTCGGGCTCCGGGTCTGGCGATAAGGGCGTACTCCCGCCATCGCCCTCGGGCAGGGCGATGGCCGGCGTAAAAAAAACAGCTTTTCCCTGAATACCCCTAGGGGGCAGGGGCATCAAACAAGAAGTAGGAAAAGGAGCAACACCCATGCAAGACACACTTACGTTATCGATTGAAGGAATGCATTGCGGAGCCTGCGTTCGGCGCGTGACCAATGCGCTGCAGGCCGTCCCCGGAGTTGCGGTGGGTTCGGTGGAGATCGGCTCGGCGAAGCTGGCGTTCGACTCCGAGGAAGCAACCGCTCAGGAGATCGCGGCGGCGGTCAGCGGCATCGGCTTCACGGCGAGTATTACGCAGTAAATCGGAGCAGGAATCAGACGAGTTCGTCCGGAGGTAAATGCGATGTCGAGTACGTTGAAGATAGAGGAGGCAGCGGCACGGGCCGCTGCCCTGCCCTCGGGCCCGGTGGAACGCGTAACCATCCCGGTTACAGGGATGACCTGCGCGGCGTGCCAGTCGTTCGTGCAGAAGACGCTGGCAGGGCACACTGGCGTGCAGGATGCCACGGTTAACCTGATGCTGCACAATGCAACGATCACCTTCGACCCGAAGGCGACCTCCACGTCTGCTTTGGTCGAAAGCATTCGCCACACCGGCTATGGCGCGGAGATGCCTGTCCTCGATGAGTCGGTGCTGGAGGCGCAGGAGAAACACGACGAGGAGCAGCTGCTCGAGTACCAGCAGCTGCGGCTGAAGGCCGCGGTGAGCCTGATCGCCGGCAGTGTGGCGATGGTGTTGTCGATGCCCTTGATGCGCATGGACAGCGCCGGCGGCATGGAGCGCATGAAGGACCCGCTGATGAGCTGGAACATGCGCGTGCTCGATCCTGTGCTGCGCAAGGTACTGCCGTGGATGTATGCGGTGAGCGACAACACGATCCGCTGGTTTCTATTCGCGCTGGCGGCGGTCATTATCGGCTGGGCGGGACGTCGTTTCTATGTCAAAGCGTGGTCCGCTCTGCTCCACAAGACCGCTGACATGAACACGCTGGTGGCTCTGGGCACGGGCGCCGCCTTTCTCTACTCCGCTGCAAGCACAATCGCACCTGGATTTTTTGTGGCGCATGGCATCGCTCCCGACGTTTACTTCGAAGCGGGGATGTTGATCATCGGGCTGGTGCTGGTGGGCAATACGTTGGAGAGCCGGGCGAAGGGACAGACAGCGACGGCGCTGCGCAAGCTGGTGCAGCTGCAGCCGAAGACGGCGACGATCTTGCGCAACGGCGTCGAGAGCAAGGTTCCGCTAGAGGCGATCCAGGAGGGCGATCTCATACTGGTGCGCCCGGGCGAGCGCATCCCTACCGACGGTGACGTGGTCTCCGGCAAGAGCAGCGTGGATGAGTCCATGCTGACGGGCGAGTCCCTGCCGATCGAAAAGACCGCGGGCGAGCGGGTAATGGGCGGGACGCTCAACCAGCATGGATCGTTGCAGTATCACGCGACCGCGCTCGGGGCTGGGAGCACGCTGGCGCAGATTGTGCGGCTGTTGCGAGACGCGCAAGGATCGCGCGCTCCAATCCAGCGCATCGCAGATCGCATCAGCGCCATCTTTGTGCCGACCGTCCTTGGCATCGCAATTGTTACATTCTTTGTGTGGAGGTTCTTCGCGGCGGATGCCGGAGTCATGCAGGCCTTCGCCGCCGCAGTCACGGTGCTCGTGATCGCCTGCCCCTGCGCCATGGGGCTGGCCGTTCCCACCGCTGTCATGGTCGCGACGGGACGGGGAGCCGCCTTCGGCATCCTGATCAAGGGCGGCGAAGCGCTGCAGCGCATGGAAAAGATCGACACGGTCGTGCTCGACAAGACGGGAACCATTACCGCTGGCCGGCCGCAGGTCACGGACGTCCTGCTTGCCGGTCCAGAGAGCGCCGGATCGGTTGCCGGTGAGGAGCAGCTGGTGGGGCGGGCGGCGGCGCTCGAGCGGGCCAGCGAACATCCGCTTGCGGAGGCTGTGGTTCGCTACGCGAAGGACCACCGCCTGGAGCTTGCGCAGCCAGAGACGTTCGAATCCCTGACGGGGCTTGGCGTTATAGGTATCATCGACGGCGATGTGACGCTGGTGGGCAATGCTGCACTGATGGCGAAGTACAGCGTTGCCACGGAGGCTATGCAGGCCGCGGCACTGACTCTCTCGGAGGCGGGTAAGACGCCGCTTTGGATCGCGGTCAACGGGGCTTTAGCGGGCCTGATCGCGGTTGCAGATACGGTCAAACCGACATCGGTGGAGGCGATTCGACAGATGCATGCCGAAGGGCTTCGCGTGGTGATGCTGACCGGAGACAACGAGCGCACGGCGAGCGCCATTGCGCGCACGGTCGGTGTCGATGAGGTGATTGCAGGCGTGCTTCCTGCGGGCAAGGTCGACGCCATCAAGCGGCTGCAGGGAGAGCGCCATGTGGTCGCCATGGTGGGCGATGGAGTCAACGACGCTCCCGCGCTGGCACAGGCGGACGTGGGCCTTACCATGGCGACCGGCGCGGATATCGCGATGGAAGCCGGCGACGTGACCCTGATGCGGAGCGACCTGACCGGAGTTCCGATGGCCATTGCGCTCTCGCGCGGGACGATGCGCGTGATGCGGCAGAATTTGTTCTGGGCCTTCGTCTACAACGTTATTGGTATCCCGCTGGCGGCTGGTGTTCTCTACCCTGTCTTCGGCTTACTCTTGAGCCCGGTCATTGCGAGTGCGGCGATGGCGCTCAGTTCCTTCAGTGTTGTCATGAACAGTTTGCGGCTTCGGCGTCTGAAGCTGACATAGGATGGAATGAATATGGCTACAAAACGCGGCTCTCACAACGGTATCTCCGCCACTACTAGCTCTCATTGCTGCCCCGAGTCTTCCGACCGCAAGGCAGTGGGAGTGGATGCTGAACTCAAAGCCTCCAACCTGCGCCGCCTGGGCCGGATCGAAGGTCAGATCCGCGGCATCCAGCGCATGATCGAAGACGATCGCTACTGCACGGACATTCTTACCCAAGTCTCCTCCGCGCAGGAGGCGCTGCGCGCCGTGGCCCGTGCCCTGATGCGCAATCATCTGTCGCATTGCGCCACCCATGCATTCACCACCGGCTCCGCACAGGAGCGTGAGGCGATGTATGACGAACTGTTGGACATCATCTACAAGAATGCCCGCTAAGAACCAGTGGGGGCACTAAGAAAGGGAAAGTTATGTACGCTAAGGACCGCCAAAGGCGTTTCGAGAGCTTCGGAGGGGTCTGAAGCCACCTTGGCTACCCATCGCAGTCAGGTAACCTTCGATGACTTGCTCAAAGCCGTCCTCCGCTGAACTCATTGCTCGGGTATCGGCAGCCCCTAGCACGGCATCGAAGTCATAGATAACTCGAGAGGAGTTCTGGATGGCTGCGATTGTCCGCGCTCTGATGATGTCGTTCACGATGACTTGGGAGATTCTCTGGGCTCTGATACTGGGCTTCAGCCTCTCGGCTGTCATCCAGGCCGTTGTATCGAAGGAGGAGATGTCGCGCCTCCTTCCTGATGATCGGCCACGCACGATCATCAAAGCATGTGCTCTTGGGGCGGCGAGTTCCTCCTGCTCTTACGCTGCTGTCGCGCTCGCACGTTCCATGTTCCGCAAGGGAGCGAACTTTACGGCGGGAATGGCTTTCCAGTTCGCTTCGACTAATCTGGTTCTGGAGCTTGGCGTTCTCCTCGCCGTGCTGATGGGCTGGCAGTTCACTCTGGCAGAATTTGTTGGCGGCCCGCTGATGATCACCGTTATGGTGCTGTTCTTCAAGGTGTTCTTGACGCCACAGATCGTTGAAGCGGCTCGACAGCAAGCCGACAAAGGGATTCATGGACGGATGGAGGGCCATGCCGGGATGGATATGTCGATCCATGAAGGGACAATCTGGCAGCGCATTACGTCGAGCAAAGGGCGCACTGCCATCAGTCATTTTTTCGTCATGGACTGGGTTTCTCTCTGGATCGATATCGGAGCTGGACTATTGATCGCCGGAGCGCTGGCCGCCTGGGTTCCGAAGGACTTCTGGCAGGCTTTCTTTTTGCAAGGGCATCCGATCCTGGCGAAGCTATGGGGGCCTATTGTCGGACCGGTAGTAGCGATCCTCTCCTTTGTCTGTTCGGTGGGGAACGTTCCCCTTGCCGCAGTTTTATGGACCGGAGGCATCAGTTTTGGCGGGGTCATTGCCTTCCTTTTTGCAGACCTTATTGTGCTGCCGATTCTCGATATCTACCGGAAATACTACGGGCTGAAGATCAGTGCCTTTCTCCTTGCTATCTTCTATGCTTCGATGTCACTGGCCGCGCTTGCAGTGGAATTCATCTTCGGGGCACTCCATCTGCTCCCGCAGCAGAGAAACGCACAGATCGTGGAAGAGTCCATTCGATGGAACTATACGACGATCCTCAATATCGTCTTTCTTGCGCTCGCAGCCGTTCTGGTAATTCGCTTCTTCCGCACTGGCGGCCCCGAAATGCTCAAGATGATGAGCAGCAAAGGTAAGGAGGAGCACGATCACAGAGCACACCTCCATGGCCACGCGATGTAACCCATCAGATCCCAATCCGCTCGACCTCGTCGAGCGAGACCTCATCACCCGCCGGTCACAGCCTCTCCAGAACACAGATTCGGCTGGATGCAAGCCACCATCCGTCTCCTCTCGGAGAGAAGAGGGGGAGATTTTTTTCTTGACATCCCCTCTTATAGGACTCATCGAGCCCCCCGGGACCACCGGAATTCCAATTGTTCGGGTTCGGGCGGGATCACGGGCAACCATTCCCCACTCCTGTAAGAGTTGCCTTGCCGACAATCCAGGATTTGGGGTGGTAAACGACAAACGAGACTCACCATCTAATTTGAGCAATGGGCCGCAGCAACTTCGAAGCACATCGTCTTATAACTGCTCATCAGGCAATATCGACGTGGTTGTGCAAATAGGCATTCTGGAATTTTCCCTTGGGATCAAACTCCTTCGCGAGAGCGCGGAAGTCTTTCAGACGTGGGTAGAGCGGTGCGACTTGGCTGCTGTTCGTGGTGAATACCTTGGCCCAGTGAGGACGTGCGCCAAATGGAGCGAGTTTGGCCTCGATCTCAGGCAGTAGCTTCATGACCGCGTCCGTCTCGAGCTTCCAGGTGAAGTGAATCGCGAGCGACGGGCGCTGGTAAGCCATGCTCATCCATAGATCGTCCGCGGCGATCGCGCGGAGTTCGGTGATGTAGAGATGCGGTGTGATCACATCGCGGAGGCTCTCGACAGCTCGGATGGCATCATAGCCACGGTCAAAAGGAACGAAGAACTCAGTCTGCAACTCCTGGCCGCTGGAAGGCGTAAAGTTCAGCTTGAAGTGGGGCAACCGCTCGTACCAGGGGCCGACGGTATTGAGCTGGTCGGTGCAGGCTTCGGCTGGATGGTCGAGGATGGGGTGGAGTTTCCTGGTTGCCAGGGTCGCATTGAAGAAGCGGGCGGGCGGCGCGGATGCTCCGCCCTGGTCGACGCGGCGTTTGATCCAGACCTCTCCGGCGCGGCCGTTCTGCCAATCTGTGAAGAGCGAGACGCTGTAGCCTGCGCCCATGATCTCGGTCAAGTTGTGCTCGAGTTCGCTAAAAGGCAGGTCCTGGTAGACAACCTGGGTCATGTCGAATCGTGGCTGTACCTGGAGGGTCAGATGAGTAACGACACCGAGCGCTCCAAGACCTACAACACTCCCAGCAAATCGATCGCCGTCCTTATCGCGCGAGAGCATGTGGACAGATCCATCGGCGGCGACAAGCTCCACCGCCTTCACGGCGGTCGCGAGATTGCCGTTGCTCATTCCAGAGCCGTGGGTTGCGGTCGCGCAAGCTCCGCCGACCGAAATGTGCGGCAGCGACGCGAGGTTATGGAGCGCAAAGCCCTTCGCGTCGAGCAGGACGACCAGGTCTCCGTAGCGGATGCCCGCACCTACGGTGACGGTGGAGGCCTTCGCATCGAGGGTCACATCCTTAAGTTTTAGAGTAGAAATCTGGGCGATCTGCGAATCGGCGATGCCGTTGAACGAGTGCCGAGTGCCGAGGGCGCGGACTCCGGCAACACTGCGAACGGCCTCCTGAGTTTCGGCGACCGATGCAGGCTGAAGGACCCTATTGCTCGAGTAGCGATAGTTCCCGGACCAGTTGGTTCTGGGAACAGAATCATCCGAGAATGCCTTTCCCTCATTCAACCCCATCATCAGCGTAGCAGCGGTGGCGGCTGAACCCTTCAGAAAGTCGCGCTTGTCCAAAAAGTCCTCCCGAATCCAGGACCGATTGTAAGCCCGGCAAAGTCAAATAGGGCAATCCGTCCCCAAGCCGCAAGGGACGAGTTGCCGACCACCCACCCGGAAAACCAGTTCCAAGAAGTCCGTGCTTCCCTTTCCTCGATAATCTGAAGCATGATGCAACGGACTTTGCCGCGGAATGCCGTTCTGATGGGATATTCAATCAACGCCCTGAGATAGCAAGTGTCGTGAATCCGCTCAACTAATTTCCTGGAAGGCAGATGTGGTGATCCAGAGATTCAGTTCGTATCCTTAACTTAAAGCGATTCGCTGCGTAAAGGTAGATATGGGTTAATCCACGCGACATGGAAACCTCTGGCCCTTTCGAGGCACGCTATCTGGCGTTCCTTGAAACAATCACTCAACTACGCCCCCGCCTGCACCGTTACTGCTCGCGCATGACCGGATCGGTGATGGACGGCGAGGATGTTGTTCAAGATGCGTTATTCGAGGCGTATCGGAAGCTGGACCAGTACGACGACAGCCGTCCTCTTGCCCCGTGGCTGTTCCGGATTGCGCACAATCGATGCATCGACTTTCATTGCGAGACGTGGTGTTTACTGCGAAGCGAGAAGATCGATGTCCTGGTTGCGCACGTTGCCGACCTTTGGATTCGCGGAGTGGATCAGCAGCGTGGTTTCGGGAAAAGGCCGGAGCAGGTGAGTGGGCGGACGCTCCACCTCGCCGCGGTCGAGCCACTCGTCATAGTCCTGTCGCCGGAGAATGGCCGGCATGCGATCGTGGATAGTGTGCATGGCCGTGTTGGCTTCTACGGTGATGACCGAGAAACTCTGTAGCCAGTCCCCGGTCGGACTCTTCCATGCGTCCCAGAGTGCGGCGAAGGCATAGATCGGCTGGTCGCTCAGGGTGAAGCGGAAAGGCACCTTGTCTGCTTTGCGCCATTCGTAGAAGCCCGAGACCGGCACCAGGCAGCGGCGTTTGTGGAGAGGAGTGCGCCAAAGGCTGCTCCTCTCGAGATTGTCAGAGCGGGCATTGAAGGTGGAGCGCTTCGGATCCGGACCCGCCGAGCCGAAGCCGACCAGGCCCCAGCGCATCCCGACCAGTTCGAGGGCGCCCGTGTCCCGGCCCTGGCGAATGACGGGCTGAACGGTGCTGGGGGCGATGTTGTAGCCGGGCGGCATCGGGTCGCTCGTCGCGGCCGCGTGAAACCATTCTGCGATCGCCTGCTTGTCGGCCGTTCTGTAATAGCGTCCACACATGGGCTCTCGTCAGGGTACGCCAAACCTCCCTGTGAAGGGCCGACGCTTCAGGATTACCCCAGATAAGGTTTAGAGCTGTATCGCAAGCGCCGCTTGGAACGACGCCATCGATGCGATGTGCTGTGGCGGCGCTTGCGATACAGCTTCCTTGTCGTGGGTATATTGATTTGCGACGAACAAGCTGAACCTCACGCCATGAGAGACTCGCGTCGTGAGAGTCGATGATTTTGTAGCGGAATCATTGCAGAGATAGGCCAGCGGGATGCCGCCTAGCTAAAAGGCGCAAGCGGATTTGCTACGATCGCAAGCCAAACACTTTAGAGAAAGCGGGCGTACAAACACGGTCCGGATTTGGGAAGAACATCCTAAAAGGATTCCCGCTGACGCTGCCGTTTGCGTCCACGGCGACGGCGATCGCCGAAGAGCGGCGGTCGAAACGGCAACCGCTTTGATGCGGCTCGAAGGCATGGGGGAGCAGCCGCCCGAAATAAAAGCCTTGGACGAGGAGTTCATCGCCGGTTGACGGATATGGTCACATCGTCCGGGGATGGTACGGACTGACGTCGGGAGAAGAGCAAATATCAGAACCGCGTGCGGTACTGTCGCCCGAAGAATTACGCTGGCGGAGGGAGAATGTCGACTCCATACTGGGAACATCTGCGGCCGAGGGCGAAGCTCCCAGCCCCGAAGCACGGGCGCTCTTCGAGCGCTATGCCAGTGGCGAACTGGATATTGCCGACGTACGGCGTGAGCTCGATCGGTTGCATGACGACCTCATCGCGAAATCACGCGCCGCCGCTAGAGAATGACCTGAATCCCTTTGCGGCGAATGACGTTGAGTAAGGTGAGTGCTGGTCCTTTTGGTTGTTTGGTGCCGCGCTCCAACTGCGAGATATAGCCCACGGTCAGATTGAGAAAACGCGCCAGCGCCGCTTGGCTCAGATGTTCCCGTTCCCGCAGCGTTCGGATCTCCTCGCCGGTAATGGGCTCGGCTGTACTCAGGGGCAATGGGCCCAGGTGGCGGATGGTGATCTTTTGATGCGTGGCGTTGTCGAGGACACCCAAGCGGTGCATGTCCTCGGCCGTCTCGAGAAGCGACTCGGTCAAACTACTGGTTTTCTTCGTCATGCTGGACCTCCTGTAAGGCACCGTCGTCAAGTGCCTGTTGGATCTTGGCTGCATCGGCGGCCAGCCAGGCCGCCGCAATCTCCCGAAGCGAAAGCACTGGTCGGGGTCGATGTTGTCGCGTTCGTTCTTGGCAAAGCCGTAGAGAAACACCGCCCGGCCTTGGGCACGGTAGGCGACGATGGTGCGATAGCCACCGGACCGCCCTTGTCCTGGCCGAGCTACGGCTGCTTGATCAGGCCGCCGCCTAGATCGGCGTCGATCAAGCCCCGTTCCGCTCGCTCGATCGCCTCGCCCAGGCTCTTGTCGGTGATTCCCTCATGGCGGGCAAACCGAGCCAGCCATTTCGTTTTGAATGTCTGCACGCTATCGCCTAACACTACAAACTATAGCACTATAAACTATAGTTAGAAAGAAAGAAGTTGCCAGCTCGCGTCCCCGCGGTGCAGCTCAATGAGCTCGGCATTCTGAATAGCCGGCAGCCCATCCGCCCTCCAGAAACGTTCCATGTGCTGCCGGTCAGTCGCATCGGGATGGAGCACGATCGTTCGCATCGCCTGGATAAAACTGGCCATGGCTGAAGACCAGGACCTGGCCGTCGGTGGGAAGGTCCCCCAACCTCCCGAGGCATCCTCGGCCCGGCGCAGGAGTGTTCCAAAACTCTCCCCCCCCGACCCATCACAGAACTCTGGGGCGGTCGTTCTCCAGTACGCCTCGATATGCGGTTTGCGCTCCACGCCCCCAGCATCTCGGCTCGAGGATCGGCCACACCACCACCGGCACACTGGAAAGCGCTCGATGGTCGGCAAGGCGGTCTGCTAGTCCACAGATAGGGCGAGGTAACGATCAGGTCGGGCGCCGCGGTCCAGCTCGAGGCCACTTCCCTTGCCTACTGCCAGCCCTTCTCGGTCAACTCCAACAGCGAAAGGTCGTCACAGGGGATGCCGGCGTTGCCCGTAGTCTGGGTATACTGGGTTTGTCCACCTCGGCTGGTACCGAGGTGGCGTGCGCGGGGCGTTATTGGTCCTCGCGCAGCAAAGAGCGAACAATCATTCAGGCAGCACCGAAAAATCCCCACAGGGATCAAGAGCTTGAGCCGTCCTATCACCGGCTCAAGCTCTTGCTGCATTCCCCCGCAATCGAGCGGCAGGCGGCCTAGGAACGTCCGGCGAGGGCTGGATGGAGAAGTCGGAGACCCCAAATCCGCCAACCGCGCCAGGACGCTTCCAGCGCCCCTTTGTACGTGGCGGATGAAGGTCGCTCTCATGCTCAGGCTGCGGTTCGGTCCACGACCTCGAGCACAGAGCCCTCGATCTTCTGCAGGTAGGCGACGATCTCAAAGAAGTTGCGGAGCTGCGGATTGCCGGTTGACCCGAGCATGCGCATCAGGGTCTTTGAGGAGTGGCCCAGGGCCGCGCCCAGTTGTAGGGGCGCCCTCAGTACCCGATAAAGTCCAGAGTTAAACCTACTTCCAGCAGCTCAAGTTCTGAGAACATATATCGTTGCCCTTTCGGGGAGCAGAGTTCAACGCACTCGCAATCCAGTAGTTCATTTATTCGCTTCTCAACGATTGAGGGTTTTTTGAAGGATTTGATAAGCAATAATGCTGCTTGCTCGTAGGTTATTTGTGCGATGCAATAGCGCCTTCGCGCTGTGTTCTGCACAACCGCCAGAACGTGAGAAGTGCCTACACTGACGGTATTAAGCGCGAGCGTAAGACTGTAGCGCTTCGCAGTCAGGGTGATGATCGGTGAATCCATCATTTGAACTCCTCGGGATGCCCGATTGGGAGCTGGACGTGGCGAACACCAAAGGAATTTGCATGGGAATTGGGACTCGTGAATCGGGCATGCTGGGAGAACCAACGGCAATACGTCAGAAAGAGCCGTAATCGTGATGGTGGCCCGGTGAGAGTTCTACCAAGTAGAAAATTTTGTCCTAGGAAAGCAGATTCGTCAAGAAAGCATCGACCAGTCGACTCTTAATCGACTGGTCTAGGCACACATTCAGGCCAGAATTTCTTCAAGCAGATGGGGCCGGACGAGCTGGGTAAAGGTGGGCACGGTCTGCTCATGAATCTCAAGCAAGCGGACAATGCCCTGCCGGGCCTGCGCCTGTTCCGTCAGTTTGGCGAGAGACGAGGTGGCTCCGCAATGCGCAGCAGCGTATCGCGGAGCGCCGCGTTCACAAGAACACAGGCGTCCAGAACGACTTGGTAGCCAGAGGTCACGAATCAGGAAGCAAAACCTGATCGTACAACCCGGCCTCGTCTGCCTCCCTGGCCATGGTGTCGAGCGCTTCCCTCCGTTGGTGATCGCGGCGATGCTTGTAGTCGATCAGATCCTTGAGGTAGACGCGGCGGTGCGTGCCAACCTGATGGAACGGCAAGTTGTTGGCTTTGAGCAGCTTCACAAAAAACGGGCACGAAACGCCCAAAAACTCGGCTGCCTCCTGCGTAGTCAGATCTTGGGTCACGGGGACAACCGAGATTGCTTTGCCCTGCTGGAGCCCGCTCACAACTTTGAGCAGCAGCTCGTACACAGTGTCGGGCAGCTCTAAGGCCGAGTGGGCCGAGTATAGCACCGGGTTTTGCAAACCCCTCCGGCAAAGCACATAGTGGATACGCACGTCGTGGACGAAAATCCCAGCGTGATCCTGTCGAAGGAGTCCGCATGAACGACCTGTATGCCTCCTCTTCTCTTCCCGCCTCCCGCTCCTCGGTATCCGCGTCCTTTTTTCGCGTAGCGTTGACCTCGGCCCAAGCCACGGTCTGGATCGTCGCTCTGCTGCTCGCCTCCGCTCGCCCCAGCCTGGCCCTCGTCCCCAACCCGCAGGACATCGCGAAGCCACAAGACGCCCCCAAACCGCAGCAGGTTGCCCAGCTGCAGCAGACCACCAAGCCCGATTCCGCCAACACCCAGGAGGAGGTCGACGCCGCGCTCCCCGCGCGCAACCCAGAGCAGCCAACCGTCGCCGAAAACCTCGATACCGCCTGGTCGATGCTCACCAGCGCCGTCACCGACCGGAAGCACCCGCAGTCCCGCATCCAGGCGCTCGCCGCCATCGGCACACTCGGCGCCAGCCCGCGCGGCGAGGCCATGCTGACCACCGCCATGCATGACCCCGACCTCGACGTTCGCATCGCCGCCGTGCTCGCCGCCGGCCAGAGCAAAGACCGCAACCTGACCACCCCGCTGCGCGCCATGCTCGATGACAAGGAGCCCCAGGTCGCCTTCACCGCGGCTACCACCCTGTGGAAGATGAACGATCATTCCGGCGAGGACATCCTGACCGCGGTGGTCGACGGCGAGCGCAGCGCCAATGCCGGCGTGGTGAACGGCGCTATGCACACCGCCCATGAGGACCTGCGCAATCCCGCCACGCTCGCTCGCATCGGCGCGTTGCAGGGTGCCTCCATGCTGCTTGGTCCCTTCGGGTTCGGCATCACCGCCTATGAGTACATCCACAAGAACGGAGGCAACTCCGCGCGCGCCCTCGCTGTCGAGCAGATCGCGCAGGAGAAGACCGCTCCCATCCGCAATAAACTCATCGGCGCCCTCGACGACAAGGATCCCAGCGTCCGCGCCGCCGCCGCCAAGGCGCTCGGCGCCTATCGCGACAAGGCTGTCGCCAGCGCGCTCGCCAACCTCTTCTACGACTCCAAGCTTCCCGTTCGCCTGACCGCCGCCGCAGCCTACCTGCGATCGAACGGTGCTGCTCCCGGCGTTCCCTCCAACGCCCCCGATCGCGTCCACTCCACGGCAAGGCCGTCCGCGAAACCGGCGCCCGGGCAACGCTAGTTGCCGCTCCCGTCCGCAGCATCCAACAACATCGGGGAGCAGCCTGGGGAGACGAACCGATGCCTTCGACGATCGACCTCTTTCGCACCCTCTCCCGCAGCCTTCCCGGCGCAGTTGAAAGCGCCCACTCCGGCCATCCCGACTTCCGCGTCAATCGCCGCATCTTCGCCACGCGCTCGGGCGCGGCCATAGGGTGCGGCGTCCTCAAGCTCACGCCCGAGCAGCAGTCCGCCTTCCGCGACGAGCTGCCCGCCGTCTTCGAACCCGTCCACGGTGGTTGGGGCCGCATGGGCATGACCTTCGTCCATCTCGATGCCGTCGAGCCGGACACGCTCCTGGGTGCCTTGCGGACCGCGCATCGTAACGTAACCGCCAAGCTCGATCCCGGAAACTGCAACCGCGGCAGGCGCGCCTCCAGAAGCCTAAAATAGACTGGTGAACACCAGTCTCTTCGAACTCTTCAAGATCGGTATCGGCCCCTCCAGCTCGCACACCGTCGGCCCCATGCGCGCCGCCCTCCGCTTCGCCCACGCCCTGCAATCGAGCGGCCTCCTCGACCGCACCGCCCGCGTCACCGTCCATCTCTACGGCTCGCTCGCGCTCACCGGCATCGGCCACGGAACCGACCGCGCCCTTCTGCTTGGCCTGCTCGGCGAGGCTCCCGACCAGGTCGATCCCTCCCAGGTCGAAGCCACGCTCGCCCGCATCGACGCCACCGGATCGCTCGACCTGCTCGGCGATCACTCCATCCCCTTCAGGCGGCAGGAGAACCTGCTCTTCCATCGCGACCAGATGTATCCCACGCCCGGAGAGACCGCCTCGCACCCCAACGGCATGCGCTTCACCGCCTTCGACTCGAGCGGCGCACAGCTCGCCGACGAGGTCTACTACTCCATCGGCGGCGGCTTCATCGTCTCCGAGGCCGAGCACTCCGCACCTGCCGGCACCTCGCCCATCGGCGCCTCACAGCGCAGCGTCCCCTACCCCTTCCACAGCGCCGCCGAAATGCTCCGCCTCGCCGCCCAGCACAACCTCACCATCGCCGAACTGATGCTGGCCAACGAGGTCGCCCTGCTCCACGATCCCAGCCTCGCCATCACCCGGCCGCAGCCGATGTCTCTCCGGGTGCCCCATCCTTCACAGTCTCATCGTGAAGGGCGGGAGGAACAATCCACGCACAACCAGCAAGAAGCCACTCCCGAACAGAAGATCGAGTCCAGCATCCTGGCCCTCTGGCACGCCATGCAGCAGTCGATCGAGCGCGGCATCGCTACCGAGGGCATCCTTCCCGGAGGCCTCAACGTCCGCCGCCGCGCCCACCGGCTCGCCGAGCGCCTCAACAACGGCGGATCCAAAGACCCGCTGGCTCCGATCGACTGGGTCACGGTCTACGCCATGGCGGTCAACGAGGAGAACGCCGCCGGAGGCCGCGTCGTCACCGCCCCCACCAACGGGGCCGCCGGCGTCATCCCCGCCATCGCGCAGTACTACCTGCGCTTCATCGCAGGCCTGCCCGGCAGCGAGTTCTCGCGCGAAGAGACCGACGCCGGCCTCATCCGCTACTTCCTCACTGCCGCCGCCATCGGCATCCTCTATAAGGAGAACGCCAGCATCTCCGGCGCCGAGGTCGGCTGCCAGGGCGAGGTGGGCGTTGCCTGCTCGATGGCCGCCGGCGGCCTGGTCGCCGCGCTCAACGGAACCAACGACCAGATCGAACACGCCGCCGAGATCGCCATGGAACACAACCTCGGCATGACCTGCGACCCCATCGGCGGCCTGGTGCAGATCCCCTGCATCGAACGCAACGGCATGGGCGCGGTCAAAGCCATTAACGCCTGCCGGCTCGCCATGCACGAGACCGAAGGCCACAAACTATCCCTCGACCAGATCATCGCCACCATGTACCAGACCGGCCTCGACATGCAGTCGCGCTATAAAGAGACGAGCCTTGCAGGATTGGCCCTGAACATCATTGAATGCTAAGGGAAGGTTCAAGCTAGACTTCATGCATGACACCAATTGCTCGTCTACTACCTTGGGGCTCGTTTCTCGATGACTCAGGAGCGGTAACTCGCAAAGAGATACGGCAATGGTGGGAGGCGAGACGGCTTGCCTTCAATCTGTGGGTCGGCCTGGTGGGAGTGTGTTCTTGGCCCCAGAGCTCGAACAACGGCAACCGCAGCCGCAAGAACAACAGCAACGACAACCGCAGCAGCAACCGCAACGGCAAGAACAACCGCAAAGGCAAAGACTTTGGCCATCGTGCACGTCGCCATGAAGTCGTCGAGCAAGGCCCCGCCGGCAGCGGCGCACGCGGAGTACATTGCGCGCGATGGCCAGTACGCGAAGCGTGGCGGCGAAGTGGTCTGGCGGTGTACTTCCGTGGTGTTTTTCCCGTTGGTGACATTGAAAACAAATGGGTTATGTAGGGAAAACACCTCGAAAGTGCACCGAACAGGGGCTTTTGAGCTGGTCTGGCGGTGCCCCTCCGTGTCAATTTTCATGGGAAGACCATGGAGCGAGGGCTCAGAGACCAGAGCAAAAGGAATGTGTAGCGATAACGAGTTCTGAACTCCTGCGTGCGGATTTATGGGTGCTTACGGGTGTATATATGGTGGCGAGGCCGAATGTTCAAGACCAGCGACATCCTGATTACACACGAAGTGCTCACGCTCATTGCCGAACTCGATGAGTTCAAAGGGGCATGGCGCTCGTTGGGTACCCTCGCTCCCGAACGACTGAGCGCCCTGCGCCGAGTGGCGACCATCGAGAGCATTGGATCGTCCACGCGCATCGAGGGGAGTAAACTCTCCGATCGTGACGTGGAGCACCTGCTCGCCAAGCTGGAGATCAAATCCTTTGCCACTCGCGACGAGCAGGAAGTTGCCGGTTACGCCGAAGTCATGGAGACAATCTTCCATGCGTGGTCGGAGATTCCGATCACGGAAAACCATATCAAGCAGCTCCACCGCGACCTTTTAAAATACAGCGAGAAGGACGACCGGCATCGCGGGGAGTACAAGAAGCTGTCGAACAGCGTTGCCGCTTTCGATGAGGCTGGCCAGCAGATTGCCGTCCTTTTCGAAACGGCCTCCCCCTTCGATACGCCCCGGCTGATGGCCGACCTGGTCGCTTGGCTCAGGGAATCCCAGGAGCTGAAGCGGCTTCATCCTCTACTCCTCATCGCCATCTTTACGGTCGTATTTCTCGAAATCCATCCATTTCAGGACGGGAACGGTCGCTTGAGCCGTGTGCTCACCACGCTCCTTTTACTGAAAGCAGGGTATGCCTATGTGCCCTACAGCTCTCTGGAAGGCGTGATCGAGAACAGCAAAGAGGGCTATTATCTGGCGCTGCGCCAGACGCAGAGCACCATTCGCACCGCCGCGCCGAATTGGCAACCGTGGCTGATCTTTTTTCTGAGAGCCTTACAGCGGCAGGAACGTAGGCTGGCGGCCAAAGTGGAACGCGAACGATTGGTGATTGCCGCCCTGCCCGAGTTGGACCTCCAGATCATCGACTACGTCCGCCAACACGGACGCGTCACCATGGCCGACATGGTTCGCATCACAGGAACCAGCCGCAACACCTTGAAGGACCATTTCCGCAGCTTGCAGGAAAAGCAGTATCTCGCCCGGCATGGAAGCGGTAAGGGTTCCTGGTATGCACTTCCATGACGACAAGTCGTGGCTCAAATCAAAACTAGGGTTTTCCGAGTCAGAACCGTACGGCAGAGCCTGCCTGATGCTCCAGGCTTACCCACGACAA
>DATMOB010000011.1:0-3153 GCA_035568455.1 Granulicella sp.
CGGAAGCTGCGGGGGCGCACCCATCTCGATCATCCGCCAGTACATCGAGCAACAACAAACACCGAGTTGAGGACAGCTTCGCTGTCCGCGCTCTACATCCCCGCCCTGAAGGACGGGGTTTTCCGCACAATTTGGATAAACTGGGAACGGAATCGCCCCGCGCTCCAGTTATCTGGCCTCTCGATCGACCGCACCCGTAGCCCAGCTGTTGAATCTCAGCCGCACCAAAGGACACGTCCTGACAGAGCAGACTCTCCCCGCTGAACCCGCAGCCGCAGCTCCATCCGGCCTGCGTCTGGGCATCCTCTCCCCGGTCGAGACGCTGGCCCAGTCCATCTCCACCATCGCGCCGACCACCACCCCCACCATGACCATCCCGCTGGTCTTCGCCCTGGCCGGAAACGGGACCTGGCTCGCCTATCTCTTCGCCACCGGCGCCGTCTTGCTGATGGCGCTCTGCATCAGCCGGTTCGCGCGCTACTCCTCCTGCTCGGGATCGCTCTATACCTACGCGGCCTCCTCGCTGCCGCCCGCGGTCAGCTCTATCGCGGGCTGGGCGCTGCTGCTCGCCTACGTCGCCACTGGAGCCTCGGTCGCCGGGGGCTTCATCAACTACACCAACGTGCTTCTGCTAGAGATGTTGGGCCACGCCGCCCCGGGTGCCGCGCTTGCCCTGCTCTCCGTCGGGGTGGCGACCGCCGTCGCCTATCGCGACGTGCAGATCTCCGCCAGGCTCATGCTCTGGATCGAGGCCGGCTCGGTTGCGTTGATCGCCATTGTTCTGGCGCTGCTGCTCGCGCACAACGGCCTCCACGTCGACCGCTGCCAGCTCCGTCTGCAAGCCGTCAGCGCATCGGGCGTGCGCCTCGGCGTGGTGCTCGCACTGTTCAGCTTCGTCGGCTTCGAGAGCGCCACCACGCTCGGCGCCGAGGCCGTCCATCCCCTGCGCACCATTCCCCGTGCCGTCATCCAGAGCGCCCTCGTCTCGGGCCTGTTCTTCATCCTCTGCGCCTACATCGAGACCCTGGGCATGCACACCCTCCACCAAAACCTCGGTGAGTCCAGCGCGCCGATGAGCGCGCTCGCCCGGCTAGCTGGCGTCGCTGTCTTCGGCAAGCTCATCGATCTGGGGGCTCTGGTCAGCATGTTCGCCTGCACGCTGGCCTGCATCACCGCCGCCTCCCGCGTTCTGTTGCGCATGGCCCACAACGGACTCGCCCATCGCGCGCTCGGCAACACCCATCGCAGCAATGCCACGCCGCACACCGCCGTCCTGGTCACCGGAGTGCTCACGCTTCTGCCGGTCGCCCTGCTGGCGGCACGCGGAGTCAGCGGCGCCGACATCTTCGGCTGGATGGGATCGCTCGCCGTCTACGGCTTCCTCACCACCTACGGATTGGCGGCGGTCGCGCTGCCCTTCTACCTCAAGCGCAACCACCATCTCACCGGCGGCACGCTGGTGCTGGCGATCGCGTCCATCCTCGCTATGCTGTTCGCGCTCGCCGGAACCCTCTACCCGGTTCCCGCAAGCCCCTACAACTGGCTGCCCTACTTCTACCTCGCCTACATCCTCTGCGGCCTCGCCTGGTTCTTTCGCCGCCGCAGCAGAGAGCCGCTCGATCTCGCCTAGGCGGCTGTATCAACGGCGAGGCCCTCGGCAGCATGGTTCCATGCTGAACGCTCATGTCAGAGCGAGGTCGAAGGAATCCTCAGTCCCTACTCGTTCGGATTCGGGGGAACCTTCTTGCCCGCTCTGCGCGCCTCGGACAGGCCAATCGCGATCGCCTGCTTCGGGTTGGTGACCGTCTTTCCGCTGCGACCGCTCTTCAGCTGGCCTTGCTTCATCGCCTTCATCTCGCGCTCGACGCTCTTACCTGCCGCGGGCGCATACTTGCGGGTCGCGCTCTTCTTCACCGCCGGCTTCTTGGCAACAGCCTTCCTGGCCGGAGCCTTCTTCGCCGCCGCCTTCCTGATGGCCGGCGAGGTCTTCTTCGCCGTTGCCTTTCTCGCTGACTCGGGTGCAACCTTGGTCGTCGTTGTCATGGCTTTGCCTCCATGCGACTTAAGAAGCACAAGCTGATGCGCGCGTTGCATAGAAACCGGTGCGGCGCCTGAAAACGTAACCGCTGCGAGCTTCGCGGTCGTCGCCTACGCGAGCGGCCCCAGTGCGTCCAGCTTCTTCACCACCAGCTCGTTGAGCAGTGCCGGATTGGCCTGTCCCTTCGACGCCCGCATTACCTGGCCAACAAAGAACGCAGCCACCGTCTTCTTGCCGCCGCGATACTGCTCCGCCTGCTTGGGGTTGGCCGCAATCACCTCGTCGATCATGGCCTCGATCGCGCCCGAGTCGGAGATCTGCTGCGGCTTCTCGCGCTCATACACTGCAGCGAAGTCCTCGCCGTTCGCGAAGCAGAGATCGAACAGCTGCTTCAGCATCTTGCTCGACAGCTCGCCCGATTCCGCCAGGTCCGCCGCCAGCACAATGCCTTCAAGACTCACCGGCGACTGCTCGAGCTCGAGCCCAGCCAGCTTCAGACGGCTGGTCAGCTCGCTCTGCACCAGATTCGCAACCCGCTTGGGACTCTTCGCCCGCTTGGCCGCCGCCTCGAAGCGATCGGCGAAGGCGCGCGTCGCGGTCAGCGTCATGGCATCCTGCTCGGTGATCTCATACTCGGCCACCATGCGCGCGCGCCGCGCCTCGGGAAGCTCCGGCAGTGACTTCAGAATCTCCGCCTGCCACGCGGCTCCCACCACCAGCGGCGGCAGGTCGGGCTCGGGGAAGTAGCGGTAGTCGTGCGCCTGTTCCTTCGAACGCATGGAGTACGTCCGGCCCTCGGCGTTGTTCCACAGACGCGACTCCTGCACCACCCGGCCGCCCTCTTCGAGCACCCCGATCTGGCGCTCGATCTCATACTCCACCGCCGCGCGAATGTAACGGAAGCTGTTGACGTTCTTGACCTCGGCCTTGGTGCCGAATTTATCCGCGCCCTTCAGCATCACGCTGACGTTGGCGTCGCAGCGCAGCGATCCCTCTTCCATGTTGCAGTCGCTGACGCCGGTGTAGAGCAGAATCTCCTTCAGCTTGGTCAGGTACTCGAAGACCTCGTCGGCGCTGCGCAGGTCGGGCTCGCTGACGATCTCCACCAGCGGCGT
>DATMOB010000012.1:0-38380 GCA_035568455.1 Granulicella sp.
CCCCCGCACAGATCCCGGCGGGCGCGATTCACGCACCGGGCTCCCACCTCGGGTGCTTGACGGCGAAGCGAACGCTGGGCCAAGGATGAAGGATACGGGGTGGAGGCAAGAACTCTGCCGCGAGTTTGGCCATCCGGTTCCATGTGGTGCGATCCCGTTGGCTTCGCTGTACCAGCGAACGTCGCCAGACTTGCTATAATTGGAAACGTTCCCATAGGGACTTTGAGGAGTCGGCACGGGGTTTTGGTGCTAGCGCTCTACATAACCCCTTATCCCTCAGACGGCTGCGGACAGCTGATGGCTGGTGTCCCAGGGGTCAGCATTGCGTATCTATAAATTTGTTGTCTCCCGCCTTGAAATACGCCACCCGCTGCCGATATATCCGAATAACTCCAATCCCCAGCGGGAAATGGTGCAATGGACGGCGAGGGAAATAGCAATTGGACCAGCGAACATACGGCATGTGTTCTCTTGACAGTCATAGTCTTTGCCGCCATCGCAATCGATTGGTGGAGTAAGCACTAGCCTCGGCGGTCTGGGTTCGCTCCGGTCCGATCTGCCCGTCAACTTGTATCCGAAGTGCCTGCGCTGTGCAAAACCGCGCATCACATGCGTGTGTTCGAGTTCTGCAACCCAAGTGCCTCCGCACACTTGGGCATTCCGCATCCTTCTATTCTCTGTAGTCCGTAAAGGCAGAGGCGTGCGCCCTATCCGGAGATCCCCTCTGGATAGAGCGCACGGCCTATAGCTTTCGTACGTTGCGCACCAGTGATTAGAAGATAAACTTACCGCTGATCTGCAACTGCCGCGAGGAGCCGCCGTCGCTGGTTGCGAAGCGAGTTGAGGAGATCTGGCCGAAGGTCGAGGACGACGTATTGCCCGACGGCTGACCGAAGTTGGGGTGGTTGAGGATGTCGAAGGCATCGATGCGCAGGCGGAAGGTCAGCGCCTCGAAGAGCCTGGTATCCTTCTCGGCCGACAGATCGATGTCGGCGAAGCCCGGTCCGGTTACACGATTGCGCCGCATATTGCCGATGCCGGTGTAGACGGTCGTGGTGGCGTTGGGGTTCGAGGCCGTAGGCGCCGGAACCAGGACGGCTTGGTTCTGGAAGCTGCAGCCAGCGGGCGCCGCCAACGTCGTGCTGATCGGGCACACGGTCGACTGGATGAAGGAGACGTTGGTCGCGTTGGGCTGTTGAATCTTGCTGGTCACAATCGGTCCCACAACATTGGGACGGATCAGACCGGCGACGCCGTAGAAGGTGGAGTTGTTTTCGGTGATGTTGACGGGATTGCCGGTCTGATACTGCCACTATGCGGGAACGGCTCTGTACTCGCTGCCCTTCAAGGGCACCCGCCTGATCGAAGGGTTTCAGTTATCGACGATCGTGCGATAACCTGGCCCACGGTCATGGTCTGGGATTCAATCTGCGAGCAGTGCTTTCCACCTGAATAGTTGACCGAGTCCTCGCGGTTGCCGGCGGTGATGAACGAATTGGCTCCAAGACCGCGGCTGGCGCCGGTCAGAAATCCCGAGGTGGGAGCGACCACGCCGCCAGGAGTCAGCACCGTGAGGGTCGACCAGCAGGTGGCCGTCAATATGTAATCTCCCGGCTGGAGCGAGGGCACAACATAGAGCCCGGCAGCATCTGTATCGAGCCCACGATCACCCCCAGTCGCGAGGCTGTGAACGGTTACGTGCGCGTGGGACACGGCGGCGCCACTGGGATCGGTAACGGCTCCTGAGAGCGTTGCGGTGGACTGCGCCCATGCTGCCAGGGTGCAGGTGCCAAACAAAATGGCGAGAGTGTGTCTGACAAGATGCTTCATGTGGAACCTCCGAAAGATACGGCGGTAGCAGGCACGTGCAGCCAGACATAGAGCGGCGGCTGCTTGGAACAATTCGCCAGTGTTACAGGATGGTGGGAATATACGATGTGTCAGATAGCATGGCGAGCTTTTTTTTGAGCTCGGCTATCTGATTACAAACACAGCCAAGAATCCTTTAGCCGCACTTCGCCCATAGGCGACATGGCCGACGCAACGCATCGCGCAGCCGCGCCAGGGTTGCCGATTCTCATGTTCGTTCCATCACTTTTTGGAGATGAGATTGGCTCGCAGAGCCTATTCTGGCGATCGTCTAAGCAGCACCGCGTCCGCTCGAACGACGACGGTAGTCTCCTATGCCCCGCATCACCGCACGCATGCGCGTCCACTCGCCGCGCAGCAGTCGCCGTAACAGCCGCATGCCCGCAAACAGCACCGCCGAGAGCGTCGGCATCGGCGCATGCAACGACAGGAACCGCAGGCCGGCGCAGGTATAGTAGCGGTCGAGCAGAGCGTAGTTGCGTACCGTGCTGCCCCCCTCCTTGTGCAGCACAATCGACTCCCGACACACCGCCAGCTTCCACCCACCCCGGCGTACGCGAAACCCAAACTCCGCGTCCTCCCAGTACAGAAAGAACGCCTCATCCAGCAGGCCGACGGCCTGCAAGGTCTCACGCCGTACCAGCATACTCGCCGCGGTCAGGTAATCGAACCAGGCATACGGGTGCGGCTCATGCGCGTGATCGACATAGCCAAACCAGCAGTTGATGCGTCCTCCGCCCCAGGCCTGCACCGCCTCCGGCTGATGCATGTAATGCAGCACCGACCCGACCCCACCGATCCGCTTGTCGCGCTCCGCCATCTCCACCATACGCGTCAGAGCATCCGGGGCGGGAGCAGTGTCATTGTTCAGCAGCCAGACGTACTGCGCTCCCCGGGCGAGCGTCCAGCGCACACCAAGATTGTTGCCGGTGGCAAACCCCCGATTCGCCTCTGCCTGAAGCAAGGTAATCTCCGGGTACCGCGCCCGAATGAACTCCACCGAATCATCCGTCGAGCAGTTGTCGACCACCACAACCTCCAAGCGGCGATAGCTGCAGCGCTCCAAAGCTTCGAGACACGCGACGGTGTCTCGCCCGCCATTCCAATTCAGCAGCACGCAACCCACCAGCGGACCGTCCGCGTCGGGCCCGGCGACAACCGCTTGCTCGTTTAAAAACAACCCCACCTCCGAGCTCCCCCGCCATCCTACGTAACGTGCAACGCCCCAACATGCGACGAAGCAGCGCGAAGCAGCATCCAATCACGTTGTGCGAAGCCATTTTATTCATGGGCAATTCGGCAACGTCTCTACCTTCAATTCTAGCGGTATGTTGCACGCCTCGACCACGCCCACTACTCGCGTCCCAGCGGATGCGTCTTAGCGTGAGCCGAACACTGACCATCGACGGCAGGATGCTCAAGACCGGCATCGGAGCCTACTCCCTGAATTTGATCCGGGAGTTGCATGACTCCTACGGCTGGCACCCGCACGCCGTCACCCATCCCGACTACCAGAGCCTCTTGACCCCATACTGCGAACGCGTGGCAACCACCCGCGCTCGCATGTACTCACTGCAGGAACAAATCTCCGTTCCCCTCGCAGCCTCCGGCGCTCCCGTACTGCATGTTCCTCACTTCAACGCGCCCTTGCTCTATCGCGGATCGCTGCTCATCACCATTCACGACCTCACCCACCTGCTCTTCCCCGCCTATCGAGCGCAGTGGAAGTCCAGACTCTATGCCGCTCCGATGCTCTCCGCCGCCGCTCGCCAGGCCGAACATATCTTCACTGTCTCGGAGTACTCCAAATCGAAGATCATCGAGACCCTTGGCGTTGCCGAGGACAAGATCACAGTGACCTACAACGGAGTCAGCGAGCTATTCTGCCCAGGTGACCGGCGCGAGGCACGCGCCACGGTCGCGGCACGATTCGGCCAGCATGCCCCGTACCTGCTGTTCGTCGGCAGCCCCAAGCCGCATAAGAACCTGGATGCCCTGCTCGCAGCCTATGCCAGCCTGTTCCGAGATCGTCAGCAGCAATGCGGCCTCGTAATCGTGGGCAGCGACGCGGCCGGCACCCATCGCATCCGCACGGCAGCCGAGAACCTGGCCATCTCCCCTTTGTTTATCGAGAACGCCACCAATCCCGAGGTGGTGCAACTCTATCGCGCCGCCGAGCTGTCCGTACTGCCCTCCTTTGAAGAGGGCTTCGGTCTGCCCATTCTCGAGTCGATGGCATGCGATACCCCAGTACTCTCTTCGACCGCAGCCTCGCTGCCCGAGATCGCCGGCGACGCCGCGCTCTACTTCGATCCCAATCGCCCCGAAGAACTGGCCGCCCAGATCGACCGTGTGCTCAGCAGTTCCGATCTACAATTAAAAATGCGTCATGACGGACTCGCTCGCGCCGCCTCGTTCTCCTGGAAGGAAATGGCGCGTCGTCATATCGAAGTTTATGAGCGCTACTGCAACGCGTAGCCGACCTGTCTCGTAGCCCCGCGTCTCGCAATTCAAGGACAAGCCCAGCAGAACCAATGCCCACCCGCTCCTCCAGCACGCCCCTCGCATCCAGACTGGTCTTCTGGTTTGCCTTCCTTGGCCCGGTCGGGAAACTCATCCCGATCCCGGGTATGCCTCACTCGTTTCGAATCTACTACCTCCTCCTGATTCCCGGAATCTTCTTCTATCTCTATCGCGGAATCAGCCGCAGGACCTTCAATCATCTGCTGCTGATGGTTCCGGTCGTGGCCTACATGACCATCTCCTCTGTGTTTGCCTATCTCGCGACCGCGGATACCTACCAGAATGCAGAGGAGGGCAATCCGCTGATCCGCATGGGACTGCTGATCGTCCTACTCCTGTTCACCATGTGTGCCGGCGAACAGGCTCGCACCTTCGACGTTACCCAAAAGATATCCGTGCTGTGGGCCTTCATGAAGGGATACCTCTGCACCCTGATTGCGGGTTACATCTTTTTCGTCGGCTACTACGCCCATGTGTTTACGCTCGCTTTCTTGACGAACTTTGAGGTCCTCGTGCAGACCGGCTTCGGCCTCCTGCGCTTCTCTCCGGGGTCTTACCCGAACGAGTATGGAATCGTCTCCAGCTTTGCGCTCTCCGTGCTCACGCTATTTCTGAGCTGGCGGAATCGCCTCATCCTCGCTTCCAGCAACGGCCTCTATCGGTTCTCACTCTTCGCCACGATCGCCGCCTATCTCTTAACTCTGGGCGCGCTCTTTCTCGCGACCACCCGCGCGGCGTACATCTCGTATCTCCTCTCCTTGCTCTACATCACCTTCACCCAGAAGACGATGCGCAAGAAGGTTGTATTCGGTGGGCGCATCGTCATCGGCGCTCTCCTGCTACTGGCATGCGTGGAGCCCTTCTTCAACGTCCTCAGGATTCTCGAGGGCGGCTACAACGCCTTCTTTAATCGGGAGAATATGGCCAACGGCCGCTTCAACGCCTGGGCTCTCGCACTCAAGCTCTTCCTCAGCCATCCCTATGTGGGGGCAGGCTTCGGCTCGGTCGACATGATGCACAATGTCTATCTGCAGATGTTGTTTGGCCTGGGCATCATCGGCTTCAGCATCCTGCTCGCAACCTCCGCCGTGTTGCTGTTGCATGCCAGAGGATTCCGGCTCGACGGCCTCGCCTCGGCCCCGATCACCGTGTCCGAGGCGTTTCTGCGGCGTGTGCGCGATATCGGACTGATTCACGTGACTTGGTTCGCACTCAGCAACCACAACCTGAACCACTTTTTAACCTGGTACGTTGTTCTACTTGTCTTCCTCTGTCTTCCCGCCATACAGCCCAGCACCACGCAGTCGCCGTTAGCCACGCCGCCCACACGACTGCGCACGCCTGGCCTCGAAACATAGCGGCCTTGCGTATCTAAGCGACAGGATACAAAGCAGCGATCGGAAACCTAGATCCTCCGGATCGCCCGTTTCAAAGCCGACCACTGCCTGGACTTTTCGCTGTCACTCAATTCCCTCTCGGAGATCTCGGCCAGAATGCTCCAGATCACCCCGAAAAACAGCCCGATCGCACCACTGGCAACCGTGATCAAGGTCCTCTTCGGCCCGGACTTAAAGTGCGGAGGCGTGGCGTTGTCGATCACCTGGATCGCCGGGGCCTCCTTCGATTCGTCGATCTTCGCCGCCTCGAACTGCCGCGCCAACAGGTCGAACAAGGTCTCGTGATACTTCACCTCGCGCTGCTTGCGAATGTAGTCGAGACTGGCCTCAGGCACCGCCGAGGTGGGAAGCCGATCCGAAGAGGATCCCTTGGCCGGCTTGCCGTTTTGAATTCGCCGAACCTCGGTGTCGAGCGCCGCGATCTGCTCCTGCAGCCGGACGACATCCGGGTTATTCGCCGTCTCCGAAGTCAGCAGCGCCTGTAATTGCACGCGATCGCTCGCCAACTGGGCGCGCAGATTCTCCTCCGACGAAAGCGAAAGCTCCGTCTGCCCCTGGAGCGAGATCACTCCAGTCTTCACCTGGGTCTCCTTCAGCGCTACCTCGGCATCCGCGAGAGCATTCTTCTCATCTGCCAGTTGCCGAGCGAAGAAGAGACGTCGCTGCCCGGCCTCGGTCAGCGCAAGGTGCTCATTCTCGTTATGCAGCTGATCCACATATCCATTCGCGAGCGCGGCGGCGAGCTTCGGGTCATGGTCGGTCACCTTGATCGAGATCAGTCCCTCAGGGGTGCTCTCGATCTTCGATCGCCCCGCCAGCGCGCGCTCGAGCAGGGTCTCGTCAGATACGTGGAAGACATGCTTCAGATCAAACTGCCGAATTAGGCCGTCGGCAATGGCGCGGCTCTTCAAGATCGCCAGCACAAGATCGTTCTGGTCCTTCATCCCAGCCCCGCCACCCGACATCCCCAGCATGCTACTCATCTGCCCCATCAACATAGAAGTGGCGGACGAGGACTGCTGCGGAGGAAGAATATCCGCCTCCGCCGTGTAGGTCACCGGCACAATCAAGGTGTATACCGCCGCCACCAGCGTGAAGCCCAAGGCGCAACCCAACCAGACACGCTTTCTGCGCGCCAGCACCAGGGCAATATCCATCAGCGAGACCTTCGTCTCCATGCCCTGACGTTCGGCTTCGTCCATCTCCACTTGTTCCTGCGTAAGCTCTAAGGACATCGTTCCCTTTGTAACCCTTCCGACACGGCTCTGCGTTCCACTGCGCACTCCGCCGTGGCCATCAAGATAAGATGCAGAATCCCATGCTCTTGACTCTTCGGCCGTCACCATTGTCGCCTGTAAGACACAGCGCGGAGCGCAGAAAAGGTTGATGACTAGAAGCCTCCCGAGACCCACTAGATATGCAGTAGTACGTGTCTTCCACGCATCTTTAATCGTTTCCCGCGCATCTACTCAGCAGAGCAGGAGGGTCATTGTTTGCGGGTTGCCATTGTTCACCATTGGTTTGTCACACAGGGAGGCGGTGAACGAGTAGCAGGCATACTGGCAGGGATGCTCCCCGGCGCCGATGTCTTTACGTTAGTCATGGACCCCGAACAGCTACCGCCAGAGTTGGCGGGAAGATCGGTGACCACATCCATCCTCCAACGCATCCCCGGCGCCAAGCGCATGCATCGTCACCTGCTGCCGTTGTATCCCTTCGCCGTCGAACAGCTCGACCTCTCCGCATACGATCTCATCCTCACCTCCGACAGCGGTCCGATGAAGGGGATCATCACCCATCAGAACGCGATTCAGATCTGTTACTGCCACTCTCCCATGCGCTATCTGTGGGACGGATACCATGACTATCTCTCCGGCATGAAACGCTGGCTGCGCCTGCCCTTCTCGCTGGCCGCTCACTACGTTAGAAACTGGGACTTTGTCGCCGCGCAAAGAGTAACTCAATTTGTTGCTAACTCCCGCTACGTCGCCAAGCGCATCGAGCACTTCTACAGCCGCGACAGCACGGTGATCCATCCGCCCGTCGACATCTCGCGTGGCTTTCTCGCGGACACTCATTCCGACTACTATCTCGCCGCCGGCCGTCTGGTCGGATACAAGCGCACCGAGTTGCTGGTGAAGGCCTGCACGCGGCTCGGCCGCAGACTGCGGGTTGCCGGCTCCGGACCCGAGCTCAAGGCGCTGCGTCGCATCGCTGGACCCACCATCGAGTTCGTCGGCGCGCTCTCCGATGACGATCTGTGGAATGAGTACGCCCACTGCCGCGCCCTGCTCTTTGCCGCCGACGAAGACTTCGGCATGGTGCCCGTCGAGGCGCAGGCCTGCGGACGGCCTGTCATCGCCTATGGCCGGGGAGGAGCACTCGAAACCGTCTGTGGAAGGCATCACGGCACGCCCGGCGATCTCGCCACCGGCGTCTTCTTCCAGCGCCAGACGGTGGACGATGTTGTCAACGCCATGCTCGAATTCGAAGCCCACGAGAGCAGCTTCTCCCCCATCGCCATCCAGCGGCATGCCGCTCAATTCAGCACTCCGATCTTCATCGAGAAGATGCATCGCCTCATCGAGAACACGCTCGCTCAGCATCCAGGCTTGCAGGAGACATCGCACCCTGAGGCCCGCAAACGCCGTTCTCCGCGCAATCCTGCAGCGGCCTAAGCACGCAGCCATCTAGACCATGCTCCCCCCGGCGCTTGCAGCTCGAAAGCGAAACAGCGTAACCTCGGGCAGAAGGGGCTGCTCAAAGCATGACTGCAAAATATGGCCTTTCGGTCGCCATCGTGGCCTGCAACGAGGCCGACAATCTGGCCCGCACGCTCGCCAGCGTCGTCTGGGCCGATGAGATCGTACTGATCGACTCCGGTTCCACCGACCGCACCGTCGAGATCGCCAGGCGGTACGGCGCCACCGTCTACACCGAGCCCTGGAAGGGCTACGGCCCGCAGGTCAACTCCGCGCTCGACAAGTGCACCCGGCCCTGGCTGCTCAACCTCGATGCCGACGAGGTGCTCAGCCCCGAGCTCGCCGCCGAGATCCAGGCGCTGCTCCGCACCGAGCCCGAATTCAGCGGCTACACCGTGCCCCGTCTCAACCTCATCTTCGGTCGCTGGATGCGCCACGGCGGTCTCTATCCTGACCGCAAGCTGCGCCTCTTCCGCCAGGGATTCGCGCGCCTGCGCGAAGACACCGAGCCCCACGCCACCCCCATTCCGACGTCCACCGGCCCGACCGGCGCTCTGCGCGGCGACCTGCTGCACTACCAGTACCCCACGCTGCCGCTCTATCAGGAGCACATGCGCCGCTACAGCACGGCCAGCGTTCCGCTCATGCTGCGCCGCGGCAAGACCAGCCGCACGCCACTCGCCTACTTCGCCAACACCGTACTCAACCCGGCCTTCACCTTCCTCTATAATTACATCGTTCGCGGCGGCTTCCTCGACGGCCGTGAGGGTCTACTCTTCCACATCAATCACTCGCGCTACGTCCGCTGGAGGTACGTAAAGGCCCGGGACGCAGCGCGCCGCGGGCAGTCTTCCTCTATCCCAGCCGCAAACGCTCAGCCCGAACAGACGAACTCCAAACAGCCGGCCTGAGCCCGGCGCAACCTCGGTCCGAATGTGGCTCCGAATGTGGCCACAAACGTCGCTACAATCGAAGCAGCATGTTTGCGCGCCTCAAAGCCTTCTTCTCCACTCCGGGCACCGGATTCCGGGCGCCACAGCGCGTCTTCTGGATCGCGCTCGCCGTTCGCCTGCTCTACATCACCCTCGCCCACACCTACCGCGTCCGGGTGATCCTCGATCACTTCCAGTTCGGCTGGGAGGCCGGCCGCATCGCCCGCGCCGTCGCCACCGGCCACGGCTACGCCGACCCCTTCCTCGGCCCCAGCGGCCCGACCACCTGGATCCCGCCGCTGTTCCCCCTGCTGCTGGCCGGCGTCTTCAAGCTCTTCGGCGTCTACACCGCGCTCTCCGCCTGGATGATCCTGGCCATCGACAGCGTCTTCTCCGCCGCCACCGCCCTGGCCGTCTACGAGATTGCCGCCCGCTGCTACGATCTGCGTAACCGAGCTATCCCGACCGGCGCCCGCAGCTACCCCATCGCCCTCTGGTCCGCCTGGCTGTGGGCGCTCTATCCCGCCGCCATCCAGTACTCCGTCCACTGGATCTGGGACATGTCGATCACCACCTTCCTCTTCGCCTGGTCGCTGGTCGTCGCGCTCCGGGTCCGCGGCGTCGGCGAAGACGCCGACAACCCCGCTAACCAGACGACCCGCCGCTGGGCCGTCTTCGGCCTGCTCTGGGGCTTGATCGCGCTCTCGAATCCATCCCTGCTCATCTTCCTTCCCGCCTGCGGTCTGTGGATGATCTGGGGAACGATCTCGGGAATGCGCCTGACCCTGCCTGCGCTCAGCCGCATCACCGCCCGAGCGCTGCTCGCCGCGCTTCTGGTCGCCGCCTGCCTCGCCCCCTGGATCTGGCGTAACTGGCGCACCTTCCACACCTTCATCCCCACCCGCGGCAACCTCGGTGCGGAGCTCTACCAATCCACCCTCGAGCAGAACAACGGGTTTCCCTGGGGACCCACGCTGCCGCTCGCCGTCGACGCCCCCGAGTTCGTCCGCTATAAGACCCTCGGCGAGGTCGCCTACGTCAAAGAGAAGAACGACGCCGCCAAGATCGCCATCCGCCAGCACCCGCGCCGCATCTTCGACTGGACCCTAAAGCGCGTCTACTTCTTCTGGGCCAGCGTCCCCCACCCCTTCGAGAAGCACCCCTCCATCGAGGTCGTGCGCGAGATGGACTTCAGCATCCTCAGCATCACCGGCATCCTCGGCCTCCTGCTCTCGCTCAAGCGCCGCATCCCCGGCAGCTGGCTCTTCGCCTTCGCCTTTCTGCTCATCCCGCTCCTCTACTACTTCGTCACCGTCCAGGCACGATTCCGCCACCCCATCGAGCCCCTGATCACGATCTTCACCGTCTTCCTCTTCCGCTCGGCAGAACCACGCAAGGGACCACACAAGGATCCACGCATGAAGACGCCGGCGGAGACCTCCGCAAAGACGGAACCAGCCATCCAGACCGCCCGGGCCTGAGCGAGCGACCAGCACCCATGGCCCATCACCCCCCAAATCCGCCCTCACAGAGCGAGCAGAAGCCCATTCTGGTCGTCGGCAGCATCAATATGGACCTGGTCGTCTCCGCCGAGCGCCTTCCCGCTCCCGGCGAGACCCTCCACGGCACCGGCTTCGAGACCCACCCCGGCGGCAAGGGAGCCAACCAGGCCGTCGCTGTCGCCCGCCTCGGCTACCCGGTTGCCATAATCGGCATGACCGGCTCCGACGACCTCGGCCAGCAGCTCCGCGCTCACCTAGGCGCCGCCGGAGTCGACACCGCCGCCGTCGGCACCGCGCCCGGACCGTCCGGAGTGGCCGTCATCACGGTCGCCGCCAGCGGCGAAAACACCATCGTCCTCGACGCCGGCGCCAATCGCCAGCTCACCCCCGCCTACCTCGACCAGCACGCCCACCGGATCGCCGACGCCGGCCTCGTCCTCGCGCAGCTCGAGATCCCGCTCGAGACCACGCTCCATCTCGCCCACCTCTGCGCCGCCGCCAACGTCCCCCTCATCCTCGATCCCGCGCCCGCCTGCGACCTCCCCGAGGTCCTCTTCACCCAGACCGCCTGGTTCACCCCCAACGCCACCGAAGCCTCCTTCTACACCGGCAGCCAGATCCTCCCCACCCCAGCCGCCACCGCTCGCAACCTGCTCACCCGCGGCAGCGCCGGAGTCATCCTCAAGCTCGGCGCCGAAGGCTCCTACCTCCTCGACCACGCCGGCAACGAAGCCTCCATCCCGCCCTTCCCCGTCCACGCCGTCGACAGCACCGCCGCCGGCGACGCCTTCAACGGAGCCTTCGCCACCGCTCTCATGCTGGGCCGTTCTCCCCGCGACAGTGCAATCTTCGCCTCCGCCGCCGCAGCCCTCTCCGTCACTCGCGCCGGCGCCCAGTCCTCCATGCCCCCCCTCTCCGAGGTGGAAGCTACATTAAGCAATTAAGACTTTAAGGTTATCCATCCAACCAACACAAATAACACTACTTAGATATACGTCACACAGCCTGCCGCAAGCACCGCCTGAATCTCCCGCAACCGTCAGCGCTCAATCGCGTCTCTAACTCTATGGGGGAGCCGTTGACCATTACCCGCACCAAACCATCGACCTCCATCCTGGGCGGGCCTCTCCAGCGCCGGCCCGAGCTCGACGCCCTCCGCGGCCTCTTCCTGGTCTGGATGACCCTCACCCACCTCCCTACCCACTTCAGCGACCTGGTCAATCAGCCCTTCGGCTTCCTCTCCTCCGCCGAGGGATTCGTCTTCCTCTCCGCCCTCCTGGTCGCGCGCCTGTACATCCGTCAGGCCGCCGAGGACGAGGTCAGCCTGCGCAACAAAATCTTCAAGCGCACCTTTCGCCTTTACGTCTATCACATTGTTTTACTTACATTTGCTTTCACAGCGGCCGCCAGCTTTGGAGTCGCGGCCCATCGCCTCGCACTCACCAATCTGCTCGACTTCTACCTCGCTCACCCGCTCACCGCGATCCTCGGTTCGCTGCTTCTGGTCTATTGCCCGCCGCTGCTCGACATCCTTCCCATGTACATGATCTTCCTGCTGATGACGCCCTATCTGCTCGTGATCGCAGCACGTCGCGGATGGAAGGGGATCCTGCTCGGCAGCGGCTTCATCTGGCTGCTGGCGCAGTTCGGACTGCGCACCTGGATGCACGCCCTCGTCGTCCACCTCACCGGCCTCAGGATCCCTCTGCAGGAGACCGGCGCCTTTAATCTCTTTGCTTGGCAGGCCGTCTGGATCACTGGCATGGCCCTCGGCGCGACCTCCGCGCGTGGACCTCTTCCCTTCTCCCGGCTGCCTCGCTTCGTCTATCCACTCAGCGCCGCGATCTGCCTCTTCTTCATCGGCGTCCGTCACGACTGGCTCGGCAGCCACCTCACCCAGCAGAACCTAGGCCTCGCGCTCGACAAATGGCAGATCGGCCCCCTGCGCCTGCTCAATCTCCTCGCCTTTGGCTGCGTCCTTTACTGGGCGCGCAAGCACGTCTCCCGCCTGGTCCAGATCGAGCCCCTCCTCACCCTGGGCAAGGCCTCGCTCGAGGTCTTCTGCGCCCACATCGTCTTTGTCTTCGTCGGCCTGGCGCTGCTCAGCGGACAGGTCGATCAGCTCCACGGCGTCGACGCCGCCATCCTCATCGTGCTCACCTTCACCGGCCTCCTGCTCGTCGCCCTTCGCGAATCCTGGCGCAAGCAGCAGCTTCGCGCCGCCATTCCCCCTTGGAGACCGATCCGACCCGCATCCGCGCCGAACCCCTAGTTCGCTGATTCCAGCGCGTCCTGCCTCAAGTCTCTGCACCAGGCTCCGCAGATCCGGTGGTACTCTTCCACCTGGATCTTCCACTTGGAGACGGCTCCGCCATGCAGGATCTGCCGCCGCCCTCGCCGCCCGCGGCCGGCGCACCGCCATGGTCGAGCTTGGCCCCGTCGGCGGCACCTGCGTCAACTACGGCTGCACCCCCACTAAGACCATGGTTGCCAGCGCCGAGATCGCCCACCTCGCCCGCCGCGCTCCCGAGTTCGGCATCCACGCCGGCCCCGTCCAGGTCGACATGGCCCGCCTCCGCCAGCGCAAGCGCGACATGGTGAAGACCTGGCGCGAAGGCAGCGAAAAGCGCCTCTCCTACGGAGTCGACCTGATCCACGGCGAAGCCTCCTTCCTCCCCGCCGAGCCACAAAGCCCGAAATCCACCCCAAAATCCATTCTCGTCCGCCTCAACCAGGGCGGCGAGCTCCGCCTCACCGCCGACCTCGTCGTCATCGACACCGGCCTCACGGTCAACCCGCCCTCCATCCCCGGCCTCGCGCCCGGCCCCAGTCAGGTCCCCTTCCTCGACATCGTCTCCATCATGGAGCTCGACCACCTCCCCGAGCATCTCCTCATCCTCGGCGGCGGCCACATCGGCCTCGAGTTCGGACAGATGTTCCGCCGCTTCGGCAGCCGCGTCACCATCGTCCAACGATCCGCCCAGCTCCTTCCCCAGGAGGACGAAGACATCGCCCAGGAGACTGCGAAACTGCTGCGCGAAGACGGCATCGAGATCCTGCTCTCCACCAACGCCCACTCCGTCGCCGCCTCGCCCGGAGGAATCCAGCTCACCGTCAGCAGCGACCCCACCGGCCAGGTCACGCCAGCCACCAGCCGCACGCTCGAAGGCAGCCACCTCCTGGTCGCCACCGGCACACCGCCTGCCTCAACCTCGCCGCAGCCGGCATCGTCACCGACCACCGCGGCTTCATCCAGGTCGACGAGCACCTCCAGACCAGCATACCCGGCATCTACGCCACCGGCGACGTCAACGGCGGCCCCGCCTTCACCCACATCTCCTACGACGACTACCGCATACTCAAGGCCAATCTATGCGGCAGTCCTGACACCCCCAAGCGCAGCGCAAAGGACCGCCTCGTTCCCTACTGCGTCTTCATCGACCCTCAGCTCGGCCGCGTCGGCCTCAGCGAGCGACAGGCCGCCGCCCAGGGCATTCCTGTCCGCGTCGCCCGGCTTCCCATGACCTCCGTTGCCCGCTCGATGGAAACCAGCCAGGCCCGCGGCTTCATGAAGGCGCTCGTCGACCCCGCAACCCAGCAAATCTTAGGTGCCGCAGTCCTCGGCCAGGACGGCGGCGAGATCATGTCCATGCTCCAGATCGCCATGATGGGCAAGCTTCCCTACCCCGTCCTCGAGAACGCCGTCCTCGCCCATCCCACGCTCGCCGAATCCCTTAACAACCTCTTCGGCCACTTCGACGGCGATTGATAGCCGCGATCCTAGCTCGTCTCCAACCGTACACTCCCATCGCTGCTGCGAACCGTCAGCAGCGCTCCGCCGCCATTCAGCGTCCCATGGATCGAGTGCCCACCGCCGCGGCTATCGTACCCACCGGGCATCAGCGGAAGGTCGCTCGATAGCCTTCCATCCCTCGTCTGCACATCGAACTCCGCTGCCAGCTCCCGCGACACCCGCACCGTCAAGCTTCCATCCCGGGTCTCGATGCGCGATGCTCCATTCAGCTTCGTTCCCTTCAACAACTCCACCCTCACCGAGCCGTCGCTGCTCGATACCTGCAACGAATCGAACGCACCCGCAATCTCCTGGCTGCCATCTGAACTCCGCACCTCCAACGTTCCGCTCCCGCCCCGCAGACGCACGCTGCCATCGCTCGACCGCACCTTCAAATTCCCGGAAAGCCCCTCCAGATCCTGGCTGCCATCGCTGCTCTGCAAGGTCAGTTCGCCATGTAGCCCACTCACAGTCAACCCACCGTCGGCGGTCCGCGCGTTCAGCGTCAGATTTGCCGGGGTCTCCACCAGCACCTTCACCGAGCTCGAGTGCCAGCCAATATGGAAGCCCTGCCTCTCCTTCAGCGAAAAGCGAATCGTATTGCCGCTCTGGCTCTCCTCCAACCGATAGTCAGACAGCTTCGCGTTCTCTGTCTCGATGCGGATATGCACCTTCCCGCACGTGCCGCAGGAGCGGACACTCAGACCGCTGTCGCTTACCTCCAGCGCCACCACCGGTTGGCCGCTCAGCGCATAGCTCTTCTCCCACGCTGGATTCCCCTGCGCATAAGCGCTCGCCGCGCAGACCAACAAGCTCGACAAAGCAAATCCTGCTCGCACACCCTTCATGGCTGCATCTCCTCCCACCGCCATACGCAGCGTAGCCTGCAAAAGTTCCGGCGCCACTACCGGTAAACTAAATCCATGATCGACGAAGCCACCTTCCGCCGCGAGTCCGACCGCGCCCTCGAATCCCTCAAGCAGTCCCTCATCGCCGCCGAGGAAGACGGCGGCTTCGAGGCCGAAGACAACAACGGCGTGCTCAACGTCCTGTTCGAAGACGGCACCAGCAAGTTCGTCTTCACCCCCAATACCCCGGTCCGCCAGATCTGGATCTCCGCCCAGTCCACCAGCTTCAAGCTGGAGTGGGACGAGCCCGCTCACGCCTTCACCCTGCCCAAGACCGGCGAGAACCTCCGCGTCCTCACCCAGCGCCTACTCCGCGAACACCTCCTGGACGACGCCATCACCCTGGCCTAGTGCGGGTGCCCCATCCTCGCCACGGTCTTATCGGGGCAGGGCGGGGTATCGTTTGCGGCAGCAAACGACCGTACTCGCCACCATGACCAACGAAATCTATCCCGATCCCAACCCCGGGCCGTATACTCTCCGATCAGTGCCCAGCCTCGCTCCAAACCGCGCCCCCATCCGGGTTCTTGTCGCCAAGCCCGGCCTCGACGGCCACGACCGCGGCGCCAAGATCATCGCCCGCGCCCTGCGCGACGCTGGCATGGAGGTCATCTACACCGGCCTGCGCCAGACCCCCGAGAGCATCGTCTCCGCCGCCATCCAGGAGGACGTCGACTGCATCGGCCTCTCCATCCTCTCCGGCGCCCACACCGTCCTCGTCCCGCGCATCGCGGCCCTGCTGCGCGAGCAACACGCCCAGGACATCCTCCTGGTCCTCGGCGGCACCATCCCCGAGCAGGACGCTCCCGCCATGAAACAGAGCGGCGTCGCGGCCATCTTCGGACCGGGAACGCCGCTCGATACCACCATTCAATTCATCCGCGATCACGTCAAAGCCCGCGGCCTGCAACTCTAAATCAGCCCGGCAACATTACCAGGGCAGAGCGTCCTGCATGTGGAAGTATCCACCGGTGGGTCCGCTCTGCGGCAGCGTCGCCAGCCAGACGCTGGTCTTCGCTCCGTCCACCAGCTCCATCGGAGCCGCGTCCGTGCCCATATCCGTCTTCACCCAACCCGGATGCGCCGAGTTCACCTTGATCTTCGTCCCCGCCAGTTCGTGCGCCAGGTGGATCGTGAACGAGTTCAACGCCGCCTTCGACGTGTTGTAGGCAAAGATCTTCGCGTCATAAATTGGCGACCCCGCGGTCGCATGCAGCGTCAACGAACCCAGAATGCTCGACAGATTGACGATTCGTCCCGCCTCGCTCTTGCGCAATAGCGGCAGCAGCGTCTGCGTCAGCGCCACCACGGCGAAGAAGTTCGTGTCGAAGGTCTCGCGCAGCACCGCGTCGCTGGTCACGCTGGTCTCGTTCGGAGCGGGGAAGTTATCCCGCATCACGCCCGCATTGTTCACCAGAATGTCGAGCACGCCATATTCCTTCTCGATCAGCGCCGCAATCGCCTTATGGTCCGCCGGGTCGTCCACATTGATCTTCACCGCCCGCACCTTCAGGCCTTCGCCTTGCAGCGTCTTGGCCGCCGCCTCGCCCTTGGCCAGATCCCGCGCCCCGAGCAGCACGACGATTCCCTGCCCCGCCAACTGCCGTGCCGTCTCTAATCCGATGCCCTTGTTGGCGCCCGTAATCAACGCAATCTTCTTCTGCTCACTCATCGCAATCTCCTCGCAAACGTTTTGTCATCCTTCCGCGTAGCGGGAGGACCTGCTTCTTCTACCCGACCCGTAGCCATTCTCGCAGCTATCAGATGAGCGTCTCCCGAAAACGTTCCGCATATTTCTCCGGCAGCGCGCGTTTCTTCATATCCTTGCCCACCACCACGTGCACCGTCTGGCCCTCGCACAACACCACATCGTCAGCCGCCCGCACCACCGTATAGGCAAACTTGATCACCGCCCCGCGCGCTGCGGTCAGCTGTGTGCGTACGATCAGCTCATCGTCATAGCGCGCCGGAGCCCGGTAGCGCGCGGTCGCCTCGACCACCGCGATCCCGCACTGCTCCTCCTGCTCCATTGCCTTGTAGTTCAAGCCCAGCTGACGCATGAACTCCACCCGCCCCACCTCGAACCACACCAGGTAGTTCGCGTGATACACCACCCCCATCTGATCGGTCTCGGCATACCGCACCCGAACCCGCGCCTCCGAAACCCGCTGCACTACCATCTCCAAACCATCCCTCGAAAACTCATTCGTATCCAGCGTTCAAAAGCTTGGCGCCCCGTCCTCAAAGACCGGGTGCCCCATCTTCGCGCGGCCTTATCGGGCTAAGGCGGTTCGTGCGCAGCACGAACCGCCTTACGCAGCTACCGGGTGCCCCATGCTTCGCAGCACTATCACGAAGGGTGGGAGGGCAATCTCACTGCACCCGAGCCCCAAATTTCTTCACAATCTCCGCGTTCGCCGACACCAACCCATCCAGCGGCCGCAGCGGCGCCAACTCCGCACCCAGCTCCCGCAGCTCCGCCAGCAACAGCTCCGTCACCACATTCGACACCACCGGATCTTCGCCAAACGGGGACGTCCCCACACCGCCGATCGCACTCTCGAAGCGCCTGCACCCCGCCGCATAGGCCGCCCGGATCTTCGCCGGCGCGTCCTCCGCCCGGGTGCGCAGATGCAGCCCGATCTCCAGCTCATCATGCACCGCCGACACATCCGCAAACAGGTCCGCGATCTGCTTCGGCGTCGCCCGCCCCAGATCGTCCACCAGCGTAATCTGCGTCACCCCGGTATCGGCCAGCAGGTCGATCCCATCCACCACCTCATCGATCGACCACGCATCGCCAAATGGATTGCCAAACGCCATCGCCACCCGCGCCGACAGGTCCAGCCCCGCCTTGAACGCCGCCGTGCCCACCTCCTCCAGAGCGTCGAGCGCCTCCTCCGGCGTCTGCGCCTGGTTACGCTCGAGAAACCCGGCCGAGATCGAATACGGGAATACCAGCGTCTGCACCGCGCCCGTCTTGATCGCCCGCTCCGCGCCCTTCGCCTCCACCACCGTCCCCAGCAACTCGACGTCGTCCGGCGGATCCAGATACTCGAGCACCAGCTCCGCATCCGACATCTGTGGCACCGCCGAGCGCGACACGAAGCTCACCGCATCGATGTGCAGAAACCCCGCGGCGATCAACGTCCGCAGATAGTCCGCCTTCACCTCCGCCGGGATCGGCTTCGGCAATCCCTGCCAGCCATCCCGCGGACACTCCACCACATTCACACGACTCACGCTTGAAATTCTCCCACTACAACTCTAGCGCCTCCGCCGCGCCGAGAGTATCGGTGGCACAAAGACTACGCCGCGAACAGGACCTCCATAATATGGCGCGCCAGGTCCTCAGGCTCCGCGAACCGCCTCGGGTGCTCGTCAAACCCCTCCTCCACGGACAGCACATCATTCTGCCCGACCGCAAAGGTGAACACCGTCACCTGCCGGTCGGCCACCAGCCGCGCGTCGCCGCCCACTCCTTTGCCCTGCGCATAATCGAGCACAATCGTGGACTGTTCGTACTTCAGCACCGCGTCGAACCACGGAAACCGGCTGCGCGCCATCATCACCTGATCCACCCCGTTGGTCTCCAGGCTGGTCTCCGACGAGGTCACGTCGCCCTGCAGCAGCCCCCGCATCTCTCCGAAGTCCAGCTCCAGCGCCTGCGCCACCAGCGCAAAAAACTCATGGCCCCGAGAGTTCACCACTCCCAGCCGGTGTTGTTCCCGCCCATACGCATTGGCCGCTTCACGGTCCTTTTCCTTGATGTTTTCTGCAAGTTGTTCGATCCAGGCTTTGCTCATCGGCCACTCTCTTTCCCTATCCGCTCTCATCGGCAACAAGCGTCATCGCGAGTAGCAAACGTCCGATATGGGGCGGTTATCGACGCACTGCGCGTTTCACCTGTGCATACTGCAGCAGGATGAAGCTGTCCGTCATGCCCGCCACATAGTCCGCAACCACGCGCGCCAGCCCCTCCGACTCCACCTCTTCGAAGTAGCCCTGCGGCAGCTCCTCCGGGTTCTCAATCCAGAAGTCGAACAGCGCGGTCACGACCTCCTCCGCCTTGTCGTGTTCATTCTCCAGCGCCTCGCAGGTATAGAGCGTGTCGTACAGATATCGCTTCTCCTGCAAACGCTCCGCCTCCGCCCGCTCCGAGAAGACCGCCAGCCGTTGCGGATACCGCCGCACATCGGCCAGCGACTCCGCCCCGATCGCCATCGCGTTCCTTCGGGTCGTCGCAATCAGGTCGTCCGTCAGCCCGTGCTGCATCAACTGCAGCGCCTCGTTGAACAGATACTTCTCCTCGACCCCCACATGCTCCTGCTGGACCTGGGCATAGCACCGCCGCAGAATCGTGACATGCTCGCGAATGTGTCCCACCTCGAGCAGCCCCGACTCCACGCCATCGTCCAGATCCGCCGTCAGGTAGGCGATCTCGTCCGCCAGGTCGATCAGCTGCGCCTCCAGCGGCGGCCGCTCGCCCAGCAGATAACTCGCCAGCGCCGGATGCGCTCCAGCGTCATAGTCCCGCGAGTGCTTGATGATGCCCTCGCGCACGCCCAGCGTCAGGTTCAATCCCCGATGCGCCGCATAGCGCTGCTCGAAGTGCTCCACGATGCGCAGTGCATGCAGATTATGGTCGAAGCTCAGCCCATGCCGCCGCAGACAGACGTCCAGCGCCCGCTCCCCCGCATGCCCGAACGGAGGATGGCCGATGTCGTGCACCAGCGCCAGCGTCTCCGCCAGGTCCTCATTCAACCCCAGGGCCGCCGCCAGATCCCGCGCGATCTGCGCCACCTCGATGGTGTGCGTCAGCCGGCTGCGAAAGTGATCCGACGCCCGGCTGGTGAACACCTGCGTCTTACCCGCCAGCCGGCGAAACGACCTCGCCTGCACAATCCGGTCGCGATCGCGCTGAAACTCCGAACGATGGGGACGCGCCGGCGCCGGATACACCCGGGCGCACAGCCGGTCGTCCGGCCCACCCTCCACGGCGCAACAATGCAGGTCTTCTCCCATGCTATCGACGAGTGTAACGGAACCAGGGCAAGCCCATGGCTGCAACCCAGCTCACGTACCGTTTGTTCGAGGCTATAGCATCTCTGGTTCTTGCTTCTAGCTAGGCCAAGGCTTGAGCCTTGGCCTAGCTGACCAAGAGAACGCGGGCTTTAGCCCCTGGGGTATGCCGTTGCCGACCCTCTGCCGAAACACGCCGACGAGCTTACTTCGCCGTCTTCTCCGCGGTAGTGTTCACCCGAGCCAGCTTCACCCGGGCGCCCTCCAGCTTGTGCTGCACCTTGGCCACCTCGACCGGGTCGGCGTCGGCCGGCAGCGAGTGCGCGTACTCGGTCATCGACCGCTCCCACTGCGCCACCGCCTGCTTCAGCTTGCCCGTCTTCTCGTAGAGCTCGCCCAGGTGATCGTGCACCGTCGGATCGCTGGCGCTGCGCTCCACCGCCTTCTGCAGGTTGGTCGTCGCCTCCGAGTACTGCCCCAGCTTGAAGTACACCCAGCCCAGCGAGTCGAGAAACGCGTAGTTCTGAGGATCCAGCTCCACCGCCTTCTTGATCTGGCCCAGCGCCTCCGACAGCTTCACCCCGCGGTCCGCATTCATATACCCCAGGTAGTTCAGAATCGTCGGGTTCTGCGGGTCGATCTCCAACGCCTTCTTGAAGTCAGCCTCCGCCTCCTCATACCGCTTCTGCCGATCCGCCAGCTCTCCGCGCAGGAAGTAGAGATACAACCGGTCCTCCGAACGCGTGATCAGCGCCTCGGCCTTATCCAAATGCGCCTGGGCATCGCTCCAGCGCTTCAGCCGAAGGTCGATCGTCGCCAGTGCCTCCTCGACATCCCGGTCGTCCGGGCTGCCCTTCAACTGCGCCTTCGCCAGCGCAATCCCCTCATCCACCTTGCCCGTATCCGCAAGCTCTCCGGCATACATCAACTGCACACTCTTGTCCTGCGGCAGCGCCTTCGCCGCCTCGGCCGCCGCTGCGGTAGCCTCTTTCCACTGGTGAGCGGCGCGATACGCATCCACCTCACCCTGGTAGCCGCGGGACACAAACTCGCCACCTAGGGCAATCTCCTGCTGGCACACCTTCACCGCATCCGCCGTATCGTTCTGCTCGCCGTAGACGATGGCCAGCCGATCCAGAAAGACCGCCCGGTTCGACTTCTCGCTGTCCGAATACTTGCCATCCTGCTCCGCCGTCGAGACCAGCAGCCCCTTCAACACCGCGATCGCATCGTCGTAGCGCCCCAGCGAGTCGTCGATCAAGGCCTCGTTGTAGTCCAGCTCCGGATCGCTTCCACCCTTGGCCAGATCCTTGGCCTTCTTCAACGTCTCCAGCGCCTGATCGTAGTGCCCCTGCCGCCGCTCGATCTCCGAGACGTGGATCTGCGACTGCACGTCGTTCGGCTCCGCCGCCAACACCTCGCCGAAGACCTTCAGCGCCTCGTCAAACTGGCCCTCGGTCATCAGCGCATTCGCCAGGCCGCGCTGTCCATCCAGATTGTCCGGCTCCAGATCCAGCGACCGGCGGTACGCCGCCGCTGCCTCCTTCGGCTTCCTGACCTGATCGTAGCTGGCAGCCAGCGCAAACTCCTCCCGCGCCGTGCGGTCCGACTCCGGAATCGCATTCAGCGTATCGATCGCCCGCTGCATCTCGCCCTGAACGCTGTACAGCCGCGCCATGTTCAGGATCGCCTCCTCGGAGTTCGCGTCGATCTTCTCCGCCAGCTTAAACTGCGCCTCCGCCTTGGCCGAATCATGGTTCAGGCCATAAAGTTGCCCCAGCAGCAGGTGGGTCTCGAGGTCGTTCGGCTGAAGCTTCGCCATCGTCTCGTACTCCCCCAGCGCCAGCTGCAGCATGTCGTTCGACTGTGCCCCCTGCATGTCGCCCAGCGAGCGCAGGTACACCTTGCCCAGCAGCTTGTGCGCCTCCAGGTCATTGGGGTGCCGCGCGATCTGGTCCTTAGCCGCCGTCACCGCCTCGCGAATCCGTCCCACCTTGAAGTACAGCCCCGCCAGACCGTCCTGCAGCAGCGCCGAGTTCGGGTCCGCGTCCAGCGCCAGCTTGTACTCCTCCACCGCCTGGGTCGCGTAGTCGGGCCGTCCCGCATTTACCGCCAGGTCTTCATACAGGTGCGCCAGACCGTAGTGGTAGTAGGACGACCCATGATCCGGCGTTCCCGCAGGAGCCGGAGCCGACGAGACCGTCGCCGCCGCGCTCTGCTCCGGATGATGCTTCAGCGTCTGCGCTGCCAACATCTGGCTGGTCAGCCCCAGCATCTGGGCAGTGAGGCAAAGCCCGGCGAACGGCAGAAGACGGCGGCAGGAGGAGGTTACGGAGCTGCGGAGATGCAATGTCATTGGGATTGGTCCTGAGCCGACGGATTATAGATATGGAGACGTAACACTACGTTAGACGGAACCTGCACTCCATTGGATGCGATCCGCCCCGGCACGCGTTGGGAGCACAGCGCTTGGCGGCAATTATAGCAAGTTGGGATCGCTTTCTCCGCCTTGCTCCCGGCAATCGCCTTTATCCTGAGCGGCCTAAGGCCCGAGCCGCCAAAAGACTCGCCGCCTTAGCGACGAGTGGCCATCCCGACCAGCTGCCGTATCCGGGCTCCTGATTGCTGCAACTGCTCGACCTCGGCACCGGACAGATCGCACCGGACCATTCGCTCTACGCCAGCTCGCCCAATCACGCAGGGCACGCTCAGCACCACGCCATCGATCCCGTACTCGCCCTCGAGCAGCATCCCCACCGGCAGCACCGCCTTCTCGTCGAACACAATCGCCCGGATGATCCGGTTGACGCTTGCGCTGATGCCGTGACTCGTGTTGCCCTTCCTGTTAAAGATCCGGTGGCCGGCCTCGAGCATCTGCCGCTGCACCAGTTCCTTATCCAACAACTCCAGATCGTTCAGCCTGCAGTAGGTGTCCACATCCATGCCGCAGATTCGGCACAGGCTCCAGGGAATGAACCCGGAGGGACCGTGCTCGCCCATCACATACGCCGAGACGCTGCGCGGATCCACCCCCAGCGCATCGCTCAGGATCCGCACCAGCCGCCGCGAATCGATGATCGTCCCGGTGCTGATCAGCCGGGTCTTCGCAAAGCCCGAGTGCGCCAGCGCCACCTGCGTCACCGCATCCACCGGATTGGTCACCATCAGCACCATCGCCTGCGGCGCGTAACGCTCGATCTCCGCCGTGATCTCGCGCGCGATCTTGCAATTGGCGAAAAGAACGTCCTCGCGCGATCCGCCAATCCGCGGCTGCGCCCCGGCGGTCAGCACCACAATGTCGCTGCCCGCGAGATCCGGATAATCCCCCACCGCGGGAACCGGACCATACACCTCTGAGAACGCCGTCGTGTGGTAGAGGTCCTCGATCTCCCCCTCCACCTTGGCCCGATTGCGATTGATGGCGATAATCTCATCGATCTCCGCCATCCCCATCAGCCCGCGCACCAACTCGGCCCCAACTACACCTACCCCAACTACCGATACCTTCATCGAACCCTTGCCCTATGCCTGCCCGTCTGCTCGAGGCGCCGTTTGCGCGAACGCGCGCTGAGTCAGCGCGCGTTCGCGTTCCAGAACTTCTCTACAGCCATAGGATGCTGCAGCAGCTACGGCAGCTTCAACCCTCACCCATGCCGGAAGTGCCGTGCTCCAGTGAACACCATCGCCACGCCCAGCCGGTTGGCCGCCTCGATCACCTCGGCGTCGCGCACCGACCCGCCCGGCTGAATCACCGCCGTCGCTCCCGCATTGGCCACCGTCTCGAGCCCGTCCGGGAATGGGAAGAACGCGTCGGAGGCCGCTACCGTCCCTGCCAGCGGCAGAACCGCCTTCATCGCCCCGAAGCGCGCCGCATCCACCCGGCTCATCTGCCCCGCGCCAATCCCCACCGTCTGCCCATGTCCCTCGTTGAACCGCGCATAGACGATCGCATTCGACTTCACGTGCTTGCAAACGCTCCACGCAAACAGCAGCGCCCGCATCTCCTCGGCCGTCGGCTTGCGTTCGGTGACCGCCTTCAACTCCGCCTCGGTCACCCGCAGCAGATCGGCGTCCTGAACCAGCAGACCGCCCGAGACCTGCTTCAGCACCCGCGGATTGTGCGCCGGCGCAATCTCGATCAGCCGCAGGTTCTTCTTTGCCGCAAACCGCTCGAGCGCCCCTTCCGTGAACGAAGGCGCCACGATCGCCTCCACAAACAGCTTCGCGATCTCCTCCGCCGCCGCCGCATCCACCTCGCGGTTGATCCCGATCACCCCGCCGAAGGCCGACACCGGGTCCGCCTCGAGCGCCCGCTTGTACGCCTCGAGCACCGTCGCCCCAGTCGCCGCACCGCAAGGATTCGTATGCTTGATGATCGCCACCGCAGCATCTCGATCAGCCCCGGCGCCGGCAAACTCGCTCACCAGCTCCCAGCACGCATCCAGATCGACCAGGTTGTTGTAGCTCAGCTCCTTGCCCTGCAGCTGCCGCCCCGCGGCAATGCCCTTGCCGCTGCCATCCACATACAGCGCCGCCTTCTGGTGCGGATTCTCCCCGTAGCGCAGCGTCTTATCCAGCCGTTCGATGATCCGGATCGCCGGCGGCAGCGTCTCCCGATCGAACTTCGCCGGCTCGCCCTCCGCGCCCGGCTCCACAATCGTCTCCAGCGTCGACGCGATCCCCGCGTCATAAGCCGCCGTGGTCGCGAACGCCTGCTTCGCGAGCCGCCAGCGCGTCGCCCGGCTCAGGCTGCCCTTGTGCTCGGCCAACTCCGCGCTCAGAGCGTCATAGTCCGCCACCGCCGTCACAATCGCCACATCCTCGAAGTTCTTCGCCGCCGAGCGCACCATCGACGGCCCGCCGATATCGATGTTCTCAATAATGTCCGAGAATGCCACCCCCGCCCGCTCCGCCGTCTTCTCGAACGCGTACAGGTTCACCACCACCATGTCGATCGGCTCGATCTCATGCTCGGCGACCGCTGCCATATGCTCGGGATTATGCCGCATATGCAGGATGCCGCCATGCACCTTGGGGTGCAGCGTCTTCACCCGCCCGTCCAACATCTCCGGAAACCCGGTCAGGTCGCTGATATCCCGCACCGTCAGCCCCGCCTCGCGCAGCGCCCGCGCCGTCCCCCCGGTCGAGACCAGGTCCACGCCCAGACCAGCCAGCGTGCGCGCAAACTCGATGAGGCCCGTCTTGTCGGTCACAGACAGAAGGGCGCGGCGAATGGGACGAAGGTCCCCGGAGAGCTCAGGATTCAGGTCGGCAACACACTCAATATTCACCCCACCATTTTATCCCCGCCTCTCCGCGAAAGGAGACGTCATCTTGACCCGGTCGTTGCTTCTAGGTAGGCCAAGGCTTTAGCCTTGACATTCAGAGCCAGAAACAACGCGGGCTTCAGCCCCCGGGGTACGCCTTCCTTCCCAGCCACCCCAGGAATCGCTCTAGCTTTTCTTCCTGGCCCCACGAAGACGTCGTCCCGTCCGCCGCGCCCCACGGACGTCGCTCCATGCTGGGGAAGCCCTACCGCACCAACCCACCCGTCAACTCGCTCACCCGAGCCACCCCATGCCCCGCGCACCACCGCCGCAGCCCGGTCGCGATATTCTCCACCGCGCGCGGATCGGCGTAGCTCGCCGTCCCCACCTGCACCGCCGTCGCGCCCGCCAGCAGGAACTCCACCGCGTCCTCGGCGCGTACGATCCCCCCCAGACCCACAACCGGGATGGTTACCGCCTGCGCCGCCTCATACACCATGCGCAGCGCGATCGGCTTGATCGCCGGCCCCGACAGCCCGCCGGTAAAGTTCGCAATCCGCGACTTGCGCGTCTCCACATCGATCGACAGCGCCAGAAACGTATTCACCAGCGAGATCGCGTCCGCGCCCGCCTCCGCCGCCGCCCGCGCCATGGTCGCAATACTGGTCACATTCGGCGACAGCTTCACCATCAACGGCCGCTCCGCCATCGCCTTGCACCGGTTCGTCAGGTCGAACAGACTATTCCAGTCGGTGCCGAAGACCATGCCCCCGTGGCTGGTATTCGGACAGCTCGCGTTCAACTCATACATGGCGATCCCCGGCGTATCGTTCAACACCCGGATCACCTCCACGCAATCCTCGATCGCGTAGCCAAAGACATTCGCAATCACCACCGCGCCCGGGATCGCGCGCAGCTTCGGCATCTTTTCCTCGGCAAACGCCCGCACTCCCACATTCTGCAGCCCGATCGCGTTCATCATCCCGGCCGAGGTCTCCACGATCCGCGGCGATAGATTGCCCGCCATCGGCTCCCGTGATAGCCCCTTGGTGACGAACGCCCCAATCCGCTCGAGCGACAAAATCTCTTCAAACTCCACGCCATAGCCAAACGTTCCACTGGCCGCGATCACCGGCGACTGCAGCTCCACCCCGGCGATCCGCACCCGCATATCCGGCCCCTTGGCCGCCTTCGCCGTCACCGCTCCACCCCGCATCCGCTCCATTGCCCCCTACGTCTCATACGATCCATCGACATCCCTCCATTCTATCGGCTGCGCGATGTCCCGCAGCCGAACCCCCGGAAGGGCACGGCTTCAGCCGTGCCGCAAGCCCACCCCAACAAACCCCATCCCTCGTCGGAGCCCTCGCACGTGCGAGGGCTTCGACGAGGGACCCCGTACCGAGCACCGGAAAGGTCGGTCATGTCTGCACAAAGCAAACGACCGCCAGCCACCCTCGCGATAGAATGAGGTTCGATGATCGATCTAGCATTTGTCCGGGCAAATCTGCCCTTGGTTGAAGAAAAGCTCCGTGCCCGCGGCACCGATCCCGCCGTCGCCCTCGGCGACTTCGCCGCCATCGACCGCGCCCGCCGCGACGCCATCACCCGCGTCGAAACCCTCAAGGCCCTGCGCAACAAGCTCACCGAGGAGATCGCCCAGCTCCGCCGCTCCGGCGCCGATGCCTCGGCCCAAACCGAGCAGACCCGCCAGCTCAAGACCGAGGTCGACGCCCTGGAGGCGACAGCGGCCAGCCATGATGATCGGCTCCGCAATATCATGCGGACCCTGCCCAACCTGCCCCAGGACGACGTCCCGGTCGGCAGCGATGAGCACGGCAACCGCCAGGAGAAGGCCTGGGGCGAAAAGCCCGCCTTCGACTTCCCCGCCAAGCCCCACTGGGAGCTCGGCGAAGCCCTGGGCATCCTAGATTTCAATCGCGCAGCCAAGATTACCGGCTCGCGTTTCGTCGTTCACTTCGGCCAGGGAGCGCGGCTCGAGCGCGCCCTCGCTAACTTCATGCTCGACCTGCACACCAGCAGCCACGGCTACACCGAGGTCCTGCCGCCATACATGGTCAATGAAGATTCTTTGTTCGGCACAGGGCAATTGCCTAAATTTCAAGAGGATCTGTACTACACGACAAGCATCACCCCTGACTTCAATTACTACAAAGACAAAGGGGATAACGATTCCGAACCGATAGACATGGTTGCAGTGCCTGAATCGGCCTTCGGCGCGTCTGGCCTCTATCTCATCCCCACCGCCGAGGTCCCCGTCACCAACCTCTTCCGCGACGAGACCCTCGACGAATCCCAGCTCCCCATCTCCTTCTGCGCCTACACCCCCTGCTTCCGCTCCGAGGCCGGGTCGTATGGCAAGGACGTCCGCGGCATGATCCGCCAGCACCAGTTCCAGAAGGTCGAACTGGTCAAGTTCACCCGCCCCGGGGACTCGAACGCCGCCCTCGAAGAGCTCACCCGCAGCGCCGAGACCGTCCTCGAAAAGCTCGGCCTGCCCTACCGCCGCATGCTGCTCTGCACCGGCGACATGGGCTTCAGCTCCTCGAAGACCTACGACCTCGAGGTCTGGCTCCCCGGCCAGCAGCTCTACCGCGAGATCAGCTCCTGCTCCAACTTCCAGAGCTTCCAGGCCCGCCGCGCCAACATCCGTTACAAACCCGCCGGAGCCAAGAAATCCGAGTTCCTCCACACCATTAATGGCAGCGGCCTGGCCGTCGGCCGCACCTACCTCGCCATCCTCGAAAACTACCAGCAGGCCGACGGCACCATCCGCATCCCCGACGCCCTCGTCCCCTACATGAACGGCGACACCGTCATCGGCGTCCAGCCCGGAAAGAACTAGACCTCCATGAGCCCCAGCACTCCCGCCACTCCCGCCAGCAGCGTCAACCCAGCCAGCCTGCTGCGCAGCTATCTCTTCTGGACCTACGAGCGCGGCAGCATCCACTACGACGTCATGGTCTCGCTCATCCTGCTCTTTCTTTTCGTCGCGCCGCACTTGATCGACTTCGGCGACAAACCCGTCGCTACCGTCCCCCTGCGCTCGAGCGAGGTGCTGGTCAAGGAGGCCGGCAGCAGCGGACGCCACAGCCGCTTCATCTACGAGATCCGCGCCGACCACAAGAACGGCTTCCCCAACTCCGACCAGACCGAAGACCAGCGCCGCGCCGCCATCCTCCGCGTCGTCGAACCCATCTCCGGCGAGGTCACGCTCGATCACTACGACCCGGTGCACGACGCCCGTGGAACCATCGTCGCTTACGACGCCTACATTCTGCGATAACCGCTTGCGCAAATCTGGAGCCAATCACGTGAGTCTTACCCTCCATCTCCGCCGCTCTGCAGCCGCCACCGCGACCGCCCTGATCGCGGCCACGATGCTCGCCCACGCACACGCCGCCTCCGCCCCCCAACAACAGCCGCCCACCAGCGTCGATGCCGTCCTGCACCAACTCGACCTCGCCAGCGCCGGCTTCAAGTCCGTCGAGGCCAACATCCGCATCGACCTCTTCGAGCGCGTCGTCCAGGACACCAACACCGAGTGTGGCCTCATCTACTACCAGCGCCAGGGCGCCGCCATCCGGATGGACCTCAAAAGCGCCGCCGCCCCCGGCAATGCCTGCACCGCCGCCGCCGCCGTCGCGCCCGCCTCCCGCATCATCAACTACAGCAACGGCACGTTGAAGATGTTCGAGCCCCAGGCCAACCACCTCACCCTCCTGACCGCCGGCAGCAACCAGGCCGCGTACGAGAGCTTCCTCACCCTCGGCTTCGGCGCCAGTGGCCAAGACCTCGCCAAGACCTGGAACATCACCGACCAGGGCACCGAGGTCCTCAACGACGGCGCCAAGAACGTCTCCACCGTCAAGCTCAAGCTAGTCGCAAAAGATCCCGCCATCCTCCAGAACCTGACCTCCGTCATGATCTGGATCGATCCCGCCCGCGGCATCTCCCTCAAACAGCAGTTCGTTCAACCCTCCGGCGACTCCAAGACCACCTACTTCACCGACATCCGCTACAACCAGAAGGTCGACACCGCCGCCTTCGCCATCAAGACCAACAGCAAGACCCAGGTTGACAAACACTAGCTGAAATTCAGACTCAACACGCGCCGCAAGCGCCGGGTGCCCCATCCTTCGCAGCGCTATCGCGAAGGGTGGGATGCAATACCGTCCGCACAACCGCGCCAAACTCCCGCCGCCCAAATCCACAGCACCGGAAAAAACTCCAACGTATACCGCGGCTCCGAGTTGTCCAGCGTCAACAGCAACGCGCAGCGCAGCCCCACAAAGGTCATCATCGCCCACGCCAGCGCCGCCTGCCCGTCCCAATCCCTCCTGCGCCACGCAGCGACGCCAAACCCCGCCAGCACCATGTACCCCAGGTTGAGCGCCGCATAGCCCGCCGCGAACGCCGTCTGCGCCCGGTGCGCCCCCCATCTCCACCACTCCAGCGGCATCTCCAGCAACTCCAGCCGGGGCCGCAGCAGCATGTTCAGCAGCCTGGCCACCGGCAGCGCCACGTAATACCGCACCGGATCGGCCGCGATCCTCTGCCGGGCCAGCGCCGCGAACCGTCCGTCGATCCCCGCCGACAGCCGCTCGGTCTGGTTGTACTCGTTCAGCAGCTCCGCAGTCCGCGCATACTGCTCCTCGCCATCGAACGCCCGCGCCGGCAGATCCCCCACCGCGATCAGGTCGCTGTCATAGTTCCAGTACACCTCCTCGGTCGAGGCGAAGTCGATCCCCCACGTCCGGTACCAGCGGTTGAAGCCGTTCGGCTCCAGCTCCCCCGGATCCGTAGCCGAGCGCGGCGCCAGCGGCTGGACCACATGGAGCATCCGCCAGTTGCGCAGCGTCCACGGCGCCAGCGGAAGCACAACGCACAGCGCCGCCGCCAGCACCGGCAGCCCGGCCCGCCCGCGACCCGCACCCGGGCCCGCTCCCCTCCAAGCCAACCACAACAGCGCGGGAACCACCGCAGCCGCCAGCAGCCCCTCCTCCGGGCGCAGCAGCACCGCATAGGCAAGCACTGCGCCTACCACCCACAGCCAGCGGTTGAACCCCATCCCCCCGGCTCGCCAGCGCTCCATTCCATAGAACACCGCCGCGATACAGAACAGACTCAGCGTCTCGGTCAGCGGCGACGCCACATAGATCGCCGTAAACGGGCACAGCGCCCCCAACCACAGCGCCCCCAACCCCGCTCGCCGCCCAAACAGCCGCCCCGCCAGCGCGCTCGCCAGCGCACAGGTCGCCATGTCCACAAGCAGTTGCACATACAGCACCGCCTGGTAATGCTCGACGCCGAACACCCGGAAGCATGCTGCCAGAAACAGGGGGTATCCCGGCACCCGGATCAGCGTCGGTCGGGGCGCTCCACCCGTCACCGTGAACCCATACACCCCATGTTCCAGCAGGTTCCTGGCGATATCCCCATACAGCAGCGTGTCCCCGGCAATGCGAGCCGCATGGGCGATAAACCACAGCCGCAGTCCCACCCCGGCAACCAGCGCCGCCACCACCCACGGCCACCACCGGAACCGCTTCTCTGTATGTGAATCTGGGATCTTAACTTTGTCGGCCTTCTCCGCCATCTCCTCTGCATCATACCCGGCGGTGGACCGCCGGTCTTTCCCTTACGTTGACTCGCCGTCCGTGTCTGCTTACGATGAGCCCTAGGCGGATGTCGGGAAAACCTCTTTCCTTGCCGCAGCAAACAGGCATGAATAAACAAGTTTTTTACGATCCGCAAAGAAAACGCTGGAAGCGTCTGCGCCGCATCCTGGATGTGCTCGCCCTCGCTGGCCTCGTCGTCGGCATCATCTTTATCGTCGGCCTGCTCCGGGTCAAGCCCATGAAAGAGCTGCTGCTCCCCACGACCGCGCACAACTATCGCGCGCTCACCAACCGGCCCGCGCCCCCCGCCAAGCCCTTTCAGAAGCTCCGCCGGTCGCCTCATCGCAAGACCGACCTCAAGCCCTCCGACGTCCCCCTGAACGCCGGCGAAGGCCTGCGCGCCGCCTACTACGTCGAGTGGGACCCCGCCAGCTACTCCTCGCTCAAGCAGCACATCCATCAGATCGACCTGCTCTTCCCCGAGTGGCTCCACGTCGTCGATAGCGACGGCACCCTCACCGCCTACACCATCGACAACCGTCCCTTCGACGTCGTCGATCAGGACGGCGTCCACGGCGTCGACCGCGAAAATAAGGTCGCCCGCGCCATCGCCGACGCCCACGAAGACACCGAGATCTTCCCCCTGGTCAATAACTACGATCCCAGCAAGGGAGCCTACGTCCCCGCGGTCGCAGACTTTCTCGCAAGCGACTCGGCCCGCGCCCGGTTCGTCCAGGAGACCCACGCCTTCCTCGCCAAGAACCCCAGCTATCGCGGCCTCACCCTCGACTTCCAGGGCATTCCCCCCGAGTCCCAGCCCGGCTACGAGGCCCTGATCGCCGCCCTCTACAGCGACTTCCACCCCCGCAATCTCCGCCTCTACATCAACACCCCGGTCGACGACACCGACTTCAACCTCAAGTTCATCGCCGACCACTCCGACGGCTTGCTGCTGATGAACTACGATCAGCACCAGATCGACACCGAGCCCGGCCCCATCGCCGACCAGGACTGGTTCACCGACAACCTCAAAAACGTCCTCAAGCAGGTGCCCAAGGACAAGATCATCTGCTCCATCGGCAGCTACGGCTACGACTGGACCCAGCCGCTGCCGCCGCCGGCTCCGGTGCCCACCGGCAAACATCCGCGCGGCAAAAAGCCCGCCACCCCCAAGTTCGACCCCAACAAGGTCCTCACCGCCGACAACGTCTCCACCCAGGAGGCCTGGCAGGCCGCCGCCGACTCCGAAGCCGAGGTCGAGCTCGACCACGACTCCCTCAACGCCCACTTCGCCTACGACGACGAGGACGCCCACGTCCGCCACCAGATCTGGTTCCTCGACGGCGTCACCGTGCTCAACCAGATGCGCGCCGCCCGCGCCCTTGGCATCCAGTCCATCGCCCTCTGGCGCCTTGGCTCCGAGGACGACTCCCTCTGGAAGATCTGGGACGGACCGCTCAAGGCCGATCCCGTCAAGCAGCTCAGTCAGGTCGAACCCGGCTACGACGTCGACGACGAGGGCGAAGGCGACGTCATGCGCGTCACCAAGAAGCCCCAGCCCGGCCACCGCGAACTCACCCTCGACGACGACGACACCATCCCTCTCGACTACCGCTCCATCGTCAGCGAGAAGATGGTCGCCTACCCGCTCTCCTACACCGTCCAATACGTCGGCTACAACCCCAAACAGGTCGCCCTCTCCTTCGACGACGGACCCGACCCCCAGTGGACCCCGCGCATCCTCGACGTCCTCAAGCGCTACCACGTCTCCGGAACCTTCTTCGTCATCGGCGAGCAGGCCCAGGACAACCTCGGCATCCTCAAGCGGCTCTACCGTGAAGGCCATGAGATCGGCAACCATACCTTCACCCACCCCGACATCAGCGAAATCTCCAACGGCAATCTCAACCTCCAGCTCACCCTCACCGAACGCCTCTTCGCCGCCGAACTGGGCGTCCAGCCCCTCTACTTCCGGCCGCCCTACTCCATCGATCAGGAGCCCGACACCAACGACCAGGCCGCGCCCATCGACGCCATCCAGAGCCTCGGCTACGTCGTCATCGGCAACAAGATCGACACCAATGACTGGGATGAGCACCCGCGCAAGTCCCCGCAGGAGATCACCGACAGCGTCTTCCAGCAGATCGACGGCATGCAGAAGCGCCCGTGGGCGCGCGGCTCCATCATCCTGCTGCACGACGGCGGCGGCGACCGCTCCGCCACCGTGGCCGCCCTTCCCCTGCTCATTGAGTCCCTTCGTGCACGCAGCTACCAGATCGTCCCCGTCAGCCAGCTCGTCGGCAAGACCCGCGACCAGGTCATGCCCCCCATCACCGGCTGGAAGCAGCGCTGGCTCGCCTTCGTCGATTCGGTCGCCTTCTTCTTCATCTCCTTCTTCAACCACTTCGTCGTCGGCGTCTTCTTCATCGGCGACATCCTGATGAGCGCGCGCCTCGTCATCATCGGCCTGTTCGCCATCATCGACCGCCTGCGCACCCGCAAAAACTACGCCGCGCCCGACTACAACCCGCGCGTCGCCGTCATCATCCCCGCCTACAACGAAGAGAAGGTGATCGTGCGCACCATCCGCTCGGTCATGCTCTCCTCCTACAAAAACATCCGCATCCTCGTCGTCGACGACGGCTCGAAGGACAACACCTTCGAGGTCGCCCGCAAGGCCTACCCCGAAGACCTCGCCAGCGGCCGCCTCACCGTGCTCACCAAGCGCAACGGCGGCAAGGCCGACGCCCTCAACTACGCCCTCGAACACACCGACGAGGAGATCTACGTCGGCATCGACGCCGACGGCATCATCGCCCACGACGCCATCGAGCGCCTCGTCCCGCACTTCGCCAACCCCGCCATCGGCGCCGTCGCCGGCAATGCCAAGGTGGGCAACCGCGTCAACCTCTGGACCCGCTGGCAGGCGCTCGAGTACATCACCAGCCAGAACTTCGAACGCCGTGCATTGGATCTATTCGACGTTGTCATGGTCGTCCCCGGAGCCATCGGCGCCTGGCGCACCGCGCCCGTCAAGGCCGGCCACGGCTATCACACCAACACCGTCGCCGAGGACGCCGACCTCACCATGAACCTGCTCGAGCAGGGCTACTCGGTCATCTACGAGGACCAGGCCCTGGCCTTCACCGAGGCCCCGGTCAACATGGACGGCCTCATGCGCCAGCGCTTCCGCTGGTCCTTCGGCATCCTGCAGGCCGTCTTCAAGCACCGCGGCGCCATCACCAAACACCGCGCCATGGGCCTGTTCGCCCTGCCCAACATCCTCATCTTCCAGATCCTGCTGCCGCTCTTCTCGCCGCTGATCGATCTCATGTTCATCGCCGGCATCTTCCAGTACTTCATCGACAAACACTTTCACCCCGAGACCGCCTCGACCAGCAGCTTCTACAAGCTGCTCGCCTTCTTCGTCGCCTTCCTGGTGATCGACTTCATCGCCTCCGCCCTGGCCTTCGCACTCGAACGCAAACACCCCGCCAGCAAGGGCGACGGCTGGCTGCTCTTCCACATCTGGATCCAGCGCTTCAGCTACCGCCAGGTCTTCTCCGTCGTCCTCTTCAAGACGGTCAAACGCGCCATCGACGGCAAACCCTTCGCCTGGGACAAACTCGACCGCACCGCCAAAATGTCCGCCGCCACCGAAAAACTCACCGCCGGCTAACCCAGCTCAGCGCCCATCTACCACCACACAAACCGGGTGCCCCATCCTTCGCAGCATTATCGTGAAGGGTGGGAGAGACAGCTCTCCAATCCTGCGCTAGCCTCTCTCCACTATGCCCACAGGCTTACTCCGCTGCCAAAGCTCAGGGCACTTCCACTTCATTCCCTTCAGTTGCCAGCGAGCCGACCGTCGCGTCCCTGGCCTTCGCCCTGCAGGTCCTGAAACAGCAAACCTCTAGAAACTCAAAAGCCCAGACAGCCCGGAGTTCTGGCAGCGGCGCCATTACGATTTCAACGTCTACACCGCCGCCAAGGCAGTCGAGAAGCTGAAGTACATGCATCGCAACCCGGTCCGATGCAAACTCGCCGCCAGTGCGGGAGACTGGCCCTGATCCAGCTTCCGCCACTACGCAACCGGAGGACCAGGAACCGTGGGAGTTGAGTCACCGTGGACAACGAGCAGGCATGGGAAGGCCTGAGATCTATGAATCCCACCCTTGCCGCAAAAGACGCGCCAAGGATGGAGCACCCTCATTGGTTGTTGGGCAGCTTATTCCCTCAATCCCGCCCACGAAAGCTATGAATCAGCCGTCGATCCCGCTTCGAAGGCTTGGTCGGCGTGGTGAACGCCGCCGGCCCCATCAGCCGCCGCTCCTCCGCCGCCTTCCTGCGCAATTCCTTGCTTTCCTCGGTCTCGCGATAGAGCGTCTGCGCCACCGGCGCCGGCCCACGCATCTCGCTCAACTCCAGCACCTCGATCAGGAACTCCCCACCCTCATTCTTGATCTTCAGCATGTCCCCCACCCGAACCTCGCGCGCCGGCTTGGCCTGCTGCCCGTTCGAGCTGATCCGTCCCAGCTCGCAGGCCTTCGACGCCTGCTCCCGAGTCTTGAAGAATCTTGCCGCCCACAACCACTTATCGATCCGAGTCCCAGTCATACCCCCATTCTCTCGCGTCCTCCCCGCACAGGAAAAGGTGCCGCCGCCACTTGACACCAGCACCCTCCCAAAATCGCCCTGATGCAGCATCCTCTCCAATGAGTGCCTCTTCAGGTAGCCGGCAGGGTACACTTCGATTTGGACTTAAGTCATTTATTTGCAAAACTTTGGGTACTTTTAGACCAGGGGGAGGGTCAGGTCCACGCAGTCGCTGCCGGGAGGCCCGTAATCTGCCGATGCACCCCGTTAACGCGCACAAGAAAAACACCAGAGTAAGATTATTTGCGATGGCCACACTAACTCTTCCCCCCACTCTCTCCGTCCTTCCGCCGTTCAAGAACGAGCCCTTCATCGACTTCACCACCTCCCGGAACAAGGCCGCCATGGAACAGGCGCTCGCCAGCGTCGCCGCCCACCTCGGTCACGAGTACGACATGGTCATCGGCGGCAAGCGCCTGCGCACCGGAGGCAAGATCATCTCCACCAACCCGGCCAATCCCGTGCAGGTCATCGGCATCCACCAGCGCGCCGAGGCCGAGCACGCCGAGGCCGCCATCGAAGCCGCCCACACCGCCTTCCTCACCTGGAGCCGCACCTCCGTCTTCGACCGCGCCCAGCTCCTCCTCCGTGCCGCCGCCGCCATCCGCGAACGCAGCTTCGAGTTCTGCGCCTGGCTCACCCTCGAGGTCGGCAAGAACTGGGCCGAGGCCGACGCCGACGTAGGCGAGACCATCGATTTCCTCGAGTTCTACGCCCGCGAGGCCCTTCGCCTCGACCAGGCCACCACCCCCATCCAGTTCCCCGGCGAACGTAACCAGCTGCGTTACATTCCCCTCGGCGTCGGCGCCGTCATCCCGCCCTGGAACTTCCCCTTCGCCATCATGGCCGGCATGACCGCCGCCGCCATCGTCACCGGCAACACCGTCATCCTCAAGCCCTCGGTTGACGCCTCCACCATCGCCGCCCGCTTCTTCGCTCTGCTCGAAGAGCTCGGCCTGCCCGACGGCGTGGTCAACTTCTGCCCCGGCGAGGGCCCCGGCTTCGGCTCCGCCATGGTCGCCCATCCCAAGACCCGCTTCATCTCCTTCACTGGCTCGAAGAAGGTCGGCCTCGAGATTCACGAGAGCGCCGCCCACACTCGTCCCGGCCAGATCTGGATCAAGCGCACGATTCTCGAGATGGGAGGCAAGGACGCCATCATCGTCGACGCCGATGCCGACATCGACGCCGCCATCGAGGGCGTCGCCGCCAGCGCCTTCGGCTTCAACGGCCAGAAGTGCTCCGCCTGCTCCCGCGCCATCGTCGATGCGGCCATCTACGACATCTTCTGCGATCGCCTGCAGGAGCGTGTCGCCCAGATCAAGCAAGGCCCGCCGGCCGCGAACTTCTACGCCGGTCCGGTCATCAACCAGATCGCCTACAAGCGCGTGCTCGACTACATCGAGATCGGCAAGCAGGAGGGCCGTCTGCTTATCGGTGGACACGCCGTCGAGACCCCGGAGAAGGGCTTCTACATCGCCCCCACCGTCATCGCCGACGTCGCCCCCACCGCCCGCATCGCGCAGGAGGAGATCTTCGGCCCCGTGCTCGCCGTCATCAAGTCCACCAGCTTCGACGAGGCGCTCGCCATCGCCAACAACACCGAGTACGGCCTCACCGGCGCCATCTACTCCACCTCGCGCGAGAAGCTCGATCGCGCCCGCGAAGAGTTCCACGCCGGCAACCTCTACCTCAACCGCAAATGCACCGGCGCCATGGTCGGAGCCCACCCCTTCGGCGGCTTCAACATGAGCGGCACCGACTCCAAGGCCGGCGGCCCGGACTATCTGCTGCTCTTCACACAGGCCAAGTCCATCGCCGAGAAGGTCACCAGCATCACCCCGGAGCTCGACGAACAGGAAGCCCGCATGGGCCTCTAGCTGCTATCCGAGCCTGTCGCGCATGCAACTACGCTGCAGACAGGCTCTTCACTCGCAAATGAAAGGGACCGGCGATTTCAGCCGGTCTTTTTTGCGCTATCTGCGCGCACAATCTCAAGCTACATCGGCTTTATCTGCACTCCGAACGCATTGACATCCTCCCCTCCCTAAAGGAAGGGGATTCCTACGATGGCCGCCTAGCGGCCATTTCGGTGGGTTCTTGCTGCTGACGGCTTACCTCGCCATTCACTTCACAGGCTAACCGGGCGTGTCCCGCCCTTAGAACA
>DATMOB010000013.1:0-16952 GCA_035568455.1 Granulicella sp.
CCCGGCCATAGCGCCCCTGGCGGCACAGATAGGCGAACTTGGCAGCGGCGCTCTGCCCGCCGCTGCGTGACCCAACCTGCGCTGTGAGGTGATAGATCGCCATGCCCTGCCTTCAGTATGCCAAAACCCTGAAGTGCAAAGCCAACACCGCATGAGGGACAGAGGCGAGTGGAGCGATCTTAAGACTCCTGGTTGCTGCCGGGGTCGAGCGCGTCGGTGAGGACCGATGAAGTGGTGGATGGGGAGGAGCTCGACGGCGGTGATGCCGAGGCGCTTAAGGTAATCGATGCTGACGGGATGGCCGAGGCCGGCGTAGGTGCCGCGGAGGTTCTCGGGGATGTCGGGATTGCGCTTGGAGAAGCCTTTGACGTGGAGCTCGTAGATGACGGAGTCGGCGAGGGATCTCGGGCGGGCAGTCGTCGCCCCAGTCGAAGCGTTGGTCGGCGACGACGGATCGGGGGACGAAGGCGGCGCCGTCCTGGTCGCAGCGCTCGAGGTCGTTGCCGGTCTGGACGTTGTAGGCGAAGACGGGGCCCTTCTAGTCGACGGTGCCTGAGAGGATCTGACCGGGGGGAGATTTGTCAAGCAAGGCCATATCAGCAGAGTCAAGGAGTTAGTGCGGTCTCGCTTGCGCTCGAGGACCACCTTGGCGACGATAAGGCCGTCGCGAAGATGGGCACCTGGTTTTTCGGTAAGCGAACGGTCTCCCTCCCACCCTTCGCGGTGAGGCTGCGAAGGATGGGGCACCCGGGGATTCTGCGGTGATTTCTCTAGGGGGTGGGGGTGGCGCCGAAGTCGGGGCCGAAGTAGCAGAGCTCGACCAGCATGCAGAAGATGTGTTCGAGGGCGAGGTGTGACTCCTGGATGTTCATGGTGACGGTGGAGGGAACGATGAGGTTGAGGTCGCAGTGCTGGGCCATCTGGCCTCCGTTGTTGCCGGAGAGGCCGACGGTGGTGAGGCCGAGCCTGCGGGCGGCGTGGATGGCTTTGAGGATGTTTTTGGAGTTGCCGGAGGTGGAGATGCCAAGGAAGACGTCGCCCGGGGCTCCGAGGGCTTCGATCTGGCGCTCGAAGATGCTGTCGAAGGAGAGGTCGTTGCCGATGGCGGTGAGGATAGAGGTGTCGGTGGTGAGGGCGATGGCGCGCAGGGCGGGGCGGTTGATGGTGAGGCGGACGACGAACTCGGCGACCAGGTGCTGGGCGTCGGCGGCGGAGCCTCCGTTGCCGGCGACCAGGAGCTTGCCGCCGGACTTCATGGCGGCGGCGGTGAGCTCGGCGAAGCGGACGAGGGTGTCGGCGATGGCGGGGTCGTTGTGGACCGCCTGCAGGGTGGCGATGGACTGCGCCAGCTGCTTTTGGACGATGGCTTTCAACAGAGGCTCCAATGGTCGTACAGGGCGAGACGCCGAGTTGATGCAGCTGGGTTAGCGGAGGTAGCTGTCGTTCTTGTCGATCCAGTCCTGGCGGGGAGGGGAGAAGATGTCAAAGTCGATGGTGTCTTCGAGGGCCTCGGCGGAGTGCGGGAGATCGGCTGGGATGACCAGCATCTCGCCGGCGTTGACGATGTGGATCTGGGGCTCGCTGCCGGGGTAGCCGAGGGTGAACTTGAGCGATCCTTCGGCGATGTAGGCGATCTGCTCGTTGGGGTGGGAGTGGGTGGGGACTATGCAGCCCTTGGTGAGCACGAGACGGGCGAACATGGCCTGGGAGCCAGTGATGTACTGACGGGTGATGCTGGGGTTGAGCTGCTCGTTGAGGACTTCGCTCCAACGATAGAGGGTGGCTTCGGTGCGGCGGTCGGGCATGTGGGTACCTTTTCGAGTGAATTGGCCGGACGGTTGGCTTGGCGCCGGACTGGGTGTACGGTTACTGCGCGGGTACGTATCGGTTCCGGAGGTCTCTCGCTCCGGAGGGCTGCTCTCGAATATTACAATCAAACGAGTTCAGGATAATCAGGGACATGGGCCTCGGCCGATTGCGGGTGCGGGAGTCTGCAGCGAGGGTAGGGCTACGGTATTTAGTCGCAGCCGCTAGGATAAGTTGACGCAGTTGATGGATGGAAAGGGTTTGGCATGACGAAAATTGAGGCGGTAATTCAACCATCGAAGCTGGATGCGGTGAAGGACGCGCTGGTGGAGCTGGGCGTGGAGGGCATGACGATCCTGGAGGCGCGGGGTCATGGGCGGCAGAAGGGGCATACGGAGTTCTATCGCGGGCGGGAGTACTCGGTGGATCTGCTGCCGAAGGTCAAGCTGGAGGTAGTGACGAGCGATGACCGGGTGGAGCGGGCGATCCAGGCGATTATTCAGGCGGCGCGGACAGGCACGATCGGGGATGGGAAGATCTTCGTGACGAAGGTCGATGAGGTGATTCGGATTCGGAATGAGGAGCGGGGCGAGATCGCGCTGTAGGAGTATGGCCTGGCTTGCGAGAGTCGGAATGCAGGTTCAGCGGTGAGGCGTCGGAAACGCTTGGGAGGGTGCATGCAAGGATCTCTCGTTGGCTTGGCAGCGGCCTGTGTGTGGCTGGGACGCTCGGCCGTGGCAGCCGGGCAGTCCGACCCTGTGGAGCGGGGAGGCGCTGCAAACCTCGAGTATGCGGCTGTGTTTTCGCGGCCGGAGACGCCGTGCTCGGATAACTACGCGACGACTCCGTATGTGATGTGCATGAGCAAGGAGTTGGAGGTCATTGAGGTACATCTCGACGCTTTCGTGGAGGATCTTCGCGGAGTGACGGGATCGCAGGACGAGCTGCTTGCCCTCAATCAGACGGACACCACGTGGCGGGCGTACCGCGCCAGCGCGTGCCAGCTTCCACTTCGGCGGTTCGGCACGGGGACGATCAAAGCACCGATGTCGGTGGATTGCCAGTGGCGTCTGGATCGCGCTTATATGGAGGAACTCAGCGGCGTCTACATTCTGTCGCAATTTCCGCATCGAAGTCCGTCCAAGTGAAGCATGGGGGCTTTGCTGTCAGGTTGCGAGCAACGACTGGATGGCGGCTTCGAGCTTCCGGGTGAGCTGCTCGGGGGGAGAGGCTGGGTTTGGTGGGATGGGGGCGCCGAGGCGGATCTCGAGGCGTCCGGAGCGGAACCAGGCTAGGGTGCGCTGGCGCAGCTCGCCGAGGCCGACCAGGGCGATGGGCAGGATGGGAACCTGCGACTGCTGGGCGAGTAGGCCGATGCCGGGGCGGAAGGGTTGCAGGTGGCCGGTGGGGCTGCGTCTGCCCTCGGGGAAGACAAGGACGGAGTAGTTGCGGTCCATGGCCTCGCCGGCGTGGTCGAAGCTGCTGCGGAAGCCGCGTAGACGGGGCAGCGGGAAGACGTTGAAGAGCGCTGTGAGCAGCCAGTAGGCGGCGGGGGCGAGGGGGTTGAGCAGCGGGTGGGGTTGGTTGCGGCCGCGGCGGAGGTCGAGCAGCATCTCGCCGGACATGGCTGCGGCGACGTGTCGACGCAGCCGGGGCGGGAGCGCGTAGAGGATGAGGGCTCCGTCGTACGCGGTGACGTGATTGGCGATGATCAGGAGCGGGCCGGTGGGGAGTTCCGACAGCGCGGGATCGCGGGTGACGCGAGGCGCGGCGAGCAGCCAGACAAGAGGGCGCATGATGAGTTCGAGGAAGGCAACGCGGAGGGCCTGGATGAGGCGGCTCCAGGGCCAGTGGGGGTAGGTGGGCTCTTCGGGAGCCGGGTGCGGGGTGGCGTAGGGATGGGGTGGGTTGTTTCCTGGGATTTCTGCTGAGCTTTCGCCCGATGGGTGGGTGGCTTGAGTGGCTTGGGGGATGGGGTGGGGCGGTGGTTCGGTGGGTTGTTCGAGCAGGGATCGCAGGGCGCCGAGGGTGTCGACGGTGGCGATGGCGTCGTCGGTGAGCTCGAGGCCGAGGCGCTGTTCGAGGGCGGACCGCAGTTGCACGCGGCCGAGGCTGTCGAGATGCAGATCCTCGGAGAGGCGGAGGTGGCTGGGGTCGGCGGAGGCGGCGGGCGGCTCGCTGGTGATCTCGGTGATGATTTGGAGCAGTGGATCTTGGGAGGGCGTGGTGGCTGCGGAGGCGGGGTTTTGGGCGGCGAGGGCGGCGCAGGCCCACTCGGCGACCTTGCGGCGCAGCAGCTTGCCGGTGGAGGTGTAGGGGAACTGCAGCTCGGGCCAGAGCAGGGCGCGGCGGATCTGCTGGTACTCGGCCAGGCTGCGGTTGGCGTTGCGGAGGGCGGCTTCGAGCTGGGCGTTGGCGGATTGGTTCGCGCTGGAGAGCTGAACGACGGCTACGGGTTCGGGGCCTGTGGGGGTGTCGCAGGGGACGACGACGCAGGCGCGCACGCCGGGCTGCTGCTGCATGGCGGCTTCGAGGTCGGCGGGGTGGATGTTCATGCCGGCGGCGGTGACGATGAGGTCGCCCATGCGGCCGAGGTAGCGCAGCTCGCCGGAGGGCTCCTGCGCGGCGAGATCGCCGGTGGCGAGCCAGTCGCCGAGGCGTGGGCGGAGGGCTCCGGCCTGCCAGGTGGAGTCGGCGAGCATGTCGCCGCGGACCAGGATCTCGCCTTGATCGGTGAGGCGGATCTCGCGGCCGGGGAGGGCCTTGCCGATGGTGCCGTGGGCGATGCGGAAGGGATGGTTGAGGGTGACGAGGGCGGCGGTCTCGGTCATGCCGTAGCCCTGGATGAGGGCGATGCCGACGCTCCTCCAGAAGGATTCGAGCTCGGCGGGCAGGGTGGCACCGCCGGAGATGACGGCCCAGAACTTCCATCCCAGGGCGCGATGTACCTGGCGGAAGCGCCACCAGCGCTTCCAGACGGGGAGAGGCTGGGCAGGTTCGGAGGCGGGATCGGGCGCTGGTTCGAGCTGGGCGGCGAGGGCGGGGAAGCGGCCGAGCAGGTGGGTGCGGAGGAGTTGGAGGACGCGCGGGACGGCGATGAGCACGGAGATGCGTTCGCGGCGGATGAGGTGGGTCATGCGGGCGGGTTCGAGCTGGTCGCTGAAGTGCAGCTCGGCGGCGAGGAGGGCGGGGCACCAGAGACCCATGAACTGGCCGAAGACGTGGCTGAGGGGGAGGCTGTGGAGGAATCGCAGGGGGTGGAAGATGCGTTCGTATTTGCGGTAGTGCGCGATCTCGTCCTCGATCGGCTGCAGGCTGGCGAGGACGTTGCCGTGGGTATGGACGATGCCCTTGGGGTCGGAGGTGGTGCCGGAGGTGAAGACGATCTGGAAGGGGGTCTCGCGCGTGACGGCGGCGCTGACGGTGTAGTTGGGGGTGACGGGGAGGTGGGGGTGCAGGTCGGAGAGGACGAGGCGGGCGAGCTCGGAGGCGGAGTTGGCGAGGCTGGTGAGGAGGTTGCGGTCGCCGGCGATGAGCTTGGGTGAGACGTCGTGGAGGACGCGGGTGGCGAAGGATGCGGTGCCGGCGGCGTCGAGAGGGACGGCGATCACTCCGCGAAGGAGGCAGGCGAAGAAGACGGCGATCCACTCGGCGGAGTTTTCCCCCCAGAGGAGGAGGCGGTCGCCGGGCTGGAGGCCGCGGCGGTCGAGCTCGGCGGCGCAGCGGCCGGTGAGGTCGGCGAGCTGGCCGTAGGTGGTGGGGTAGCGCCGGTTGCCGCGGTGGGCGACGACGGCGGTCTCCGCGGGGTGGCGGCGAAACTCCTCGACGAGAGTGGCGAGATGAGGACGCACGCCCCGATAATAGCCGCTGCGCTGGTGGGTGCATCCAACCGCGCAGGGTGGCCCGTCGCAGGTGTGGTTGGGTGGAGGAGGGAACGCCGTGCTGACGGATGCGTCTCCGAAGATCCTCGACATCCGGCGAATCCTCCTGTACTGGTTCGATCCGGCGGAGGGCTTTGCGGACCGTCTGATTGCGCGGTTCCTGTTCCTGCGGGCGCTTGGCTTGATTTACTTTTCGGCGTTCTACGCTCTGCTGTATCAGGAAAGGGGGTTGATCGGGGCGCACGGGATTCTCCCGGCACAGGAGTTGCTGCAGTCGCTGGATGGAATTGGCTGGCTGCGGTACTGGTATGCGCCTACTCTGCTGTGGTTCTCGGCGAGCGACCACTGGCTGATGGCGCTGAGCTGGGTCGGGCTGATTGCGTCGCTGCTGGTGGTGGCGAACATCTGGCCCCGCGCGATGCTGCTGGTGTGCTTTCTCAGCTTCCTTTCGTTTGTGAGCGCGGCGCGGGACTTTTCCGGCTACCAGTCGGATGGGATGCTGCTGGAGGCGGGCTTTCTTTCGCTGTTTCTGGCGCCCGGGGGGATACTGCCGGGATGGGGAGAGCGGGAGCCGGGATCGCGCGCGGCGTTGGTGCTGCTGTTGTGGGAGTGGTTTCGGATCTACTTCGAGTCGGGCGTGGTGAAGCTGGCAAGCGGCGACCCGACGTGGCGGAACCTGACCGCGATGTACGAGTACTACCAGAACGGGCCGCTGCCGACGTGGATCGGATGGTATCTGCAGCATCTGCCGCGCTGGTTTCATATTGCGACCGCGGCGGCGACGCTGGGGATGGAGCTGGGGTTGGTGTGGATGGCGCTGATGCCGAGGCCGTGGCGGATCGCCTGCTTCTTTATCGTGACCTGCTGGCAGATCGGCGTGATTGCGACGGCGAACTATGCGTTTTTGAACTATCTGGTGCTGGTGCTGGCGGTGCTGCTGCTGGACGACGCGTTTCTTGTGCGGGTGATTCCGGCGCGGTGGCGGCAGAGTGTTCCGTTCGGCACTCCCTACGTAAATCTGGCTGGCTTGGGAGAGACGGCTGGGCGCGCGCTGCGGGGGAGGGAGGCCTTTGGCATCGGGATGCGGGCGGTTCTGCTGCTGTGGGTCGGGTATGCAACTGCGGTGCCGCTGGTGCGGATGTTCTGGCCGGGTGCGCCGCTGCCGGCGAGGCCGGTAGCTCTGCTGGAGCCGTTCCGCATAGCGAACCAGTATGGGCTGTTCGCCGTAATGACGCCGCACCGGTATGAGATCGAGTTTCAGGGGTCGGATGACGGCACGAACTGGGTGGCGTATCGCTTCCGTTCGAAGCCGCAGGCGGTGAACGAGCGGCCGCGGATCTATGCGCCGTATCAGCCGCGTTTCGACTGGAATCTGTGGTTCGCCTCGCTGGGATGGTGGCAGCAATATCCGTTCGTGGTTCGCACGGAGGAGCGGCTGCTCGAGAACGATGCGGCGGTACTGAGTCTGTTCGACGGCAATCCGTTTGGGAGATCGCCGCCCCGGCTGGTGCGGGCGGTGCTTTGGGAGTACTGGTTCAGTACGCCGGAGCAGAAGCGCACGCAGGGCGTCTGGTGGACACGTCAGTTTCTGGGGAGCTATGCGCCGACTCTGGCTCGGCTGCCGGATGGGAGATTCGGCATCGTGGAGGAGGCGGCTGCTCCTGAACGACAGCCCTGAGGGTCTCGGCGAAAGGCCGGGACACAGGGTCTTCCTCCCACCCTTCGCAAACTGCGCGAAGGATGGGGCACCGGCTTTATGGCAGGTTCAGAGGACAGTCGGTGATCAGGGTTGGGGTGGGGCTGGGGGCAGGCCGGCTTGTTGGGCGGTGGGCAGGTTTTTGGTGTCTGCCCAGGTGTTGATGAGGGTGTCGATGGCTTCGCCGCGCTGCTGCCAGAGCTGGATGCGGAGGTCGTAGCGGACGAGGACGTTGTCGAGCCAGTAGGGGCGGTTCTCGGCGAGCCAGCTTTGGGCGTAGAGGTTCTTGAGCATGGAGTAGCTGTCGCGGAGGTCCTGGCAGCGGCCGTTCATGCTGGAGATGGATTCGAGGAGGTCGCGGGCCTGGGAGTTCTGCTTCTCGGTGGGCTGGGCTGGTTTGTGGGGGTGGGTGAGGGTGTAGGCCTGGGCGTAGGCGGAGGCCATCTCGTCGGAGAGCTGGAACTTCATGGCGGTGAGGTCGAGGCGGCGGGCGCCGAGCTCCATGGCGTCGAGCGCGGCGGTCTCGCGGAGGCTGGAGGCGGTGTTCTGGGAGCTGCTGGCCTGGGCGCGGACCTGCTGGATCAGTCCGAGGGCTTGCTCGGCGTGGAGACGGCCCTGGTGGAGCTTGGGGCGCAGCTTGGCGGCCATGGCCTGGCCGGCGGGGCTCCAGGGATCGATCCAGAAGGCGGCGTCGGAGGGGTCGATGAGATCCTGGGCGGCCATGATCTCGGACTGGGCCTGGTCGATCTTGCCGGTGGAGTCGCCGTAGAAGGTGTGGGCGAAGGCGCTCTGGTAGGCGGTGGTGTCGCTCGAACCGGGCTGCCAGGCGGCGGCCGCGCCGAAGAGGACGCCGAACCAATCCTGGTTGAAGAGGCCTTCGCCGTCGTCGTTCCAGACGGTGAGCAGCTCACCCGTCGACCCGAGGCGCTGGCCGGCGGCGACGAAACCCTGGATGTTGTCGAGGGCGACCTTGCCGACGGGGTAGACCTCGCTCCAGTTGGCGTCGCCGGGGGCGACCCAGGTCTCGATGCCGGCGTTCTTGAAGGGAAGGATGTCGGGGTCGTAGCTATCCAGGTGCCAGTAGATCCAGGGGACGGCGATCATGTCCTTGGGCAGGTGGTCGATGGCGGAGGGGTCGCTGGTGGCGACGTCGCCCCAGTAGAGGAGGCGGCGATGGAGAGGGGCGAGGGTGGTGTGGATCTGGCTGAGGAAGTCGGCGTAGACGGGGCCGAGGCCGCGCTTGTCTACATCCGCCTTCGTTCTCCCGGTGCCTAGTTCGAAGGTCTCGTCGGCGCCGACGTGGAGGAAGGGGCTGGGGAAGTCCTGGGCGATCTGGGAGAACCAGGAGTAGATGAGGGGCTGGGTGCCGGATTCGCCGGGGGCGAGGACGTGGCCGTGCGGGGTCTCGGCGAGCGAGGAGTATTTTTCGTATTGGAGGACGTGGTGGAGGTGGCCGAAGGCCTCCTGCTCGGGGACGATGGTGACGTGGTACTGGGCGGCGAAGGCGGCGAGCTCCTGCGACTCGGCCCGGGTGAGGGAGCTTCCGGGCGGGGCGGCGAGCGTGTCGCTGGCGTACTGGAGGGTGTGCTCGAAGTAAGGCGAGTAGAGGTTGACCTTGTAGGCGGCGAAGACCTGGATCTGGTGCTTCTGGAAGGCGAGGGTGGGGAAGGGGCCGCGGGAGAGATCGTCGTCGATGCCGCGGTACTTCATGGCGGGCCAGTCGCGGATGGTGGCGGTCCAGATTCCGGTGCCCGAGGGATTGCGCTCGATAAGCTGCTTGAGGGTCTGGGCGGCGTAGAAGCGGCCGGTGGGGGTGTCGGCGATCAGGTAGGCGTGGCCGGGGCGGGTGATGAGAACGTAGCCCTCGTCGTGCATGGCGGGGTCGAAGGCGATATTGGCTTCAGTGAAGAGTTGCTCGGCCTGTGGGGCGTCGCGGTGGAGCAGGTCGATGGTGAGGTCGGGAGCGCCGACGGCGGGAGCTATCTGGATGCCGTCGGCGGCGAGCGCCTGGGTGAGGTCACGGGCGGTGAAGAGGTCCTCTGAGTTGGCTTCGGGGCCGGGAACGACGACGGTGGCGGAGGCGATGGGGATAAGGGCGGCGGCGTGGAGCTCGCGCGGGGCGGGAATGAGCTTGGGGGCGTTCTGGGCGAGGGCCGGGGTGAGGAGGGCGAGGGTGAGTAGGGCGGCGAGCGGGCGGCAGAATGATCGAGTGGAGGGCAAACGTTCAATTTCGTGCATGCCTTTGTATACAGGGGAATGGTTGGGAGCTCAAGCGCGAGATCTTTGCCGTTGCGGTGGGAGGTCCTTCGTCGAGGCCCCTCGCGGTGCGAGGGGCCCCGTTCAGGATTGGGTGTTGGGTGGTGGGGTTTGCGGCGCGGCTGAAGCCGCGCCCTTCCGGGAAGGGATGGTGGAGTGTGGAGGGTGGGGAAGGGAAGGCGGTCTTGCTTCGGGAGAGGCCCATTCATCGCGTGAAACAGAGGCGCGACGATGGGGCACGCGGCACCTAGCGAGGATTGCCAGGGAGCGAAGGACAAATACAGGGGTCTCTCCACTGCGCGCCGGACGATGTTGCTGTCCGGCGCTTCGGTCGAGATGACGTGGCTCTTCGGGTAGTGGGTTATTCGGAGACGGTCTCGCAGTACTCGGCTATGGGCGGGCAGGAGCAGAAGAGGTTGCGGTCGCCGTAGGCGTTGTCGATGCGGTTGACCGGCGACCAGTACTTGTCGGTGCGGCGGCTGGTGGGGGGGAAGCAGCCCTGGGCGCGGGAGTAGGGGCGCGACCACGTGTCGTCGGCGATGTCGTGGACGGTGTGGGGGGCGTGGCGCAGGGGGGAGTCTTCGACCTTGTGGTCGCCGCGTTCGATGGCGGAGATCTCGTGGCGGATCTGGATCATGGCGTCGCAGAAGCGGTCGATCTCAGCCTTGGACTCGCTCTCGGTGGGCTCGACCATGAGCGTGCCGGCGACCGGGAAGCTCATGGTGGGGGCGTGGAAGCCATAGTCGATGAGGCGCTTGGCGAGGTCGTCGACGGTGACGCCGGTGGTGTTCTTGAGGGCGCGGGGGTCGAGGATGCACTCGTGGGCGACGCGGCCGTTGTGGTTCTTGTAGAGCACGGGGAAGTGCGGGTCGAGGCGTTGCGCGATGTAGTTGGCGTTGAGGATGGCGACTTCGGTGGCGCGGGTAAGGCCCTCGCCGCCCATCAGGAGAAGATAGGCGTAGGAGATGGCGAGGATCGATGCGGAGCCGTAGGGCGCTGCCGAGACCGGGCCGACAGGGCTGGCGGCGTTGAGCTCCGGATGGCCGGGCAGGAACGGGGCGAGGTGGGCGCGGACGCCGATGGGGCCGACGCCGGGGCCGCCGCCGCCGTGGGGGATGCAGAAGGTCTTGTGCAGGTTGAGGTGGCTGACGTCGGCGCCGAACTTGCCCGGGTAGACGAGGCCGACCTGGGCGTTGAGGTTGGCGCCGTCGAGGTAGACTTGGCCACCGGCGGCGTGGACGATCTCACAGATCTCGCGGATCTGCTCCTCGAAGACGCCGTGGGTGGAGGGGTAGGTGATCATGACGCAGGCGAGGATGTCGGCGTACTTGGCGGCTTTTTCGCGCAGGTCCTCGACGTCGACGTTGCCGTTGGCGTCGCAGCGGACGCCGACGACCTCCATGCTGGCCATCTGTGCGGAGGCGGGGTTGGTGCCGTGCGCGGAGGCGGGGATGAGGCAGATGCGGCGGTGCGCCTGGTTTCGGCTGGCGTGGTAGGCGTTGACGGCGAGCAGACCGGCGTACTCGCCCTGGGCGCCGGAGTTGGGCTGGAAGGAGAAGGCGTCGTAGCCGGTGATCTCGCAGAGGCGGACCTCGAGGGCGGCGATCATGGCGGCGTAGCCCTGCGCCTGGTCGGCGGGGACGAAGGGGTGGATGGAGGAGAACTCGGGCCAGGAGATGGGAAGCATCTCGGTGGTGGCGTTGAGCTTCATGGTGCAGGAGCCGAGCGGGATCATGGCGCGGTCGAGGGCGAGGTCGCGGTCGGAGAGGCGGCGCATGTAGCGGAGCATCTCGGTCTCGGAGTGGTACTGGTTGAAGACCGGGTGCTGGAGGTAGGAAGTGGCACGGCGGAGGCTGGCCGGGATGGTCTCGGTTGCGCTCACCTCGGAGTAGGGGATGGTGCCGCCAAGGCAGGACCAAAGCTTCTCGAGGAGCTGCGGGGTGGAGGTCTCGTCGAGGGAGATGCCGATGCGGTTGGGCTGGCCGGCTGTCGCCGGGATGCGGCGGAGGTTGATGCCGGCGGCGATGGCGCGCTGATGGATGGCTTCGGTTTGAGCCTCCGAGCCGGAGAGGAACGTGATGGTGTCGAAGAAGGCCTCGGGCTCAACCTGAAGGCCGAGGGAGTTGATGCCGGCGGCGAGCTTCGCGGTCAGGGCGTGGATGCGGCTGGCGATGGCCTTGAGGCCTTCGGGGCCGTGGTAGACGGCATACATGCCGGCCATGACGGCGAGCAGCACCTGCGCGGTGCAGATGTTGGAGGTGGCCTTCTCGCGGCGGATGTGCTGCTCGCGGGTCTGGAGGGCGAGGCGGTAGGCCTGATTGCCGCGGGCGTCGATGGAGACGCCGACGAGCCGGCCGGGAAGGTTACGCTTGAAGCTGTCGTTGGTCGCGAGGAAGGCGGCGTGCGGGCCGCCGTAGCCGAGCGGAACGCCGAAGCGCTGGGTGGATCCGATGGCGAGGTCGGCGCCGAGCTCGCCGGGTGAGGCGAGCAGGGTGAGGGCGAGCGGGTCGGTGGCGAGGACGGCGATGGCTCCGGCGGCGTGGAGCGCGGCGATGGCGGCGCGGTAGTCGGTGATGTGGCCGTTGGTTCCGGGGTATTGGAGGATGGCGCCGAAGACGACTTCAGGCTGCAGGCCGGCGGGGTCGCCGATCTCGAGGGTCCAGTCGAGCGCGGTGGCGCGGGTGCGGAGGACGGCGATGGTCTGGGGGTGACAGTTTTGGTCGACGAAGAAGGTGGTGCTCTGGGCGCTCTCGGCGCTGGCTCCACGCTTGGCCATGGCCATGGCCTCGGCGGCCGCGGTGGCCTCGTCGAGCAGGGAGGCGTTGGCGATATCGAGGCCGGTGAGGTCGGTAATCATGGTCTGGAAGTTGATGAGTGCTTCCAGGCGGCCCTGGCTGATCTCGGGCTGGTAGGGGGTGTAGGCGGTGTACCAGGCGGGGTTCTCGAGGATGTTGCGCTGGATGACGGCCGGGGTGAGGGTGTTGTAGTAGCCCTGACCGATCAGCGATGTGAGGACCTTATTCTTGGCGGCGACGCAGCGCAGGTGAGCGATGGCCTCGGGCTCGGTGAGCGCGGGGCCGAAGGTGAGCTGGCCGGGCGCGAGGATGGAGCCGGGCACGGTCTGGGCGATGAGCTCGGCGAGCGAGGGGGCGCCGATGGTCTGGAGCATGGCGGCGACGTCGGCGGTAGAGGGGCCGATGTGGCGGCGGGCGAAGGCGGGGGAGGTTTCCGGGGTCTCGAGGGTCGTCATGGCACACCTTTCGGAGCTGAGGGCATCAGCTTTCTGGGTGCGCCCCCTCTGTTGGTTTGCCTGAGATTGTTATCCCGTCGGCGGCCGCCCTCGCGGGGTGGCTCTCTCCAGAGGTTGAGATGCCGTCGCGGTCCTTTTGCCTGAGAGTTTCCGGGGCGCGGTTGCTCCTTCGGCGTCGGGCGGGTCCGATCTCTCCCGCGATGGCTTGTGCTGGTTCGCTAGGTTTAGGGTAGCTCGATTTGGGGTGGGAGACAAATGGGGTGAACGGGGCACGCGAGTTTTGCGGGCCAGGCGGTCAGGGGAAGTATGATGCAAACTGCCTGCAAGGACCCTGAGCGGTGCGATATAACCACGTGAAGATTTCTCCACAGAAGAGGAGGATCAAATGATAGTCACTTGTGACATGGTACCGCTCCTGGCGGTGTTCGACATGCCCACTGCGATGAGGTCCTATTGTGGCGTGTTGGGTTGTCAGACTGTTCGCTCAGATGGGAAGCCCACACCGGAGTTCGACTGGGGGATGCTGAGCCTGAATGGGGCGGAGCTCATGCTTAACACCGCATACGAGGCGCCAGCACGCCCGCCCCAACCGGAGCGCACAAGAATTGCGGCCCACAAAGACATCTCCCTCTACTTCGGTTGCCCGGATGTTGATGGAGTCTATGATCACCTACGGGCAAGGGGCGTCGATGTCAACGCACCCAGAGTGGCTTGGTATGGAATGAAGCAACTCTACGTTACAGACCCTGATGGCTACGTTCTCTGTTTTCAGTGGATGGCGGAACCGCGCCCGTAAGGTTCAGGCTTGTCGATTTTCACCGATAGGAACTGAGAAGACTCGGGACAGAGATTCGTGCGCTTTAGCGTTTGCAGAAAGAGCAGCGGACGGTGGGCTGTCCGCTGCTTTGGTGGTTTGTTGGTGGAAGAACGGACTGCTATTTGACGTGGATGGTGGTGTCGAGTGAGAGGTCGCTGGAGGAGTCGCCGATCCGCAGCTGGACGGGTTCGCCTTCGACCTGGAAGCGGGCTTGCTTTTCGTTCCAGTAGGCGAGAGCCTCGGCCTTCAAGGGAATCTCGATGGTCTTGGTTTGGTTGGGTTCGAGGGAGACGCGCTGGAAACCTTTCAGCTCCTGGTTGGGGCGGGTCACGTTTGACTTGAGGTGCTTGACGTAGAGCTGGACGACGGCGTCTCCAGCGCGGCTGCCGGTGTTGGTGACGTCGACGCTGACGGTAAGGTCGCCGTCGGCGGCCAGGGTTGGGGTGCTGGTCTTGAGGTTGGCGTAGCGGAAGCTGGTGTAGCTGAGGCCGAAACCGAAGGGGTAGAGCGGCTCGCCCTTGAAGTACATGTAGGTGCGGCCGTCGCGGATGTTGTAGTCCATCATGGGGGGGAGCTGGTCGATGGACTTGGGCCAGGTGGTGACGAGGTGGCCGCCGGGGTTGTAGTCGCCGAAGAGGACCTTGGCGAAGGCGGTGCCTTCATCCTGCGAGGAGTGGGCCATGTGCAGGATGGCGGGGACGTGGGCCTGGGACCAGTTGATGGCGTAGGGGAAGCTGGAGACGAGCAGGACGACGGTCTTTGGATTGACGGCGTAGACCTGCTTGACGAGCTGCTCTTGGGCGAGGGTGAGGCTTTCTCGATCGCGGCCCTCGCGGCCGTCGCTGGGAACGGTGCAGGCGAGGGTGCCGCCGCCGTCGACGGTGTCGTGCCAGTCGTGGGCCATATCGGGGCCGCACGTGGGATCGTTGCCGATGACGACGACGGCGACGTCGGAGCTGCGGGCGGCCTCGATGGCGGCCTGGCCGAGTTCACTCTCGGCGTACTTGACGACGACGTTGGCGGGGAGCTCGCTCTTGATTCCCTGGAGCGGGGTGATGGCGTGAGGCGGTGTGCCGCCGTACCAGTCCCAGTGGACGGAGTCGGCGAGCGGGCCGATGACGGCGATGGACTTGATGGTGGCCTTGTTGAGCGGAAGGAAGGAGTTCTCGTTCTTGAGCAGGACGACGGATTCGAGCGCCATCTTCTCGGAGGCGGACTGGTCCTTCGGGGTGTCCCACGGAGCGGGCGCGCCTGCGGCTTCCTTGATCTTGGAGTAGGGAACCATGTCGGCGGGATCGAGCAGGCCGAGGCGGAGGGTGACGCGGAACTTGGGACGGAGCAGCGAGTCGATCTCGGCCTCGGTGACGGAACCTTCCTTCACGGCGGCTTTGGTCTCGTCCTTATAGGTGTCGAGGAACTGATTGATGCCGGCGTGGAGGCAGGCGATGACGGCGGCCTTCTGGTCGGGGAAGCGCTTGTGCGAGGTGACGAGCAGCTTGACGGCGCCGCCGTCGCTGGAGATGACGTCGACGCCCCACTTGTCGCGGATCATGCTTTTGAGGATGGGATTGATCGCCATCGGGGTGCCGTTCCAGGCGTTGTAGGAGGCCATGACGCCCTTGGCGCCGGCGTCGAAGCCCATGCGGAAGGGGACGGAGTAGTACTCCCAGAAGAGGCGCTGGTCGAACTCGGAGTTGGAGTTGGTGCGGTGGTCCTCATTGCTGTTGGCGAGGAAGTGCTTGAGCAGAGCGGCGGACTGCCAGTACTTCGGGTCGTCTCCCTGGAGGCCTTTGATGAAGGCGGTGACCATGGTGCCGTTAAAGAAGGGGTCTTCGCCGTAGACCTCTTCGCTGCGGCCCCAGCGCGGATCGCGAGCGAGGTCCGATTGGGGTCCCCAGAGCATGAGGATCCGGCGGTCGTACTTGGGAGTCTGGGTGATGTAGCGGGCCTCATAGCCCTGGACTGCTCCGGCCTGGCGGACCAACTCTGGGTCCCAGGACTCACCCATGCCGGGCGGCTGCGGGAACTGAGTGGTGGGGATCATGGCGCGCTCGTTCTTGCCGCCGCCGCGCTGTACGACTCCGTGAATTCCTTCCGAGCTGCCGAAGTTGGGAACGCCGAGGCGGGGCACTCCGGTGTCGGTGCTGAGACAGTCGATCTTCTCGTCGAGCGTCATCTGGGAGAGCAGGTTGTCGATTCTCTTCTCCACCGGGAGGGAGGGATCTCGGAACAGCTGTGAAGATGGCTGGAGTTGTTGGGCAAGGGCGGGAACGAAGGCGATCAGGAAAAGGGGAACCAAACGGACGAACTGCTTTCTCATGGGGAGACTTCGCCTCAACTCTCTCTCGTTTGTTCCGAGCGCAGAGATTCGATCAATTTTGGAACCTAGAAAGGCTACCATGCGTAGCTTCAATGAGATAGAGAAGGCGGCTCGAGAAAGGGCTTAGGCTGGCGAAGTGGTTTGCACCGTCGGACGCTGAAATGTTGTGGAGGTTCCCTGCACCACTCCACCACCATCAACATCAAGGGCGAGAGCTACCGCCTCAAGGACAAGAAGAAGGCCGGAGTCGTCTCCGCAAAACTCCCCGGGAAGACGGAGCATACCACCGAACGCCCCGCGGGAGCATGCGGCTTCGGGCTCCAAATAGGTTTAGGAAAGCATTTTGAATCGCTCTACCGTTCGGAGCGGAGCGACGATCTTTGTGGTTTTCCAGAGAGCGTAGAGATGCTCCTCTTATCCGTCCTGTCATGTGGGACCGCGGGTAGAACACTTTGATCCTGCGACCTCATAGACACGGTCGGTTGAGCTCTGAATCCCTGCAGCGCTGGATGCTCATCCCGGCAACCAATCCGAGAATCATTGTCGCTCCAGTAGCTATCGCGATCCGAATACGCACCAGGTCGTTTTTGCGAACAGGCGAAGCGATTCCGCGATGCCTTCTCGCCTACAGTACTCGGACATCTCCCGTTTTCAGGATGCCGATGACAGGTGCCCACTGGAAAGCCAGGATACGGATTTCTACGCTCAGTACGGAGTATCTTCCGTCTCTTATCCGCGTATTCGCCCCTAATCTTTCCCAAAACGGGCTCCGCAGCAGGCCATTGATTTTATCCAAATTGTGCGGAAAACCCCGTCCTTCAGGGCGGGGATGTAGAGCGCGGACAGCGAAGCTGTCCTCAACTCGGTGTTTGTTGTTGCTCGATGTACTGGCGGATGATCGAGATGGGTGCGCCCCCGCAGCTTCC
>DATMOB010000014.1:0-4305 GCA_035568455.1 Granulicella sp.
GTCACCGGCGAAGTGACGCTCGAGCTTCGCCGCGGCAACGACTACACCATACTGAATACAGACTCGCCCAATCTCACGTTCAAGCCCGAGCGCCTCACCATGGAGAAGGGCGAGTCTACCTTCTCACCGCGCGACCGGATCGGTCAGCTCACCATGCGCAACCTCGACATTACCGACACTCGCGCGAAGCTTATGACCTACGCGCAGAGCGGTCTACTCACGCTCAGCAAAGGCTCTGAGATGCCACAACTGAGCAGCGGGAGCGACAAGGAGTAGCGAAGCTCGACCGAAGAACTACCACGAGAAAGGGGGCCGCAATATGTTTATGACACTAGGCGGATTGCTGATTATCTTTGCGATCCACATTCTCATTGGCGCGGGAATCGGCTCTCTTGTTGCGCTAATTGTTCTTAGAAAGCGAGCAACATGGCGCGGAGTGTCATTAGCGGCCCTTATTTCAATTGCATTTTGGCTTCTTGGTCTGCATTTCAGTGATCTCGAGGGTGTCTCTGGTTATTCGCACGACGGCCGGTGGGAAGTCTTGCCTTGGCGCGAAAGCACTCATTGGCAGAATTTCGTCGGCGATCACGGTTACTTCATCGGCTTCAGTGCTGCAGTGCTCGCGGCGACTGCTACAGCACTGCTTAAATTGAGATTCTTCACAAAAAGGACCATCTGACGTGTCTTCAAGCAATCAACCCGCAAAGATGTGGTCCGGCCGCTTCCGCGACCCCCTCGACCCAACCTTCGAATCCTGGCAGCGCTCCTTCCCCTTCGACTGGCGCCTAGTCCCATACGAAGTAGAAGCCAGCATCGCTCACGCCCGCACCATCGAAGCCGCCGGCATCCTCACCAGCGAAGAACTCCTCCTGATGATCCAGGGTCTCCGCGCCGTCGCCAAACAGCAAGCCGAACAAGGCGAAGCCATCGTAGTCACCAACCCCCAGGCCGAAGACGTCCACCACTTCGTCGAGCTCGAACTCACAAAGATCATCGGCGACCTCGCCCTCAAGCTCCACACTGGCCGCAGCCGCAACGAGCAGATCGCCACCGACATGCGCCTCTTCGTGCGCGACGCCATCGACTCGACCCTCGCCGGCCTCAAGGCCTGGCGCAGCGCGCTGCTTGACCTCGCCACCAACGCCGGCGAGGCCGTCATGCCCAGCTACACCCACCTCCAGCGCGCCGAGCCGGTCCTGGTTGCCCACTGGCTCCTGGCCTACGTCAGCATGATCGACCGCGACGCCAGCCGCCTCACCGACGCCCGCAAGCGCCTCAATCTCTGCCCGCTAGGCTCGGGAGCCGTCGCCGGCGCAACTCTGGCGTTGGACCGCACCATCGCCGCCAAGGCTCTGGCCTTCGACGCCCCCACGCCCAACAGCATGGACGCAACCTCAGACCGCGACTTCGCCCTCGACTTCACTCAAGCCCTCAGCACCCTCGGCCTCCACATCTCCCGCTTCGCCGAGGAGCTCACCCTCTACTCCACCGCCGAGTTCGGCTTCCTCGACCTTCCCGAACGCTTCTCCACCGGCTCGAGCGCTATGCCGCAGAAGAAGAACCCCGACCTCACCGAACTCATCCGCGGCAAGTCCGGCCGTCTGCAAGGCGCCACCACCACCCTGACCACCCTCATCAAGGGCCTACCGCTCGCCTACAACAAGGACCTGCAAGAGGGTCAGGAACCCGTCTTCGACGCCGCCGACACCATCCGCGGCATCCTCAGCGTCCTTCCAGACTTCACCCGTTCCTTGAAGTTCCACTTTGAAGTCATGGCAACCGCAGCCACAACCGGTTACCTCAACGCCATGGCCGCCGCCACCTACCTCTCCAATAAGGGCGTCCCCTTCCGCAAGGCCCATGAGATCATCGGCAACGCCGTCCGCTTCGGCCTCGAGACCGGCCGCGAGCTGGACGCCCTAACCCTCCCCGAACTCCGCACCCTCTCCGACGCCTTCGGCGACGACTTCCACGCCGCCATCAACCTGCAGGCGACCCTAGACTGCCACGACGTCCCCGGCGGCACCGCCCGCCCCCGCGTCCAGCAAGCCCTAGCCTCCGCCAAAAACAGCCAATAACCGCGCAATATCCGGGTGCACCATCCTAGCGACGGCTTCATCGTCGCTAGGGTGGGCATCGAGCGAAGCTCGACCGCCTTCTCCCAACCGCCAAGTACCCCCAAGAGGTCCAAATATCCCTTGTCATCCTGCCGCAAGGCGGGAGGACCCGCTGTTGCCGTTGCCGTTGCCCTTGCTCTCGCTTTTTTGGTTGTCATCCCGAGGGGATCTGCTTCTCGCCTTTGTTTTTGCTTGCCCTTGAGCCTCTGCCAGCCTTGGCATACTGCGAAGAACTTCCCTTCCGACTCACTCCCTTACCGCGACGCGATCGAAGGCCCACCCCTCAGGTAGAATCCGCCTGAACCTCCAACCCCCTCGATGACCACCCCCATCTCCGTCATCATCCCCGCCCTCAACGAAGCCGAATCCATCGGCCACGTCGTCTCCAACCTCCCCTGGTCGCTCATCGCCGAGTGCATCGTCGTCGACAACGGCAGCACCGACGCCACCGACGCCATCGCCCGTGCCGCCGGAGCCCGCATCGTCACCTCTCCACGCGGCTACGGCGCCGCCTGCCTCGCCGGCTCCCGAGCCGCCAGCCCCGAGTGCACCGTCCTCGTCTACATGGACGGCGACGGCGCCGACGTCGCCTCCAGCCTTCCCCAGCTCGTCGCCCCCATCCTCCACGACGAGGCCGACCTTGTACTCGGCAGCCGCATCCTGGGTCACCGCGAGCCCGGCTCGATGCTGCCCTCGCAGCTCCTCGCCGCCCACCTGGTCGGCCTCCTGCTGCGTCTCCTCCAGGGCGTCCGCTACACCGACATGGGACCCTTCCGCGCCATCCGCCGCAGCTCGCTCGAGACCCTCGGCATGTCCGAGCTGACCTACGGATGGAACCTCGAGATGCAAATCAAAGCCGCCCAGCACCACCTCCGCATCCGCGAGATTCCGGTCGACTACCGCCGCCGCCTCGCCGGCACCAGCAAGGTCTCCGGCGACCTCAAGGCCTCCGTCACAGCAGCGCTCCGCATCCTTGAGGTCCTGCTCCGCACCGGCCTCAGCAGCAAGAAACCAAGACCCAAGACTTGACAACCCCACCGCCCACAGCCCCCGGGTACATCCACTGCCTTCCCATCTCTGACCTTCAAGCGTCTGACTTTGGCCTACCTCAGGTGACTTCGGTTTGGACTTAACCCACTTGATTCCTATACTTTATGACTTCCCTGACGGGGGAGGGGTGGTACCCAAGTCCGGCAGATTCCACCGCCCCATCAGCTATACTCGATCCGGCATTGAACTCTTTCTGCCGCCCGGAGCCCACATGGAACATCGCATCGTCGGAACCACCATGCCCGTCCTCGAGTTCGCGCTCGGGGCCAACGACGCCATCATCTCCGAGGCCGGCGAGCTCTCCTGGATGAGCCAGACCATCCAGATGACCACCCACACCCAGATGGCCGGCGGTGGCGGCATCTTCGGCGCCATCAAGCGCGTCGCCGGCGGCGGTTCCCTCTTCATGACCGAGTACCGCGCCATCGGCGGCCCCGGCGAGGTCGCCTTCGCCACCCGCGTCCCCGGTCACCTCCTCCCCGTCCAGGTCGGCCAGGGCCTCGAGTACCTCGTCCACCGCCACGGCTTCCTCTGTGCCACCCCCGGCGTACAGCTCGGCGTCGGCTTCCAGCAATCCCTGGGGGCCGGCATCTTCGGGGGCAACGGCTTCCTCCTGCAACGGGTCAACGGCTACGGCACAGCCTGGCTCGAACTCTCCGGCGAGGTGGTCACCCGCGACCTCGCGCCCGGCGAGACCCTCCGGGTACACCCCGGCCACGTCGGCGCCTTCCAGTCCAGCGTCTCCTTCCAGATCACCCGCATTCAAGGAATCCGCAACATGATCTTCGGCGGCGACGGCATCTTCCTGGCGGCGCTGACCGGCCCCGGCCGGGTCTGGCTGCAGACGCTCCCGATCTCCCGGCTGGCCCATCAACTGATGGAGTACATGCCCTCGCAGCGCACCGAGCGGGTTGAGGGCGGAGTGGTCGGCGGCATCGTCGGCTCGCTCCTGGACGGCATCCGATAGTGTTTTCCCTAGTGTTTTCCCGGTAAATTCCGCATTGACATCCTCCCCTCCCTAAAGGAAGGGGATTCCTACGATGGCCGCCTAGCGGCCATTTCGGTGGGTTCTTGCTGCTGACGGCTTACCTCGCCATTCACTTCACAGGCTAACCGGGCGTGTCCCGCCCTTAGAACA
>DATMOB010000015.1:0-3273 GCA_035568455.1 Granulicella sp.
GCGTCCTCCACCTCCCCGGCGACACCCCCGAGCCCTGGGACACCACCGCCGTCCCCCATGGCGTCCTCCACCACCACACCTACACCACCCAGGTCGTCCTCGGCCTCCCCGGCAACCAGAGCGAGTACATCGTCTACACCCCGCCCGGCTACGACGCCCGCTCCCACCACCGCTACCCCGTCCTCTACCTCCTGCACGGCTGGAGCGACCGCGTCGACGGCTGGACCACCAACGGTCAGGCCAACATCATCTTCGATAATCTCTTCGCCGAAAAACGCATCCAGCCCATGATCGTCGTCATGCCCCTCGGCTACGGCGACATGGCCTTCGTCCACAACGGCCACAAGGTCTGGGACGATCCCGTCAAGGTCCAGCACAACCTCAGCCTTTTCTCCCAGGCCCTGCTCACCGAGATTCTTCCCCAGGTCGAAGCCGACTACGCCGTCTCCCGCAAGCGCGAGGACCGCGCCATCGCCGGCCTCTCCATGGGCGGCCTCGAGGCCCTCACCGTCGGCCTCACCCACCCCGACCTCTTCGCCTGGGTCGTCGGCATGAGCGCCGCCTTCCACAACACCACCTACACCCAGCAGCTCAGCGACCTCAACCCCAAAAAAGCTAATCTCCGTCTGCTCTGGGTCTCCTGCGGCACCGACGACCGCCTCTTCGACCCCAACCGCCGCTTCATCGCCTTCCTCCAGGCCCACAATATGCCCGTCACCGCCATCGAAACCCCCGGCATGCACGCCTGGCTCACCTGGCGCGAGAACCTCATCCACTTCACCCCGCTCCTCTTCCGCAAGCACTAACCTCACCAACCGACGATCCGGGTGCCCCATCTTCGCGACAGCTTCACCGTCGCTAAGGCGGGCATCGAGCGCCAGCGAGACCGTTCTCTCCAGGCACAAAGAATTCTCTCCAGGCACAAAGAAAAAGGGCAGGGCACGCAACCGAGCACCCCACCCCTGGACCCTGAGCCCTGGAGCCCTACTCCGCGATCCCAGCCGCCTTCAACTCCACCTTGGCCGCCGCGATCTCCGGCTGCAGCGCCGCATTGCGCAGCAGCACAACCCCCAGCGTCGTCCCCAGAACATGCCCGGCCTCGACATCCGAGTGATAGTGGTCTCCGCAGATCTCGCGGCTGTATGCATAGCTGGCCGAGCGCGCCAGAATCGCCTGCGCCTTCTCCGGGATCAGGTCCGCCAACACCACCCCGAACGTATACGCCATCGTCGAGTGGCCGCTCGGATAGGAGCGCAAAGGATAGGCCGCGGGCTTCCGGTCCTCCACATCGCAGGTCCACTCGCGATACGCGTCCCCCGGCGACCCCGCCGCGATCGGGAACCTGCGCTTGAAGTAGTCCTTCGCCTGGCTGGTCACCACCGTCTGATCGTGCAGCACGTCATCGAGCAGCTTCGCCGTCGCCGGCAGCTTCGTCAGATCGAACTTCGGCCCGATCACCGCCGCAAACGGCGTGGGATCCTCATGCTGCGCATCCCACATCGCCTGCTCGTGACGCTCCTTCGAGCGCGTGTGGATCAGGTTCTCGACTCCTGCCATCTCCCTCTGCTGCGCCTCGGAGCCATCCTTCGGAGGCGCCGGCAGGATGCGCGCCGGATCGATCTCACCGGGAGCCAGGAACCTCAGCTTGGTCGGCAGCGGCGCCTTGGCGTGGACAGCAGGCGGCTGTGGCTGCGCAAGAACAGCAAGGGAGGGCAACGCGAAGGCGATGACTAGGGCCGTGTTCTTCAGATTCAAGTGACTCTCCTCGGAGCGAGAAATGGGATTCGGAATGGGCCGCGAAGAGAAAGACCGCGCGCCATCGCCTACGGAGAAGGAGCCGCCGTCAACATCCCCAGCGCGAGCCTCCCCATAAGCTGTGGCGATTCCTTTTGTGTGTGTCTGCCCTTCAAGCTATCCCGCTGAGATGAACGGGCAATAATTCCCCCTTCATGAATTCCTCAGAAACCCTGCCCGCCCCCGCAGGAAGAGCGACTGGTCTCGCACCAACAGACCGCATCAGACGCGACTCAGGGCTTCGCCGGCGCCGCGAGCTCCTTCAAGTAAGCCGGGCTCAAGGTATTCTTGTCCTTCGCCAGCCCCAGCAGCGTGGGATAGAACTGCACAAACGTCGTATCCACGGCACCGTGCTGCTCGTGGCAGCTATAGCAATCCGCCGGTCGCGGCGTCAACTTCGCCGGAACCGGCCCTCTGAACTCGAAGAATCCCCAGCCGCCCGGCAGTCGAGCGTCCTTCACGTGGACCTCGAACCCCATAATCTCCGCGGACTGCGTCTGTCCGTGGCGGTTAATCGACACCCCGCTCTCCGCCCCCCGTCGCTCGAGCACCAGCGTCGTCCCATCCGGCCACCTGCCCGTCCGCTCGAAGGCCTGGTAGCTCGATGGATTCACGAACACATTGTCGAACATCGAGTGGCCCGCCGTCGCCGCTCCGGGAGCGTAGCTCATATCCATGCCGGTCGTCAGGTAGATCCACTCGCGGTAGTGCGCCAGAGGCTCGAGCCGGCCATCGGCCGTATACACCGGACGGTCAACCGCAACCGTGCTCTCCGACGCAGTTGTCTCTTGGGAGGGTGCGGCTGGGGTGCCGCTCTGCCGTCGCGCGGAGAAGCCCAGGCTGGAGATCGCCAGCAGCAGCGGCAGACAGACGGAAAAAAAACGGGGCATGGAGTCACCTCGAGGGTTGAACGGCCACCGAAACAGCCTCAGCAACAGAGAAAAGTCTGGGTCTGACCTCGATACGCCCGGCTCTCCCCACTTGTTCCGGTTTTCCTTCTACTGTCTTGATTTATTTTGGTCAAGGAAGACTACCGCGTACCGGCGGCGGCACCCCATTAAACATTCTTGCCCCTTGTCACCGATAATGTCTCCTAGCCGATGGAATCCTTCTTCGTCCGTTTCAAGAACTCGCTGGTGCTCACCATCGTCCTGCTCACGCAGACCATCCTGCTCGCCGTCCAGGTGCGCAATCCGGAAGGTCCCAGCCAGACCGACGGCCACAAGGTGCTGCTCCTCCGCTCCTGGGTAGTCGCCGTCGTCACTCCGGTCGAGCGCGTCAGCAACGCCATCGGCCACGGCCTCCGCGGCGGCTGGTCCAACTACATCGACCTGCGCAGCACCCGGCAGCAGAACCAGCAGCTCCAGCAGGAGATCGCCCGCCTCCGCCTCGAGCAGTCTGAGTTCGCCGAGGACGCCGCCCAGGGCCATCGTCTCCAGCAGCTGCTCGCCTTCCGCGAGCACTACGTCACCACCACCG
>DATMOB010000016.1:0-16864 GCA_035568455.1 Granulicella sp.
CAACTGCCGCTCCTCTACACTCCGTCTCCGACGTGGAGACGCTAACGACAACCCACCAGCATGCGTTGCTTCCGACATGAAGCCATCATCTCGGAACCCATCCACCCTGTACACACGGCCAAGACCACGCGCTTACTCCTCTCTTCTCGTGCTGCTGCTCGCTCTGTTGTGCCCGCTCTGAAGCGTCGCCGCTCGGGCGCAGTGGCCGGGGCCGCAGTTCCGGACGATCGCCTTCCTGAGTGACCTCGACCTGCACGACGACTCGGTCGGCATCGGCAAGGCGGTCATGAACGGAATCGCCCCGGGCGTCCAGGTAATCGACATCACCCATCAGGCGACGCCCTACGACATCGCCCAGGGGGTAGGCGCAGGGCCATCATTGCGCGGGCTGACGCGGATGCAGGATGGGGATGGCATCGAGGCGGTGCGGGAGATTCGGAATCCCAAGTGGATGATCGGGGCCAACATCGCGTCGACCTTCCATGGCCGCGATATCCTTGCTCCGGCGGGCGCGCATCTGGCGCGGGGAGATGAGTGGACGACGGCGGGACCGGTGGTGAGTGTGGCGTCTCTGGTACGGCTTAATCAGAAGGCGGGGACGACCGACCCGGCTGGTTTGCATGGCAAGTGATTGGGGCCAGTTCGGCAATCTGGGCTCAACGTTTCGGCGACGACCCTTCCCAGCCTGGGGAATCGGATCGGCGATACGGTGCCGGTGGATCTGGTCGCCGCGAACAAACTGCAGGTTCCTTCGGCAGGCTCAGGACAAGCTCTTCCACTCCGCTGCGCTCAGGACGACAGCTCGTCCCCGGATCCGATACCACCGAAGGCCTATAAGTATCGGGACGGCTTAGTGCACTGAATCCTTAGCGTCGTCGGCGGCCTTTTTGGCCCTTCTCGCAGCGTCCTTGGCTGCCTGCTGTGCGTCTTTGATGGCTCGGCGGGCGGATGGGGGGACGTCGGTGAGCGGCGGCGGCGGTGGCGGCGGGGGTGGGAGCGGGGCGATGCTGGCCTTCTTGAGGGCGATGTCTCCCTGGCTGGTGGTGATCTTGATGGAGGGACCGCCCTGGCCGGCGCTTCCGCTCATGGAGTTGACGTGGCTGGTGTCCAGGACGGGGAGGTTGAAGTCGTTGGAGAGACTGCCGTCGGTGGTTTCGGCGTGGACGTTGAAGCTGGCCTGCTCGGGCAGGGTCAGGTGGACCGAGCCGTTGCGGTTTTCGACGGTGACGTTGCCGAGCGGCGGGGCGCTGGTGAGATTGACGGTGCCGTTGCGGTTGATGACCGAGACGTCGCCGGCGATGCGCTCGAGGGTGATGTTGCGGTCGCGGGTATTGAGGATGACTGGCCCGAGGGCCTCGTCGGCGGAGAGCTCCTGGTCGGGGCTGATATCGATCTCGCCATCGAGGCGAGCGAGTTGGAAGTCGGTGCGGCTGGTGTGGAAGCGGACGGCGCCGCGTATGTGCTCGAGGTGGGTGGAGCCGAAGAAGTCGCCCTGCATGTTGATGGGGCCGTTGATCTCGGAGAAGGTGACGTCGCCGCCGCGGCCTTGGAGCGAGACCTCGCCGGTGGTGCTGTGAATGGAGAACGAGGAGCCACTGTTGTGGATGTGGGTGGTGACCTTGCCGGTGATGGCGCTGATCTCCACGTCCCCGTGGTTGGCGGTGACGGTGACGGGTGCCTTGATGGCGCTGACGTGCACGTCGCCGTGATTGGCAACGACGGTCTGGGGGGCGTTGGCGGGAACGGTGATGGTGAGGTCCGCGCGTGCTCCTTCGAGCGAGGGCAGACGGAGCTGGACGTTGCTTCCGTTGGTGGTGAGGTTGGGGCTGAGCTGCTGGGCCTTGTTGGCGGCGTCGGAGTCGGAGCGGCTGTAAACCTCTTTGTGCAGGACGACGTGGATCTGGTTGTCGTCGCTGGTGCCGGATATGGTGACGTCGCCGTGAGGGTTGTCGACCTCGAAGGAGCCGCCGGCGGGCAGGGGCTGGAGGACGGTCTGGTCGCTCTCGTGCTTGTCGCCGAGGAACTGGTCGAGGTCGTCCTGGTTGAGGCTGAAGTTGTGAAGGAAGAAGCCGCGGGCGCCGTCATGGACGCCGTTGAGGGTGACGCCCGCGATGCCGAGCAGGATGAGCAGGGCGATGACGCCGCCGCCGATGCCGCGGCGGACGTAGGGGCGGTCGTCGTGATGGAAGACCTGGTCGAGGATCCACTCGAGCAGAACGATGGTGCCGACGCCGATCAGCAGCAGAGGCCACCAGCGTCCGTACCAGTCCCAGAACTCCGTGTAGGGCAGGCGGCCGGTCTGGATCAAGAGAAACAGGACGCCGATGGCGATCAGCAGGAGTGGGCCGACGATGGAGCCGCGGCGCATGCCACGATACTGCGCGCGGTAGGCGTCGCGCTGGAGGCGGGCCTGGTAGCGCATGGCCTTGGCCTGCTCGCGGAGGACGCGCTGCTGATTGCGCCAGTCGGGTGGGCCGGGGGGCTGGGAAGCACCGTAGGGAGAGCCGGGAGGCGGCGGATAGGGAGGAGGATAGCCGGCCATGATCTACCTTCCTTCCTGATCGTGAGCTTCGTTGCTGTTGTGGCTGTCGTGGGCATCGGGAACGATCGAGGTGCCTGTGGGTTCGGCCGGAGCGGGAGGGGATGGCGGCGCGGTGTAGGGATACTGCGGGGCGTAGGCAGCGCTGTAGGCGGTCCGTTTGAAGACGGCTAGGACTCCGGCCAGGATGATGAAGAGCGGCCAACTGTGGCCCCAGGAGAGGATGCCGAGGTCATCGAGCAGGAACAGCAGGCCGACCAGGGCGATCCAGACCGCACCGCGCAGGGCATGGAAGAGACGCAGCTGGTAGCCGGGGGCGCCGTAGTCGGAGTATTCGGAGGCGGTGCTGCTCATCCGGCTGGCGAAGATCCAGACGGCGAAGCCGAGCAGCAGCAGTGGGACGAAGAGCCTGCCGGAGAAGCCGTGAAAGAGACCGGTATTGCCGACCAGGAAGAGCGCGCCGAGGACGATCAGCCAGATGGCACCGATGGGAAAGCGGCTACCTGGATGCTGGCCGGTCTCATCGAGCGGGAATGGAGGCAGCGGTGCTCCGTAGTAAGGGGAGGGATAGCCAGCGGGCGCTCCCCAGGCCTGGGCAGGGGGAACAAAGCCGGGGGCCGGGGGCGGGGGCGGGGTGTAGGACGGCGGCGGGGTATAGGGCGGAGTGCCGGGTGCCGCGGCGTATGAGTTTGGCGCGGCTGCCGTGCCCGGGGCGGAGGCCGCAGGTGCGGGGTGGGCTCCCCAGGCCTTGCCGAAGCCGAGCCGCTCGCCGATGTCGTTCAGGCCGAAGGGGTTGGGCAGAGGTATGCCATCGCGACGAGCGGCTGCGGTGTGATAGGCCTCGATCGCCATGTAGAACTCCCAGCCGGCGATGAAGAGGCCGAAGATGCCGTGGCTGTCGGCCAGGCTGACCAGGATGGCGAAGACCACCAGGTGGACGATTCCCTTGGCGTACTGCTCGTTGTACATGGCGCCGACGCCGGGAATGAATCCGAGAGCTCCGGCGAGCCAGGGGTTGGGTGATCCGGGAGGCGGCGGAGACGGAGGAGGAGGGATGGCGCCGCTGGCGTTGATTCCATTGCCTGCGTCGCTATAGGGGTAGGCTCCTGCTGCGGCACCGGCAGGCGGGGCCGCAGCGGCGAGACGAGCGGCAAGGCAGGGTTCGCAAAAGACAGCGGAGCCCACAGCGCGCGTGCATTCCTGGCAGAGCGGCTTGCCGCAATTCTGACAAAAAGCAATTCTTTCCCGATCAGGATGGTTTGAGCAGTTCATACCAATCCCCCTTCCGATACCTGTTCTTTGAACTGAGGAAAGCGTTCCTCGAACTGATGGACCTGCAAGAAACTGTTGCTGGAGACGATGGAGGGGAGCACAGCCTGGGGCCTGGTCTCGGGGGCATGGTCTGCGGCGAGCCGGATCGCGGGCGGCATGAGACTCTGCCGCTGGCTGGTGCCGCTCTCCGGCTTCGGACGCTCCTGCTTCTGCTGCTTTTGCTGCTCTGGCTGGGAGCCATCGCTGCCGGACGCCTTGGGTGCGGGCGTGGCCGGGGTGTCGTTGTCGTTGGCGCGCTGCAGATCGCGGACGCGGGACTCGAGCTCATAGACGACGCGCAGGTTCTCGTAGTAGCGGACGGCGCGGGCGTCGGCGTCATAGAGGCTGCGCTTCAGGTTCGAGGGCTTCAGGTCGGAGGCCTTGAGCTCGTTGAGGTGCACTCCGGTCAGGTTCAGGGTGAGCGCGATGGAGAAGAAGGCCATGGCAGCGGTCATGGCCAGGCGCGGTTGCAGCATGGCCTGTCCGAACGCGCGCAGGTTGAAGTGGCTGGCGAGGCGACTGCGGAAGAGCAGCACATTGCCGGGGTAGGGAGCGGTTTGAGCGCCTGCAGCGGTAAAGGCGGCCACCTCCGCGCCGCCGGCGGCGGGCAGAGAGCCCACGGCACGGGGCAGAATGCGAATGGGCGTCGCCGCAGAGGCGGTGGGCACGCCGGAGGTTTGGGCAAAGATGCGTTCGAGCAGGGCGGCCGGAGGCTCCGGCCGCTGCGTCTTCAGCATGCTCAGCAGAGCCGCCCCGCGCTGCGCGTCGGCGAGCATCTCGCTGCACACCTCGCAGGTTGCGATGTGGCGGTCGAAGGCTGCCTGCGCGGCGGCCGCGATGGTTCCGTCGATCGCGTCGGCCAGCATGGCCTCGCACTGTGCGCAGTCGTGCCCGGTTCCGGGTTGAACCGGCTTTGCGCTTCCGAATTGATTCATCTCAGCCACTTGCATCACCTGTCTTTCTAGCCTGGGCCCATTTCGTTTAGCGATCTCGAGTGATCCTGATTCGAATCCCTGTTTCGATCTCTAGTTCATCTGCTTTTCTATACGTTGTAAAAGTCTCGCCAGTTCCCCGCGGCCGCGACTGATGCGGCTTTTCACGGTTCCTTCGGGAATGCGGAGGACCTGGGCAATCTCTTTGTAATCCATGTCTTCGAGGTCGCGGAGGATGACCGCCTCGCGCAGCTCGGGGGAGAGTTTTTTGAGGGCTTCCTGGATGCTGGCCTTGAGCTCCAGACCGGCGAAGTGCTGCTCCTGGGAGGGGCTGGAGTCGACCAGGCGGTCGGCCATGGTGGGTCCGTCGGGGTCAGCGCCCAGGCTGGCGTCGAGCGAGTCGCTGGCGCGATCGAGCCGTGTACGGCGGAAGTGATCGACCAGGAGATTGCGCGCCAGGGTGGTGATCCAGGTCTGGAAGCTGCCCTTCTGTGTGTCGAAGCTGGGCAGATTGCGGTAGACCTTGATGAAGACGTCCTGGGTGAGGTCCTCGGCGTCGAAGCTGGAGTTGGTGAAGCGGTAGCAGATGGCATAGATGCGGCGGTGCTGGGCGGCGACCAGTTGCTGCCAGGCCTGCGGCTCTCCGGCCATGCACTGGCGGACCAGCTTGAGGGTGGCTTCCTGCTCCGCGATCTGTTGTGGGCTGCGCTCCAACGTCGCCTCGACCTGCTTAAGGGGTGGGAGAAGTGTACCCTGTGCGGGAGCTGCATGTGCCGGGGAATCAGCAAGAGCGGAGGGGACGGTACCCTGTTTCGAACCCTTTGCGGAGACGGAAGAGGGGCCGGAATCTGAAGCCGCGGGCGCGGGTCTGGGGTCCGGCGCCGCCTTGGCGGCTCGGCGGCCAGTTGCACGGGAAAGCAGCGCCGAGGGTGCCATCGACATATACAGAACGCCCATGCGTATCTATACGCATGGGCGTCCGTGCCGGTTCACTCGGATGAAGTTACGCCGTGATCAGGGGCGTCGCACGTCTCTCCAACCTGCGATGTGGCACCTGTGTATCGGGCGGAATTAGGGCATTGCCGGCGCGGTGATGACGCCGCAGGCGATGCGATTGCCGGCGTTGCCCGCCGGGTCGCTCTTCATGTCGTCGGGACCGGCGTGAACCATGATGGAGGTGCCGCCGTCGGCGAGGATGCTGTCGGGCGAGCCCGGCGCAAGCGAGAGATAGTCGACCTTGTAGGTTGCCTCGCCGGTGCCGTCGCTGCCGATAATGAGGTTGGGCCGCAGGTCGCCGGCGTGGTGGCCCATGGGATTCATGAAGCCGTGCTGCTTGTGCTCGGGGTTGAAGTGTCCGCCGGCGGTCTTGAAGTCGGGGCCCTCGCAAAGGGGCTTCTGGTGAATATGGACGGCGTGCTCGCCGGCGGGAAGGTTCTTGAGCTTGACCTTGATGGTCAGCTCGCCCTTCTTGCTCTGGTGGAAGGTGGCGGTGCCGGCGTCCTGTCCGGTGGAGGTCTTGAGCGGAACGACCAGCGCGTCCGATTTGGCGAAGGCCAGCGACGCGGGCGCGGCGAGAAGACAGGCGATGACGGCAAGCAGAGTTCTGCGCATAGTGAGTTCTCCTAAGCTGGGACCAGCATACCCCAGGGATGTATAGGCTGAGCAACAGATCCTGAGAGTGTCTCGGAGGATTTGGCAAAGCACTGGTGTTTCAACTAGTTCCTACTTTGGGACGCCCCCCAAAAGTGGCACGCTCTTCTGAATCGCAACCGGTCCTTGCCGTGTATGCTCACGGACATGAATGCCAATTTTTCGTTGTTCCGCGTCGCGAAGTCGATGCAAGTGAGGGCCTTGTCGCATTTGCCAGTTGTGCTGGGAGTATCTGCCGTACTCGCCGCGGGGTGTGTCTTTGCCCAGGAGTCGGCTGCTACGCTGCAGGTGGCGAACGTAGAGCCGCTGTCGGTCGGTTATTCCAGCAGCGCGGGCGACGCCATGGCTGTGCCCTCTGCTGCGCCGCGCGCTGCGGTCACGCCGGCGAACGGAGTTCCGGTGGCCCAGCCGGTACGGCCGTTTTCTCGGATGGGTATTCAGGCGAATGTGGGGATCGGCGGCATCGGCTTCGATACCGCGACGCCGCTAGCCCGGCACTTCAACCTGCGGATGGGCGCGGACTTCTTCAGCTACTCCGACAGCTTTGTGGAGCAGGGAGCCGATGTCACCGCGAGCATCCAGATGCGCTCCGGACACGCCAAACTCGATTGGTTTCCCTTCAAGAACGGCTTCCGGATCAGTCCAATGGTGAACTACGCGAACAACAATAAGGTGCGGGCGACCGTGCTGGTTCCGGCGGGCAGCACGATTACCCTGAGCGGCGCGGACTACATCAGCAGCTACAGCGATCCGCTGCGCGGCAGTGGATCGGTCGACTTCCGCAAGACCTCGCCGGGGCTTACGCTGGGCTGGGGCAATGCGGTGCCGCGGTCGGGCAAGCACTTCAGCTTCCCGGTGGAGCTGGGCTTCTACTATGTCGGGCAGCCGACGCTGAAGGTGGCCTTTACCGGAAGCGCCTGCGATCCCACACAGCCGGCGGCGATCGGCTGCCAGTCCGTCGACACGAACCAGAGCTTCCAGCAGAGCCTTACGGCGTTTCGGGCGCGGAACAACAATAACCTGAGCTATGCGTCGTTCTTCCCGGTGTTTTCGACCGGCATCGGCTACAGCTTCTAATCAAAAAATATCCAGGCAGGCTGCGGGGCAGGTCCCCGGAAGAGTTTCCCGGCAAAGCTGCAGAATTTGACAACCGCGCCTCGCAGACACCCCCTCCGCGCGGCACCCTAGCCACCGCCTGGGTATACCCGAGTCTACTTGGGGTATACCCAGGCGGTCCTCTTCATTTGGACTTATCCATCTTGTTTGGAAGACCTTAGGACGTAAGTCCAGGGGGGAGGGGGATCTGGCTCAGGGGAGGGGCTCGACCAGGACGGCGGTGCCGTAGGCGAGCACCTCCGTGACCCCCTGCATGAGCTCGTTAGCGTCATAGCGGGCGGCAACGATGGCGTTGGCGCCGTGTTCGGCGGCGTGCTGCATCATCATGACGAAGGCGTCCTGACGGGTCTTCTCGCAGAGCTCGGAGAGCAGGGTGATATTGCCTCCGACGATGGTCTGCAGGCTGGCTCCGACGGTTCCGAAGATGGAACGGGAGCGGACGACGATGCCGCGCACCACGCCGTAGTTGCGCACGATGCGATAGTTGGGCAGTTCCAAAGCGGTGGTAACCATGGCAGGGTTGAAGCCGGTGGGCGGACGCGGCGGCGGTGTGGACATCGTGAGCTCCTTGAATTCTGACGCGCGTGAACTCTGCGGTGCTGCGGGCTCTTGAGGTGCGGGGATCCCGAGCGCGGGGCCTGTGCGGGATTGTACGGCAGGCGTTGCTCTCTGTGCTCTACGGTTGCTGATCCACGGGTGCGGCGAGGTCGCGGAGCAGCGCGGTGACGGCTCCGCTGTCGATGGCCTGGCGGGCGAGGTCGATGCCGGCGTGGAGGTCTTTGGCGCAATCGGCGACCACCAGGACGGCGGCGGCGTTGAGCAGAACGATGTCGCGGCAGGGGCCGGGCTCGCCTGCGAAGATCGCTCGCAGGATGGCGGCGTTGGTGGCGGCGTCGCCTCCGCGCAGGGCTGAGAGCGGAGCGCGGCGGATGCCGAATTGCTCGGGCGTGACGGTCTCGAGGCTGATGTGGCCGTCGCGGACCCGGGCGATCTGGGTGGGGCCGCTGATGGAGATCTCGTCGAGGCCGCCTCCGGTCTCATCCTGTCCCCCTGCTGATCCATGGACCACGAAGGCGTGGCGGGTGTCGAGCAGCAGCATGGCCTGGGCGACCAGCGAGACCCGGTCGGCAGCGTAGACCCCCATGACCTGCGCGCGCGCGCCGGCCGGGTTGGTGAGCGGTCCGAGCAGATTGAAGACGGTGCGAACGCCGAGGGCGCGGCGCACGGGCATGACGGCCTTCATGGCGGGGTGCAGGGTGGGCGCGTGGAGGTAGACGAAGCGGTGGGCTCGCAGGGCCGCGGCGGCGGCCTCGGGGGCGAGGTCGACGGGGACGCCGAGGGCGTCGAGGACGTCGGCCGAGCCGCTGGTGGAGGTGACGGCGCGGTTGCCGTGCTTGGCGACCATGATGGCCCGATTCTCTCCAGCTGCGCCCGCTCGGTTGGCTCCGGCTGCGGCGGCGACCAGGGCGGCGGCGGTGGAGATGTTGAAGGTGCCGCTCGAGTCTCCGCCGGTGCCGCAGGTGTCGGTCAGGATGCCGCGCTCGGCATCGCTCAAGGGCAGGGGAGTGGCGGCGGCACGCATGGCGTCGACGAAGCCGGCGATCTCTTCGGGGGTCTCGCCGCGGGCGGTCAGGGCACCGAGCAGGGCGGCGAGTTCGATGTCGGTGGCGTGGCCGGTGAGGATCAGGTTGAGCAGGGAGCGGGCCTGATCGCGGGTGAGGGGGGCGCGCTGCTCGAGGAGCTGACGGAGCAGCGGCCGCAGTTCGATGCTTGTGGCCATGAGGGAAGGCTATCAAAACGGCGCTGTTTATGAATTCCGATGAGCCGTGGAGCGGGCTGTGTCATCTATTGAAGCCTGGTAGTACGGATGCGAATACAGAGAGAGCAACAAGGAGAGATGAGATGGCAGAGGTACGCGTGATCGCGCGGGCATTGGCTCGCGAGGGCAAGGCCGCGGAGTTGAAGGCATTGCTGGCAGGGATGGTGGCGCCGACGCGCGCCGAGGCAGGCTGCCGGTTCTACGAGCTGTTCGCGTCGAATATCCCGGGGCTGTTCTACTTCAATGAGCTGTGGGAGAGCCAGGCGCATCTGGACGCGCATGTGGCGACGAGCCACTTCACCGAGATCTTCGCCAAGGCGAAGGCTCTGCTGGCGGAGCCGCTGGAGGTGAATCTGCTCGAGCCGGTCGAGTAAGGCTTCGCAAGGAAGGTGGCGATGCTTGCATCCCATCCTGCCACGATGAAGGTCATAGGCTGGGGCAGCCGCTGCGGGGGCTGTGCGGTAACCGGGCAGGCTGTGCGACATTCGTTGCGGGGGCTGGAAGCGGTCGGCTACTATGACCTCAGCCAGGGCAACGTTGGGCTGCCCTGCGCGACGTGTGTGAAAGGCGGTTACCCTCTCCGATGAAGATTCACGAGTACCAGGCGAAAGAGATCCTGCGGAAGTATGGTGTCCCGGTACCGGCGGGCGAGATGGCGACGACGCTAGAGGAGGCGGATACGGCCGCCAAGGCGTTGTTCAGCGCGGGCAATGCAGCGGTGGTGGTGAAGGCGCAGATCCATGCCGGCGGTCGCGGCAAGGGCGGCGGCGTGAAGGTGGTCAAGACGCTCGAGGATGCGGCGGCCAAGGCCAAGGACATCCTGGGAATGCAGCTGATCACCCACCAGACCAGTCCTGCGGGACAAAAGGTCCAGCGGCTGCTGATCGAGGCGGGATCGGCGATCGAGCGCGAGCTGTACCTGGGGCTGGTGCTGGACCGGGCGTCGGCCAAGATCGTGTTCATGGCCTCGCAGTCGGGTGGGATGGAGATCGAGGAGGTTGCACATGCAACGCCCGAGCTGATCTACAAGGAGTACATCGATCCGGCGGTGGGCTTTCAGCCCTACCAGGCGCGCAAGCTGGCGTTCAAGCTGGGTCTGAAGCCGACGCAGATCAACGATGCCGTGAAGTTCATGATGGGCCTGTACAAGGCCTTCGTCGAGACGGACTCGACGCTGATGGAGATCAATCCCTTCATCACGACCAAGGACGGCGCGCTGGTGGCGCTCGACTGCAAGATCAACTTCGACGACAACGCGATGTTCCGCCACAAAGATCTTAAAGAGCTGCGCGACCTGGCGGAGGAGGATCCGCTTGAGGTCGAGGCTTCGAAGTACGCTCTGAACTACATCAAGCTGGACGGCAACATCGCCTGCATGGTGAACGGCGCGGGGCTGGCGATGGCTACGATGGACATCATCCAGTATGCGGGTGGGTCGGCGGCGAACTTCCTCGATGTGGGCGGCGGCGCGAACCAGGAGCAGATCGAGAATGCGTTCGGGATTCTGCTCTCTGATCGCAATGTGAAGGCCATCTTCATTAATATCTTTGGCGGCATTCTGCGGGTGGATGTGTTGGCGACGGCAGTGGTCGCAGCAGCGCGGAAGCTCAATGTGCAGATTCCGATCATTCTGCGGCTCGAAGGGACGAACGTGGAGGAGGGCCGCAAGATTCTCGCCGAGTCGGGCCTGAAGTTCGCGGTCGGAGCCACGATGAAAGAGGCGGCTGATCTGGCGGTTGCGGCAGCGAAAGGCTAAGGCATACCCCAGGGGCTAAAGCCCCGAGTCTTTGTGTGGCTTGAGAGGTCCGAGGCTGAAGCCTCGGGCTACCTAGAAGCAGGACGTGCTACCTGGAAGCAAGACATTAGGAGAGTTTGCATGGCGGTACTGGTCGATAAGAATACGCGGCTGATTGTGCAGGGGATCACGGGGCGTGAGGGGACGTTTCACGCCAAGGGCTGCGCGGAGTATGGGACCAAGGTGGTGGGTGGGGTGACGCCAGGCAAGGGCGGGACCACGCACGAGGGCTGGCCAGTCTTCAACACTGTCGAGGAGGCGGTGAAGGAGACGGGGGCGAATGCGACCGTGATCTTTGTGCCGCCGCCGTTTGCCGCGGACGGGATTCTGGAGGCTGCGGCGTCCGAGATTCCTCTCGTCATCTGCATCACCGAGGGCATTCCGACCATGGATATGGTCAAGGTATGGGACGTGGTCAAGAGCTCCAAGTCGCGGCTGGTCGGGCCGAACTGCCCGGGCGTGATCTCGCCGGGCAAGGCCAAGATCGGCATCATGCCGGGACGGATTCACAAGGAAGGCAGCGTCGGCATCGTGTCGCGGTCGGGGACGCTGACCTATGAGGCGGTGTACCAGCTGACGACGCGCGGCATCGGGCAGTCGACCGCGATCGGCATCGGCGGCGACCCGATCATCGGGACCAACCATATCGATGCGCTGCGGCTGCTGAACGAGGATCCGGAGACCGAGGCGATCATCATGATCGGAGAGATCGGCGGGTCGGCCGAGGAGGCCGCGGCCAGGTTCATCCAGGAGAACGTGAAGAAGCCCGTGGTTGGGTTTATCGCGGGTCAGACGGCTCCTCCGGGACGGCGCATGGGTCACGCGGGAGCGATCATCTCGGGCGGCGAGGGCACGGCCGAGGAGAAGATGAAGGCGATGACGGCGGCCGGGATCCACGTGGTGAGGTCGCCGGCGGAGATCGGCGAGACCATGGCGCGGGTGCTGGGGAAGGCTTAGTTCCCCCCCCGTTGAAGTCCTAAAGTCCAGAAAGAAGATGCTTTAGTCCAAACTTCGGTTATTCCCCCCACTTGGGAATACATAGTTCTGGGTCTCTGACCTAGTTTTCACTCGAACACCCCTCCCAGAGGGGTGTTTCTTGGTCTTGCAAATTGCGGGATGAAATACGTGGACCAGGGAGCTGAATTCTACGAGGGCCAACACCGCGAACGACAGATCGGACAGCTCAAATGGAAAGCCGCTAAGTTGGGATTTCACGTTGTTGAAGCTGCAGCCTGAAATACCCGACTCTCCGTTGGAGTTTCTGGGGAGACTTCAGGGGACTAATCGTTCGATTAGAGACTGCGAAGGGCCGCCATAAAGTTCTCGATCTTGCGGGTCGACGAGGTTTTGCCGGATTTGAGGTTACGCTCAATGCATAAACCGGAGAAGAAGGACAGCACCATCTCCGCAATTGCAGAAGGAGCCATCCTGGGCTTTTCCGCCTCGATATTCATCGCGAGAAGGCGCTGCAACAGCGCCCGATTCTCCGTCACGACCCCATAAGCCTCAGACGGAAGGATAGCGAACTCCCGCATAGAGTTGACGGAAAAGCACCCCTGCTGTTCCCCCTTGTTGAGAGGACCAATCTTAAGAAAAGTCTCGACGTTCTTCCAGCCAAAAGGCTCTCTGGTGAGAAATCCTCTCTTCTCCTGGCTCTCCAGGTAGTGCCGAAGGCACGCCACAAAAAGATCTTCCTTGTCTCGGAACTCGGTATACAGCCCTGACTTGTTCACGCCTGTGGCTCGTTCCAGTTCCTGGAGGCTCGTGTCCGCGAACCCGTGCTTCCAGAAGACCGGCACCGCCTTCTCCAGCACTTCCTCTCGGCTAAAGTTCTTCGGGCGCCCCATAGACATATTATCCGATAAAGAACTAAATAGTTCAATATCGCTGCATCCTCGCTGCGCCTCCATCATCGTATAGAACTAAGCGGTTCAAAACCGTCTGGCAGGCCCGAACAAGGTCGCAGTCCGTTGAAGCAGTGGAGTGATGAATCGTTCACCGGAAAGCAAAGGAGATTTATGTCTAAGTTAGCGAAGAAAGTGGCACTCGTTACCGGCGGTTCCCGGGGCATTGGCGCAGCGATCGCGAAGCGTCTGGCCGCCGATGGAGCAAGCGTAGCCATCACGTACGCGAAGGACGCCAGCGCGGCCTCGGCCGTAGTCAAAGCGATTGAACTCGGCGGCGGAAAGGCCATCGCGATTCAGGCGGACGCTGCCAACGTCGAAGCAGTCAAAGGTGCGGTCGAAAAGGCCGTCGCGACCTTCGGCCGGCTGGATGTACTTGTAAACAATGCCGGCACGGCTATTCCAAAACCCTTCGAAGAGACCACGCTGGAGGAGATGGATCGTGTGATCGACATCAACGTCCGCGGCGTATTCGCCACGACGCAGGCTGCGCTGAAGCACATGAAGGATGGCGGCCGCATCATCATGATCGGTTCGGCCGTGGGCGAGCGTGCCGTTGCGCCCGGGCTTGTGCCCTACGCGGCCACGAAGGGAGCCGTGAAGATGTTCACTCAGGCATTATCCAGAGAGGTCGGGAGCCGGGGCATCACGGTCAACAACGTCCAGCCGGGTCCGATCGACACGGATTTGAATCCCGCCTCGGGTGATTGGGCGGTTCCGCAGAAGGCCGCCACAGCGCTCGACCGCTATGGGCACGTTGAGGAGATCGCCGCAATGGTGGTGTTCGTCGCCGGTCCTGAATCCTCGTACATCACCGGAGCGAATCTGACCGTAGATGGCGGAATGAATGCCTGAGCCGTCGCACGCGCATTCGGTACAAAGAAGGACGCATCCGTGCAGACCTGAAGGAGAGCCGGCGTCCTAATGGAGTCGGCTCTCCTTCAACTCCAGGTGCCGCACCCATCCTATCCGCTATATCAAAGGCGAGAGAGAGGACAATGACTACACTCCAAAACAAAATTGCGCTTGTGACGGGCGCATCAAGAGGTATTGGCCGAGCGACCGCACTGGCGCTTGCCAGGGCGGGGGCACACGTCCTGGTTCACTATGGCCGTTCTGCGCAGGAAGCTGAATCTCTCGTCGACGAGATCCAGGCGAAAGGCGGACGCGCACATGCAATCTCGGTGGACCTCGGGACTCCGGACGGCGCGTCGCTGCTTGCCAAGCAGGTGCACACCATTGTCGGCAATCGATTGGATGTGCTCGTGCTCAACGCCGGAATCAGCAAGGCGGCACGCATTGCGGATTACACAGTGGAGGATTTTGACAGCCTCTTTGCCACAAACGTCCGAGGTCCGTTCTTCCTGGTGCAGCAATTGCTGCCGGCTCTTGGTGAGGGCTCAAACGTTGTTGTTATCTCTTCTCTCGGAGCCCGTATGGTGGTGGGCAAGCCCGGTTTAGAAAACCCTTCAATTCTTGCTTACACCTCTACCAAGGGCGCACTTGAGACTCTGGTCAAGAACTGGGCCGCCATTCTCGGGCCGAGCGGCATACGCGTAAACGCTGTCGCTCCAGGCGTCATCGACACGGACATGTCGAGTTTCACAAAGACAGAAGCAGGACGCGAGGCCGCTTTGGAAATGCAGGCACTGAAGCGACTCGGCAAACCCGAGGATGTTGCCGACGTAGTGGCTTTTGTGGCGTCCGATGCGGCGCGCTGGATCACGGGTGCCAGTATTCCCGTCGATGGCGGGTCGAAGCTTTAACTGACAACGTGAGGAACGCAATGAATAACACTTCGAGCCCTGATCATCCCATCACAATTTCTCCTGCTGGGGGCAAGGTCCGTGTAACGGTCGCTGGAAGGATAGTTGCTGAATCGACGCGAGCACTTCGGTTGGAGGAGAAGGGATATCCACCCGTCTACTCCTTGCCGCGCAGCGATGCGGACATGTCGCTGTTCGTTCGGACAACGCATTACACCTATTGCCCGTACATGGGCGATTGCACGTACTGCAGCATTCCCATCGGCGGAGCGAAATCGGAATATGCCGTTTGGACGTACGAAAGACCGTATGAGGCAGTTGCCAGCATTAGTGAATACCTGTCGTTTTACCCCTTACGTGTCGATGCAATTAAAGTGGTGTCCTGAGCGTATTGCTCAGGGCAAGAGGAGGCTGGGTCTTTGGGGCACGGCCGGAATCATGCCCAATCCGCTGTTGGAAGATGCGACGAGGTACTCTCCCGTCCCAATGCTAAGTGACCAACGTTTCAAGGCCGCCTCCAGATGGACTTGAACCTTCAAATCTGAGAATGAGGAGAACTACATCCGATGGCCGAGAGTAAGAAGTTGCAGGGAAAAGTAACAGTCATCACCGGTGGCACCACGGGGATAGGGTTGGCCACGGCAAAGCTCTTCGTCAAGGAGGGCGCTTACGTGTTCATCACGGGCCGTCGTCAGAAGGAACTCGACGAGGCCGTGAAATCGATCGGTAACAACGTTACTGGCGTTCAGGGAGACGTTGCCAAATTAACCGACCTTGATCGTCTCTACGAGGCCGTCAAGACGAAAGGGAGAATCGATGTCGTTTTCGCCAATGCCGGCGTTGCTGAATTTGCTCCCATGGGAAAGATCACGGAGGAGCATTTCGACAGACTATTCAACATCAATGTTAAGGGAACGCTGTTCACGGTACAAAAGGCCCTTCCTCTAATGAATGATGGTGGCTCTATCATTCTCAACGGCTCGGTCGCGAGCGTGAAAGGTACTCCGGCCTTCGGTGTCTACGGCGCGACGAAGGCCGCCCTCCGTTCCTTCGTGAGGACCTGGACCTCGGATCTCAAGGATCGTCATATTCGCTCAAATGTCGTTAGCCCCGGTCCGACCGACACTCCGGCTATCGATGGACAACCTGCGGAGGCTATTGCGCGGATTGTGTCCACCATTCCGATGGGCCGCATGGGGGAACCCGATGAAATCGCCAAGGCTGCGCTTTTTCTGGCGTCGGATGACTCGAGTTTCGTCACGGGTATCGAACTCTTCGTTGATGGCGGCAGAGCGCAAATCTGATTGAAAGCCGCTGCGCTGCCTAAATACTTGAGCGAGCTTCACGTACCCGTTCATAACAAAAGCGTCCAACGTTGATTTGTAAGAGAGGAAAACAATGAGCAATGCAAATGCGGAAAAGAATAAGGCGGTCGTACTGAAAGCATTCGATACCCTGTTCAACAAACGCGACTACACCGCGGCAGAGCGGTTCTGGTCTCCCAATTACATTCAACACAGCGCCCATATCGAGCCGGGACGAGACGGGCTCTTCAACCTCATCAAGTCCGCTCCGCCGTCGCTTAAGTATGAGCCCGGAGTGATTCTCGCCGAAGACGACTACGTCATCGTTCATGGCCGGTTCTCCAACATCGGATTGCCGGTGAACTGGATCGCAGCCGACGTCGTTCGCTTGAAGGATGGGATTCTCGTCGAACACTGGGATGTGATTCAGGACGAAACTACCCAGCAACAGTCGAAGAGCGGAAAGCCGATGTTCGGCGATTCGTTCCCCAAGCAATGATGGTGGTTCAACCAGACGATCGCGATGAACTGATCGCTGGCGGCGTAGCTGGCCACAGTGGCAATAGGGGGGTTCCCGCTTCAAATGCCTTTGACTTCGCCACCGTCCATACGCACGCAGGAGCCTGTCATCCACTTCGCTGCAGGTGAGACGAGATAGGCCATCAGGTCGGCAATCTCTTCCGGTTTCCCGAAGCGACTGATGCCGGCTTCTTCCGGAAATTTCTTCA
>DATMOB010000017.1:0-9822 GCA_035568455.1 Granulicella sp.
GAGGCTTCGCTGGGGTTGCGCTGGACGCTCGGGCATCCGGTCACGGCTGCGCTGCCGCCGGGGGACGAGAGATATTTCCGTTTGGCGATGGACGTGGCGCAGCACTACAAGCCTCTCGAACAGCATGAAGAGCACGCACTGCTGGCGCGGGCAACCGGCGTCGAGCCGATCTTCCATCTCGGAAACGACGTATAGTTTCAGGTCTGCCCTCGTTACCAGACAGAGTCACCGTAATGTACGTATCCGAATGGTACCGCGACCAGTAAGACTTCACCGTCCTGCAACTCGCGCATGTATTGGAACGAACAGCCGGTCTCGGTAAAAGACGCCCAACAGGGCCGAAGGCTGCGTCGGGCGGTTTCGGTTGATTCTCGGGGTCCTTCGACTGCGCCTCTCGCGATGAAGCCGCGAGAGGCTTCGCTCAGGATGACGGCAGGAACAGACGAACTTTCAACAGAGGGCGCTTTCGGCCTTGTGACATGGCGGCACTCTCAGCTTCGGGTCACGGCTTTGACGGCGGCTCCCCAGCCCGCTTGGGCGGCCATGCCAAGTTGGGCCCAGGCGCCGGCGCCGGCCTCGAGGATGGGCATAGCGAGGACGACTTTTGTGCCGCGGCCGGGGCGGCTCTCGATGGCGACCTCGGCCTCCTGGCCGTAGAGCACGGCCATGCGTTCTCTCACGTTGCGCATGCCGATGCCGGTGCCGGGGCGCACCAGGCCACTGACCGGCGAGGCGGGGTTGCGCTCGGGCGCCATGCCGACGCCGTCGTCCTCGACCTCGAGCTGGAGGCGGCCGTGGACGATGCGGCTGCGCAGGGTGACGGTGCCGCCGCTGATGCGCGGCTCGAGGCCGTGCTTGATGCTGTTTTCGATCAGCGGCTGGAGCAGCATGCTGGGTACGACGATGTGCAGGGTGTCCGGGGCGATCTCTTTCACGACGCGCAATTTAGAACCGAACCTGACGACCTCGATGTCGAGGTAGTCGTCGGTGAAGGCGAGTTCTTCGGAGAAGGGCACGAAGGCCTCGCGGTCTTTTAGGAGCACGCGCAGGATGTTGGCGAGTTTGACGATCATCTCGCGGGCGAGCTCGGGCTTGGAGCGGACGAGCGAGGTGATGGAGTTGAGGGTGTTGAAGAGAAAGTGGGGGTTGATCTGGCGCTGCAGGGCGTCGAGGCGGGCCTCGAGCAGGAGTCTTCCCTGCTCCTCGAGCTGGCGCTCGATGCGGATGGCGTTCCAGATCTTGAGCGGGATGCCGACGACGACGGGCGCGGAGGCGCAGATGGCCAGCTCGACCCACCAGGAGCGCGAATGCAGCTCGAAGTAGTGGCGGGGGCGGTAGCGGCTGAACATGCTGGTGCAGAACTGCATGGCGGTGATCAGCAGGAGGAGCAGGATCTGGCGGTCGAAGTGGGGATGGCGGACGTTGCGCTTGAACCAGCGATAGATGCTGAGATCGATGAGCGGGGAGAAGGACCAGATGTCCTCGGGGTCGACAAAGCGGCGGAAGGCTCCGGCTACCCCGCCGACAAGGAGGTTGATGGGCAGGGCCCAGAACTCGTGGTGCAGGACGGCGGGGATGGCGAGCGCAGCTCCGCCGAGCATGGCGGCGAGTGGGCCGAGGATGAGGCCGAGCAGGATGGTGGCCTCGAGCGAGAGGTCGGCGGCGAGGAAGTTGGGCACGGTGACTCGCACCCAGACGCCGAGGGTGAGCGGGACCGAGATCATGGTCAGAAGCTTGAGGGTCTGGCGGCGGGTGCGGTGGTCGGCGAGCAGAAGGTTCTTGAAGCGGCTCGAGCGGGCGAGCGAGCTGGAGACCGCGGCCGCGACGCCCAGCTCCACGAGCAGGGTGATCAGAATCAGCTTGGTATCGGGCGCCATCTCCCTACTGTAACTCCAGTTTTCTTGGGAAGGGCCGTGTTTGCGATGGGGTGTCGGAATCGAATGGCCGGGCGGGCGCATCGGATGGGGGTGAATCGCGAAACGTATAATCGAAGCATGCCGTTTGAGTCCGTTCGCCAGATCGCCAGCGCCGACCTTCCCACCCGCTGGGGACAGTTCCGCATCTACGGCTTTGAGGGTGTGGTGGATCACGCCGAGCCGTGCAACGCGGATCTGGCTGCGCCGGAACGCCGCATCGAGTCGGCGGTAGCATTGGTGATGGGGGACATTGTCCCGACGAAGCCGGGCGACGAGCCGCCGATCGTGCGGATTCACTCGCAGTGCTTGACCGGGGACGTTTTTCACTCGCTGCGCTGCGACTGCCGGCAACAGCTGGAGCTTGCGCTGGCGATGATCGCAGACAAGGGTGCGGGCATTCTGCTGTATGAGAATCAGGAAGGCCGCGGCATCGGGCTGATGGCCAAGCTGCAGGCCTATGCGCTGCAGGACCAGGGGCTGGATACGATCGAGGCCAACCTGGAACTGGGGTACGCGGCGGACTGCCGGCAGTTCGAGCTGCCGGCGCAGGTGCTGAAGCTGCTGGGCGTGCCTCGGGTGCGGCTGATCACGAATAATCCGGCGAAGGTGGAGGCACTGGTCAATGCGGGGATCGAGGTGACCGAACGCATCTCGGCGCAGGTTGCCAGCGAACCGAGCTTTGAGCGCTATCTGCAGGTGAAGCGGGAGAAGATGGGCCACCTGGTCGGCTAATGGGCTTGAGAAAGAACAAGGAGATCTCCATGTTCGTAGACCTCGAAGTGCTGAAGCAAGGTCCTGCCGATACCGGTGTTAACGAACTGATTCTCAGGCGCTGGAGCCCTCGCTCCTTTGCCGATACGCCGGTGAGCTCGGGCGATCTGACGAAGATCTTCACCGCCGCGGCATGGGCCGCATCGAGCTTCAACGAGCAGCCGTGGCGCTTCCTGGTGGGCAGGAAGGGCGATTCTACCTACGAGAAGATTCTTGCGGCGCTGGTGGAGTTCAACCAGGCGTGGGCGGGGTCCGCTCCGGTGCTGATTCTGTCGGTGGGCAGGAAGACCTTCACGCAGAGTGGACAGCCGAATCTCTTTGCGATGCATGACACGGGTGCGGCGTCGGCGACGCTGTCGCTGCAGGCGACCGAGCTGGGGCTGCATACCCATGGCATGGCCGGGGTGGATCGGGAGAAGGCGCGGGCGATCTTTGCGATTCCGGAGGACTATGAGGTGGGAGCGGCGTGGGCACTGGGATACCTCGGGGATCCGGAGGCGCTGCCGGGCGAGCTGAGGGCGCGGGAGCTGGCTCCGCGGAGCCGGAAGCCGCTATCGGAGTTTGTGTTTTCTGCGTGGGAGCGGCCGGCCAGCCTGTAGGGGTTTGCAGGATCAGCGCGGCGGTTCATTCTCCCTCTCAGCAACGGATAACGAGTTCGGTGCAGAGGTGCGTCCGGGAGCTGGTGGATGGGCGATACTGGATACACGATGAATGATGCTTTGTTGACGACGGATCTGGGTTCGATTGCGCGCACGGCGCAGGGGAAGGTGCGCGACCTGTACGCGATCGGAGAGGAACTGCTGTTTATTGCGACCGACCGTATCTCGGCGTTCGACCATGTGCTGGGATCGGGGATTCCGGACAAGGGACGGATTCTGACGCAGCTCTCTTACTTCTGGTTCGACCTTCTGAAGGACACGGTGGCCAACCACCTGCTGGAGCAGCCGTCGGCTGGGCTGGTGGAGATATTGAAGCCGTTCGAGAGCCAGATCGCCGGGCGATCGATGCTGGTGAAGCGGGCGGAGATGTTTCCGGTGGAGTGTGTGGTGCGGGGGTATCTCTCCGGGTCGGGATGGAAGGACTATCTGGCGACCGGAGCGGTGTGCGGGATCGAGCTGCCCAAGGGGCTGCGCGAGAGCGACCGGCTTCCGGAGCCGATCTTTACCCCGGCGGCGAAGATCCAGACGGGCGGCCATGACGAGAACATCTCGTATGAGGTGATGGTCGCGACCATCGGGGAGAAGTATGCGGCGGAGCTGCGGCGGCTGACCTTTGCGATCTACGAGAAGGCCTCGGCGCATGCGGCGTCGAAGGGGCTGATCCTGGCGGACACGAAGTTCGAGTTCGGGCTGGTGGGGGGCGAGATTGTGCTGGCCGATGAGGTGCTGACGCCGGATTCGTCGCGTTACTGGCCGGCGGCGAGCTATGCGCCGGGCGGAGCGCAGCCGAGCTTCGACAAGCAGTTTGTGCGGGATTATCTGGAGTCGATCCACTGGAACAAACAGGCTCCTGCGCCGGCGCTGCCCGACGAGGTGGTGGAGAAGACGCGGGAGAAGTACCTGGAGGCATTTCGGCTGGTTACTGGACGGGCTGGGTTGGAGAGCTAGGGTCTACCGTCCCACCCTTCGCGATAGGGCCGCGAAGGATGGGGCACCCGGTTGGTACCATAGGGCCGGATTGGAAGGGTTGGTTCGCGCCTACCGGCGCGAATGCCCACCTTAGGCGCACGGTAAGGCTGTGCTCCGAAGATAGGGCACCCAGAGGTTCATTTTGGGGCACCCGATGCTCGGGGCCAGTGGAGGGGATTGGGTGGTCGACGTGCGGGCGCTGAACTGGTTCGACTGGATGCTGGTGGCGGTCCTGGTGTACTCGACGGTGGCGGCGTTTCTGCGCGGCTTTTTTCGGGAGATCTTCTCGCTGGCAGGTTTGGTGGCGGGAATTTTGCTGGCCGGCTGGAACTATCCGGCGGTGGCGGACCGGCTGTCTGCGTGGCTGGGTATCTCGTTGACCACGGCGGAGATCGCGGCGTTTCTACTGATCGCGGTGTTGGTCATGGTGGGGTGCGGGCTGGTGGGCAAGGTACTGGCGACGACGGCGCGGACGATCGGGCTGGGATTTCTGGATCGACTGCTGGGGGCGGGATTCGGATTCGCGCGCGGGTTCCTTCTGGGGGTCGCGGTGATGGTGGCAGCGGCGGCCTTTACCCCCCATTCAGAATGGTTGCAAAAATCTCAGTTATCTTTATATTTCCTTGATGGGGCGCATGCGGTATCCTTCGTTGTGCCGGGAAACCTTCAGGAGCGGGTTCGCGTGGGCGCCCTCGAACTGAAACACAGTTATCCCGATTGGATCAAGCGCCAGGGCCAGGTACACAATATAAGGACTGCAACAAAAGACTGAATGATGAAGCGGCGCAGAACGAGCCGCAGTGAGGACACCACCTTTGAAGCGCGAACTGGATACTCTGATTACGCAGATGCATAGTGGCGGAATTGCCTACAACGAGGCTGTACGCCAGTTCAAGAAGCGCTACATCCTCGAGGTGCTGGCGCATCACCGGGGCAACCAGTGCAAGGCAGCCGAGGAGCTTGGGATGCACCGCAACACCCTGAGCCGGACGCTGGCCGAGTTGGACATGAACACGGCGCAGATCCGCCAGGGAGTCCGGCGGCCTCCCACCAGCGACCGGCTGGGAGACCGTTCGCGGGAACCGGTACGGATTCACAACATTGCCAACGCCCGTTAGCCTCGGGCTCCGTCTAAGCTGTACGTAGATGACCTATCGCGCTCAGAGACGACGCCGCGCGAAGATTTGTTCGCAGCGGCCCGCCGGACCCGGGAGCCGAGTTACGCCGGTGTGCCTGCAGGCGTCCGCTGCATCCTCTATCCACTCGCCCGTGCTTGCCCAGAAAAGTTCGAAGATCCTGAAGTGCCTTGCCTGCGGTCTGGTGTCGGGAGCCCTGTCGGTGGGTGGGGCTGGTCTTGCTTCCCTTCCCGCTAAGGCGCTGGCGCAGAGCACGCAGGCTGCTGCGTCGACCTCCAGTTCAGCTTCGACCGCTGCTGTGCAGGCTGCAGCCCCGGCTGCAAATTCGGCTGCGCCTGAGAATTTAGCGGCTTCTGGAGTGGCAGTCGCATCCGGGAATCCAGCGCCCACCGGGAAGCAGAAGAAGCGTAAGAAGGAGGCGAAGCCGCCTTCGCAGCCGAGTGCCAAGCAGCGCGAGAAGGATGGGCTCGCCGCGGATGATGCCTATCTGGCCGGTGCGAAGCTGCTCGAGCACAAGGATCTGGAGGGTGCGGAGCGGGAGTTCCGGCGGGCCGCGCAACTCGCTCCGGCGAGGAACGAGTATCTTCTGGCCGCGGAGGCGATGCGGCAGAGCCGGGTAGCGGAGTTGGTGCAGAAGGCAGGCAAGGATCGCCTGCTGGGGAAGGATGCGGAGGCCGAGACGCTGCTGGCGCAGGCACGGACGATCGATCCTGACAATACCTTTCTGCTACAGCATCCGGTTCCAGGGAGCCTGCAGGCGGCGCTGCTCAAAGGCGGAAGTGGCGAGGCTGGCGAGGGGATGAGTTCGTGGATCATGGATGGCCCGCGGCTGGCTGGGGCGATCGAGCTGCGGCCGAAGCCGGGGGTACAGAGCTTCCATATCCACGGGGATCTGCAGGACGCGCTACGGCAGGTGGCGGCAGCCTATGGAATCAAGGCGAGCTTCGACGAATCGGTGAAGCGGGCGCAGGTGAAGTTCGACCTGGACGACGTCACCTATGCGCAGGCGATGCACGTGCTGGAGGCAATGGGAACGCTGTTCGAGGTGCCGATGGATTCGAGCACCGTGCTGTTTGCCCGGGACACCCAGGAGAAGCGGGCGAGCCTGGAACACCTGCTGCAGGAGACGATTTATCTGCCGGGGATGTCGACTTCGGAGCTGGCGGAGATCGGCAACATGATCCGCAACGTCTTCGAGGTGAAGCAGCTCAACATGGCGAACGACTTCGACACCATCGTGGTGCGGGCGCCGGCCGAGTCCATCCGGGTGTTGAATCTAACGCTGGCGGATCTGCTGCAGGGAAACAGCCAGGTGGTCTTTGACCTGAAGCTGTACACGATCAGTAAGTCGATGACGAAGAATCTCGGGGTAACGATTCCTACGCAGGTGGGAGCGTACAACGTCGCGAGCGCTGCGACGCAGCTGGTGCAGGCGAACCAGACGGTGGTCAACCAGGCGATCGCGCAGGGGCTTATACCGGCGGGATTGAGCAATCTCGATATTGCGGCGGCGCTGGTGTACTACGGATTGGCGACGAGCCCTTTGCTGTCGGGGACGATCGCGTTTTTGGGCAATGGCATCTCGGCGACCGGCATCTACTCGTCGGATCTGGCGGCACAGATGAATCTGGCACTATCGTCGAGCGACACCCGGGCGCTGGACGATATTCAACTGCGGGCGGACGACCACGGGCTGGCGACGTTCAAGGTGGGATCGCGGTATCCGATCACGCAATCGACCTATTCGACATCGACACCATCAACGGGAACGACCGGGCCGGCGGGAGCGACGGTCAACGGAGTGAGCGTGTCGAGCCTGCTCGCTGCGGCGACCACGGAGACGGTTCCACAGGTTCAGTATGAAGACCTGGGGCTGACTCTGAAGGCGACTCCTACCTTGGGAAGGTACGGTCGGGTCAGTCTGCATCTCGAACTGTCGATTACGGCACTGCAAGGGACGAGCGTCGATAACATCCCGATCCTGGACAATTCGCAGTTCACCTCGGACATTACCGTCGAGGATGGCGGAACGGCGACTCTGGTGAGCAATCTGACCAGGGACGAGTCCGGCGCAGTGACGGGGGTCCCGGGCTTGAGTGATCTGCCGGGATTTCAGAGCAGTCCGAATCTGTTGAGCACGACGGATGAAAGCCAGCTGGTCATGGTGCTGACGCCGCACATCGTTCGCCGACGCCTGGATGAGACGCATGGCCCGCTAATCCCGATTGCTATTCCGACGTCAGTGGATTAGCCCTACGTGGAAAACTGCGATGCCGACCTGCGGACCGATCTATCTGAACCCGGTGAATCACCGTGTCTTTACTGGAGTTTGGGAGCGAGGACGCGGGGATTTATCCGGGGTTCACGGCGCGTTGACCTTGATCGGCTTAGCCGATATACTTGGTCTTGTGAGAGCGGGAGTAGCTCAGTGGTAGAGTGCTTCCTTGCCAAGGAAGATGTCGCCGGTTCGACCCCGGTCTCCCGCTCCAAACATCCCCCTTCTGCGTTACACTTCCTTTGCATGGACGTTGGGCTACAGGATTCTCGGGGGCTGTAGAGTCCTCGGAAGCTCAACCCGGGGCGCGGTACCCAAGTGGTAAGGGAGAGGTCTGCAAAACCTTTATGCGTCGGTTCGATCCCGACCCGCGCCTCCAAATTCCTCGATAAGTTCGATCCATCCTCAAAAACTGAGAAAGCCGCACTGTAGCGGAAACGTAGCGGGTGCCGAGCTCTTCTGTGTTCCCTGCCTCGTTTCCCCCATTTTGCCGGATTCGGCTGATGCTCGCGCTCTGATCGATTCGGGAACGCGGAGAGAGCGGCCTTGAAGGTGGGGATCTTCTTCCGTTCGATGATGCCTACTTCGCCCTTGGCAAGTGCTGTCCGATACGCCGCCTCGATCTGGCGGGCAACGCAAAGCGATATTGCTCTCTCCCCAATCTCCTAGCCTTTGTGATCTGCCATGACTGGCTCCTTGCTGCCTTTCCATGGTCTTATCTCAAGGGGAAGACAGTGGATTCAAATCGACGCGCGTACGCTGCGATTGCCGGTTCGGGGGGAGGTGTAGACTTAAATGGAATCTATTTTTGACCGGGAAAAGCGATCCTCTCAGGAGTCGATGCCGCATCGTCATCAGACGCTAATCTCGTAAGTTGGGACCAAACTTGGACTGCCGCAAACAACAACTGCTCCAAGGAGAACGGACCAGGTTCTGGCGCGCCGACGATCTCGGGGATGTCGAGCTTCTGCATGCGCGCTATCGTCAGCACTCCTTTGGCCGCCATACACATGAAGGGTTGGCCGTCGGCGTCATCCGGCATGGTGTCGAGAGCTTTTCCTGTATGGGCAGCGGGCACTATGCAGTCGCGGACCAGATCATCGTCTTCAACCCAGGGGAAGCTCACACGGGCGAGGCTGCGCACGAAGATGGCTGGGAGTTCCGGATGTTTTACTTCGACTCGGAGATCCTACGCACTGCGGCGTCGCTGGCGAGTGGAAGACAGGTTAGTCTGCCTGCCTTCGTGAATCCGGTAATCGAAGACCGCGATTTGGCGCTCCAAATGTGCCGCTTGCACGCTGTCCTGGAGACCGAGCAGTCGCTCCTGACGCGCCAGGAACTGTTTCTGATGACCTTTGCAGAGTTGGCGAGGCGGCACGGAGACATTGCACTCGTCGAACCCAGACGCGGCCACGAACGCACAGCGGTGCGCCGGGTTCGTGAGTACCTCGATGCAAATACCCAGAGTAACGTGGCTCTGGAGGATCTGTCGGAGCTGTGCGGCCTGAGTTCGTACCACCTGATTCGAGTGTTTCGGCGAGAATGGGGGCTGTCGCCTCATGCCTACTTCGAACAGGTTCGGGTCCACAGGGCGCGGCGGCTGTTGAAGGAAGGCGTACCCATCGCGGATGTCGCAGCGGATCTGGGTTTTACCGACCAAAGCCATCTCACCCGACACTTCAAAAAACTTACCGGGGTCACGCCGGGGGCCTACCGAACCGCAACAACGTACAAGACCGGCACTCCTACCACACCATAACCTCCAAATATGGGCGACTAAGGGACCTCCTGCAGCGTTCTGCTTGCAGGCAGGAGCCCTCGTTGCGTGAGGGAGGCCAATGGCTAAGGGGTGGAAGCAACAGGACAGCAGCTACGATATCGTGCTGGTTGGCGGTGGGAGTGCTGGAATCACAACGGCGTCGCGGCTGGTGAGGCGACTCCGCAAAGCGAAACGCAACGCACGCATCTTGATCATCGACCCCGCGGAGGTGCATTACTACCAGCCCATCTGGACGCTGGTGGGCGCAGGTGTCTATCCGAAGGAGGTCTCGATGAAGAAACAACGAGATCTCATTCCGCGTGGTGTGGAGCTGTTG
>DATMOB010000018.1:0-3047 GCA_035568455.1 Granulicella sp.
CGAGCGCGAACTCGTCGCCCTGCGCGAACAGGCCGCCCGCGAGCTCGCCCCCTATCGCGGCAAGATGCAGGCCGTTCAGATCAAGCAGGTCCAGCAGCAATTTCTGCAGAAGAAGCTGCTCGAAGCCCGCAAGCTCCCCCGGCTCAGCCTCTTCTACATGAGCCTCGCATGAGCACCACCCCCGTCGCCAGCCCCGCCAGCACCACCGTCCGCATCGACACCATGCTCTACGGCGGCGACGGTCGCGGCCGCTCGCCAGAAGCCCCCGAAGGCGCCGCCATCCCCCTGCCCTTCACCCTGCCCGGCGAACTCGTCCAGATACAGCCCGAGCTCCGGATCCTCGAACCCTCCCCCGATCGCGTCGACCCCGCCTGCTCCCACTTCGGCGCCTGCGGCGGCTGCCAGTACCAGCACGCCGCCTACCCCGCGCAGCTCGCCATCAAGCAAGCCATCCTGCGCGACACCCTCACCGCCGCCGGCCTGACCGCGCTGCCCGAGATCGCCGTCCACGCCGCCGAGCCCTGGCACTACCGCAACCGCATCCGCCTGCGTCTCGCCATGGTCGACGGTGTCCTCCGCGTCGGCTACAACCGCCGGACGAACACGAGTGCCCTCCAGCAGACCAATCAGGAGCCTCAGTTCCTCCCCGTAACCCAATGCCCCATCGCCACGCCCCTGCTCTGGCGCGCCGCCCAGGCCCTCACCGAGCTCGCCTCCAACCCTGCGCTCGACGAAGCCACGCTCCGCTGGCTGCACACCGCCGTCGAAGCCGAACTCTTCGCCAGCGGCGACCAGAGCAAGCTCCAGCTCACCCTCTTCACCCGCAGCGCCCAACGCAAGCAGCCCAGCGCAACCGATCCCGCCTTCACCAAACTCTGCGCCGCGCTCCAGCGCCTCGTCCCCGAGCTGACCGGCGCCGGCGTCGCCATCCTGCCCGCGCAAAGCTCCGAACGCAGCCGCCGCTTCGAGCGCCCCAAGCCCGGACCGCAATGGGGATCCCCCGGCCTGCTCTACCGCGTCGAGCCCACCACCACAGCGGCAGCGACCGAGGCAGCCCCGCCCGCAGCCCACGACCATCAGGACCACTGGATCAGCCGCGGCGGCTTCTTCCAGGTCAACCGCCTCCTCCTCCCCGAGCTCGCCCGCATCGCCACCTCCAGCCGCACCGGCGCCCTCGCCTGGGACCTCTACGCCGGAGTCGGCCTGTTCTCCCGCGCGCTCACCCACGGCTTCGAGCAGGTCGTCGCCGTCGAGGCCGCCCAGCCCGCCGCCGCCGACCTCTCCCGCGCCCTCAAAGGCACCGCCCACCGCACCGTCGCCAGCACCACCCTCGACTTCCTCCAGGCGGCCGTCCTGCAACGCGACCGCCCCGACCTGATCGTCATGGACCCGCCCCGCGCCGGCGTCGGCGCCGAGGTCTGCGCCCTGCTAACCCGGCTCCGCACCCCCGAGATCGTCTACGTCTCCTGCGACCCCACCACCCTTGCCCGCGACCTGGCCCTGCTCATCAACAACGCCGACAACGGCTACCGCCTCGCCGAGCTGCACCTGGTCGACATGTTCCCCCAGACCTTCCACCTGGAGACCGTAGCCATCCTCCGCCACGAGGTCTCCATTCTCCGCTGCTAGTCGCCATCCTCGCGCCTACACCTCGGGTCGCTATTCTCGCCCCCGATTCGTGATGAAGTGTCATGCTGACACCCCGACCAGCAACTCAAACAATCAACCGGCCACCGTCCAGATCCAGCCTCTAGCCCCCGCCCCCAACTATGCCAACCACGGCGCGCCGGTCAACAACGACCCCCTCGTCCTCCACCTCCGGTACGGCCAAGCCTCGGTTCTGCTCGAAGGCGACACCGAGGCCCCCAGCGAGCGCGCCATGCTCGCCGCCGGCGCCATCACCCTCGTCACCTTGCTCAAAGTCGGCCACCACGGCAGCCTCACCTCCACCACGGCAGCCTTCTTCGCCGCCGCCGCCCCGCAGGACGCCGTCATCTCCGTCGGCCGCCGCAACCCCTTCAGCACCCTCGCCCCGAGGTCATCGCCCGCATCGCCCAGTCCCACACCCGCCTCTACCGGATCGACCAGTCCGGACTCACCCGCTTCCTGCTCACCCCCGACGGCACCATCACCGAGAGCGATCTCCAGCAGGATCAACAGCTCTCACCCGCATGGCCGTGGCAAGCAATCCGAAGCCCTCCCCGCGCAGTCTAATCCTCAGTACCCTTCTGCCTGCATAGGCGCAGGCAGACCGCAGATTCGCCCAATCCCCCAAGGAGGCCGAGATCATGCAAGCTGGTTCGACCGGACCTGAGCCCCAGCAAGACCCCACGAAGCCAACCCCCGAGCAGCAGCTTCAAGACGAAACCCAAAGAGAGCTCGAGCAGCTCGTGGAGATCGAGGAGCAGAAGCTCATCCGCCGCCTCCAGTTCATGATGAACATGGTCATGCAGGTCATCGCCCAGGACCACTCCCTCACCATCGACGACGCCGCCCAGATGATCGCCGACAGCAAAAAAGCCGCCCTCGCCATGTTCCCCGGCAAGGAGCTCGCCTACGACCTCATCTGGCGCCCCCGCTTCCAGCGACTCATGCGCGAACGCTTCCGCATCATGTAACTTGCTGTGTAATCGGTCCTCAGCAAAGAAGCTCGCAGTGACGACACCCATCTCCATCTTCGCGACGGCCTCATCGTCGCGAAGATGGGCATCGTTTGTGGAAGCAAACGACCGCTTTCCAACTCCCCGCGCCGCCCCTCGTCCCGGAGCCCGCTTAGGCGGTATAACCGAAGCATGCACCTCCGCCTCGCCACCCCAGCCGACATCCCCGCCATCATGCAGGTCGTCCGCGCCGTCGTCCCCATCATGCGTTCTGCCGGCAACCTCCAGTGGGACGACGACTACCCCAACCCCGAGGCCTTCGCCCGCGACATCGCCCGCACCCAGCTCTGGGTCGCCGAGCTCGGCCCGCGCATCGCCGGCATGGCCGCCCTGACCACCGACCAGGAGCCTGAGTACGCCGACGTCGGCTGGGACATCACCGCCCCA
>DATMOB010000019.1:0-24117 GCA_035568455.1 Granulicella sp.
AGCAGCAGCCCCCAGAAGCCGCCCTCTTTCGTGGCCCTCTTCCAGAACATGCCCACCAGCACCACGCCGAGCAGCGGTGAGATGAAGAAGCTGAACAAGGCCTGCACGTAGTCCATGATGCCAGCCATGCTCATCACTAGGTAGGCCGTGCCGATGGAGACAACCACACCCAGAATCGTCGCCCAGCGGCCCACCGCAACGTAGTGCTCGTCCTTGGCATTCTTGTTGATGAGCGGCTGATAGATGTCGTAGGTCCACACCGCAGAGAAGGCGCTCACGTTGCCGGCCATGCCGCTCATGAAGCCGGCGACCAGGGCGGTGATGCCCAGCCCCAGGAGACCTGGTCCGCAGTAGCGGATGAGCATGAGCGGGAGGACTTCGTCGTAGCTGTGCTGGCCGGTGACCTTGGCGACGTTGCTGGCGACCAGATGCATGACGCTGCCGTCGGGGTTCTTGAGGACGGCGAGCGCGAGCAGGCCGGGAAGGATGACGATGAAGGGCACCGCCATCTTGAAGGCGGCGCCGATGACGGGAGCCATCTTGGCCGAGCGCAGGTTGTTGGCGCTGAGCACGCGCTGGACGACCAGGAAGTCGGTGGTCCAGTAACCGAAGCTGATGACGAAGCCGAGACCGAAGACGATGCCGGTCCAGTGGATGCCCATGGGGTTGGAGCGGAAGTGACCCAGGGTGGTCCACATGTGGGTGTAGTCGTTGCTGGCGACGTTGGCGGCGATCTGGGCCTTGAGCTTGGTCCAGCTGCCGGCCTCGATCAGGCCGAGGATGGGGATCATGGCGGCGCCGGCCCAGATGAGGACGAACTGCAGGACCTCGTTGATGATGGCCGAGCGCAGCCCGCCGAGCATGACGTAGAGGGCGACGGTGCCGGCGCCGACCCAGATGGAGAAGGTGATGTTCCAGCCGAGAATGGTCTGCATGACCACGGCCATGGCGTACATGTTGACGCCGCTCATGAGGATGGTCATCAGGCCGAAGGAGACGGCGGCGAGGGCGCGGGCTCCCTCGCCGAAGCGCAGGTGCAGGTAGCCGGGTACGGAGTGGGTCTTGGAGATGTAGTAGAAGGGCATCATGACGATGCCGAGGAAGAGCATGGCGGGGATGGCGCCGATCCAGTACCAGTGGGCGGCGAGGATGCCGTACTGGTAGGAGGAGCCGGCCCAGCCCATCAACTCGAGCGAGCCCAGATTGGCGGAGACGAAGCTGAGGCCGGCGATCCAGGCGGTCATCTCACGGCCGGCGAGGAAGAAGTCTTCGCTGGTGTTCGCCTTGCCCTTGGCGTAGAAGCCAATGAAGACGACGAGTGCGAAGTAAAGCACCAGGATCAGGACATCTACGGGTGCCAGCTTGGTAAGTTGCTGGCCGTTCAAGGACAGGAGAGCAAGCGTCGGGGTCATAGGTCCAATCGTATGTGGAAACGTTTACAGAGCCTTGGTCGAAGCGCAGACTCCGATACCACTCCCGTAGAGGGTTTCGGGGAGACATCGTGGCTTGAACTTCAACGACAAAAACTATACCGGTCCGATTGGACGTTCGGCTACGCAATTCTCGTGGGGCGCATCCAGGGAGTGAATTTTGCGGGGGGTTCGGTCGGAGTTAGTTTAAGGCTACGATGTTGGATTGCTGCCGCCTTGTTGAAACCGAGGCGAAACCCGGCAGATTCCTTTTGGAGGAGTTCGGATGATGAAGAGATTTATGGGGAGAGCCTTGTTTCTGAGCTCTGGGCTTTGTGTTGCCTGCGGGCTGTGTATGCTCTCGAGCATGTGTGTTGTCCCGGTCTATGCGCAGAGCGCAGGCCAGGACATGAAGGACGCTGGGCACGCGACCAAGAATGCTGCCAAGGACACGGCTCACGGGGTGAAGCGAGGCGGTGAGACGGCGTATCACAAGACGGAGCATGGGACGACGACGGCGTACCACAAGACGGCGCATGGGACCAATAAGGCCTATCATGCGACCGCACACGGAGTGGAAAAGGCTGGCGACAAGGTTGCGGGCAAACCCGCGCCGCAGTGAGAGGCAGATTGTAGCTTTCCGAGGTAAGCAGCAACTTCGGCCGGTTCGCCTGGCGGGATCGGGTTCGCCTGTCGGGATCAAGCGCTGAGCGGCGAGGCTCAGGCCTCGTCGCGTGCGGAGGTTGGGCTCGGCCAGAGGGCGCTGGCGGCCAGGACGACCAGAGCCACCCAGAAGATATCCGCGCCCAGCAGATGCAGCACCTGCATCCAGGTAGGTGCGAGCAGGAGGACATCGGCGATCCCAAGCAGGAGCTGGAGCGCCAGCGACGCCAGCACCAGGCTGTCGACTGCGCCGGAGAGGCCGCGAGCCCTGCGAGCGCGAACGAGCAGCAGGACGCAGACGCATCCGAGGAGTGCAGCTGCGGGATGCAACCAGCGCATGCGGACGAGCAGTGGAGCGCCAGCGGCGAGGTCCGAGGCGAAGCCGGCGCGCAGGCTGGAGGAGGGGAAGAGCGTGTCGGCCAAGGCGGCCAGCGAGCCGGTCGCCCCCATCAGGATGGTGGCGATGACGGCAAGCACGGCGGCGCCGCGTGAACCCGGCTCAGGCTCGATCGGTTGTGCGGCGGGCGTTGATGAGGGCTGGCGGAGGAACCAGGCGGTCAGGGCCAGTGCGCCCATCAGCAGCATGGTGTTGGTGAAGTGGATCGATTGCGCGATGACCCGGCCGGTCGAGACGTTGTTTTCTACCCAGTGGCGCAGTACCAGAAGGGCTCCGAGGAAGGCCTCGGTGATCAGAAGGGCTACCGACCACATCACGGCCCTGCGCGCGCGGTCGCCGCGTGGCGTGATGGCGAAGGTCCAGATGGCGAGCCCGGCCAGCAGGAAGGTGCAGATCCCGGAGGTGGAGCGGTGGGTGAACTCGATCACTGTGGCGAGGCGCGGGTGGTGGGGTACGAAGTCGCCGTTGCACAGGGGCCAGTTGGCTCCGCAACCGCCGCCTGAGCCGCTGGCCCGGACCACTGCGCCCCACAGCACAACGAGAATGAAGAAACCAAGGACGATCCAGGCGAACCGGACTACAGCGCGCGTATCGCGGCCTACTCGAATTACTGCGGGACTGGCCATCTGAATATTCTACGGTGCTCTTTGCATGGCAGATTTGGCGTGGGTGCGGGCTACAGGACGAAGTGGTCGCTAATCGACTGCAAGCTTCACGGGATGGAGGTGGCCGCTAATCGCCTACAATGAGAGCAACGGCTGTTTGGCAATCCAGTGCTTCGCCCAGGTTCCAGGGAGGTTCTTTTGAGGGGACCGGGGGCGCCGGTTGCACAACGCCTGACTGTTTTTTTGCATCAACATGGCAGAGGGGGCTGCGGCGATTGCCGCGGCTGACCTTTTTAACTAATCGAGCGCTAATTGAATGAGTTGGGCGGACAGATAAACGGCGGACCACAGGTGCGGGAGAGTCCGTGGCGGGAACGAGTGCGTGCGCTGAGGAATATGCCGCCGGTGCTCAGGATCCTGTGGGATTCGGGGCCGGGGGTAGTGACTTCGGGGCTGGCGCTGCGGGGAGTGGTGGCGGTGCTGCCGTTCGGCATTGCGAAGGTGGCGCAGTACATCATTCAGGACATCGCTGCGCGGGTGATGAGCCACCTGCCGCTGGCGGAGAACTTCTGGTGGCTGGTGGGGACCGAGGTGTCGCTCAACGTGCTGCTGGGATTGATGACGCGGGCGATCGATTACTCGGACTCGCTGCTGGCGAATCGGTATACGCAGTATGTGAGCGTGCGGGTGATGGATCAGGCGGCGCGGCTGGATCTGACGACCTACGAGAATCCGGTCTTCTATGACCGGCTGGAGCGGGCGAGGGTGCAGGCTACCGACCGGCTGGCGATGATTCAGCAGCTGGGACGGCTGTTCCAGCAGGTGATTACGACGCTGGTGTTTTCGGCGGCGCTGGCGTGGGCCTCGCCGTGGCTGGTTCTGCTGCTGGCGCTGGGGGTGCTGCCGTCGTTCCTGGGGGAGACCCACTACGCGTTTCTCGGCTATGCGAAGAACTTCCGCCAGACGACGACCAAGCGGCAGATGGATTATCTACGCCAGGTGGCGGGCAGCCGCGAGGGGGCGAAGGAGGTGAAGCTGTTCGGGCTGAGCCGGTACTTCACCGAGCGGTTCCAGAGGCTGGCCGACCAGATCTATCGCGAGGATGTGGCGCTGTCGCGGGCGAAGCTGGTGATGGGCGGGCTGCTGGGGATCATCGGGACGCTGGGCTACTACGGAGCGTATGTCTATGTGATCTGGCGGACGCTGGGCGGACACTATGACATCGGCCAGTTCACCTTTTTGACCACCTCGATTCAACAGGCGAGCTCGAACCTGCAGCAGGTGTTCTCGACGGCCTCGGGAATTGCGGACCAGGCGTTGTTCCTGACCGACCTGCTGGCGTTCTTCGAGATGGAGCCGACGGTGAAGTCGAAGCCGAATGGACGGAAGACGCCGGAGGTGATTCGGGAGGGCTTCGAGTTCAGTAATGTTTCGTTCGCCTATCCGGGGACGCAGCGGAGGGTGCTGAAGAACTTCAACCTGGTGCTTCGGCCGGGGGAGCGGATTGCGCTGATCGGGGAGAACGGCCAGGGCAAGACGACTGTGGTGAAACTGATTACGCGGTTGTACGACCCAACCGAGGGGCAGATTCTGCTGGATGGGGTGGATCTGCGGGAGTATTCGATCGAGGACCTGCATCGGCAGATTGGGGTGATCTTCCAGGACTTCATGCGCTTTGAGATGACCGCGCGGGAGAATATCGCGGTGGGGCGGGTGGACAAGAGCTACGACCAAGCGGAGATCGAGTCGGCGGCGCGCAAGAGTCTGGCGGACACGGTAGTGGCGAAGCTCTCGGGCGGATACGACCAGATGCTGGGGCGCAGGTTCGAGGGCGGGGTGGAGCTGTCGGGCGGGGAGTGGCAGAAGATGGCGCTGGCGCGGGCGTATCTGCGCGATGCGCAGCTGTTGATTCTGGATGAGCCGACGGCGGCGCTGGATGCGAAGAGCGAGCTGGAGGTTTTCGAACGGTTTGCGGAGCTGACCACGGGGAAGATGGCACTGTTGATCTCGCATCGCTTTTCGACGGTACGGATGGCGGACCGGATCGTGGTGCTCTCGGGCGGGCGGCTGGTGGAGCAGGGGAATCACAAGACGCTGATGGAGCAGGGCGGGCTGTATGCGTCGATGTTTGAGATGCAGGCGGCGAGTTATCGCTGAACAGCGAGACAATCAGGTCAGAGAGGAGAGGGGTTGAGATGGCAGCATCTTCTAAAGCAGCGATGATTTCGGAGCAGGCGATGCATCCTACGGCGCCGGCGCCGGAGATTCCCGTGAAGGGACTGCCGGAGCGGCCGGATGTGACCGAGGCGGAGCTGCGGGCCGGGGCGGAGGCGCTGATCGCTCAGTGGGAGATGCTGGGGCCGGCGAGGGGAGACGCGAGCCGGGGTGGATTGCCGGAGCGGTTGAAGCGGTTGAGCGCGCGGCTGAAGGAGCGGCTGGCGGCGGCGAAGTCAAGGGTGACGAGCAAGGATCTGACGCCGGAGCTGGAGCTGCTCGAGAGCACGCGGATGCTGGAGGCGGCGCTGATCTCGGCGGATGCTGCGCAGGCGACCTTCGCCAAGGTGCCCCATATCCGGCTGAAGACAGGCGAGGATCTGCCGCGGGTGATGCATCTGGTCGAGGCCTATGTGGTCACGGCGAAGGGGATCTGGTCGGCGGAGTCGCTGGCGGTGTTTGTGGGTGAGGGGCAGCGGCCGGATCCGCTACTGCTCGAAGAGGTGCGGGTGATTCCGCAGGCGCTGAAGCTGGCGGAGCTCGAGTACATTCTGGATCGGGCGGATGAGGCGTTTGCGCTGGCGGCGATGCCGCCGATCGAGCAATCACCGTTCTCGGCGCCGCTGCATAGCTTGCGGCGGTTGAATCAGTATGAGTGGCGTGAGCTGCTGGAGGCGTTGATTGTGTTCGACGCGATCCTGCGCGAGGATCCCACGGGGATGTTTGCGCGGATGGAGGCGGAGTCGCGCGCGGCGTACCACATACGGGTTGCGGAGCTGGCGAAGAATGCGGATCTGAGCGAAGTGGGGACGGCGCAGATGGCGCTGGAGCTGGCGCGCAAGGCCAGTCGCGAAACGCATTTCGATGAGCGGCGGACATGGAGGAGCGCACACATCGGCTACTTCCTGTTCGCGGAGGGGTTGAAGCGGCTGCAGCGTGAGATCGGGTACAACCCGCCGTTGTTCGAGCGGCTGCAACAGGCGCTGCGGCAGTGGAACGAAGAGTTCTACATCCTGGGGATCTTTACCATGTCGCTGCTGCTGATCGTGGCCCTGATTGCTCCTCTGGTGCCGCATCACGATCCATGGGCGGTCATCTTCGCGCTGCTGCTCGCACTGCTTCCGGCGACACAGGGCGGGGTGGATCTGATCAACAGCACAGTGTCGTCGTTGCTGCATGCGGAGGCGCTGCCGAAGCTGGATTTCTCGAAGGGCGTACCGCCGGATGCGATGACGCTGGTGGCGATTCCGACTCTGTTGTTGCATGAGAAGCAGGTGCGTGGTTTGTTTGAGGAGCTGGAGGCGCGGTATCTCGCTAACCAGGACCCGAACATTCATTTTGGATTGCTGACGGATCTGGCGGACTCGGTGACGCGGCCACACGACGACGATCGCAATCCTCTGGTGCGGATGGCGGTGCGGGCGATCGATGATCTGAACGCGAAGTATCGCGGGAGCAAGGGTGGAGCGTTTGTTCTGCTGCATCGGCACCGGGTTTATAACTCGCGCCAGGGCGTATGGATGGGATGGGAGCGCAAGCGCGGCAAGCTGCTCGATCTGAACAAGCTGCTGTTGCGGGTGGCGGACAGCTTTCCGGTTAAGACAGGGCCGATGGAGGCGCTGAAGAACATCCGCTACGTGATCACGCTGGACTCGGACACGCAACTGCCGCGGGGTACGGCGGCGCGGATGGTGGGGACGCTGGCGCATCCTTTGAACCAGGCGATCATCGACCCGGAGCTGCGGATGGTGACCCGGGGGTACGGGATCCTGCAGCCGCGCGTGGGGGTGAGCGTGGCCTCGGCGTCGCGTTCGCGGATGGCGGCGCTGTATTCGGGGGAGACGGGCTTCGATATCTATACGCGGGCGGTGTCGGACGTCTATCAGGACCTGTTTGGCGAGGGCATCTTCGCGGGCAAGGGAATCTATGAGGTCAGCGTGCTGCACGATGTGTTGGATAAGCGCTTCCCGCGCAACTCGCTGCTGTCGCATGACCTGATCGAGGGTGCGTATACGCGTGCGGGGCTGGTGACGGACATTGAGATCATCGACGACTATCCTTCGCACTACTCGGCGCACATGCGCAGGAAGCATCGGTGGGTGCGAGGCGACTGGCAGATTGCGCAATGGATGTTCAGCCAGGTTCCGGATGAGGAGGGAAGGCTGGTCGAGAACCCGATCAGCACCATCTCACGCTGGAAGATCTTCGACAACCTGCGGCGCAGTTTGATCGAGCCGGTGACGTTTCTGCTGCTGGTCGCCGGCTGGTTTGTTTTGACCGGCGGACCGCTCTATTGGACGGTGGCTACGCTGGTGCTGCTGCTGCTGCCGGCGCTGGTGCAACTAGGCTTCGACCTGGGGCGGGCGTTGTTGAAGCTGAGCGTTCCGGCGGCGCGGGATGGGGTGCGGACGTTCTGGGGCTCCGCGGGGTTGGCGCTGTTGAATCTCGCCTTTCTGCCGCACCACATGATGCTGTCGCTGGATGCGATTCTGCGCTCGATGGCGCGGCGGTTCATCTCGGGCAAGTATCTGCTGGAGTGGGAGACGGCGGCGCAGGCGGAGGCCGGTGAGACCAGGAGGACGCCGCTCGATTGGTATCTGCGGCTGTCGCCAATTTTCTCGGTTGTGATTGCGGCGTTGCTGGTTTGGCTTCATCCGCGGGCGGTGACTCCGGCGGCGCCGGTGCTGGTGCTGTGGGCTTGCGCTCCATTGATCTCGAAGTGGCTGAACTCGCCGCCGCAGCAGCGAGAGGCGCCGTTGCGCTCGGCAGATGCGATGTTTCTACGGCACCAGGCGTTGGCAACCTGGCGCTACTTCGCGGAGTTCGGAGATGCTCAGAACCATTGGTTGATTCCCGATAACGTGGAGGAGCACGGACTGCACCAGGTGCGGAAGCTGTCGCCCACGAATCTGGGCATGCTGTTGAATGCGCGACAGGCGGCGTATGAGTTTGGATTTGTAACGCTGCCGGAGCTGACCGAGGCGACGCTGGGGACGTTGGCGACGTACGAGCGGCTGGAGAAGCAGCGCGGCCATATCTACAACTGGTACGACATTGAGACGCTCCGGGCAATCCCGCCGTTTATTGTGTCGGCGGTCGATAGCGGGAACCTGGCGGCAGGATTTTATGCGCTGCACGCCGGCGCGCTCGACCTGCTGCAGCGGCCGGTCCTGGAGAAGAATGCCTTCGCGGGTCTGGAGCTGGTGCGCAAGGTGAGTGGCTGGAGACAACCGCGCAAGAACGGGAGAGTTGCTTCGGGAAGGTCCGCAGGGCCGATCCGAGCGTCGGTACGGACGCGCGTGCGCGAGTTGATGGAGACGCGGGCTTGGGGCGGTTCGGGAGTTCCGGTGATCCAGGCGGCCGCTGGCGACGTGGAGACGGTTTGGCCGGTGAGCGAGGCCGCTCGGCGCGAGACTGCTCTGGCTACGTTTGTGGAACAGTATGTGCCGTGGCTGCTGCCGCAGTTCGATGCTGTGTTTTCAGGGGAGGGGTCGCGTACCTGGGAGGGAGCTCCTTTGTATGAGGCTCCCGTGGATAAGGTGCCTTCGCTTGCGGGGTCGGTTGCGTATGTGCGGGAGCTCGAGGAACGCCTAGAGGTGGCATCGCGGGTGGTCGAGCGCGGATCGGAGCTGGCTGCGGCGATCGAGGCGCTGCGTGCGCTGCTGCCGGGCGCGGGAGAGCGGCTGAGTAGGTTGGAAGCGGACGTGTCTACGATTGCGACATTGGCCGAACACCATGCGGAGGCGATGGAGTATGGGTTTCTGCTGGTGGAGGAGCGGCAGCTGCTGTCGATTGGATATGACGGACAGACGGGCGAGCTGCACTCGGCGTGCTATGACCTGCTGGCCTCCGAGGCGCGGATTGCGTCGTTTCTCGCGGTAGCCAAGAACGACATTCCGCAGCAGTCGTGGTTTCGGCTGGACCGCTCTCATGCCCTGGTGAAGGGACGGCCCTGCCTGCTCTCATGGACGGGGACGATGTTCGAGTACCTGATGCCGGCGCTATGGATGCGGAACTTTCCGGACACGCTCATCGCACGCTCTCTGGAGGCGGCGGCGGCGATCCAGAGCGAGCATGTGCGGGGGATTCCGTGGGGCATCTCGGAGTCGGGGTTTGCGGCTGCGGACGAACCGGGGCGGTATGGCTACCAGGCTTGGGGAATTCCCAAGCTGGCACTGAAGTATGGGGCAGAGGATGGGCCGGTGATCTCTCCTTACTCGACGTTTCTGGCGCTGCCGCTGATTCGGTCGGAGGCGATCGCGAATCTACGCAAGATGGTCTCGCTTGGCTGGGTTGGGCCGTACGGCTTCTACGAGGCGGCAGACTATACGAAGGGGCGGGCTGCGAAGGGGCAGCAGCCGGAGCTGGTGCGGTCCTGGATGGCGCACCACCAGGGGATGAGTCTGCTGGCAGTGACGAATCTGCTGTGCGGCAATGTGTTCCAGCGCTGGTTCCATGCCAATGCCCGGGTGCGGGCGGCGGAGCTGTTGCTGCATGAGCGGCCGTTGAGCAAGGACACGCTGAAGACGCTGTCGGAGCGAAGCCTGGCGGAGGCATAGGAGTCGCCACAGGATTTGACTTCGGCGCCAGTATCGCAGGTGGTTCTTGTGCCCTTGACTTCAGGTTGCGGTTCGTAGATAAGTTCGGCATGTAAACATTCGCTTCTTTTGTGCGCCAGAACAGGGGCGAGGCCTGTCCTGAGCTTGGTTCTGTCCGCCAAAACCTGTGGAACATCGTCACGCGCTCTGGTGCCCGCAGGCAGCGGCACGAGGGACGACCGGGCAGAGGAAACAAGCATGAGGCGATGACCAAGATGTTGGCCGCGGCGCAGGAGATTGCAACGCTGAGCCGGTCGCTGGTCACAACCTCCATGGACGGGGCCAAGAAGTCGACCGATCAGCGAGCCCGCATTCTGGATGTGGTGTCGATGGAGGAGCGCATCCGGATAGCCGCCGAGCAGAACGGCGCGAACAGCCGTGAGACTGCGGCGCGCACGGAATCGGTGGCGCACGACGCCGACCTTGGAAACGAGGTTCTGGAGGCGACGATGCGCACCATGGCGGAGATGGCGCAGACCGTGACCAGAAGTGCGATGTTGATGCGTGAGTTCGCGGAGCGGATGACGGAGGTCGACCGTATCGTGGTGACGGTGGCAGAGATCGCAAGACAGACGAATCTTCTGGCCTTAAACGCGGCGATCGAGGCAGCGAATGCGGGCCGGGCGGGAGTCGGATTCAGCGTGATTGCGCGAGAGATCCGGGTACTGGCGGATCGGACGAGTGAATCGACGACGGAGATCGGGGAGAAGATCGGACGCATGAGCGCGAGCGCGAAGGCGGCCGAGAGCTCGATGGAGCGAGGCAGAGCCGCCGTCGAGACGAGCATTCAACAGAATTGTTAGGTGCAGCGCTCCTTCCGGGGGATTCGCAATGCCCTACACGAGGTGGAGAGCATGTCGGCCGGGGTGGCGAGCGCGTCGGACGGGCAGATGGTGGCTGTCGAGCGCGTGACTGCGAGCGTGAAGAAGATCGACGAGCTGGCGGTGGAGTGTACGCTCGAGGCGGATGCGTCGGCCGAGATGAGCATGAAGATGGTTGGGTGCATGGCCCTGCTCTACCAGGGCCTGGCCGAACTGCATCCTGGAAAGGCCAGGGCGATGGCGGCGGAGCGGGAGGCGGCGAAGCTCGCTACCGGATCTGTCGAGGTGCGCGAGGGCGCGGTGCGGGTTGCGTTAGAGATGCTGAAGGGACTCTGCGCGCAAGGCGGTCCGGCGACAGTGCGCGGCCACTTCTCATTTTCGGACGGAACGTTACCGAAGGTGGAGATTCCCGGGTTGTATTTCGGAGCGGTCAAGGCCACGGATGCGAACCGATGGGTGGACCAGGTGAATGCGAGGACGGGTTGTGTTGCGACCGTCTTTGTGCGCGATGGGGAACGGCTGGTTCGGGCGGCTACGAACGTGAAGCGTGCGGATGGGCAACGAGCGACGGGGACGGTGCTGAATCCCAAGGGGCTGGCAATGGAACAGCTGTTGCGGCGGACGAGTCATCATGGGGTGGCGTATGTGCTGGGTAAGCCGTTTGTGGCTGCTTATGAGCCAGTGCTCTCCTCCGCTGGAGAGCTGATCGGAGCGCTCTATTGCGGCCGTGAGCTGGGCGAGCGCGGCCGGTCCTAAGCGATGTGGAGGGAGGAACTGCTGCGCAGAGGATAGGGCACGGCTGTGCTGGGTTGGAGCAAGCGAGTCTCTTACTCTGCAGGGCGCTCCCAACTAAGACTAAAGTTGTCCGGGTTTCATGGTGGCGAGCTTGCTCATCGCTGCGCCATTCTTGATAGTGATGGATTCTTGTGGCGAAGAGAATTGGAAAAAAATAGACTGCTGGTACAGATTTGATGGATCGTCTGACATCGTGCAGAATCAGATGCAGATATATGTCTTCGAAGGACTTTATGCCAAACGATTTCAAAACTCCGGAAGAACAGGGCCACGACAGGCTGAACGATCGAAGCAGCAAGGTGGCTGCTTCGAGCAAGGGCATCAACAAAGAGCAGGAGACGCTCTTTGGACGAGTGAGCCGGCGATCGTTCCTCACCAACCTGGTTGCCGCGGGTGGAGCGGCGGGCGTCGTAGCGACTGCGCCTCCGCTGCTTGCGGCTACGGCGGCGGCGGAGCCTGCTGCAGAACAGGCTGCGAAGGTTCCGGGCGCCATTCCTATCACGCTGCGGGTGAACGGTAAGGAGCACCGGCTGGAGATTGAGCCGCGTGTGACCCTGCTGGACTGCCTGCGCGAGAACCTGGACCTTCCGGGCACGAAGAAGGGGTGCGATCACGGTCAGTGCGGAGCCTGCACGGTGCATGTGAACGGGCGGCGCGTGAATTCGTGCCTGTCGTTCGCGATGATGCATGGCAACGACGAGATCACGACCGTCGAGGGCTTGGGGCAGCCGGGCAATCTGCATCCGATGCAGGCCGCGTTTGTTGAACATGACGGATACCAGTGCGGTTATTGCACCTCGGGGCAGATCATGTCGGCGGTGGCGCTGTTGAAGGAGCCATGCGGGCCGAGCGATGACGATGTGAAGCACGGCATGTACGGCAATATCTGCCGCTGCGGTGCTTATCCGAATATTGTTGCCGCTGTGCAGGCAGTGCGCCGGCAGCAGGCTTAGTCGATCGAACCAGCAGGTAAGTTGGGAGTGGATTTATATGGATGCATTTCGTTATAGCCGCGCGGACGGTGTCGCGCAGGCGGTGCAGGCAGGGGCGAAGAGCTCGACCGCGCAACTGGGGGCGACGGTGCGGTTTGTCGCCGGCGGAACCAATCTGGTCGACCTGATGAAGTTGAACGTCGAGCGGCCGCAGGACGTCGTGGACATCAATGGCTTGCCGCTGGATAAGATTGAGACGCTGCCGAATGGCGGTCTGCGGGTGGGTGCTCTGGTGCGGAACTCTGATCTCGCCTATGACGCCACGGTGCAGCGCGACTACGCGGTGCTGTCGCAGGCGCTGTTGTCGGGAGCGTCGCCGCAGTTGCGCAACATGGCTACGACCGGTGGGAACCTGGTGCAGCGGACGCGTTGCGTGTACTTCCGCGATACGGCGCATGCCTGCAACAAGCGCCAGCCGGGCTCGGGTTGTTCGGCGATCGGTGGATACAACCGGATGATGGCGATCCTGGGCACCAGTGACAAGTGCATCGCGTCGAATCCTTCCGATATGAATGTGGCGTTGACCGCGCTTGAGGCAACGGTTCAGATCCAGGGGCCGAAGGGTGAGCGGAGTGTTCCCATCCATGAGCTTTACCTGCTGCCAGGCCAGACGCCGGAGCGGGAGACCATCCTGGAGCCGGGCGATCTTATCATCTCGGTGACGTTGCCGCCGGTCGCCGAGGGCACGAAGTCGGTGTATCTGAAACTGCGGGACCGGGCGGCGTATGAGTTCGCGCTGGCATCGGCGGCGGTGGTCGTGAACGTCCATGGTGGCTCGATCCGGCACGTGCGGGTGGCGCTGGGCGGAGTGGGGACGAGGCCGTGGCGTTCGTTCGAGGCCGAGCGGGCACTCGAAGGCAAGGCTCCTGAGCCGGCGCTGTTCCGCCATGCCGCTGAGGCGGCACTGCGCGACGCGAAGCCGAGCAGCGAGAACGGATTCAAAGTCGAACTGTCGAAGCGCTGCCTGGTACGCACGCTGACGATGGCCACCAGAACCACTTAAGAATCAGAGGCGCTTCTGGAAGCGCATCGGGGGATTTGGACTATGCCGCAAATGTCGAATGAGAATGCAACGAATACAGGCACAGATGGCGCGAGCATCATCGGAGCTGCCGTCCCGCGCGTCGATGGACCGCTGAAGACGACGGGCAGCGCCCGCTATGCCTCGGACTATAACTTTCCCGGAATGGTGTACGCGGTGCCGGTGTGCAGCACGATCGCGAATGGAAAGATCCGCTCGATGGATACGAGCATGGCGGAGGGTTTGCCCGGCGTGCTGGCAGTACTGCATCACGGGAACTTCGGTCCGGTCTTCCGCATGCCCCCGGGGCGCGGTGGCCGCGTGAGCGAGGATCGGGCTCCGTTCGAGGACGAGGTCATCTACTACTGGGGTCAGTATGTAGCGATGGCGGTGGCGGAGACCTACGAGCAGGCGCTGGCAGGAGCAGCTGCGGTGCGGGTGGAGTATGACGCGCAGACGCCGAACGTCTCGACCAAGCTGGACGACGTACATGGAGATCCGCATGTGGAGAGCACGCGCGGGAATCCGGACTCGGCCTTTGCGAGTGCTGCGGTGACGGTGGATGAGACCTATGTGACGCCGGCCGAGACGCATAATCCGATGGAGATGCATGCTTCCGTCGCGGTGTGGGATGGGAAGAAGTTCACGCTGTACGAGTCGACCCAGGGTGTGGTGAATCACCTGAACGTGATGTCGCAGGTGCTGGGCGTTCCGAAGGACAACGTGCAGATCATCTCGAAGTTCATCGGCTCTGGCTTCGGCGGCAAGCTGTTCCCGTGGCCGCACTCGGCACTCGCGGCGGCGACGGCGCGCAAGCTGAACCGGCCGGTCAAGCTGACGCTGAACCGCAAGATGATGTTTGCCGATGTGGGTCACCGGCCGAGGACGCAGCAGCGGCTGCGGCTGGGCGCAACCGCCGAGGGCAAGCTCGTCTCGCTGCGGCAGGACTATCGCAACCATACCTCCTTCATCGAGGACATCAAGGAGAACTGCGGAGAGGCAACGCCGTTTCTGTACAGCGTGCCGAACCTGACGGTAACCTCGCAGCTGGTGCAGCGACATGTGGGAACGCCGACGCCGATGCGTGGACCGGGCGCTGTTCCTGGACTGTATGCGCTCGAGTCGGCGATGGACGAGCTGGCGATCAAGCTGAAGATGGACCCGGTCGAGCTGCGGCTGCGCAATGATACGGTGATCGACGAGGAGAAGAACAAGCCGTTCTCGTCGCGACATCTGAAGGAGTGCTACCAGGTGGGCGCGGAGAAGTTCGGGTGGTCGAAGCGCACGCCTGAGGTCGGTTCGATGCGGCGCGGCGACGTGATTCTGGGCTGGGGCGTTGCGGCTGCTTCGTGGGGCGCGGGACGCGGTGAGTGCAACGCAAACGTGACGTTGAACGTGGACGGAACGGCGCGGGTGAGCAGCGCGACTCAGGATCCTGGAACCGGAACCTATACCGTGTTCGCGCAGGTGGTGAGCGAGAAGACGGGCATTCCGCTTGAAAAGATCGAGGTCGTTCTGGGCGACAGCTCGCTGGTTCCTGGACCGATGTCCGGCGGATCGACGGCGACGGCTACGGTGCTGCCGGCGGTTGCGGAGGCGACCGAGGGTGCGGTCAAGTCGGTGCTGATGATGGCGGCGCGCTCGAAGGGGTCGCCGTACTTCGGCAAGGATGTGGACTCGTTGACGATGACGAAGGCCCGCGTCCACTTGAAGGACCAGTCGCCGGAGTCGGGCGTTCCGTTCCAGGAGATGCTGAAGTATGCGCAGGTGGCTTACGCCAACGGCGACGCGCATACCGGCGGCCTGGGTTCGGACACCAAGGCGCACGACTACTCGATGCACTCGTTCGGCGTGCAGTTCGTCGAGGTGGAGTGGGATCCGGGAATCGCTCGGCTGCGGGTAAGCCGCGTGGTGAGCGTGGTCGACGGCGGACGGATCATCAACATGAAGGCGGCGACCAACCAGATGGCGGGCGCGGTGGTGATGGGCGTCGGTATGGCGCTGCTCGAGCACGCGATCTACGATCCGCGCAACGGCCACGTGATCAACGACAACTTCGCCGACTATGTGGTGGCGACGCACGCGGATGCGCCGGATATCGATGTGCACTTCCTGAACATTCCGGATCCCATGATGGGAAGCTACGGAGCGCGCGGGATCGGCGAGATCGGTCTGGCGGGCGTGGCTCCGGCGATCACGGCGGCGGTGTATCACGCGACCGGCGTGCGTGTGCGCGAGCTTCCGATCCGGATCGAGGACCTGCTGATGGCGAAGGCATGAGCAGTCGGTTCGACGCCGACGAGGCGCGGGATCCGATCGCATTGTTTCGCGATTGGTTCCGCGCCGCGAGCGAGAGCGAGCTAAACGATCCGAATGCGATGTCGTTGGCCACCGCGAGTGCGGAGGGCCGGCCGTCGGTTCGGATCGTGCTGTTGAAGCGGGTGGATGAGGCCGGCTTCGTCTTCTATACGAATGCGGAGAGCCGCAAGGGAGTCGAGCTGTTGGCGAATCCCTTTGCGGCGCTCTGTTTTCATTGGAAGAGCCTGGGCCGACAGGTGCGGGTGGAGGGCACGGTGGCGGAGCTTCCGGGCGAGGAGGCCGACGCCTACTTTCACAGCCGTTCGCGGCGCAGCCAGATCGGAGCGCTGGCCTCGCAGCAGAGCCGGCCGCTCGAGAGCCGGGAGAGGCTGGAGGAGCTGGCGCATACCCTCGAGGAGCGCTATCCGGGCGAGGTGCCGCGGCCTGGCTACTGGCGCGGGTACGTGGTGCGGCCGGAGACGATCGAATTCTGGCAGGATGGGCCGGACCGGCTGCACGACCGGATGGTGTTTCGCCGGGTAGGGGACTCGTGGGGGAAGACCAGGCTGTTTCCGTAAGCGGGAGGGGTCCCCCCTACTAATGCCCCGGACTAAATTATTTGTTTTCTATTACCTGCGCGGTTGCCTTGACTGTAAACGCAAAGGGGTTATAGCTAAACAATAGATTCTATGATGGTTATGCCTCATGGCGACGAAAGCCCCGGCTTTGGCCGGGGGGGTTCTGATCTCTATTTACAGAATAGCAGGTTGGAGGGATGCTTTGCGCCAATGTCTATTCCCTTTGGTTTGTGTGGGTTGGATGGGTTTCGGGGTTGACAAGGGCAGGGAGCAGGGAGTGGGCGGCAAGATCGACACGCCCTAAGGGGTCTGAGTTCGCTGCGGATTCTCGGTACCAGCATTACTGCTGGCACAATCAAACAGCAGGTCCTTCGACTCCGCTACGCTGCGCTCAGGATGACGGCAGAAACAAACAGCGGCGGAAACAGACAACGGCAAGGGCAAAGGCGAAATGCAGGGGCGACGGCCGGTGAGGCTGTCCGTCGCTTCGGTCGAGATGACGTGTTTCTTAGGTCGAGATGACGTTTTTCTTGATTTGGTGGGAGTAACTTAGATCGGGCTGGGATCGTCCCAGGCCGCGGCGGTAGTGACGGCGGTAGGAAGCGCTAAAGCCAGGAGAGAAGGGGATTGGGGAGGGGATGGGGAGACTGAGTCCGGGGGCTTTGGCGCATCTGTTGTTGTTGGGAACGGTGCTGGTTTGGGGGGCGACGTTCGTTCTGGTGAAGGACGCGCTGGGCGATGTTTCGCCGCTGCTGTTCAATCTGCTGCGGATGACGCTGGCGTTTGGGGTATTGGTGGTGGTGAACCGGCGCGAGCTGGGGAGGATCTCGCGGCGGGGGCTGGTGGCGGGCGGGGTGGCGGGCGTGCTTCTGGCGACCGGGTATCAGTTTCAGACGGCGGGGCTGGTGCGGACGACACCGTCGAAGTCGGCGTTTATTACCGGGCTGGTGGTGGTGTGGGTGCCGCTGTTTACGGCGATTCCGGCGCTGCGGCCGGCGGGCACGCGGGCGACGGGCTGGGCGGCGGTGGTGGGGGCGCTGCTGGCGTTTGCGGGGCTGCTGCTGCTGACGACGCCGGCGGGGACGGCGTGGCCGGAGCTGTTTGGGACCATTGGGGTGGGGGATCTGCTGACGCTGCTGTGCGCGGTGGCGTTTGCGGGGCATCTGATCGCGCTGGCGCATAGCTCGCCCGGGCTGCCGGCGGGACAGCTGGCGACGGTGCAGATTGGGGTGGCCGCGGTGGTGATGGCGGGGACGCTGCCGCTCGAGCAGGGGCTGCATCTGGTGGTGACGGGCCGTTTGGTGGTGGCGCTGGCGGTGACCAGCGTGCTGGCGACGGCAGCGGCGTTTACCATCCAGAGCTGGGCGCAGAAGCACCTGCCGGCGACTCATACGGCGGTGATTCTGGCGCTGGAGCCGGTGTTTGCGTGGCTGACGGCGCTGGTGTGCCTGCATGAGCGGCTGGGGGCGCGGTCGCTGGCGGGGGCCGGGTTGATTCTGGCGGGGATCGCGTTGACCGAGCTGATGCCGGGGCTGGCGAGGCCGGCTTCGATTCCGGTGTGAGGGGGCCAGGGCTAAAGCCCTTTGTTGTTGGGGCGTCGGTTCGCAGGGCTGAAGCCCTGCGTTCCCACCGGAGGGGCGGTGGTATTCGGGATGGCGCTCTGCGCTCCCACCTTTGCGGCAGGGATCAGGGCCGAAGGCCGGGGCGTTTGGTTGAAGGTGCGAGAGACCATTAGTGGTGCAGAGCTTCTCGGGGTCCTTCGGCTGCGTCTCTTGCGAGGAGGCTGCAAGAGACTCCGCTCTCAGGATGACGGTGGTTCGGTGGGTGGACAGGGAGAGAGGGGAGTGATGGGGTGAAAGGGGGATGGCATTGATTCCTGAACTTTTCCGGCGCAGTTGGCGTCTAATGGAGCTGGAAGGGCTGTATCTGCCGCGCGGCGCGACTATACTCAATCTCTAGGTTTGGGTGGAGGGTCTTCGCCTAGGCGACTGAGGGACAGGCTTTTTGTCGGGCTCGGATGGTATGGGGCTACGCAACTCGAACCGCAGGAAATGAGGTTAGACTTCGCAATGGAAACTTCGACAGGGAAGACAAACACCGGGAAGACGCTGCTGAATCGGGCGGCGTTCTTTGGCAAGGGGCGGCTGACGACGACGTTCGTGTTGTTGGGGACGCTTTCGGCGGGGATATTGGCTGGCTCGGTGTTGACCCGCAATGTGAGCGGGAAGGAGCAGCAGGCGGTCGACTCGACGGATGCGCGGCCGCTGACGGTGCCGAGTCCGGTGAACCTTTCGAATGGCTTCTCGCAGATTGTGAAGCAGGTTGGACCGGCGGTGGTGAACATCAATACGGAGGAGCTGCCGAAGGCGCCGACGGGGCTGCACAAGAAGCGCGCTCCGCATGGTCCGATCCAGCAGGATCCGAACAGCGATGACAATAGCGATGACAGCCAGCAGGGGCCGCAGGGCGACATGCAGGACTTCTTCAACCGGTTCTTCGGCGGACAGGGTGGGGATGATGATGGGGATGGCGCGGGTGGATCGCGGCGCGCTCTGGGTTCGGGATTTATTGTGGACTCGCGCGGTTACATCATTACCAACAACCATGTGGTCGACAAGGCGGATCGGATCTATGTGAAGCTGTCGACGGACCCGGATGGCGGGCCTGGGGATGAGGGGCGTCCGGCGCATGTGGTTGGCGTGGACAAGGACACGGACATTGCGGTGATCAAGATCGACGCCAAGGAGCCGCTGCCGACGGTGAAGCTGGGCAACTCGGATGGCGCGCAGGTGGGCGATTGGGTGCTGGCGATCGGCAGCCCGTTCAATCTGTCGAAGACGGTGACGGCGGGGATCGTGTCGGCGAAGAACCGGTCGATCGATGACGGCGGGCGGGCGAGCCAGTTCCAGCGCTTCATCCAGACCGATGCGGCGATCAATCCGGGCAACTCGGGCGGTCCGCTGGTGGATATGGCGGGCGAGGTGATCGGGGTGAATACGGCGATCTACACGCAGTCGGCGGGCTCGGAGGGCGTGGGGTTCGCGATGCCGTCGAACACGGTGGCGAATGTGTACAACATGCTGATCGGGCCGGAGCACAAGGTGGTGCGGGGATCGATCGGGATCAGCTTCCAGCCGGAGCTGCCCTCGGCGGTGGGCCGGATGTACGGCTTCTCGAGCGGCGTGCTGATCAGCACGGTGGATCCGAATGCGGGCGCGGCCAAGGCCGGTCTGAAGCCGGATGACGTGATTGTGTCGATCGATGGCCGGTCGATCAAGAACGGCGACGATCTGGTGGAAGACATCTCCAGCCGCAAGGTGGGGAGCGTGGTGAAGCTGGGGTATCTGCGGGAGGGCAAGCAGGCGCAGGCGATGGTGACGATCGGCGACCGCAGCAAGCTGACCGCGCCGATTGCGAGCGCCGGGCCGGACAGTGGAGCTCCGCAGGAGTCGGATGCCGGTGAGGGCAAGCTGGGAATCACGGTGTCGGCGGTGCCGCCGGATGCTGCGAGCAAGCTGGGCGTGCAGGGCGGCGTGATCGTGACTAACGTTCGTCCGGGATCGTTTGCGGAGGACATCGGCCTGAACAAGGGGCTGGTGATTACGGCGATCAACCGGCGGCCGGTGACGGACGAGCGCAGCTACCGGAATATCGTGTCGGCGCTGAAGCCGGGCGATGACGTGGTGTTCGTGGTGCGCTTTCCGGGACAGCGGCCGGGCGGTAACTCGTATGTGGGCGGGACGCTGCCGTAGGCGTCTGGTTCACTGGAGTAAGAAAGGCGCGGACCCTGGATTGGGTTTGCGCCTTTTGTTTTTGAGTGGTGAGGGCGGCGGCGGTTGAGCGGAAGACAAATACAGGGGTCTCTCCACTCCGCGACAAACGATGAGGCTGTTTGTTGCTCCGGTCGAGATGACGTTTTTCTTATTGGGTCAGGAAACTGGTGTTTATGAGTTATGAGGTAATAGGGCTGGCGCTTCGGTTTGTTGGAGGGTGTCGAGCAGGGTGAGGAGGATGCGGCGGAGGGCGGTCTCGCGGCCGGTGGGGTCGTACCACTCTTGGAGGGTGTGAATGCCGCCGCCGGTGCCTCCGGCTCCGATGGCTATGGCCGGGATGTTGAGGGAGAGCGGGAGGTTGGCGTCGGTGGAGCCGATGCGGGGTTCGGTGCGGAGGTGGAGGTGGCGGTCGACGGCGCGGAGGGTGTGGAGCAGCGGGGCATCGTCGGGGAGGGCGCCGGCCGGGCGGTCGCCGATGAGCTCGACGAAGAGCTTGGCGGTGGTGTGGGCGGGCGCGTTTGCCTGGAGGATGCGGCGCATCTCGAGTTCGGTGGCTTTGAGCTGGTCGGGGTCGGTGGAGCGGAGGTCGAGCAGTGCGGTGGCGATCTCGGGGATGGAGTTGATGGATGTGCCGCCGGCGATCTGGCCGGCGTTGAGGGTGGTGCGCGGGGTGGAGGGGAGCTCGAGCTGGGAAAGTGCGGCCAGGGCGCGGCCGAGGACGAAGATGGGATTGGGGGTTCCGGCGTCGGTCCAGGAGTGGCCGCCAGGGCCGGTGACGACGATGCGGAAGCGGCGGCTGCCGAGGGCGCGGGTGACGACGGCGCTTGAGCCGGAGCCCTCGAGGGCGATGGCGGCGGCGATGCGGTCGCGGTAGGTGCTGTTGTGGAAGAGCTGGCGCATGCCGCGGAGGTCGCCTTCGCCTTCCTCGCCCACGTTGGCGGCGAAGAGGATGGGGACGGGAGGGGTGATGCCGGCGAAGCGGAGGGCGGCGGCGATGGCGAGCAGGCCGGTGAGGCCGGCGGCGTTGTCGCAGGCGCCGGGGCAGATGATGCGGGGGCCGTCCTCGATGGGAGAGCAGACGGTGGCGGAGGGGAAGACGGTGTCGAGGTGGGCGGAGAGCAGGACGCAGGGGCCTGTGCCCGTCGCTGTGCCGGTGTCCGTCCCAACGCCAGCGGATGACTGGGTGGGGCCGAGTTCGGCGAGGGCGTTGCCGGCGGGGTCGAGGTGGACGTTGGTGAGGCCGAGGGCGTGGAAGCGCTCGAGGAACCAGGCGGCGCGGGCGGCCTCGCCGAAGGGCGGGGCCGGGATGGCGAGCATCTCGAGCTGCCATTGACGGAGCTGGGGCTGATGCAGGTGCAGCCAGTGGAAGGCGCGATGGATGGGGGTGAGGGCGGCGAGGCGGCCGATGCGCTGGTGGGCCTCGGCGAGGGCGGTGTCGCGGGTCTGGAACATCTGGGGCGTCTCGGGCATCAGGACAAATCTCCCACAGCAGGGTAATCCACGGAGACGAGGAAGAGGCCGCGGGCGGGGGCGGTGGGGCCGGCGGCGGAGCGGTTGCGGGCGGCCAGGATGCTGGAGATGGCGTCGGGGGAGAGGCGGCCGGCGCCGATGTCGACGAAGGTGCCGACGAGATTGCGCACCATGTGGTGGAGGAAGCCGGAGCCGGTGACGCGGTAGAGGAAGAGCTCGTCCTTCTGCTGCCAGGTCGATTCGGAGATGAAGCGGATGGCGTCTTTCTTCTGGTCGAGATCGGGGTCAGGGTCGGGGTCGGGAGTGCTGGTGCGGGTGGTGAGATCGGGGTCGGAGGCAGCGAAGGAGGTGAAGTCGTGTTCGCCGAGGATATGGGGTGCGGCGTGCTGCATGCGGCCGAGGTCGAGCGGCCAGGGACAGTCCCAGACAAAGGGAGCGAGCATGGGGGAGCAGATGCGGTCGGCGGTGTTCTGGGCGGCGGCGGGATCGACGGGCTGGGATGGGGCGGTTCTGGGGAAGATGCGGTACTCGTAGGTCTTGCGGAGGGCGCTGTGGCGGGCGTGGAAGCCAGGGGGGACGGGTGAGACGGTGAGGATGCGGATGCTGGACGGAAGGGCTCGGTTGAGCGCGCGATGGAGATTGGGGCCGGGGATGGGAGCGGCGAGCGGGAAGGTGGCGACCTGCGCGAGCGCGTGGACGCCGGTGTCGGTGCGGCCGGAGCCCTGGGGAAGGACGGTCTCGCCGGTGACGTGGGCGATGGCGTGGGCGAGGGTGCCCTGGACGGTGGGAAGGCCGGGTTGGATCTGCCAGCCGTGAAAGGGCGTTCCGTCGTAGGTGAGGATGATCTTCCAGTGTTGCATGTAAGAACAGGGTATAGCGTGCAGGGGGGTGAGAGAAAAGTCGGGTTCCGGCTGGCTTTAATTATGATCGCGGATGGTTACATGGCGCTGGCCCGGGAGAGCGGCGGGAGTACCTGCGAACGGTCGGGTTTAGTCGGTCAGCCTGTTGAGGATGGGACGCTCGCGCTCTGAGATCGTGGTTTTCCTCGACTCTGTCCTATCCTGTTGAAGCACATTAGAAATGTCCCCTGTATTCCTCGATAGAAGTGTCCCCTCGTAGAGTGCCTTTGAGTGTTGGAGGCGCGGATTGGGACGGACGCATTTGAGCGGTCGGGAGTTGGTTCGTGGGGAGGCTTTTGGGCGTGTGGCTTCGGGGAGTTTGTCGTTGAGGCAGGCGTGTGAGTTGTTGGGGCTGAGCTATCGTCAGGGCAAGCGGCTGTGGTCGCGTTATCGCGCCGGCGGCGGTGCCGGCTTGCAGCATGGCCTGTGCGGGCGGGCATCCAACCATGGCTATGGGGGAGAGTTCCGGGCGGTTGTGCTGCAGCGTGTTTCGGAGCGGTATCAGGACTTTGGGCCGACGCTGGCGAGCGAGCATCTGGCGGCGGACGACCAGCTGCAGGTGAGTGCGGAGACGCTGCGGCGGTGGCTGCGCGCGGCGGGCCAGCCCTGCGTGCGCAAGCGCAAGGCGTACCGGAAGCGGCGGGAGCCGAAGGCGCACTTCGGCGAACTGGTGCAGTTGGACGGCAGCTTCCACGACTGGCTGGAGGATCGTGGGCCGAGGGGCTGCCTGATGCACCTGGTGGACGACGCGACGAGCACGGCCTTGTTCTCGTTCTCGAAGGAAGAGACAACATGGGCTGCGGCGAACCTGCTGCGGGCGTGGATCGAGCGCTACGGCGTGCCGAAGGCGCTCTACACGGACTGGAAGAGCGTGTACGTGAGCGAGCCGACGGAGAAGCAGCGGCTGCGCGGCGAAGAGCCGGTGAGCCAGTTCGGGCGTATGTGCGCGAAGCTGGGGATCCGGATCATCGCGGCCGGCTCGCCGCAGGCCAAGGGCCGGGTGGAGCGGGCGCACGGCACTCATCAGGACCGTCTGGTGAAGAAGCTGCGGCTGGCCGGCATCGCGAGCTACGAGGAGGCGAACTGCTTCATCGCCGCCGGTTACATGGTCGATCACAACCGGCGCTTTGCGCATCGTGCCGCGTCGGAGGCGGATTTCCATCGCAAACGGCCCAGCAAGGCGGAGCTGGATACGATCTTCTGCCTGGAGCAGGAGCGCGTGCTCAGCTTGGACTGGGTGGTCAGCTACGAGGGCCGGCTGCTGCAACTCGAGCGGCAGAGCCGGCACCACGCTCCGGCCAAAAGCAAGGTGCTAGTGCGCGAAAACCAGTCCGGAGAGATCCACGTCGAGTACCGCGGACGCAGCCTGGACTTCACCCAGATCGAGCGAAGGCCGGCCCGCCAGCCCGCCTCTTCAGGCGCTGTGTCTCCGGCTAGCCGGAGACACAGCGCCCCCGCAAAGAATCATCCTTGGCAGCAAAGCTTCAAGCAGATGCGAACCCCAGCGGCCGCATTCTGAAAACTACAACCCAGGGGACATTTCTATCGAGGAGAAAGTGGGGACATTTCTATTGTGGTATGACA
>DATMOB010000020.1:0-3878 GCA_035568455.1 Granulicella sp.
GCCCGCAATGCCGACCCCAAGCCCTTTCGCTGGACCAAAACCGCCGACGACATCCTGGCCTCCATCGAACGGTTTTGTCACCGCACGATCGCCGTCCCGGCCCAATGTGGATAGGAACTTCTGATTCAGGACACTAGGCTCACGTTCCAGGCCAAGGTTCACGACCGGCGGGGCGGGCTGTCCGCGTCTCCTTTCTGCGCGTCGCCGCCCCAAATGCGGCCCTGTTACTGGGCCATGAACATGACGAACACGAGGGAGTGGATATGCCAAGAAGAGCCATCGCGGTCGCTGCTCTCGTCATCGTCGCCGGCTTCGTCGTACTGGGCCTGACGACTGACTTCCTGGTCGATTGGACCTGGTTCTCGGCGATCGGGTATACGGGTGTGTTCTGGACGATTCTTGGCGGCAAGGCGGTCCTCTTCTTCGCCGTTTTCGCGATGTCCGCCATTTTCCTTTGGCTGAACGGCTCCCTGGCCTTCCGGTTTGCCCGGCGACGGGGGCGTGCATATCCCGTCGCCTTCGAGCGGGAAGCCGGCGCGGTTCCGACGTTGCCCGAGCTGTTGGAGCTGATGAGCCGGCGTCTTCCGTGGCGTCTGCTCATCCCCGGGATCGCCGGCGTCCTGGCGATCCTGGTTGCCGCAGCGGAGGTGAGCAATTGGGAGGTGTTCCTGCGCTTCTTTTATCAGGTGCCCTATGGAGAGAGCGATCCCCTGTATGGCAAGGACATCAGCTTCTATCTCTTCTCCCTTCCTGCCTATGTCGTCCTCAAAAATTGGCTGCTGCTGACGCTCGTCTTGAGCTTCCTCGTCGCCGGAGTGGTGTATTGGGTGCACGGCGACATCGAATTCAACGAGCAGCGCCGGTCGATCTCGCCAGCAGTCATCACCCATGGCTCCGCTCTGTTGGGGCTCTTCTTTGCGGTAAAAGCCTGGTCCTATGGTCTGGACCGCTTTCTGCTGCTGTACGGCGACAACGGGGTGGTGGTCGGGGCGAGCTACACCGATGTCCATATTGCCCTACCCGTCCTCTGGCTGCTGGTCGGCCTCGCTGCGATCGCAGCCCTTGCCGCATGGGCCAATATGTGGCTCCGCACCTACAGGCTTCCGATAGCCGGGGTGGTGGTGGTCTTTGGCAGCTCCTTGGTGCTGGGTTCGCTGTTCCCCGCGCTGTTTCAGCTCGTCTTCGTGAAACCGAACGAACTGCAGCTGGAGAAGCCCTACATTCAGCGGAACATCGACCTTACCCAGCAGGCGTATAATCTCCATCGGATCTCGGTCAAACCCTTCCCGGTAGAGCAGAGCCTCACCTTCCAGACGCTTCAGGCCAACCAGGCGACCATTGACAATATCAGGCTGTGGGACTGGCAGCCGTTGATGGATACGTACGGTCAACTGCAGGAGATCCGGACCTACTACAAGTTCCATGACGTGGATGTCGATCGCTACCGTCTCGGTGGCGCCTATCAGGGGGTGACGCTGTCGGCCCGCGAGCTCAAGTCGGCACTCCTCCCCCCCAATGCCCAGACCTGGGTCAACCGCCATGTGCTGTTCACGCACGGCAATGGAGCGGTCATGAGCCCGCTTGCCCGCAAGACCGCCGAGGGGTTGCCGATCTTCTACCTCGAGGACATCCCGCCGGTCGCGACCGGAGGCCCGCCGATCGACGAGCCGGGCATCTATTTCGGGGAAGAGACCGACACCTACGTCATCGTCAAGGGGAGCGCCCCAGAGTTCGACTACCCGAAGGGGACAGACAACGTCTACGCGACTTACGCGGGCACGGGTGGGGTCGCCGTGGGCGGGATCGCTCGAAGAGCTCTCTTCGCGTGGTATTTCAAGGACCTGAATGTGCTGCTCAGCAGCTATATTACCGACGACAGTCGGATCATGTTCCGTCGCAAGATCCAAGACTCGGTGCAGACGATTGCCCCTTTCCTGCGCCTCGACCAGGACCCCTACCTGGTGATCAGCCAGGGGCGGCTCTTCTGGATGCAGGATGCCTACACGACGAGCCGCTATTTCCCCTACGCCCAGACGCTGCCGGGCGCGCAGCTCAACTATATCCGCAATGCCGTCAAGGTCGTCATCGACGCCTACAACGGGACGGTGGACTTCTACGTGGTGGATCCCTCGGACCCGATCGCCGCGACCTACCAGCGCGTCTTCCCGGGGCTCTTCAAGCCATTGGCGGCCATGCCCCAAGAGCTGCAACAGCATGTTCGCTACCCGGAGGACCTGTTCTTCATCCAGGCGCAAGTGTACCGGACGTATCACATGAAAAGCGCCGAGGTCTTCTATAACCGCGAAGATCTCTGGCAGTTCCCGCGCCAGCCGACGGGCGGGGACGAGGCGACGATGGCCCCATACTACATCATCGTGCGCTTGCCGGGCGAACCGCAGGCCGAGTTTCTCCAAATGCTGCCGATGGTGCCGAGCCAGCGGCAGAACATGATCGCGTGGTTGGCCGCCCGCTCCGACGTGCCGGATTACGGCAAGCTGATCGTCTACGAGTTTCCCAAGGACAAGCTCGTCTACGGCCCCTTTCAGATCGAGGCGCGGATCAACCAGAACACCGAGATCTCCCAGCAGCTCTCGCTGTGGAACCAGATGGGCTCGCGGGTCATCCGCGGAAATCTGCTGGTGATCCCGATCGAGAATTCCATCTTGTATGTGTCGCCTCTGTATCTCCGTGCGGAGACAGGACAACTGCCGGAGCTCAAGCGGGTGATCGCAGCGTATGGCGACCATGTGGTCATGGACGAGACGCTCACCGGGGCGCTGGCAGCGCTCTTCAAGGAAACCACCCCGGCCTCCCCGCCTCCGGGGCCGCCAGCCAAAACCTCGCTCGCTGGCCCCGAGGCCGATCGAGCGCGGGAGGCTCTGCGCCACTACAACGGCGCTATTGAGCAGCTGAAATCCGGTAACTGGGCTGGCTTTGGCGCGGAACTGGACGCGCTACGACCACTTCTCGAGGAGTTAAGCCAGCACTCCGCCGTTCGTTAGCCCCGCGCCGATGCATCCTTCATTGTGCGGCTCAAGAACAGGCCTCTGCGAGGTCGCGTCGCCGCGCCGTTATATTTCGCTCCCAGCGGGAAAAGGGTGGCTTAATGCCGGACGCGGGTGGGCTCTCAGCAGAGGATGGCCTGAGTTGCCCCGGCTACTTGTCGAAGGAGCAACGACATCGTGGTTTCAGGTTTATCTCAGAGAGTTCAATTACTCACTCCGAGCGCGCAGAGCCCGCTTAGCCGCCGCCCGTCGATTCGGCCGCGCCGACCATCACGGGCGAGGAAGGCGCCATCGGGCGGTAGGCGCGTGCGTAGCCCAAGATACCGCCGATACCTTCAATCAATCGGCTGTTGAGCTGAACCGGCCGAGGGACATGTAACCAGGGATCCGTCTATGACTGGCATGCGGTGGACATCGGTGTCGATCGAGATTTTCCTTTGCTGCCTAACGGCAACGACAGCTCATCTGTTGATGTCGCTCGGGCAAACGGTATTTCACCGGTATCTCGGCCATCGAGGCATCGGAGGAAGGTTCTTCAAAAATCATCTATATATCCACCACAGGAATTACTCAGGAAATCATGTTATTTCTGAGTATTACCTAAACGAAGAGGCGAATAACACACCGTTCTTTCTGATCCCAGTCACCTTAGTTATCAGCTTCGGCTACCTATTCCTACCCTTAGACTTGTTCATCGTTCAACTAATCGCGATGTCTATCTCGTTCTATGTGCACCTCTATTTTGATAAACACTACCACGTGGCGGGATCATGGTTGGGACGATTTGCCTGGTTCAGGCGAAAGCAACAGCTCCATTTTCTCCACCACCGGCATGCCGATTGCAATTTTGCGGTAGTCGACAATTTCTGGGAT
>DATMOB010000021.1:0-32529 GCA_035568455.1 Granulicella sp.
GCATATCTCGATGGCGGTCATGACGCGTCGCTGCGCTGTGGACATCGAAGCGCCGTGCTTGTCTCGATAGACTTCACCGTAGCGGCGGAAGATGTCCGCCACTTCCAGCTTCGGGCGATCCATGGTCCAGACTTCAAAGAGCCTGGGGAGTCGCAGGCTTGGGATCAGCGCAGACTGGACGGATCGACATAGAGATGTTCATGGAAAGCGTCGATACATTCCACTCTTCCCGGCAGTCTCGTTTTGGTGTATGAACGAATTGTTCTCCACGGCCATGGATCGATGAACAGCACTGGAAACGGAGAACTCTAGTGGCTATGAAATATCAGAAAGGCACCGTCTACCTAAGCGGGAAGAGGGTGAAGATGTGGTACGGCAAGTACATGGTCTACAGGAAAGACCAAGAAGGAAAGGAGGTCCGCAAATTCCGCTGCATCAAGATCTGCCCCAAGGCCGGCACCCCCAAATGGAAGGCCGAGCAGATGCTTCAGGAGATCATTCTGAAAGAGGCGAAGGGCGTCGGACCGACCCCAACGCTTCCGCCGGACGACTCCGTGACGTTTCGATGGTTTGTGAAAGAGCGTTACATCCCGATGCGGCGAGGCTCATGGAGCCCAACCTACAAGAGAACGAATACCTACAACCTGGAGCATTACCTGATCGGACACTTCGGCGAGATGCCGCTTCGGAATCTCAGTACGTTTGAGATTCAGGTGTGGCTCAACAACTTGGTGGAAGAGAAGGACTACTCCGATTCCGTGGTGCGCAGCTGCTTCAACAACATCCGCGCACTCACTCACTTGGCAAGGAAACAAAAATTCCTTGCCGAAGACCCGGGAGAAGACGTCACCATGCCGATCACGAAGATTTCAGAGAAGCCGGTGATGCCCGTCGATCTGATGCTTCGGCTGCTGGGAGCGATCGAAGACCTCGGGGATCTCTGCCTCATGCTGGTTGCGATCTTCAGCGGGCCCCGTGCCAGTGAGGCGATGGGATTTCAATGGAAGTCGTGGACAGGAGTTTCCCTGATACCCTACGGCACCGCCGTCGAGGGGCAGTTCTATAAAGGGCGCCTCAAGACCAAGGCAAGTCGATCTCCCATTGCAGTTCCGGAACCAGTGCGACCGGTAATTGAGGCCTGGCGAAGGATTTGCCCGGACCCGTCGCCGGAGGCTTTGATGTTTCCCACGTTCGGTCGCGGGAAGCGAACAGGCCAAGCGGTGCCGCGCCATGCAAAGAACTTCCTCAGGTGGCGGATTCGCCCGATCGCAGACCGGCTGGAGATACCTGCCCGTCTCATTACCTTCCAGGTTATGCGACGTTCGCTGGGAACTCATCTCTCCGGTCACGGCACGTTGAAGGATGCGCAGGGCGCGCTACGTCACGCGAGCATCACGACGACCGGCAACGTGTACGTGCAGGTCGTAGAGGATAACGTGATGCGGGCGGTCAACTCTCACGCTTCGACGGTGCTTGAGGGGTGGCGACCAGCAGTGGAAAGCATGGGGCTGACGGGTCGGAACGTGAAGCGTCTTTCGGAGCCATTTTCAGGGTCCGAAAGCAATTTGGTGAAGTTTGGTGAAGTTTAGGAGAGGAGGTCTTCTAAGTTCTTGATAAATATGGCTCCTGAGGTAGGACTCGAACCTACAACCCTTCGGTTAACAGCCGAATGCTCTGCCATTGAGCTACTCAGGAGTGTCTCTGTCTCTGTGAACGCAACCAGATGACTGCGCCTTCACTGTTATAACAAAAGCGGCGGTGGGGGTCAAAGTGGGTTCCGTGGTGACGAGCTTGTCGCTCTTCACGGCGCAGGCATATGATGCGAAAGACCCCATCTGGAGAGGGTTTCCGATGCCCAGGAGGAGCTGGCCACGGTGGCGGAGCTGACCCCCTGACCGCGTCTCCTCTTTTCTGTGGGGGTACCCCCTGCTACTGCCCGGACACAAGTTCATTGTATCCAACGAGTTACTAGGCCACCTCGGCGATAAAACATTGAATACAAACGAGTTATTCGCAAAACATTCTCTCTAAACGTTTTATAGGCGGAGATGGAAAAAGTCCGGCGCTGAGCGGGCTTTTCTTAATCTCTAAATCTAGTATGGCAGATTGGAAGGACCCTTTATGCCAACTCTATTTGTCTTGTTTTGTGTGAGTTATACGGGTTTTGGCCTTGACAAGTCAGGGACCACGGTCCTGGGGGATGCGCAAGTGTTTACTGCCATCGCCAAGGCTAGGGCAGCATGACGGGCTCCTGTTCGAGCTGGATGGCGAAGCGGTCGTGGATCGTCTGCTGGATGCGGTCGCGGAGGGCGATGAGGTCGGCCTGGGTGGCGTCGCCCCGGTTGATGAGCGCGAGGGTGTGGCGTGAGGAGATCCCGGCGGCGCCGAGGGCGTAGCCCTTGTGGAAGCCGGCGCGTTCAAGCAGCCAGGCGGCGGGCAGTTTGGTAAGGCCTCCGGGCGCGGGCCAGTGGGGGACGGCGGCGGGGTCAAGCTCGAGGGCGGCGGCGACGCGGGGCAGGGCGTCGGCGGGCACGACGGGGTTTTTGAAGAAGGATCCGGCACTGCGGCAGTCAGGCTCTCCCTCGACCAGGAGCATGCCTTTGCGGTGGCGGATGGCGCGGACGGCGTGGTAAACGTCGAGCGGAGTGGGTGGAGTAGAGGCTGCGGCGAAGTGCTGCTTGAGGTCGGCGTAGCCGAGGTTGGGGGTGGCGCCGGGGTCGAGGCGGAAGGTGACGCTGGTGACGGCGTAGCGGCCGCGGTCGGTGGAGTTGAAACGGCTGTGACGGTAGCTGAAATGGCAGTCGGCGGCGGAGAGGGTGACGAACTCGAGGGCTTGGAGGTCGAGGGCACGGACCTGGGTGATGGTGCCGGCGACCTCCTGGCCGTACGCGCCGACGTTCTGTACCGGGGTTCCGCCGACCTGGCCGGGGATGCCGGCGAGGCACTCGATGCCGGCGATTCCCTGCTGGCAGACAGAGAGGACGAAGGCGTCCCAGTCGTTGCCGGCGGGGACGGTGTAGTCGATGGGGTTGCCGAGCTGGGGTTCGATTACGTCCGGCGCGCCGGTCAGTGCGATGTGGAGGACAACGCCGTCGTAGCCGAGGTCGGAGACGAGAAGGTTGCTGCCGCCGCCGAGGACGAAGAGCGGGAGATTCCGGGACTGGGCGAAGTGGACGGCCTCGAGGAGATCGTCCTCGCTGGCGATCGGGGCGAAGAAGCGGGCGGGGCCGCCGATACGAAGCGTGGTGAGCGGGGCGAGGGGGACATTCTCTTGCATCTGCACGGGTTGAGGTTACAACACGGAGGGGCGGCGGTGTTGGGCAGTGGTCAGAGTTCCGTCGAGCCGTTGAAGATAAACTCCTCGATCTGTGGGGGCGTCTGGTCGTAGTCGCTGTATCTCATCCAGGTCGGGCGGACGACGAAGTAGGCGATACCGGGCCAGGCCAGGCGTGCGGGTCCGTCGGGCCATGTCGCGTAGTAGATCTCTTGGTAGTGCTTGAGAGCTGCTCCCTCGGGCTCGAAGGCGGTTCCTTCCAACTGGGCTGTCTGTTCCCCGTCCCAACCGACGACCAGGGAGCAGGAGGGGCGTTCGACGAGGTTGGGATACTTTCTTGAAGATTTGACGGTATCGAAGACGATCTCCATTTCAGGAGTGACCGCGATGCCGATGAGGGCGGACTGCGGTGTACCCTGACGCGAGATGCTGGAGACGACTCCATAGCGATATCGTGCGAGGAAGGAGTGCAGCTCGGCTCGATTCATGAATCTTCCTCCGGCGCTGGCAATCTGAAGCGTGTGGAGACAGGATGCGCCAGCGGGTGCAGAAAGTCACACTCCGATTCGGTATGGGGCGGGGGTTTCAGCTTTCTGCCGAGGCATTCCTGAGGCGTCGCCCGAGGCTGGTATGGGACGGTCCTTGGCCCCTTCCCGCGATGACGCTGCTGTTCTTGCTGTAATTGGCGCGGGGGCGGGTTGGCCGTACAATAAAGAAGCAGAGTTAGGAAACACCAGGAGATTTTATGTACCCAGAGATGATGTTGATTCCGATGCGCGAAGAGTTGACCCGTGCGGGTCTGAAGGAGGCACGCACCGCGGCCGATGTGGATGCGGCGCTGGCCGAACCGGGAACGACCATGGTGGTGGTGAACTCGATCTGCGGCTGCGCGGCGGGCAAGATGCGGCCGGGGGTTCGTCTGGCGATGCAGCACGCGACCAAGCCGGACCATGCGGTGACGGTGTTCGCGGGTCAGGACCGGGAGGCGACCGAGAAGGCGCGCAGCTACTTTGGCGGACATCCGCCGACCTCGCCGGCGATTGCGATTCTGCGTGACGGGCAGCTGGTGTACCTGATGCAGCGTTCGGCGATCGAGACCTCTACCGCACCGGCGATTGCGCAAGAGCTGGCGCGCGCGTTTGACTCCTACTGCGCGTCGACGACGGCGTAACAACCAAGATTGACCAGCAAGACAGGCTGGCGGAGTCTGCAACAACGGGATCCTGCCAGCGCGATTTTCTCTATCAACGGCCGGAGGTCCAAATCGGGACGCTTCGGCCGTTGTGTTTTTTCGTTTTTTTGTGGTTCTGGCGGGATATGGGGGTGTGGAGACGGCTGCTCCGCGATGCATTCGTTCGCGGGTCCTCATATCGGAGATGGTGCCGCCGATAGACAGAGCGCGATGCTCGTCCAAGGCAACTGTCGAGCGTAGCGCAGTCAGGGCCGGCGGGAAGGGGCTGCGGGCTCTTGGGGCGGAGCAGGGCTGCCGATGGTCCCCGGGCGCGGATTCCACGCTAGACTGGGGACTGTGGCTCCACTGTTTCGAGGACAAATGAAGACGACTCTCTGCCGATTGGTTGCAGGCTCTGGCGTATGCGCGGCTTTTCTCTTTTCGACTTGTGATGTTTTTGCCGGCGTACCGGCACTGGGGCAGTCGGTTGCGGCCCAGATGGCAGCAGCCGAGGCGGCTCAGGCGGCGGCACCTGAACCGCCGGCGCAGCGCAGCAAGGAGCTGGCCCGGCTGTTTTCGGAGATATGGGAGGACCGGCTGAAGCACTCGCCGGAGTACGCCTCGATGCTGGGGGACAAGCGCTACAACGACCAGTTGACGGACTACTCGGTGCAGGCAGTCAATGCCGAACTGGCGCGCGGGCGAGGGTTTATCGAACGGCTGTCGACGATCGATACGACGGGGCTGCCGGACCAGGAGCAGTTGTCGGCGGAGCTGATGCTGCGGTCGCTGATCGAGGAGCAGGAGGGCGCGCGCTTCAAGGAGTGGGAGATGCCGGTGGACCAGTTCAACGGCTTCCAGGTGGCGCTGCCGCAGCTGATCGAGAACCTGACCTTCGACTCGGTGAAGGACTATGACGATTACATCGAGCGGATGAAGAAGGTGCCGACGGCCTTCTCGCAGGTGATGACCAACATGCAACTGGGGATGGACGAGGGGCGGATGCCGCCGAAGTACATCCTGGAGAAGGTGCTGGCGCAGACCCAGGCTCTGGCCACGCAGAAGCCTGAGGAGAGCGCCTTCGCGGCTCCGCTGAAGAAGTTTCCTGCCACGGTGAGCGCGGCAGATCGGTCGCGCATCTCGGCCGACCTGCTGGAGGTGATCGGGGGCCAGGTGCTGCCCTCCTACCAGCGCTTTGCGAAGTTCCTGGTGGCGCAGTACATCCCCAAGGGACGAACGGAGCCGGGCGTGTGGGCGCTGCCCGATGGCGGTGCCTACTATGCGTTCCGCATCCGGCAGAGCACGACGCTGAACAAGACGGCGGCGGAGATTCACCAGATCGGGCTGGACGAGGTGAAGAGCGACGAGCAGCAGATGCTGGCCATCGTGCATAAGCTCGGCTATGCGGATCTGAAGACCTTCGCGGCGGCGCTGAAGGCGAATCCGAAGGAGCATCCGCAGTCGCGGGAGCAGCTGCTAGACGCCTATCGCGGGTACATCGGGCAGATGAAGGCGAAGCTGCCAAATCTGTTTGACCGGCTGCCGAAGGCTCCGCTCGAGGTGACGGCGGTGCCTGACTACATGGCGAAGGACCAGGCAGCGGCATACTACAACCAGGGCACGCCGGACGGCAGCCGCCCGGGGCGGGTGTACATCAATCTCTACAACCTGCCGGAGCGATCGCTGGCCGATGTAGAGGCGGTGGCGTACCACGAGGGGATTCCGGGACACCATCTGCAGATCTCGATTGCGCAGGAGCTGACCGGGCTGCCGGAGTTCCGCAAGCAGTCCTACTACACGGCGTACACCGAGGGCTGGGCGCTGTACAGCGAGCGGCTGGGCAAGGAGATCGGCTTCTATCAGGATCCGTACAGCGACTATGGGCGGCTCGAGGCGGATATGTGGCGGTCGATCCGGCTGGTGGTGGATACGGGCGTGCACTCGCAGCACTGGACGCGGCAGCAGATGGTGGACTACTTCCACGAGCACTCGGCGATCGATGAGACCAACATTCAGAGTGAGGTCGACCGCTACATTGCGTGGCCGGGGCAGGCTCTCGGATACAAGATGGGACAGCTGAAGCTGCTGGAGCTGCGCAAGCGGGCGCAGACCGCGCTCGGGGCGAAGTTCGACATCAGAGCGTTTCACGATGTGATTCTCGACTCGGGCGCTCTGCCGCTGGATGTACTGGACCGGCGGGTGGATGCGTGGATCACGGCGCAGCAGGCTGCGGGCCCCGCCAAGTAGACCAACGAGTAGATCGGGGAAAACCAGACCGGCGGCGCCGGTCTGGTAGCCTGTTGGCATGAGTATCGAGATGCTTGAGGTGAAGGCTCCGGCGCTGAGCGGGCTGCGGGTTGCGGTGCTGGGCGCGGGTAAGATGGGCGGCATCCTGCTGCAGGCGTTTCTGAAAAACAACCTGCTGGCGGCCGAGCAGATCGTGGCTACGGTGCAGCATCCGGAGCGGGCGCTGGCGCTGTCGGCGCAGTTTGGGGTCGAGGTGACGACGGACAACCTGGCGGCGGCCAAGGGCGCAGACGTCATCCTTGTGGGCGTGAAGCCGATCCAGGTTCCGGCGCTGATCGAGGAGATCAAGCCGGCGCTGACGTCGGACACGCTGGTGGTGTCGTTCGCGGCGTCGGTGAAGACGCGCAGCATTGAGGACATCGCTGGCGCGGAGACGGCGGTGATACGGGCCATGCCCAACACGCCAGCGATGCTGGCGGCCGGGGTGACGGCGCTGTGTGCGGGACGGTATGTCTCCGAGGCGCAGATGGCGGTGGCGCAGAAGATCTTTCACACCGTCGGACGAACCGTCGTGGTCGACGAGAAGCACATGGACGCGGTAACCGGGCTGTCGGGCTCAGGGCCGGCGTTTCTCTATATTGTGATCGAGGCTCTGGCCGAGGCGGGGGTAAACGTCGGGCTGCCGCGCGATGTGGCTACGCTGCTGGCTGCGCAGACGACCTATGGCGCGGCGCGGATGGTGCTCGAGACCGGATATCATCCGGCGCTTCTGAAGGACGCGGTGACGACGCCGGCGGGATGCACGGTGGACGGGATTCTGGAGCTGGAAGAGGGTGGGTTGCGGGTGACGCTGATCAAGGCGGTCAAGCGCGCGACCCAGCGGGCGAAGGAGCTGGCGGCGGGATAGGCAGGCTGGTGCTGAGGGAGTTCCCAGGTCTCAGAAGCGAGACCTGGGGCACCCGTTTATTGTGCGTGCTTGGAGGGGTCGGCCAGCGCTGAGCTGGAGTTCTCCTGGTGGGCGACCTTGGGGAAGTATCCGCTGCGGGTGCGCACCTGGAGTTTGCCGTAGCCCTTGGCCTTGGCCTCCACGTGCACCTGACGGTAGCCGGCGTTGCCGCCTCCGGGAGGATTGGTGGAGCGGTAGGCGATGGTGTACTGGGTACGGATGTCCTGGGCGACCTCGGCGGCGATCGCGTCCACCTCTTTGATGTTCTTGGGGAAGTAGGCCACGCCGCCGGTCTGTTCGGCGAGCGCTTCGAGCACGCGCCGCGCATGCCGCGCCTCGCTCTTGTCGGTGTCGCTGCCGAAGAGCAGGCCGACGCAGTAGATGGTGGGTCCGTCGAGGTCCTGGATGCGGCGGATCGCGGTTTCCAGGGTGGCGCTCGAGGCGTTGTCCTCACCGTCGGTGATGAGCAGCAGCACCTGTTTGGGGTGCTTGGCGTTCTTGGCCAAGTAGTCGGCCGAGGCGTCCAGGGCGTCGTAGATGGCCGTCCCTCCGCTCGACTTAATATAGTTGAGCCCCTGCTGCAGCTTGTTCACGTCCGAGGTGAAGTCCTGGTCGATGAAGGCCTCCCAGGAGAAGTCCACGAGGAAGGCCTCATCCTGCGGGTTGGAGAGCTTGATCAGATCGAGCGAGGCCTGGTTGACCGCGTTGCGCTTGTCGTACATCGATCCCGAGCTGTCGATGAGGATGCCCAGCGAAACAGGCAGATCCTCGTGGCGGAAGAAATTGATCGTCTGGGGAACACCATCTTCGTAGATGTGGAAGGCATCCTCGGGCAGGTCGAGCACCGAGCGGCCGCCCTCGAGGACGGTGGCGTTGAGGCGGACCTCATAGGCGTCCTCGCGCAGGGTGAACTTGCCGCCGGGTCCCTTGGTGGCGGTCCCCTCCGAAGGCGGGGGCGCTTGCTGGGGGGATGGCGCCGTGGGCGCGGCCTGGGGATCGGGCGAGACGACCGGATCGCGGTCCACGGATAACGGGGGCGCGGCAGGCACTGAGGGGGTGGCGTGACTACCGGGCGACTGGCTCGGAGCCTGGGCCGCGGGAGATTGGGCAGAAAGCGTCTGGGGAGTTAGAAGTGCGTGGCCCAGCGCCGCCATCCCGGTGAGAAGTGTGGGGAGGGTGATGCGGGCGATGGCCTTGAGGAGAGCGTTTCGATCCAGCAATGTGGCGGCGGCACGGTTGATCTTCCGTGCTACTGGCGATCCTGAATCCTTACTGCGAAGGTGCATAGTACCCCTGTCGATAATGAACGTCCAAGTTCGGCAAACCAGGCGGCGGGAGCAGCCGTACCTTCAATTTACGCCAGTTTCCGTCGTGCTTCACCTCCGAAGGACGGTAACCAATCACATATTCGTTGCGCAGCTCGGCGCTGATACGGCTGGCGATATCTCCCATGTCGCCCACCTCGGAGACGCGGAAGAGGCGGCCGCCGGACATCTCGCAGATCTCGCTGAGCAGGATGGGCCCGGTCTGCTCCTCGATGGTGGGCGCGTAGGCGTCGAAGATGCCGATGGCGTAGATCTGGACGTCGCTCTCGCGCACCACGCGACGGAGTTCGTTCTCCGAGTAGCGGCTGCGGTTGTCGCCTCCGTCGGAGATGATGAGCAGCGCCTTGCGCTCGTACTTGGCCATCTTGAGCTTGTTGACCCCCAGGTAGACGGCATCGATCAGGGCGGTGCGGTTTTCGGGCTTCAACATGACCATTCGCGCCTCGACATCGTCCACGTCCGAGGTGTAGTCGACGACAACGGCCGGACGGTCGTTGAATCCGATGACGAAGAACTCATCCTGGGGATTGGAGGTGCGCATGAACTCGCTCAACGCCTTGCGGGCGCGGCCGAACTTCGAGGTCATGCTGCCGCTGAGGTCGAAAACGATGCCGATGGTGACCGGCTGGTCCTCGGTCGAAAAGGTCTTGATGGTCTGCCCGGTGTTGTTGTCGAAGATGGCGAAGTTCTCTTTTTCCAGGCCGGTCACCAGCCGGTTCATGGGGTCGGTGACGGTCATGGGGACGAGCACCAGATTGACGTCCATGCGTATGGGGGCGGTCCGGCGCCCGGCACCCGCCGGCGGAGAGGTACCCTCGGCCGGAGCGGCGGGGGGAGTGGGTGCCTTGGCGGCCGTGCCGATGGGGGTGTTGGGATCGCTGAGCGGATTCTCCTGGGCGCGGCAATGGCCGAGGCCGAGTAGCGCGAAAAGAACGAACATCAGTACGGCCGGAATCCCTGGGAGCGCAATGGCCGGCGATAGCCTCAAACGCCGGCCCTCCACCTGTCGATCACTCACATTATCCTGACACCGCATACAGAACCCACTTTCTAACCCAGTCGCTCCAGCCCATTCCAAGAACCTGCGTCTCGCGGCCGTAGGCTCGTTTGCCCGTCAGGCAAGAGGACGCTCTGGTTGCGGCTTCGGTTGTATGCCCGAGCACAGGTCAAGCCGCAAAATCTGGAAACGTTCATTGAATTGAGATCACTGGAAACGACGTGAAAGCCTTGCATTCTGGGTCCGTCTCCTCCTATGTCGGCAATGCCTCCGGATGGAACAATGCAACACAATACACCCTGTGCGGCGTGTTTCGTTATGACACTCGATAGGGTCGGATTGACGGAGCAGAACCGTCGGACTGAGCTGTGATCCCGGCCAGCTCTGAGCTCCGCCGATGGCCGCGCTTGTCCCCCTAGTTGGCGGATCTATCGTCGACCGCCCTGATCCGGCCGCCAGTCGCCCCGATCTCTCCGCCAACGGACCTGGACCCCGTACAATCGAAGAATCATTTGTTTGGAGCAAAGACGAACATGGCTCGCATCTATCCTTTTCGCGCCCTACGCTACAACCCCGCGCTGGTCGACCTGCAAGACGTGGTCACGCAGCCCTACGATAAGATCTCCCCGGCGATGCAACAGCGCTACTACGAGGCCAGCCCGTATAACCTGATCCGCGTGATCCTGGGCAAGGCGGAGCCCGGCGATAACGAGCAGGCGAACGTCTACACCCGGGCGTCGGAGTACCTGAAGGAGTGGCGCAAAAAGAATGTTCTGGCCGAAGAGACCGAGCCGGCGCTCTATGGCTACTCCCAGACCTACACCGTGCCGCATACCGGCGGAGCGACGGGAAAACCGGAGGTGCGCGAGCGGCGCGGCTTCATCGCGCTCGGCCACCTGTATGACTACGCCGACAAGGTGGTGTACCGGCACGAACTGACCCACGCCAAGGCGAAGTCTGACCGCATGAGTCTGTTCAAGGCGACGCGGACCTACTGCGAGCAGATCTACATGCTTTACTCGGACCCGGCGTTCACCGCCGAGCGGCTGATCTTCGGTTCGGGCGGGGAGAGCGCGCCTGCCGACCTGGCGATCACGGACGAGTACGGTGTGGTACACCGCGTCTGGAAGCTAACCGATCCGGCGCTGATCAACCTGATCCTGACCGCGATGGCGGACAAGAAGCTGATCATCGCCGACGGACACCATCGCTACGAGACCAGCGTGGCCTACGCGAAGGAGCGCTCGGCGCAGCTGCGGCTGCCGCTGAACCAGCCGGCCGACGAGGATGAGAAGCTGAGCCCCAGCCATCTGCCCGCGCCGCCCTTCCCGGAGGCGGCGATGATGATGACCTTCGTCAACATGGACTCGCCCGGCATCACCATCCTGCCGACCCACCGCGTTCTGTTCGGCCTGAAGGACTTCAAGACCAAGGCGTTCCTGGACCGCGCGGAGAGGTACTTCACGATTCAGCCGCTGGTGGAGCCGAATCTGGAGGAGCTGGTTGCGTCCGAACAGGTGGCGTTTATCGCCGTCACCGAGGATGGAATTCACCTGCTGACGGCGAAGCCGGAGGCGATCGCCGCCGAATTGACCCTCCTGTCACCGCGCCAGGCGGAGCTCGACGTGGTGCAGCTGCACAGCATCCTGATCGAAAAGGTCCTGGGGCTGACAGCGGAGGAGATCCGTCAGGGGCAGCATCTGCGCTACGTGCGCGAGGCCGAGGACGCGGTCGCCGAGGTGAAGCGCGGCGAGGCGGATCTGGCGTTGCTGATCCGGCCGGTGACGCTCGACCAGCTGCGCGATATCTCGCTGTCGGGGGACGTGATGCCACAGAAATCGACCGACTTCTACCCGAAGCTGCTGAGCGGGTTGGCGATCTACGCGCTCGATTAGGCGAATCAGGCACTTGATTCGCCCGGCCACAACCATTGCCCCTGCTCCCATGGGGTGCGTACCCGCTTCGCGCAGCGCACTCCCTGGGACGGCCTGCTCGGCATGCATCCGTCGCAGCGGTTCGGCTGATCCCCGGCTAAACTGATTTTGAGCGGCCAGACTACACTCGCCGCGATGCTACCGAGACGCTCTTGACCCCACACCGCAGTTCAAACCGCATCCCGGTTCCGGGACTATCAGGACGCCGCCCGCTGCTCGCCTGGGCGGCGCTGCTGACGCTCGTGGTGCTTGCGATCCCAGGCGCGCCGGCGCAGACCGGCTTCAACCGCGATCTGATCGTGCTCGATCCAGCCCACGGCGGCGCGAACATGGGAGCGCAGATCGCCGATCATGTACTGGAGAAGGACATCACTTTGGCGATGGCGCTACGACTGCGGTCGCTGCTGGCGGCGCGAGGGTTTACGGTAGTGCTGACGCGCGACGGCGACGCGGCGCTGTCGACCGACCAGCGGGCGGAGCTCGCGAACCGCGCCCATGCGGTCGCCTGCCTGGTGCTGCATGCGAGCGCCAGCGGCAGCGGCGTACATCTGGCCACCTCGACGCTCAACAACGTCACTCCCAACCCGGGCGCGCCGGTGCGCTGGGATGAGGCGCAGGCGGCCTTTCTGACGCAAAGCGAACGGTTGGCCGACCAGATCGCCACCGCCCTGAACCGCTCTCAGCTCCCGCTGGTGGTGGACCGGGCGGCGCTGCGTCCGCTCGACAACCTGCAGTGTCCGGCGCTGGCGGTAGAGCTTGCGCCTCTGACCTCCGGCGTCAGCGGCGGCGGCTCAGATGCCACGCCGGTGACCGATCCGGGCTACCAGCAGCGGGTGGGAGAGGCGATCGCGGGAGCGCTGATTCTCTGGCGCACTCAGGCGCGTCCACCTGTGATGGCGCCCGCGCGCGGAGCTTCCACAGCAGTTCAGGATGGTCAGCCGGCAGGAGCGACGCCATGATTCCCCGCTACCAGAAGATTCTGTTCGGAACTCTCATGGGCGGCATCATCCTGATGGCGGTCATTCTGTTTTACGAGCACAAGCGCGCCCAGGACCGGCTGGCTGCGGCGAACGACGCGACTCCGATCGCGGCTCCGGTCGACAGCTCCACCGAGTCCATCGCCCTCGACCTGGCGAACGACAGCGACGGCGCAATCGCCGCCCAGCAGCGCCAGCTGGCGCTGCCGCAAGAGCCGTCGGTCCGCGCCCGCGCGCTGCTGGAGCGGCTGCTGGCCGAGTATGCGCTGCCCCAGTCGACGCATCCGCTGAGCAGCGGTGCCGCCGTGGACGATGTCTTTCTGCTGAAGCTCCCTCTCACATCTCCCGAATCACCCGCCGCTCGGCCAAAGGAGAGTGGAGAGCTGGCAGTCATCAACCTGCGCGGCAGCTTCGTCGACAAACATCCCTCGGGTGTCGAGGTGGAGACGCTGACTATCCTCTCGATGCTCGGCACCCTGCACGCGAACTTCCCGGAGATTACCGAGGTTCGCTTCCTAGTCGACGGGCAGCCGCATGACACGCTGGCGGGCCACGCGGGCCTCCTCCGCGTCTACCCGGTGAACGATACCACCCGAGGCCCCCAGACGGGGGCGTCCAGCTTCGGAGATCCGCAATGACTGAATTAAGAACGAAGAAAGACCATCCCGCAGCGCCGATCACCGCGCCCAGGCTGAGCGCCGAGCCGATCACCGCCGCCCCCATCCGGACGGCATCCATTACCGCGCCGGTCTCCGAAGCGCATGGCACCAATGGGGAACCCGGCGGTGCTCGTCCTGGACTCACCCTGGGCGTCTTCGATTCGGGCTTCGGCGGCTTGACGGTGCTGCGCGAGCTTCTTCCCCTTCTTCCGGGATCGCGTTCGATCTACCTTGGCGACACGGCGCGGCTGCCCTATGGGTCGAAGTCGCGCGAGACCATCAGCCGCTATGCGCTGTCGAGCGGGCGCTTCCTTCAGGACCAGGGAGCGGACCTGCTCGTCATCGCCTGCAACACGGCCACCGCGCTGGCGCTCGACGACCTGAAGCGGGAGCTGCCCATCCCAGTGATCGGGGTGGTCGAACCGGGAGCGGAGGCCGCCCGGGCGAGCCGCGTGGACGCGAGCGTTCTGGTGCTGGCGACCAACGCAACGGTGCAGTCGCGGGCGTACACGCGGGCGCTCGAGGCGCTGGGCCTAAACGCCTACGAGATGGCCTGCCCGCTGCTGGTGCCGCTGGTCGAAGAGGGATGGATCGAGCACCCGGTCACCGACGAAGTGCTGCGGATCTATCTCGAGCAGGCGCTGACGGCGGCTCCCAGCACCGACACGCTGCTGCTCGGCTGCACGCACTACCCGCTGCTCGAACCGGCCATCCGGCGCACGCTGGAGCGGCTCGGGCACACGCTCACGATCATCGATTCGGCCCATGCCACCGCTCACGCTACCGCGCGGCTGATGGCGAAGCACTTCCCCGCCCTTCAAGCTGCAACCCCGGCCAACGGGACGAACTCAACCTGCACGTTTTACGCGACCGATTCGGTCGAGAAGTTTCAACGTTTGGGATCGCACTTCCTCGGCCGGCCGCTCGACAGAGTGAATCTGATCGACCTCGGCGGCTGATTGAAGGCTCGACCGCAGCGCTCCCAAGCCTGACACATACCTAACCTTTACGGAGACGAGAGACCATGCCTTACCTGCTGAAGACTGAACCGAACAAATATTCCTACGACGACCTCGAGCGCGACGGCGAGACCACCTGGGACGGCATCGCCAATAACCAGGCCCTGCTCTATCTGCGCAACATGAAGAAGGGCGAGAAGCTGGTGATCTATCACTCCAACATTGGCAAGGCTGCCATTGGCACTGCGACCGTGGTGAGCGTCGATGCCAGCGACCCGAAGAACCCGAACGTGCGCATCAAGCCGGTCAAGCGATTCAAGACGGAAAAGCCGCTCGATCAAATCCGCGCCGCCGGCGTGTTCCAGGACTCCATCATGTTCCGCCAGTTCCGGCTTTCGGTGGTTCCGCTGACCGAGGAGCAGTACGACTGGCTGACGCTGCCGAGCAAGGCCTGAGCTCGCGCAGAGGGCTTCTCGAGCCGCCTCGAAGCTCTCGCGCACACGTAACTGCTATCCTTACGATTGGTATTGACGCGCCTGGCCGCGTCACGGCAATGGAGGAAACACCGCACAATGATCGATATGAAGGGCAAAGTGGCCGTGGTCTTCGGCCTCGCCAATAAACGGAGCATCGCCTGGGCCATCGCGCAGAAGCTCTCCGAGGCTGGAGCCTCGCTCGCCATCTGCTACCAGAACGAGCGCCTGCAGCGCGACGCTGACGAACTGGCCGCCGAGCTTCCCGACGCCAAGACCTTCCGCTGCGACGTCGCCTCAGACTCCGACATCGAGCAGGTCTTCGAGCAGCTGAAGGCCACCTACGGCAAGCTCGACGTCCTGGTGCACTCGATTGGCTTCGCGCCGAACATCAAGAACACCGTTCTGCAGACCGCGCGCGAGGACTTTCGCGTCGCGCACGATGTCAGCGCCTATTCGCTGATCGCGCTGGCGCGGGCCGCCGAGCCCCTGATGGCCGAGGGCAGCTCCATCCTCACGCTGACCTACTACGGCTCGGAGAAGGTGTTTCCGAACTACAACATCATGGGCGTGGCCAAGGCCGCGCTCGAGGCCGCAGTGCGCTACCTCGCCGCCGATCTGGGAGCGAAGAAGATTCGCGTGAACGCCATCTCCGCCGGGCCCATCAAAACGCTGGCCGCGCGCGGCATCAGCGACTTCACCATGATCCTCAACGCGGTCGAGGAGCGCGCTCCGCTGCACCGCAACGTGGACGCGCTCGAGGTCGGCAAGACCGCCCTCTTCCTCAGCTCGGATCTCGCCAGCGGGATCACCGGGGAGATCACCTTCGTCGACTGCGGCTACAACGTCGTCGGCCTCTAACTCTTCGCACGCACGACTCCATCCTTTTATTTTCAGGCGGGGAAGATTGGCAACCGCTGCCGCTTCCCCGCTTCTGCATCCAATCGTTTCAACAACTGCATTCGTACTTTACTCAAGGGATCCCCGATGCCGCTCTACGATTTGCTCCTCCCAGAATTCGATGATGAGATCAAGAAGACCCGCAACGTTCTCGAGCGCCTGCCCGAGGATCGGCCCGACTACAAGCCGCACGACAAGTCGATGACGCTGACCAAACTGGCGAATCACACGGCCGAGCTGCCCGGTTTTCTGTCCATGATGCTGACCACGGACAGCATCGACGTGATGAATCCCAGCGTCCCCCGCCCTGCGGCTCCGGCGACCGGCCAGGATCGTCTGGCCAACTTCGATCTACTGGCCGCTAACGCGCGCGCCCAGCTGGCTGGCACCGCTGACCGCGCGATGCACGAGAACTGGAAGCTCTCCGCGGGCGAGCGCGTGATCTTCAACGGCTCCCGCTACCACGCGCTGCGCTCGATGTTCCTCAACCACCTGGTCCACCACCGCGCGCAGCTGAGCGTGTACCTGCGGATGAATGACATCGCCGTGCCCTCCATCTACGGGCCCTCGGCGGACGAGAAGTAGACGAACCAAGATCAAATCCTGCGAAACAGCCTTTCAAGCGGGGGGCTGTTTCGCGGGCTCCCCCCTCCGGTCAAAAGTACCCAGAGTCTTCCAAACAAATGGCTTAAGTCCAAATCAAGTCCTGATACTCGGCGACAGAATAGCGACAGACGAGCGGCCCTTGGTTATCTGCGCTGTTGGGACAAAATACACATATGCGCTTCCCCATCGTCGGCTCCTCAAGCATCGACGCAACCTCTTGGAACGCTCTCCGTTAACACCTGTCAGAGAAAATTGCGACGGTATCCGACAGGCGCGTCGCTAGCGCACGAAGACGACACCATTCTTCATCACAAAGGCGACCTTGGTGACCACGGAGATGTCCTCGACCGGGTTGCCGGGGACTGCGATCACGTCGGCGAAGTAGCCCGGCTTCAACTCGCCGATCTGGCCCTCCCAGCCGAGCAGCCGGGCGCCGTTGAGCAGGTCGGCCTGCAGCACGGCGAGCGGCTTCATGCCGTACCGGACCATCAGCTCGAGTTCGCGCGCCTGGGTGCCGTGGGGAAAGGGGCCGACGTCGCTGCCGACCGCCATGGGCACCCCGGCGGCCAGCTGCTTCTTGAACTCGGCGGCGTGGAAGGCCTGCTGGGCGCGCTCGTGCGCGGCGTGTTCCGGGTTGGCGGCGTGGTCGGCGAAGTACTCGGCGATGGCGAAGGTGGGCACGGCGTAGATCTGTCTGGCCTTCATCGCCGCCATGGTGGCGTCGCTGAGCTGGTAGGCGTGATCGACCGAGGCCACACCGGCGGCGACCGCGAAGGCCGTGCCCGGCTCTCCGGTGGCGTGTACGGCTACGCCGCGGCCTGAGCCCACGTTGCCGCCGAGACGCTCGGCTTCTTTGACGGCCGCGGCCAGTTCGGCTTCGCTGTACTGATAGGGGGTCTGGAAGACGCCGTCGTGGAAGCTGTCCCGGCCGGTCTCGTAGATCTTGGTGAAGTCGGCTCCGCCCTTGCGCTGTTCGCGCATGACCTTCACGACCTCGTCGGAGGAGTCGGCGTAGTCGGCGTTCGAGAGCACATGCTGTGCCGGGTTGTAACCGATCGCGTCCTCGTGGCCGCCGGTCAGGTCGATGGCGTTGCAGCTGACGCGCAGGCGCGGCCCGGGGATCAGGCCGTCGTTGATGGCGTTGCGCACCGCCACATCGGCGCAGCCTGCGCCCTCGGTGCCCATGTCGCGCTCGGCGGTAAAGCCCGCGGTGAGGTCGGCCTTCGCTGCGCCGGCGGCGATCAGGGTGCGCTGGGGAACGCTCTCCTGCACGGTCTGGAGGTCCTCCGCGCCGGGGTGCAGGAAGAGGTGGACGTGGGCGTCGATTAGGCCGGGCATCAGGGTCTTGTCGCCGAGATCGATGACGGCGACGCCGTCCGGATGGGTGACGGTCGAGCCTACCTCGACGATGCGCTCGCCGCGCACCAGCAGCTCGCCCGGAGCGACGATCTTGCCGGTGGCCACATCAAGCAGCCGCGCCGCGTGCAGGACCGTCGCCTGCTTCGGGTCGGCATGTTGTGCGGCTTGAGCGGCGAGGAACAGCGGGGCGAGCGCAAGCGCGAGGGAGGCGAGGAGATTTCTCATGGTTGCAGCAGCATATCGCGAACCGCGCCTTGCTGGAGATGAACCTAGCCTCCCGCTTGCGTTAGCCGGCCTTTTCGGCCAGCTCCGCCCAGCGGGCGTAGAGGTTGTCGGCCAGCTCCTGGGCGGCCTCCATCTCGGCCAACGCGGCGGTGAGCCGGTCGGCGTCGGTCACGACGGTGGGATCGTCCATGGCCTCGCGTGCCGCCTGCAGGCGAGTCTCGGCGGCCTCGACCGCGGCCTCGATGCTGGCGTACTCACGCGCCTCCATGTAGGAGAGCTTCTTCTTGCCGCCGCTGGTGGGCGCTGTTGCGGGTGCGGAGTCGGGAACGGCCTTGCCGGCGGCTCCGGGGGCGATCGAGGGCGCGATGATGTCTTCGCCCTTGACGCCGCGCCACTGCTCCCACTGGGCGTAATCGGAGAAGCGCTCGGCGCCGCCGTTGCCGTCGAGTCCGAGGACGATGGTCGAGACGCGGTCGAGCATGTAGCGGTCGTGAGTGACCAGCACCAGGGCGCCGGTGTACTCGAGCAGGCTCTCTTCCAGTATCTCCAGGGTCGCGATGTCCAGGTCGTTGGTGGGCTCGTCGAGCAGAAGGAGGTCGGCCGGCTCGAGCATCAGCTTGGCGATGAGCACGCGGGCGCGCTCGCCTCCGCTGAGGCGCGAGACCGGCTGGTTGAGCTGCTCGCTGGTGAAGAGGAACTTGGTGGCGTAGCTGGCCACGTGGACGACGCGGCCCTGGTAGACGACCGAGTCGGAGTCGGGCGCGAGGGCGCGGCGCAGGGTTACGCCCTCGTCGAGCTCGCGGGTCTGGGAGAAGTAGACGATCTTGAGCGAGGAGGCCAGCTTGATGGCACCGGCGGAGGGCGTCAGCTCGCCGGTGAGCAGGCGCAGCAGCGTGGTCTTGCCGCTACCGTTGGGTCCGACCAGACCGACGCGCGTGCCGGAGGTGATGAGGAAGTTGAGGTTCTCGACGATGCGGCGGGCCTGCTGGCCCTCACCGAGAATGACGCTGAGGTCCTCCATCTCGACCAGGCGCTTGGTCTGGCGCTCGGTGGCGGAGAAGTCGATGCCGGCGCTGGAGGTCTGGGTGCGGGAGTTGACCTCCTTCAGCTGGCCGATGAGCTCCTGCGCGTTGTCGATGCGGGCCTTGGACTTGGTGGTGCGGGCCTTGGGACCGCGACGCAGCCACTCGGTCTCGATCTTGACGCGGTTCTTGAGCGCGTCCTGGAGCTTGGACTGGGCCTCCATGTACTGCTCCTTGCCCTCAAGGAACTTGCTGTAGGAGCCGCGCACGCGCAGCAGGCCGTCGGCGTAGACGCGGTTGAGCTCGACCATCTCGCTGGCGGTGTTCTCGAGGAAGTAGCGGTCGTGGCTGATCATGACGACGGCGGACTCAGTCTCGCTGATGAGCTGCTCGAGCCAGGCGATGCCGGCGAGGTCAAGGTGGTTGGTGGGCTCGTCGAGCAGAAGGACGTCGGGAGAGGTGACGACGGCCTCGGCGATGGCAAGGCGCTTGCGCCAGCCGCCGCTGAGCTTGGCGGCCTCGGCCTCGAGGCTGGGAAAGCCGGTGCGGCCGGAGGTCTCGCGCAGGCGGCCCTCGCGCTCGGCCTCGGGGACGTTGGCCTGTTTGAGCGCAGTCTCGAGCACGTCGCGGACGGTGAGGCCGGGAGCGAAGACGGACTCCTGGCGGACGTAGCCGACGCGGGCACGCTTGCGGATGGCGACGTCGCCGGAGTCGGCGTCCTCCTCGCCCGCGAGCACCTTGAGCAGGGTGCTCTTGCCGGCGCCGTTGGGCCCGATCAGGCCGATGTGGTCTCCATCGGAGACGGTAAACGAGATGTCGCGGAAGAGGGGAGTCGCGCCGAAGGCCTTGGTTAGCCCCTGCGCATTGAGGATCGGTGGCATTACCTCAGTTTACCGTGCTTCGTGGCTGGGGCAGAATGGCCCTGTTGCACGCTACGGCGTGGGGCCTCGCGAGAGTCGCTCCAGAAGCGGGCATTGACGCTGCCGCAGCCTCCGTTATCGTTGGCAACCAGCACCGGGCTCAACAGAGCGAGATGCACCTCGCAGTTTGGGAGATTGGCGTGGTGCAGTACGACGACGTTGGTCCGCGGGGCGGGCGCGGTTGCGTGCAACTGACCAAGCCGGAGGCTGCCCCTGCCCTCGAAGATGGATACGCCGTCGACGCGAATACCGCCATCGGAGGAGGGTGCGATCTGGATACTGCCGTTCGAGGTCTTCCACTTCCCTCTCCAGTCCTTGAGCAAAGGATGAGGATCGAAAGGGAGCATGATCAGGTCCTGGGCATGCACGTAGCGTTTGTACAGGTGAACTCCCAAAGGGCCGAGGCCGTTGCGGCTGGGATATACGAACACGATGCTCCCAGGCTTCAACGGTGTGTTCTCGGAGGGCGTGCAGCGATCGTTCTGGGTGCAGGGCGATTGCTCATCCAGATAGAGGGTGGCGCCTTCCGGTCCGAGGCGCGCCGCCCGCAGCGTTGTAAATTTGTCCTCGGACAACGGCTGAGCCGCAAATAAAGGATTCGCTAGCGCCACTGCCGCCAGCAAGAGCAAACCTCGCGTGTGAGTCCACAGACACATGCGGGCTTAGAGATGCCCAACTTTTTTCTCTGTTGCTCAGGAGCCTGGGAAAGACGCACCCGGGTAACAACCGACCTCCTGCCGATGCCCCGAGGAGAGAGGATCAACGCGTCGGCAAGACAACAATGCTGCCGCGATCAATGGCTTGCACCGCCCCAGGATTATTCCAGGTCGAAGTCGCGCAGCGGACGCTCGGTGAGCGGGCTCTCCTTGGCCTTCTTGACCGCCTCGGCGAACTTCTTGGCGAGTACGTCGTCCTTGTTCTTCTCCGCGTCGACGGACTGACGGAAGAGGCTCTCGCGGCGCTGATCGCTCTCGCGCAGGGCGCGCGCGGCCTCGCCGAAGTCCTCGAACATCTTTTTGCGCGGAGCAGAAGTGTGCGCGATGATGGCGCGCGTAACCGGGTCGATCTTCAGGATCGCCCCGCAGTCCGGACAGCTTACTTCAAAGGGTTGGTCGCTGAGTCCCATGGACGCTTACCTCAACTGCTCATTCTAAAGGGAGGCGTGCTGCCGCGTCACCACGCAGGTCCCGAGCGGCAGCGGCTTAGAGCCGGACGGCCACGTGGCCGGCGCACATACCGGCGGCCTCGGCCACCAGGCGTTCGATCAGCCCCTCGCCGTAGCGGGCGAGGTACCAGACGCCGGCGACGACGCGCTCCTGGGGGTGGCCGTCGGGAAATAGGCTCAGGGTCAAGGCGTCGGCGTGTTTGCGCAGACTCGCCTGCTTCTGCAGTTCAAAGGTGGCGGCCATGCGCCGCAGGCGGTTCATCTGGTAGCGCATCTTGGAGGCTGAGACTTCGGCCGAGCGGCCCAGGCTCGGATCCATTGCCGCCATATACTCGGTCAGCGCGGTCAACTCCGCGTCCATGGCGTTGCCCACGGCGGCGAGCTTGCGCTTGCCCTCGATCGGCATGGCGCGTGCTCCCAGCCGCCGCGCCAGCGCCTCGGGGGTGGTCATCACCTGAGACAGGTTCAACTCATGGCGTTCCATCACGTGGGACAGCGCCGGCTCGATCAGCGTGGCCGTCAGGCGCGGCAGAATCGGGGTGATGCGATCAAGGATCCGCTGGTAGAGCACGGCGCTCTGGGCGAAGTAGGCGATCTCGGCCGGTCCGCCAATGTAGGCCGCAGTGGGCAGAATAGAGTCCTGAAAGACGGGGCGCAGCAGTGCGTTGGGGCTGATGCGCTCGGGCTGCGCGTCGAGGATACCGAGCAGGTCGGCGGTGGTGTAAAGCTTGCTGCCGGCCTTCCAGACGCCCTCCGGCAGCCGTCGCAGCGCGAGCCGCTCGCCGCTCGCCTCGTCCAGCAGGAAGAGCAGCGAGGCACCCGGCTTCACCAGCACCTGCGCGTGATACTTATGGGCCTCGAGCTCGCCGGTGCGTTCCAGCAGAGCGGCCTCCAGCTCCTCCGCCCGGTCGATGGCGGTGCGCAGGGTGGAGGCGCCGAGGGCATGGAACTCGCGCCCAGAAGCGTCCATCACGATCAGACCCTGATCGGCGAAGACGCGCGCCATGAAGCGGGCAAAGGCTCCCCCGAGGGTGGGGCTGGCATCGGTTGCTGGGGAGTAAACCTCGCGGAGGTCGTCGCAGACGGGGGCATAGGCGAGCAACTCGCTGGCGCGCTCCAGCACGGCCTCCATCTCAGCTCCCAGCGCGACCCGGCCGACCGGTACCGGCACGGCGGTCTTCAAGCCTGCGGAAAGCGTCTCCAGCCCGGTTTTTCCCGGGAGCGAGACCTGATCGACCTCGGCCAGATCATGATCCTCTGTGGCCAGCCAGAAGACGGGCACGTGGTCGATGCCGGAGACGCGGGTGGCCTCGGCGGCGCGAGCGACCGCGGTCGCGGCCTTGAGCAGCGTCAAGAGCGGTCCGCCCAGCAGACCGACCTGCTGTCCGGTCACGACGGCCCGCGCTCCACGACGCAGCTTGGCCACATTCTCGAGAGCTTTGGCGCCCGCGCTGTACTCCACGCACTCGGCCTCGAGTGCGTCAGCCAGATGGTTCCTGTGCGCGGTCTCCGGTTCCGAGACACCGTCTGCCGCCACCCCAGTCCGCATCCACTCCCCGCCCAGCGGTGTTGCCCCGTACCAGGAACGCACCGCATCGTGCTCGCCCATCGCGAGATAATCACGATAGAGCTGTGTGGTGTGCGGCAGAACGGTAATCGGGTAACACTCAGCACTCATGGCGGCCAATCATCTCCTATGTCGGTTCTAGCGTGCGAACTTCCGTTGCGAGGCTTCGGTCGTCGAGCTGTTTTGTTGCAATTTCGCTGCGAATTGGGCGGATCTCGCTGGAAAATGGATTCTTACAGGCACCTGGACCTGCGCTGTCTTTGGATGCCGGCCAGGATTGTCCCGATGCAGGATGATACCGTAGCCGTATGCCAGCTCCAACCACCCCCTCCCGGTCGACCAAGCCCACAACCTCCTCCGCAGCCGCTACTTTGGGGACAAAATCGATGCACGCCAAGGCCGTGGCGGATTGTGCAAAAAGCCTTCGCGGCGCTCGGAAGGCGACTTCGGGAAAGGCTTCATCTGGGAAGGCGCGGCTGATCTCGTCGAAGCTCGCCTACAAGGGCAAGGTCTTCTCGGTCTACACCGACAAGGTAGAGGAGCCGGGCGGCTCCGTCAACGAGCGAGATGTGATCCGCCACAACGGTTCGGTCGTGATCCTGGCCATCGACGAGTCGAAGAATCCGCGCGATCCGGACGTGATCCTGGAGCGGCAGTACCGGCATGCCGCCGGGCAGTTTCTGCTGGAGCTGCCAGCCGGCCGGATCGAGCCCAATGAAGCTCCGTTGGCCGCTGCCAAGCGCGAGATGATCGAAGAAACCGGTTTTCGGGCCAAGCGCTGGACGCTGCTGACCAAGTACTTCGCCAGCCCAGGCTTTCTCGGTGAATGGATGCAGATCTATCTGGCACGGGAGATCCGCGACGGCGTGGCCCGACCGGAGGCCGATGAGCAGATCGAGATTGTGCGCATGCCGCTGTCGGAGGCCATGGCCCTGGTCGCGGCGAACAAGATTCACGATGGCAAGACGCTGATCGGCCTCTCACTCTTCACCGCGGCACGGAAGGCCGGACGGCTCTAACTCAAGCCCCAGAGAACATCCCGAATCTCCCCGCCTTCTAAGGCTGTGCGCGACTTGTACGGCCGTGCGACGTTGCCTATCGACGACGCGAGGGACTGCACCTCGGTGGGGGTGCGGCGCATCATTGCTCTCGGGTACTTGTAGTTCAAGCGACCGACGCTTATGTTGCTCTCCCGACACAGCATTGCGAAGGTGACTCATTTGTGGGCGCAGGTAATGCGCCCACAAAGCAACCGGAAAACCATCGGCGTTTCCCTCGCGTCAGAGAGTGCAATGCGACAACAAGCGCCGCAACGCGGACGCAGGAAGAGCAGAAATAGATGTCCACAAGGAGCGCAACGTGGCACAGTATAGAGGCACCGTGAAGTGGTTCAACAATGCAAAGGGATACGGCTTCCTCGGGCGGGACGGTGGAGCGGACGTCTTCGTTCACTACAGCTCGATCCAGCTCGAAGGCTATAAGAGCCTGAAGGAAGGCGACGAGGTAGAGTTCGATATCATTCAGGGATCCAAAGGCCCCCAAGCTGACCAGGTGGCACGTTTGAAAGAAGCTTGATTGAGATAGAGCGCGACCCTTCTTCCCCACAGCACAATTGGCTCTTGGCGGTGAACTTTGCACCGTCTCCGGCCACATGTGCCTCGGAGAACTTTTCCCTGGCTCGGCCAGGGATTATTTGCTGCCGCGTCCCGAGTTTCTTTATCTCCCGCGCGCTCTCCGGCACCAATTAGGATGAATGAGACCGAGGTGTTCAGCCCTGGTCTCATTCATCATCTCGCCCTGAACTGAGCTTCGGGACCGGGAGAGGAAACGGCCGGGAGGCCCATTGGACAACATCACCATCGCGCGGTTGTTGGAAGAGACGGCTGCGCTGCTCGAGATCGACGCGGCGGATCCATTTCGTATCCGGTCGTATCGCCGTGCCGCCGAAGCTGTAGAACAGCAGACCGCACAATTGGCCGCGATTGCTACTCCAGAGTCCGACCCTAAAGAGCTGCTGGCGATTCCTGGCATCGGCAAGGGCATGGCGGCGAATATTCGCGATCTGGTAGCGACCGGCACCATGCAGCTGCGCGAGGAACTGCTGCAGAAATACAAGCCGACCATGCTTGAGCTGCTGCGGCTTCCTGGCATGGGTCCGAAGACGGTGGCGCTGATCTGGTCAGCGCTGCAGATCGCCGACATCGATGCACTGGAGATCGCCGCCCGCGAGGGTCATCTCAACCAGCTCCCCCGAATGGGCGAGAAGTTCACTACCAAGCTGCTAAAGGGCATCGAGGACCACCGGCGCAACTCCAGCCGCTTCCGCATCGACCAGGCGCACGAGTATGCCACCCGCATCTCCGATCTGATTCGCGCCCTTCCCGGGATCGACGAGATCACCCCTGCCGGGTCGCTGCGGCGTGGCCGCGAGACGGTCGGCGATCTGGATCTGCTGGTCACTGGGCCGGCCTGCGAACCGGATGTGGTAGCGGCGGCGGTCGAACACGTCGCGACGCTGCCGCTGATCGACAGGCTGCTGGCTAAGGGGCAGAACAAGGTCAGCTTCACCCTGCGCAACAACCTGCAGGTGGATGTGCGGCTGCTACCGCGCGCGAGCTACGGAGCTGCGCTGCAGTACTTTACTGGCTCGAAGATGCATAACGTGGCGTTACGACAGCGGGCCATCAAGCGCGGCCTGACGCTGAGCGAGTACGCCCTGCTCCGGCTTGAAGACAATGTGATCGTCGCCGCCGCCAGCGAGGCGGATATCTATCGCGCCCTCGATCTCGACTACATCGCGCCTGAACTTCGCGAAAACTGCGGCGAACTGGAGGCAGCTGCCGAACAGACGCTTCCTCAGCTGATCACGCTGGCAGATATCCGCGGCGACCTGCACATGCACACCGACGCGACCGACGGTCGCGACACCATCCGGCAGATGGCCGAGGCGGCGTTGGCGCGCGGACTGAGCTACATCGCGATCACCGATCACTCCAAGAACCTGGCGATGACTAACGGCCTGGACGACGCTCGCGCGCTCGCGCACATTCAGCGCATTCGCGAAGTGGACGCGGAGATGGAGGGAAGGATTCGCGTCCTCCCCGGCATCGAGGTCGACATTCTCGCTGATGGGGCGCTCGATCTGGACGACTCGACCCTGGCGCAGATGGACGTCGTCGTCGCCAGCGTGCACAGCCGCTTCGATCAACCCATTGAGCAGATGACGGAGCGGGTTCTGCGCGCCCTGGAGAATCCTCACACCCGTATACTCGGCCATCCCACCGGGCGCAAGGTGCTCCAGCGCGATGCCTATGCGCTGAATATGGATGTGATTTTGAGGCGAGCCGCCGGGTTGGGGGTCGCCGTGGAACACAACGCTAGCCCCGCGCGCGCCGACCTCAACGAACTGCACCTAAGGCTGGCGAAGCAGCACGGCTGCAAGATCGTGGTCGACACCGACGCGCACTCCACCGAGGAGCTCGACCAGATGCGCTTCGGCATTACCCAGCTCCGGCGCGCCTGGCTCAGCCCCGCTGACATCCTCAACACGCTGCCCACCTCCGAGACACTGCTGGCGGCGCTTCGCCCTAAACCCTGAGTGATAAAACCGACCGCGTCACCACCGGCCGGTTTAGTGTTCGAAGGCTCTACTCAGAGAGCCGCAACAACCCAGCCACCGAGATGTCTTCATCGACATCGGGCCAGTAAATTCCCTGTCCGCGCCCGATGAGCCGCCAGTTGTTCCGCTGCTCAGGCGTCGCATCCCGCAGCCGTGGAAACCACTCTAGCGGCGCTGCCAGCTCGCGTCCATCCGCCAGCGTGATCGGAAGCATTCCTGCATCGACGGCCATGCCGACAGCACTAGGATCAAGCTCAACCGGCGAAGTGCTCATGCCATGCCTCTAGAAACCGTCCGCGATGCCTCTCCACGAGCACCGAACCTGCGTCAACTCGTGAGATCGAAACCCGTGGCTCGATACCAGCCGCACCGGGTCTAACCAGGATTTTGCCACCTTTTCGTCATACTCGACGTGGATGTGCGCCGGCTCCGCGTTCTCATGGCTATAGAAGGAGAACCGGTACGGACCGATACGGGCGACTGTCGGCATTGGGCCAGCCTACTCCGAAATCAGGCGATCACCGGACAACTTCCGTCCCCCAAACGCGTTATCCTAGAATCCGTGGCTACCTCCGCGACCTCCGAGACTCCAGCCGAACTGCTCGCTCCGGCGAAGGCCGTTCCCTCTCTGCTCGCCGACTACGCCACCCTGTTCAAGATCCGCATCTCGACGATGGTGATCATCACCGCCGCGGCTGGGTTCTATCTGGGCTGTCTGCGGTCGGGCGTCAGCCCCTTGCAGCTAGGCATGGTGGAGGCGCTGTTTGGCATCGCCGTGGTCACCTGCGGCTCGAGTGCATTGAACCAGGCGCTCGAACGGCGCAGTGACACGTTCATGCGCCGCACCGCCAACCGTCCGATGGCGACCGGACGCATCGGTCTCGGCCACGGTCTGCTGCTGGGCTTCGCAGCGACCTTTCTGGGCGCGCTCATCCTTGCCTATGTCACCAACCCGCTGACCGGGACGCTGACCCTGCTCACGGCGATCGCCTACGTCGCCATCTATACGCCGCTGAAGCGCATCAGCTCCATCAATACCTTTATCGGAGCTTTCCCCGGCGCTCTGCCTCCACTGATCGGCTGGACCGCCGCCCGGGGCATCATCGAGTGGCCCGGCGTCGCTCTGTTCGCCATCCTGTTTATCTGGCAATTTCCCCACTTTATGGCCATCGGCTGGATGTACCGCGACGACTATGCACGCGCCGAGATTCGCCTGACCGCGACCCAGGAACCCATGCAGAAGGCGGCGCGCCGGACCGTCTTCCAGGCGATCGTCTACGCCGTCCTCATGGTACCCGTCAGTTTGTGGCCGGTCGCTCTGGGCACGGCTGGTTATGTCTATGGCGGCGTGGCTACGATTTTGTCACTCGGGTACCTGTGGTACACCCTTCGCTTTGCGCGAATCCTGCGCGACCCGGAATCGGAGGCCTCGCACGGCTATGCCCGCGATCTGATGCGCGCCTCCATCATCCATCTGCCGCTGCTGCTCGCCGCCATGATGCTCGACGCCAAAGGACGACTTCTCTTCTAATGTCAGCCACACTGCCGACCTCGAAGCCGAACACACTGCGCACGCCGCCCGCGATCATCGCGACGATCATCGTAGTCAGCGCCCTGGCCAGCGCGCTGATCTGCTATCTGGTTTATTTCCATGCTCCGTCGGACGTCTCCGGAACGCAGCTCCGTTCGCTGCCGCTGTTGAACGCGATCCTCAACGCGCTCTCGACCGTCGCCCTGCTGGCAGGCTACAGCTTCATCATGAAGCGCAAGCTGGTCCCGCATCGCAACGCGATGTTCACCGCGTTCTTCTTCTCGTCCATCTTTCTGGTTTCCTACCTCACCAACTTCACACTGCACGGAGAGACGCATTTCAACCGTCTCAATCCCTGGTGGCCGTTCTACTGGAAGCTTCTGCTGTCGCACGTCCTGCTCTCGATCATGGCCCTGCCCATGATCCTGATCACCTTCTTCCTGTCACTCACGGGGCGCTTCCCTGCCCATCGCAGGCTGGCACGCTACACCTTCCCGATCTGGCTGTATGTCTCGGTGACGGGAGTGGTGGTGTACGCGATGCAGGCGGCCTGCCGCTGATGGCGACCCGGCACATGACCATGCCGCTCCACGCCGACACGCGTAAGCTTCTGGCGGCCGGTTCCGCCCTCTTCCTCACCGGCGCCATCGCGGCGCTGCTCATCTTCACCAGCTTCGGCGGCATTACCCGCCGCCAGGGACCGCACAGCAACGCCGGCTGGATCGCGTTGATGATCGCCATGAGCTGCCTGCCCACCGGCACGCTCAGCCTGCTGCTGGGGATCTCCAAGGCAATCGGCGAGCGCCGCCGCTGACAGTTCAAACTCCAATGCGCTAAGCTTCTGGGGGCTCTCCCTCAAACTGAAGCGAAGACTGGAGTAGGTACTGTGTCCGCGTTTTCCCGAATCCTGATGCTACGGCGACGCCGCGCGCTCTCCATCGCGCCCACCGCCTTGCTGTGCGCCCTCCTGAGTCAGTCGTTCCTGAACCCCGCTCCAGCCTTCCCCCAGGACTCATCCCGGCCGCCGCAGCTCTCTCCCGCAGCCGCCTATGAGAAGGTCTGGCAGCCTGTCGTCCTCACCCGCGCCTCGGTGGCGAACTGGTCGGACTCCGAGTTGGGCGCACTCGCCGTCGCAATCGCAGACGCCCAGCTCGAATGCGCTGCGCGCTCGCCGCAGATGTTCCGCGGCGACGACCTGATCGCTCTCGCCCGGCTCTGTTCTCTCGGTCAGCAATGGTCCTCGGTCTCCGTTGCCGCCACGCAGTATATCGACAGTGCAGAGACCCCCAAGCCGCTGCTCGCCCAGGCCTACGCGCTCAAGGTCGACGCCGCCTTGCAGCTGCGCGATGAGCCCGCAGCCCTTGCTACCAGTCGGGCGATGCTGGCCGCCGTGCCCTACGACACGACGGTCGATCAGGCGCTGAACGAGAGCCTCCACTACATGCAGATCGCCTTCATGGCCGACGCCCTGAGTCTCTACGCCGCCCGCGAACCCTTTCTTCTGGCCGGACTCCGAGGTCAGGGTGCGGCGAAGCCTGTTCCCGCCGGTCCTTCTCTCTCCGCCGGTTCCACCAATTCTACTGGTCCTGTCGGGGCTGCAAATCCCGCCGATACCGTTCCTGTCAGCGCGCTCTACGCCGACGGTCTCGCCTATGCCGCATTGGAACAGTTCGCGGGCAAGCCCGCCAAGGCCGCAAGCATCGTCCAAGAAATTGATAGCGCGCTGGCGAGCGCGCCGACACCGCTCACACCGGATGACGCGATCCCGATCGCCGACGCCCGCCGCCAGTACGCCCTGCTGGGAAAGCCTCTGCCCACCATTCCCATCGCCGTCTCGCTCTACGCTGAGCATGAATCCCCGCGTATCAACACCAACTACGGCGACTCAACCGTGCTGCTGCTCTTCCCTCCCTGGTGCGCCCAGTGCGTGCGTATGGGCCAGGGCTTTATGAGCACGCTCTTCCGGCTCAACAGCAGCGAGGACAGCGTGCATCTCTACGGCCTGCTGGCGCAGGAACCGCCACCGGTCCCCGCCACGCCTGAGGTGATCGTCCATTCCAATGGCAGCATGTCAGCGGCAAAGCGGTCGCGATCGGCCAGCTCCCGGGCGAACGCCGCGCCCGAGGCTGCTCCGGCTCCCGAGACTCCGAAGACCGCCGCCGAACTGCTCCGCCACACTCCCACACTAATCGTCCCCGTCGACACGCTCAAGCAATTCGCCGCGACCAGCTTCCCCTTGCTCATCGCGACCGATTCCCAGGGCGTCGTCCGCTTCATCCAGCCTGCCCCCGAGACGGCACTCAATCCAGGCGACTTCCTCGACCAGGTGACCACGCACATCGCCAAGCAATGGCCGCGCCCGAAACACCAGACCGGCGCCCGAAACACCGCTCCGCCAAGCACGCCCTGAATCGATGCCCACGGTCGCCGATACGTTCGGCAAGACTCTAGCCCGGGGTCACTTTCGCGCCCCATCCAGGTATTGGCGCAGTTCTTCCGCGTTGAAACAATGGGCGAACGCCGTCTCCCGCAGGATGAGGCCGGTTCGAACCAACTCCGCCAGCGATTGCTCCATGGTCATCATGCCCTCCGCCCTCCCAGTCGAAATATGGGAGCGAATCTGATGATCCTGGCCGGTGCGGATCAGATTACGAATGCCACTGGTTGCCATCATGAGCTCGACCGCCGGGTAGCGACTGGTCTTATCCGCGGCCGGCACCAATTGTTGCGAGATGACCGCCAGCAGCGCCAAGGAGAGCTGCTGCCGGATCTGTGGCTGATTGCCTGCAGGAAAGCTATCGAGGATACGCGATACAGTCTGCGCAGCATCGTTGGTGTGCAGCGAGGACAGGACGAGGTGGCCGGTCTCTGCCGCAGTCAGCGCCGCAGCCATGGTTTCGCTGTCTCGCATCTCGCCCACCAGGATCACGTCCGGATCCTGGCGCAGTACGGAACGCACGGCATGTGCGAAGCTAGGGGTGTCGTGGCCGACCTCGATCTGCTCCACTATGGAACTGCGGTTTGCGTGTTGATACTCGATCGGGTCTTCGATGGTGATGATGTGATCCCGCCGGCGGGAGTTGATGAGGTCGATCAACGCCGCCATGGTGGAGGTCTTGCCACATCCAGTCGGCCCCGTCATCAGGACCAACCCCTGCCTGCGTTCCGTCAACTGTGCCAACACCATGGGCAGATGCAACGATTCGAGCGACGGGATCTGCGCGGGCAAGAGACGAATGCTCGCGGCCAGCGTGCCCCGCTGATAGTGCAGATTGGCCCGAAACTTCCCAATCGAACCACGCAGAAAACAGAGATCCAGCGATTTGCTTTTCTGCAACTCCTCCGACTGCTCCGCCGACAGGAGCGGCAGCACCAGACTACGCATCTCGTCGGCTGCCAATGGTTTAGCTGTGGCGGGAGTGAGTAAGCCGTGGATCCGAAAAGTGACGACGGAGCCAACGATCAGGAGGATGTCCGAGGCATTTCGCTGGGCCGCAAGCGTCAGCAGGGAGTCGATGGAACTCCGCTCGCCACTCTTCGCAGCCGGCACCGAGCGGTTCAATTCATCCACTAGGCGCGAGAGATCATCTTCGTATGCAGCCATCTGCCTTCTTTCTCGGAATGCGGAACGAGATCCATCTGGTGAGCCCCGAATTCGAGGCACATCAGCAGTTAGACGAGCGGGTTTTCCTATGGTTTTGTTTTGCCGGGCTGGGATCCATCAAAGCGCGCTCGTCGAACCGGGAGTTCGCAAATGAGGGCAACGGCTGCCTTGAGGTGACGGCGACCGAGGAGGCACAAGCGGGATCGTCTTAAGCGGGCTGAATCGCTGCGGCGCAAGATTGCGACTGAACAGGGGTTGGGCCGCTCTGTGGATCTATGAGTAAGATGAGTAACATCTACCGCTGCAATGATTTAGTAGCGAGCGAGCGGCTCCCACAGTGGCTAAGTGAATGTTAGTCGCGGCAGTAGGCGCGATGCTTCGTCTCAGCCGCGATCCTCAATCCGCTCCCTAACTTACGGTATCTGTCGAATGTTTCCGCGGCTGTGCAGCCTGGTTTTTTCTGTCATCCGATGCATAGTCCGCAAAATACCAACCCATGCTGCGAAGAATGCCAGTGGAATTAGAACGGCGAGAAGAATTACTCCCATCTACGATCCCCTTTACCTATTTGCTTCATGTAGCCATCGCATGGCTAGATGCGACGGCACCTTGTATAGGTGAGCGAATCATGCTTAGTCAAGAAGATTCTGTTCTCCGCGGCAGTATTTCTAACTCAACGAACCGCCCTATCAATTGCGGGTATAAAGTTAGTCGAAAATCTCGTGACCCTGAAAAATCGATAAGTTTGGAGTAAGTCACGCCATTAGTCGACTTAGCAGGAACCTGGCACCGCGGATTCCGCATGGTTAGGGCTATTGAGCCGTCCTAACTAATGGCTCCACTGCGCTGGTGGAATCAAAGTGAAGGATCGCGTCGAACTAGTCCGAGAGCCTTGCCTGGTAGTAGTGACTGGCGAGTTCGTTCGCGGGCAGATAGACCACACCGATCGAGCGCTCCAGCATGGGCGCACGCAGGCCGTCTGCCACCTGCGAGCCCGACTCCAGGTTGAGGGAGAAGGCCGGTATGCCAGTCTGATGAAACAGTGCTTC
>DATMOB010000022.1:0-86313 GCA_035568455.1 Granulicella sp.
ACCACTCCGCACTTGTCGTTCATAAAGTTGCGCAAGTCTCGCCGCGCACGGGCCAGGCGTTGTCGAAAGTTGTCGGGAGTGATCTCCAACACCTCAGCGGCAATGGTGTCGCTTACCTCAAAGATCGCACCGAGGATAAAGGTCAAGCGTTGTTCACGATCAAGGCAAAGAAGCATTCCCAAGCTGCAGGAGAGCATCTCCTCGGTCACTAAAAGGTCAGTCTCCGCCGATGTGGCCTTGAGATCGGCCAACTCTAAATCTGGCGTGTCGTCGAGCGCCGCGCCGTAGGCAGCAAAATCGATGGAGGCATGCCGCACCTCCACCTGCCCGCGCTTCATATTGAGCACGTGGTTCACTACGATGCGGTATAGCCAGGTGCGGAAGCTGCTGCGGCCCTCAAACGACGAGAGCCGAGTGAGTACTTTGATGAGGATCTCTTGCGTCACGTCCTCGGCATCCTGCGTATGGTGCAGCATGCGAATGGCGATGTTGTAGATCCACGTTTGGTGCCGCTGGACCAGGTCTTCGAGCGCCTGGTGATCTCCCGAGCGGGCGCGTAGAACAAGGCTTTGGTCCTCGTGGTCGGGGGAATTATCTGCTAGCGGATTATGGATAGTCATGGTGCACCTCCAAGCGCCCATATGCCCTGGCTCGATTCTCAGAGAGCCTTGGGTATTGCAGAGAAGTGGGCGCTCACAATCTTCCACTGCCCACCTTGTTTGACGAAGACCAAGGTACCTCGGTCGTAGACTGCCAGGACCTTGCCGTCTTTCGTTACTCCCCTAAAGGAGCCGTAAGCATTCACGATACCAACGTTATCGCCATATATGCGAAACGATGGTTGTCGGAAGCCGAAGCTCGCCGAGACGATGCCCTCAAAGGCTTCGTTGACATGCTTGGCAAACATCTGCTTGCCGTCGAACCGGTACGGGACGTATTCAAAGACCTCTACGTCCTCTGTAAGCATCTCTATGGCAGGCTTGAGGTCGCGCCGATCAAAGGCATCGGCGAACTTCTGTGTTAAGGCTTGGAGTTCCTTCACGCTCATGTTTGTGTCTCCTCTGATGAGTTAGACACAAGTCGCGCCACACTGTGACAGAACTATACCGCCAAACTTGCTCACCGCCCGGGCACCGGCCCGCGGAGGCTTCCATCGGATTGTGGTCGGATGACGGGCAATCCGGAGTTTATTCGTCGTCCGTCGGATTAATACCGACAAGCGCATTGCACCTGGAGAGTCCTGGCTTCACGACAAATCGCCAATGCACTCAATGACAAGCTACGAGTACCGATGAGCATCTCGTGGCGAGTGCGGCACATTGCACTGGGTGGCGGCATATCGGTTTGTCCAGCATTGCCGTGCGAAAAGCAGGCCATGGAAATGACAGAGTATGGAAGACCTTTTCGACACATTGGATGAAAAAGTCAAAGTTGCGAAGCGGGACTTAGGCGTCCGGGTTTTCAATCTCAGCTTCCGCCTGGGAACACGATCTGGAAGGCTTGCCTACTCATTGACGGCGGATCGTCTCGACCGAATGGCGCGAGCGAATGATGTTGTCTTCGTGGTCGCGTCTGGGAACCTGGATACGCTCGGCTGCCGTCCTCCCTGGCCGGAGAAGGCACAGGATGCGATCGCGATGCTCGCTGGATCGGCGGGATACGAGCAGAACATCACCGCCCCGGCGGATCATGTGCTTGGCATTACTGTCGGAGCGGTCAATCCACCTTCTGTTCCCGGTCATATCCACTTAATGTCAACGACCTACACGCGACGCGGGCCGGGCGTAGGTGGCGCGCGAAAGCCGGAATTGGTTCACCTCGGAGGCGCGGGAACTCCGGCAAACGCCAGCACGGGCCTCCTATCGCTGACTACGACTGGCGAGGCCGCAGACAATTGTGGCAGCAGCTTTGCAGCGCCGCTGTTTTCGGCAACCTTAGCAACCTTGGATCAGAGACTGGCTCGACTTGCGCCGCGCGAAACTCTTCTGGCCCTTCCCATACACAGGGCGGAAAGACCCGCGGCGTTTGAACGCGCTATGCTGCGACCGGTGGCGAGAGACTTCGTGGGATTCGGCGTTCCTCCGTCCGCAGATCAGATTCTGCACGATGCCCCGCACTCGGTGACCCTTCTTTTCCACGACCTATTGCTGGCCAAGCAGCGCCTAGAGTTCCCCTTCGTTTGGCCGCAATCGTTGGTGACGGCGGAGGGGGCTTGTCGCGGCAGGATCGAAGTCACCCTCAGCTACACTCCGCCCATTGACCCCGACCACCGTGACGAGGCAATCAGGGTGCAGCTTGAGGCATATCTTCATCAAGAAAAGCTCGATGACCAGACCGGCGAAAGCAAGTGGGAATCTAGGCTTTCTCACGACGGCGCGGATGTCGCGCAAGGTACGAGCAAATCCGAGAGCTCGCTCATCCGCTCCGGGCTCAAGTGGTCTCCGATCAAGCGTTATCATGCGTCGATGCCGAGTGGCCGAGGCACAAGCTCGAACTGGAAACTCTCGTTGGAAAGTTTGGTTCGCGGCGGCGTGGTTTTCCCGACGGAAGGTGTTCCTTTCTCTCTCATCATGACGATCTCGGACTTGGATGAAGAGGCCGCTGTTCGAGAGGAGATGCGGCTCTCGTTGCAGAATCGAGGCTTCCAATTGGCCGACATCACAGTTGCTCATCGCGTGAGAGCTCGTAGCTAGAGAGGAGCGCAAAACGCGCAGCGGTAGGAGCGTGCCCGCGCAGGCTCTGGAGCTGAGCTCGCATGACTTCCACCGAGGGGCTTTGCAGGTGCTGAAAGACTCAGAAAGGCGAAAGACATACCCCAGGGGCTGAAGCCCCGCGTTTTTCTCGGCTACTGTAGGCCAAGGCTAAAGCCTTGGCCTACCTAGAAGCGGCTAAAGCCTTGGCTTACATAGAAGCGTGACTGTGCCGAAGCTCTCTCGACAACCGTCGGGTGCGGGCGGATTTGCTCTGCTGATTACTCTTCGTGGGCGTAGATCTGGTGGGAGATGCGGGGTGGGCCGTCGCCCTGGTGCAGGGCGTAGACGCGGTCGCGGATTGCGGCGTCGGCAGCGGTGGCGCGCTCGCGCGAGCGCAGGTAGTCGAGCCAGGACTCCATAATGAAGGTCTCGTTGAGGTGCTCGGGATCGGTCGCATCGCGGTAGATTCCCCAGCGGATGGCGCCGTCGCGCAGGCGCACGCCGCGTAGCTCGTGGATGGCGTGGGTGAACTCGGCGTAGCTTTCGACCGGGACCTTGTACTCGATCGAGACGCGCACTGGGCCGATGGTGGCATCGGAGTCGTTTGCCAGCTGCGGCGCGGGCCGCTTCCATTGGTAGGGGGTGTGGTCGGGCACCGGGCCCTGGAGAATCTTGAAGCGGTGGACCAGAGGTAGGGTCAGTACGAGTCCGGCGGCGGCGGCGGCCAGCGCGGTGGGGGTGGTGCTGTGCTCGGCGATGAATCCCCAGAGGATGGAACCCAATGCAAGGCCGCCCTGGAAGGTCATGAGGTAGGTGCCGAGCGCGCGGGCCTGCACCCATGCGGGCACTGCCAGCTGCACCGAGGTGTTCAGCGTGGCCATGGTGCTGGTCCAGCAGAAGCCGGCGCCGACCAGGGTGGGGATGATGGTGGCGGGGCTGCGCACGAAGGCGAGCACAAGCAGGGTGGCGGCGATGTAGAGGGTGGCCGCGGCGATGATCTTGTCGGCGGAGAAGCGCCGCCGTACCCGTCCGAGCACAGTGGCCGCAAAGACCGCGCCGAGTCCGAGGGAGCCGTTCAGGATGCCGTAGCCGAGCGGCCCCTGGCGCAGGTCGCGGCGTGCTACGACCGCCAGCAACGACCAGACGGCGGAGACGAAGAAGGTGAAGGTAAACGCCCGCAGCAGCGAGGACTGCAGCGAGGGCGAGTGGCGGACGTAGCGGAGGCCGGAGCGGATCGAGCCGGCGATGCGCTCGGAGGGAAGAACGCTCTTGAACAGCGGCACGCGCTTCCAGCGGACCAGTATCCCGATGACGCCGGCGAAGGAGATCGCGTTGAGGAGAAAGACCGATCCGGCGCCGGTGCTGGTGCGGGCGAAGGCGGCGACCATCAGGCCGCCCAGCGCCGGTCCCATGGCTCGGGCGAGATTGTTGCTGGCGGCGTTCAAGGAGACGGTGTCGGGAATGAGCTTGCGCGGCACCAGTTCGGGAACGATCGCCTGCCAGGCGGGGTTGTTCATCGCCGAGCCGATGTTGAGCAGGAAGGTGAAGGCCAGCAGCGCCCAGGGAGAGACGTGGCCGAGGAAGGTGAGTACGGCCAGGATGGCGACGCTGGCCAGCATCCAGACCTGCCAGAAGATCAGCAGACGGCGGCGGTCGAAGATGTCAGCGGTGGCGCCGGCGAGCAGCCCCAGGCAGAGTACGGGAAGGCTGGCGGCGGTCTGCATGAGAGCGATCAGCAACGGCGATGCCGTCAAGGTGGTCATCAGCCAGGTGCCGGCGGTGTCCTGCATCCAGGTGCCGACGCTGGAGACGGTGGAGGCGATCCAGCGGTCGCGAAATAGCGGGACGCGCAGGGGCGCAAATCCACTCACCGACTCGAGAGGGGCGGTTGCTGGCGTAGTCTCGGGCACGGTGTCTGGAGTCTCGAAGGGCATTCGGTTCTTTCTAGTCTAGTCGGGTATCTCCGAGTTGCTTGGATTGGAGACCGAGCTTGGTGCGCGGCGGAGAAGAAGAAGCGGATTCCTCCGCTTCGCTGCGGAATGACAACCAAGAAAAAGACCTTGCGGAATGACAACCAAAAAGACGCTGCGGAATGACAAGCGAAGGGCGCGGCGGTATGGAATGACAAAAAAGATGGTCTTAAAAGGGAAACCCACGCAGCGCGGTGGGGGCTGATGCGTGGGTATTCCGTTTATGCAACGAAGTGGGTGGACTTCGTTATGACCGACTCAACCCGAAGGGAGTCTTGCCACTCCGTTAATTTACGATAGAAGGCGACCAAAGTCAAGATTCCGGCCCCAGGAAACTCGATTTTTGGGGATCACAGGCGGCAGATGAGCAGCTCCCGCTCGTAGATCATCTCCGGGGGCAGGTGGTCGTGGAGGAGGAGAAAGAGCTCCTCGTGGCCCATGACCTCCTGCCGCCATTGCGCCCGGTCGACGGTCTGCAGCTCCTCGAAGGTCTCCTTGGGGAAGGGCAGCCCCTTCCAGTTGATGTCCTCGTAGTAGGGGGTCCAGCCGATGGGCGTCTCCTTGCCCAGGGCGCGGCCGCGCACGCGGTCGACGATCCACTTGAGCACCCTCATGTTCTCGGAGTATCCCGGCCAGAGGAACTTGCCGTCGGAGCCCTTGCGAAACCAGTTGACATGGAAGATGCGCGGCGTAGCCGACAGATTGCGCTGCATCTTCAACCAATGCCGGAAGTAGTCGCCCATGTGGTAGCCGCAGAAGGGAAGCATGGCCATGGGGTCGCGGCGGACCTTGCCGAGCACGCCCCCGGCGGCGGCGGTGGTCTCAGAGCCCATGGTGGCGCCGACGTAGGTTCCCGCCGACCAGTTGAAGGCCTGATAGACCAGCGGCATGGTGGTCGACCTGCGGCCGCCAAAGATGAAGGCCGAGATGGGCACCCCGTGCGGGGACTCCCAATCGGGGTCGATGGTGGGACACTGGCTGGCGGGCGCGGTGAAGCGTCCGTTGGGATGGGCAGCGGTGGCTCCGGTGGCCTTGCCGATCTCCGGGGTCCAGCGCTGGCCGCGCCAGTCCATGCATTCGGCGGGGGGCGTGTCGGTCATCCCCTCCCACCACACGCCACCGTCGGGGGTGAGCGCTACGTTGGTGAAGATGGTGTTGCGCGCGAGCGTCGCCATGGCGTTGGGGTTGGTCTTGGCGCTGGTGCCGGGAGCGACCCCGAAGAACCCGGCCTCGGGGTTGATGGCGCGCAGGCGCCCGTCGGCGTCGGGCTTGATCCAGGCGATGTCGTCGCCGACCGTCCACACCTTCCAGCCGTCGAAGCCCTCGGGCGGAATCATCATGGCGAAGTTGGTCTTGCCGCAGGCTGAAGGAAACGCCGCGGCCACATAGGTCTTCTCGGTCTGGCCGTGGGCGTCGGCGGGCGATTCGACACCGAGGATGAGCATGTGCTCGGCCATCCAGCCCTCGTCGCGGGCGATGTTGGAGGCGATGCGCAGGGCAAAGCACTTCTTGCCCAGCAGAGCATTACCGCCGTAGCCGGAGCCATAGCTCCAGATCTCGCGGGTCTCGGGGAAGTGGACGATGTACTTCTCGTCGTTGCAGGGCCAGGCGACGTCCTTCTGTCCCGGGGCCAGGGGAGCTCCCACGCTGTGCAGGCAGGGGACCACGCGCTTCTCGTCCTTGTCGATCTCGGCGAAGACGGGGGCGCCGATGCGCGCCATGATGCGCATGTTGACCACGGCGTAGGCCGAGTCGGTCAGCTGTACGCCGATCTGCGACATGGGCGAGCCGACCGGTCCCATGGAGTAGGGCAGAACATACATGGTGCGCCCGCGCATGGAGCCGCGAAACAGCTGTTTCAGCTTGCGCCGCATGGCGAAGGGATCTTCCCAGTTGTTGGTCGGCCCGGCGCTGTCCTTCGACAGCGAGCAGATGAAGGTACGGTCCTCGACGCGGGCGACGTCGTTGGGGGCGGAACGGGCGTAGAAACAGCCGGGCCAGAGGTCCTCATTGAGAGGGAAAAAGGTTCCGGCCTCGACCAACTGATCACACAGCCGCTCATACTCCTGCTCGGAGCCGTCGATCCAATGCACCGCAGCGGGCTGGCAGAGCTCGGCCATCTTCTCCACCCAGCGGATCAGGTGCTTATTGGTGGTGAGAGGGGTGGGCGAGGAGGCGCCTGCTGCTTGCTCTAAAACAGTCTTGGTCATCGGATACTTCCTTCCTAGCTATCCAGTCTTCCCCGCCTGCCGCCCCCTGTCAAACCGTCTCGGGAACGGTTTGGTGGCGAGATTGTCCGGAACGGGGTTGCCCTCAGGCATGCGCCCGCATCTCCTGTCCCGGCAGCGGCAGCAGATTGCGGCGAACATTGAAGCCCATTGGCGCGGCGTGGAATCCCGCATCGAGCAGGAAGCGGGCCAGCGGATGCGCGGCGACGGAAATGCCATTCACGGAGGCAATCAGCAGTCCGGCGCGCTCGCCGGGGTCTTCGCTGGGGCGGTGTACGCGCTGCACCAGGAACTCGGCCAGAGCACGAGAGACATGCCCGCACGCCGGCTCCTCCTCCGGGAGAAACACCTGCAGGTTGGGATTGCCGCGGCGCAGATACGCGACCAGAGCGCCATCGCATAGGATCACGCGCGCCCCTACGCTGCGGGCTAGCGAGGATGCTGTGTCCGGGGGCTCCGGCCAGCGCAGCAGAGCTCCGTAGGGATTGGCGGGATCGGTGGCGGCCAACTGCAGCATCTCGGGCTCGCCGGGTTCTGGTGCCGTGCGCAGCGATCGCAGCAGATCGACCGCAGCGGGCAGGGCGAACTGGGTCGCGCTGAGGTCGGCGGCGAAGTAGCCGCGACGAATCTTGCCGGACTCCTCGAGCGCCTTCATCACGTCGTAGATTGCGGAGAAGCCTCCGGGCAGATCTTCGGCGTGGGCGGTCTCGCGAAAGACCACGCCGTAGCGATGCAGCAGCTGATGGGCGATGGCGTGCGCCCAGGCGGTGGCCGATCGCTCCGGCTCGAAGGCCGGCGCATTCAGAGCCCAACGGCCCTGCGCGGTGGGTGGCGTGGTGCGCCGCGAGCGGAATCCCGCGGGCTGGTTCTGATGCAGCTTGCGCGAGGGCTTCGTGCTGTGCGATCCCGAGAGCGACGGACGCTGGCAGTAGGCACGCAGCGCGGCGAGGCCGTCGTTGCGCAGATGTCCGCGCCAGACCAGGTTCCAGATTGCAGCGATGGTCTCGCCGGGAAAGCCTCCGCCGACCGCGTCATGGATGTCGGCAAAGAAGGAGGCTCCGTGGTTCTGCAGATAGGTAACGATGGCGGTCTCTTTTTCCGCGGTGGGCGAGGCTTGGGGCTCGGGGGGGCGGGCAGGCAGCGGCGGCCAGAGAGCGGTCAGCTTGTCAGCAAGATACAGGCCGATGCGGCCGTCGCGTTCGCCCAGTGGCTCCAGACCGGCCCATACGACCTCGCCGGCGGCGATCAGGGTGTCGAGGTCTTCGGGCTTGTAGTTGGCGATGCGCGCGGGCAGGATCTCGGTTTCGAGGATGGAGGCGGGCAGCGGAGCGCCCTGCAGGTTCTCGATGACGTCGAGCAGAGCATCGAGGCCGCGTCGCGGCTGGACCACTCCCTGCCAGCGAGTGAAAAGGCGGGCGAGGGTCCTCTGCTCGACCGGCTCGACCTCTTTACGAAGACGCGCCAGCGACCTTCTGCGGACCGCGCGCAGCACCTCGGCGTCGCACCACTCGCGATGTACGCCTCCCGGGCGAAAGCCGCCCTCAACGATACGCCCGGTGCTGACGAGATGGTTGAGCGTCGACTCCACGGTCGCGAGCGGCAGGGCAAAGCGCTGTGCAGGCTCATGCGTGGTGAACGGTCCATGGGTGCGTGCATAGCGGCGCAGCAGATCGAGCGTCGCGTCGGGGACGGGCGCTAGAAACGGCGGTGGAATGCCGGGCGGCAGCGGCGTGCCCAGAGCGTCGCGGTACCGGCCTGCATCCTCTACGGCGATCAGGCGACTCTGCCTTGCGACGGTGACCTCAACCACGCGCCGGGCGTGGAGGAGTTTGGTGATGCTGCTTTCTGCAACTGTTTCGGTTACGCATCGCTGCTGGAGCTCCTCGCGTGTGAGGTCGCCCAGTCGCAGCAGGAGATCGTGCACTCCGTCCGGGTTGCGCGCGCGGTAGCCCTCAGCCAGGCATTGCAACTGCTCTTCGGTCTCTTCGATGGCGTTGGGGTCGAGCAGTTCGCGCAGGTCGGCGTCGCCCATCAGTTCGCGGAGCTGGTCCTGGTCGATTGCGAGCGCCTGCGCGCGGCGCTCGGCCAGGGGAGCATCGCCATCGTAGATGTAGTTGGCGACGTAGCTGAACAGCAGCGCGGAGGCAAAGGGAGAAGGCGTGCGCGAGTCCACCGTGTGCACATGGAGTGAGCGGTTCGTGATCAGGCGCAGCGTCTCCATCAGGGCCGGCATGTCGAAGACATCGCGCAGGCACTCGCGATAGGTCTCAAGCAGAATGGGGAAGGAGGCGTACTGCGCGGCCACGGAGAGCAGGTCGGAGGCGCGCTTACGCTGCTGCCACAGCGGGGTGCGGCCGGCGGCGCGGCGGCGTGGCAGCAGCAGCGCGCGGGCGGCGTTCTCGCGAAACTTGGCGGCGAAGAGGGCGGTGGCTCCGAGCTGGCGCTGCACCAGCTCGGCGGCCTCCTCGGGCTCGGGCAGAAGCTGGGCTACGTCGGGGGCGGTGTCGGTCTCGGGGAAGCGCAGCACAAAGCCGTCTTCGCTCCACATGGTCTCGACCTCGGGGCCGCCGCCTGCGCGGATTTTGGCGGTCGCGGCCATCGCCCAAGGAGCGTGAACGCGGCTGCCGAAGGGCGTCAGCACGCAGACGCGCCAGTCGCCGAGCTGGTCGCGAACACGCTCGATCACAAGGTTGCGGTCATCTGGAACCGTGACGGTTGCAATCTGCTGATCGGCCAGGTAGCGCAAGGCGTTCTCTGCAGCGGTGGGGTCGAGATCGTGGTGATGGGTGAGGGTGGCGGCGGCGGCGCTCGGCGGCATCTCCCGCAGGCTGCGGATCAGGGCGCCGATGCGCCGGCCAAACTCGATGGGGCGGCCGGCCTGATCGCCATGCCAGAAGGGCATCTTGCCGGGGGCGCCGGGCGCGGGCGAGACGAGGACGCGGTCGTGGGTGATCTCCTCGATGCGCCAGGTGGAGGCTCCGAGGATAAAGGTGTCGCCGGTGCGCGATTCGAAGACCATCTCCTCGTCGAGCTCGCCCACGCGAACCGGTTTGCCCTGCTTGCCGGCGAGGAAGACGCCGTAGAGGCCGCGATCGGGAATGGTGCCGCCGTTGAGGATGGCGATGTGCTTGGCCCCGGAGCGCGGCGTGATCCAGTTGCGAGTGCGGTCCCAGGTGATGCGAGGCCGCAGCTCCGCGAACTCGTCGGAGGGATAGCGGCCGGCGAGCATGTCGAGCACGCCGTCGAAGGCGTTCTGGCTCAGGGCCGCAAAGGGAGCCGCACCGCGGACGATGCGGAGGAGCGCGGCGTAGCTGAGGCCGGGACTCTCGGCCTCGGGAGTCCTGCGGTCGCGGCGTCTTTCTGCAGCGACGAGCTCCAGCGGAGGATGGGCGACGATGGCGACGATCTGCTGCGCCAGCACATCCAGCGGATTGCGCAGGAAGCGGGTCGATTCGACGTGGCCCTCATGCATGGCTCGCGTGACCGCGGCGCAGGCGATCAGATCGGCGCGGTACTTGGGGAAGAGGATGCCGTTCGAGGGAGCGCCGACGTGATGGCCCGCGCGGCCGATCCGCTGCATGCCACTGGCGACCGAGGGCGGCGCCTCGATCTGGATGACGAGATCGATGGCGCCCATGTCGATGCCGAGTTCGAGCGAGGAGGTGGCGACGAGAGCCTTGATCTCGCCGGCCTTCAGCAGCTCTTCGATCTCCTTGCGCTGCGCGGCGGCGAGCGAGCCGTGATGGGCGCGGGCGATCGGCTCGCCGGCGAGATCGTTCAGCGCTCCGGCCATACGTTCCGCGATGCGACGGGCGTTCACGAAGATCAGCGTGGAGGTGCGCTCGCGGACGATCTCGAGCAGGCGCGGATGAATGGATTGCCAGATGGAGGTCCGCTTCGGCGTTTGAGCGGTCGCGCCGTTTTCCTTCTCTTCAGCAACGTCGGGCTCTCCGAGTCTCGCCATGTCTTCGACCGGGACCTCGACCTTCAGATCGAGGAGCTTGCGCGTTCCCGCGTTCACGATGGTGACGGGTCGATAACGAGCGTCACTGCGCGCCGGCTCCGGCTCAATCGGTGGGAGATCCTGAAATGTTGGCGCGGCCTCTGCGGCTTCAGTCCCTGCTGCGTCAACCTCTGCTCCGCCCAGAAAGCGCGCTACCTCTTCGAGTGGTCGCTGCGTTGCGGACAGGCCGATGCGCTGCAATGGGCGTCCGGTCAGGGCCTCCAGGCGCTCGAGCGAAAGCGCCAGGTGGGCTCCGCGCTTGCTGGGTACCAGAGCGTGAATCTCGTCGACGATGACGGTCTCGACGGAGCGCAGCGACTCTCCTGCCTCGGATGTGAGCAGAAGGTAGAGCGACTCGGGGGTGGTGATGAGGATGTCGCCGGGATGGCGGCGGAAACGGGCTCGCTGCTGGGGCGAGGTGTCTCCGGTGCGGATGCTGATTTCGGGCATGCGGACGTGCACGCCCTCGCGCTCGGCCATCGCGGCGATGCCCTCGAGCGGAGTGCGCAGGTTGCGCTCGACGTCGACGGCGAGCGCCTTCAGGGGCGAGAGGTAGACGACGCGACAGCCATGCGGGGCCCTGTCGGTTGCGTCGGCCGGCGACTGCAGCGTCAACCTGTCGATGCACCAGAGGAAGGCGGTCAGGGTCTTGCCGGTGCCGGTGGGCGCGAGGATTAGAGTGGATTCGCCGCGGGCGATCGCCGGCCAGCCTTCGCGCTGCGGCGCGGTCGGGGCGCCAAAGACGCTGCGGAACCAGGCAGCGGTGATGGGATGGAAGAGCGCGAGTGGGTCGGCTGTGGCCTGCGTGTCACCAAGGTTTCGGGCCTTTGCCCGAGCCGGCCTGGCCGCAGGTGGGCGCGTCGATTTGGAGGCGCCGGGTTGCAAGGGAGGTCGTGGCATGTCGGTTGGCTCCCTTAGCCTACATCGGTATGAGATGCAGGCTCGAGTTAGTGGCTGGCTTGACCGGCTAGCTTGACCGGCGAGGACGGCCGCCGCTAGTCTCAGCTTCATGATTGAGCATGGACATCCCAGCGGCCTCAACCCGCGGGAGATTGAAGACCTGCGGCACCGCGCAGAGCAGGTAGCGCGGAACTCGCACTCTCCTTACAGTAGGTTCCGCGTCGGCGCGTCCATTTTACTTTCGGTCGACGGCCACAGCGAACCGGTGATCGTGACCGGATGCAATGTGGAGAATGCGTCGTTCCGGCTGACCACGTGCGCGGAGCAGGCGGCGATCGCGACCGCAGTGGGACTGCACGGGCCGTCGATCCGAATTCGTGCGGTGGCGGTTGCAAATTTGAACGCGGCGGCCAGTATGCCGTGCGGTGCGTGCCGGCAGACGATTCTGGAGTTCAGCACGCCCGATACCTGGGTGTTCTATCCCGCAGAGGGTGGAGCGGCTGCGGAGGCTCCGTTAGCGGCGTTGATTCCTGCGGCGTTTCGTTTCGAGCAGCAGTAGCTATGACCAGCTTGCGGCACAATTGTCTGTCGACGATTGGGCCTCAGGGCAGGGAGTAGGGGAGGGTGAAGCGGCCGAACTGGATGACGGAGAGGGCGTCCGGGGGCGAGATGTGGAAGGACTCGACGTGGCGGACGGCGGGGTTGCGGACGGCGGTGGCCTCGACGACGGACTTGCCGGTGCTGGCTTCGGAGAGGGTGACGTGGAGCTCGTTTTCGCCGCGCGTCCAGCCGATGAGGTAGTTGCCGGGAGCGAGGACGGTGCTGCCAATCCGGATGGGGACCTGAGTGAGCAGGAAGTAGGAGTACTTGCCGTTGGCGGAGTAGCCGGCGGTGATGAGCAGGACGCCGGCCACGACGTGGCCCCGGCCGTCGGAGATGCCGGAGGCGGTGCGGGACTCGGTCTCGATGCGCTCGTCGACGACGGGGGCGCGGGCAGGGATGACCTGCTTGAGTTCGGCCTCGGTTGCGGGCCGCCAGTGGGAGTCGCGCTGGGCGAGGGCGGGGGTGGCGAGGAGAAGAAGCAGCAGGAGTCGGATCATGGGTTTCTCGTAATTCTTCGTTTGACGGCAGAAACAAGACATCGGCGAGAACAGCAGAACAGCAACGACCACAAAGCTAGTCGAGGTGGACGATGCCGCGCTGCAGGGCCATGGTGGCGGCTTGGGTGCGGTCGGCGGCGCCGAGTTTGCTGAGCAGGTTGTTGATGTGGGTTTTGACGGTGGCCTCGGAGATGAAGAGGGCGGCGGCGATCTCCTTGTTGCTTTTGCCGGCGACGATGGTCTTGAGCACCTCGGTCTCGCGCTCGGTCAGGGCGTTTCCGGAGAGGCGTTCGGCGAGGCGCTCGGCGACGGCTGCGGGAATGCGGGATTTGCCGCGGTGTACGGTCTGGATGGCGTCGATCAGTTCGTCGGCGCTCATGCCCTTGAGCAGATAGCCGCGGGCGCCAGCCTGGATGGCGCGGAAGATGTCCTCGTCGCCGTCAAAGGTGGTGAGGACGATGATGCGGGCGTCGGGAAACTCCCTGCGGATGGCGGTGATGGCCTCGACGCCGCCCTGGACGCGGCCGGGCCCGGGCATGCGAAGGTCCATGAGCGTGATGTCGGGACGATGTTGGCGGAAGAGCGCGATGGCCTGGTCGCCGTCGGCGGCCTCGGCGACGACCTCGAAGCCCTCGACCATGCGGAGCAGGGCGATGAAGCCCTGGCGGACGACGTGATGGTCCTCGGCGATGAGGATGCGGACGTGTGTGGGGTCGTGGGCGGGGTTGTGGGCGGGGTCGCTCATGATACCTCTTTCCTCTCGATGCGGGGCGGCCGGCGTTCGGTGGGGGTGCGTTCGGTGCCGTTCCTGGTTGTCTGACCGGAGGCGCGCGCCCCGCGGAGATCACAGGTGAGGCTGATGGTGGTTCCCTGGCCGGGTTCGCTGCGGATGTGGAGCTGGGCTCCGATGTCGGCGGCGCGCTCTTCCATGCCTTTCAGGCCGAAGTGGCCGGTGGCGACCAGGCCGCCGGGCGCTGGGGTGAAGCCGGTGCCATCATCGTCGATCTGCAGGCGGAGGCGTTCGGTGTCGTAGCTGAGGGTGACCACGATCTGCCGGGCGCCGGAGTGGCGAATGGAGTTGGTGACCGCCTCCTGGGCGATGCGCAGGAACTCGTTCTCGATGCGGGGTGCGAGGCTGCGGAAGGCGCCGCGCACGTCGAGCCGGATGGCCGGGCCGTCGGCGTGGCGGCGGGTCTCGATGGCGCTGGCGATGCGCAGCGGGAGGGTGTCGGGCTCGGTGCCGTTGGCGGAGAGCGGAGAGCGCAGGTTCCAGATGGAGCTGCGCGCCTCGGTGAGCGAGGAGCGGACCAGCTGCTGGGTGATCTCGAGCTGACTGGCGGCGGCTTCGGGAGAGGTCTTGAGCAGGCGGGAGGTGACCTCGAGCTGCACTGAGACGCCGACGTAGCCCTGGGCGAGGGTGTCGTGAATCTCGCGGGCGATGCGGCTGCGCTCGTGCAGCACGGCCTGGTACTGCGCCGCGAGGAAGCGCAGGCGGGAGCGGTAGACCAGATAGCCGAGGCCGAGAAGGGCGACGGCGATGAGGAGAAGAAACCAGCTCGTCTGATAGAGGTGGGGTTCGAGGGTGAGCGGAAGCGCAGCGGGGGCGAGGCTCCACACGCCGTCGTTGTTCGCCGCGGAGACCAGAAAGCGGTAGCTGCCGGGCGGGAGGTTGGTGTAGTAGGCGGTGCGGCGGGTGCCGGCGTCGATCCAGTCGTGGTCGAAGCCCTCGAGCTTATAGCGGAAGTGGACCTTCTGCGGGGCAGCGAAGCTGAGGCCGGCGTAGTGGAGGGTGAGGCGCTCGGTGCCGGGGGGGAGGGTGAGGCTGCCGCCGGGATGATCGTCGCCGCTGGAATGGCCGGTGGCGTCGTCGTCGTTTGTGTCGCCGTTGCCGGCAATCTTCTGGCTAATGCTGTCGATTCTGTCGCCGCTGGAATCGATCTTCTCGCTGTTGTTTTCGACCTTCTCGCCATTGCCGTCGATCAGGACCTGTTCGATGGCGGTGAGCGGGGGCACGGGATTGTCGAATCCGGAGCCGGGTTTGACCTTGGCGACGCCTTTGAGGGTGCTGAACCAGAGGCTGCCATCCTGCGAGCGCCAGGCGGCGGGATGACCGCCGCTGCTGCACTCGGAGATCCTCATGCCGTCGGCGATGCCGAAGACGGCGGTGGGAAGCGACGCGGTCTGTTGGTCGGCGAGGGCGTTGAGTGCGGCGATGCCGACCCGGTAGATGCCGCGGCTGGAGCCGAGCCAGAGGTTCGGAGAGGGTGCGCTGGACCCCTGGCTGGAGTCTTCAAGGATGCTGAAGATCTCCTGCGGAAGATTGCCCTCGGTCGGGTGAATGGCGGTGAAGACGCCGTTGCGCAGGCGGGTGAGGCCGGCGGCGTGAGCGGCGATCCAGAGCGTGCCCTGGGAGTCTTCGTGGAGCGTGGTGATGGCGTCGCCAGCGAGGCCGCCGGGCGCCTGCGGGCTGTGAGTGTAGTTGTGGAAGCCGCGGCCGTCGAAGCTGCTGAGGCCGCCGAGCGTGCCGACCCAGAGCGTTCCGGAGCGGCTGCGGAGAATGGCGCCGATGACGTCGGAACCTAGGCCGTCCAGCCGGGAGTAGGTGGTAAAGGCTCCTCCGGAGTAGTGGGCGAGGCCGTTGCGGGTGCCGACCCAGAGCGAGCCGTCGCGATCGGTGTAGAGGGAGCGAACGAAGTCGTCGGGCAGGCCGTCGGCGCTGGTGAGCAGGGTGAGGTTGCCGTCGTGCAGGCGGCTGAGGCCGTCGGGGGTGCCGATCCAGAGATCGGGATGGCCGGTGGCGGCGGCGGTCTCCGCCAGGGCGAGGACGACGTGGCCGGCGAGGCTCGGGAGCGAGGAGACACTGCCGTCGCGCAGCCTGTTCAGGCCGCGGTTGGTGCCGATCCAGAGCGTGCCGGCGTGGTCCTGGAAGACGGCGCGGACGAAGTCTCCAGAGAGTCCATCGGTGGAGGTGAGGGTGGAGAAGGCCTGTTCGCGCAGGACGGTGAGGCCGCCGGTGTCGGTGCCGAACCACATGTCACCCTCGCGGTCTTCGACGACGGAGAGGACGCCGGGAAGGGGGATGGGGGATTGCAGGATCTCTCGGGCGCTGGCTGCGGCCGCGGCGGTGGTGCTCGCGGAGGTGAGCCGGGCGAGGCCGAGCTCATAGGCGATCCAGAGCGCGCCGGAGCGGTCCTGAAAAAGCTGCAGGACGCGGCCGGAGGTGATGGCGTGGCTGCTGGGCTGGGCGGCTGCGGGGACAGCTCGCAGCGTCCCGTTGCTGTACTGGGCGAGGCCGGCTGCGGTGCCGATCCAAAGCGTGCCGTTGGGCTCAAGCGCGAGCGCGGTGATGTTGGCCGAGGGAGTGGGGTGCAGGATCAGGAGCTTGCGGTTGTAGCTGAGCAGGGCGAGGCCGTCGTGGCCGCCGACCCAGAGCTCGCCCTGGGCGGTGGCGGCGATGGTTTGGAGGGAGCCGATGCCGGCGGGAATCTTCGTGTCGGAGAAGGCGGGGGTGAGGGCGGTGGCGCTGGCGGCGAGGGAGAGGATCTGGCGGCCGTTGGCGATCCAGAGGGCGCCGTTGGGGCCCTCGGTGACCAGAGCAGGGGAGAGCTCGGCGGTGAGCCCGGGGAGCGGCTGCAGGCGGCCGGAGAGCAGCAGTGCGGCGCCGCCGGAGGTGAGTACGAGCAGGCCGCCGCCGCGTCTGCGCAGCGTCTGGACGTTGTTCGAGGGCAGGCCGTCGGCGGTGGTGTAGCGGGTGAAGCGGGGGTGCAGGGGATCGGCCGTGAGCGCGAGCAGGCCGTCGCTGGTGGCGACCCAGAGCACGCCGCGGTCGTCCTCGGCGAGGTCGCTGATGAGGTTGCTGTGCAGCTGGGGGAGGTTGGTGGTGTCAAAGGTGAGGAGGTCCTGGCCGTCGAAGCGGACGAGGCCGCCCTCGGTGGCGATCCAGAGGAAGCCGTCGCGTGTCTGGAGGACGGCGTGGACGGTGTTCTGCGGCAGGCCGGATTCGGTCTGCCAGGTCTGGCGGCCGTACTCGCGGAGCGGTTTGGCGGCGGTGAGCGCACGGGCTCTTCCACAACTCGGTGCCGCGAGGATGGTGAGGACGGCAATGAGGAAGAGGCGGAATGGAGAAGAGCTGCGCGTCACGGCAGGTGGTCCGAGTTTCACTTCAGTTCGAGAATTCTATGCTTTATGGATTGTCAAGGATGGTACAGGAAGTGGAGTGGCAGAGGGAAGGCAGAAAGGCGCTTCGCACCGGAGGGTGATGCGAGGTCCGGGGCCGGTGGGCTCCTCCGAGGAGAATGGCGCAACTGCGCGAGAGGAGGCAGAGACGAATAGAGGCCTCTCCACTGCGCGGCGGACGGGATGACGTCTTCTATTGCTTGCCTTGCGTTGGGGAACTGCTATTTGGAGGAGCCGCCGTAGACGGCGGGTTCGCCCAGGCTGCCGGCCTTGGGCAGGTGGCGGATGTAGAGCACCATGTGCCAGATCTCGCGCTCGGAAAAGTCGCCCTTCGAGGGCGGCATGCCGGAGGGCGAGATGCCGTTCTCGATGATCCACTTGAGCTGGCCGTCGGTGTAGGACTGGACCTCGGCGCTGGCGAGTGAGGGCACGGGCGGGGAGACGGTGGCGGCGAAGGGGACGCCGGTGTTCTGGCCGTCGAGGCCGTGGCACACCATGCAGTAGGAGGTGAAGAGCTGCTTGCCGTCGTCGATGTTGTCGGCGGCGGGCGGCTCGGGATTGATGTCTTTCTTGCCGCCGATGGTGACGTGGTGCTTGGTCCACGAGATGGCTTTGGTCTCGGTGGGGGAGGGTGGCGTGGAGCGACAGCCGGACAGGAGAGTGACGGCGAGCAGAAGTAGAAATGCGGTGATCTTCATGGATTGGTAATCGGGGGTCGCTACGAGCAAAAGGACAGAGGTAACGGTAAAGGCGAATACAGGGGCCTCTCCACTCCAGTGCGAGACTGCCCGCTGCTTCGGTCGAGCTGATGTGCTTGTTGCTCGAACTGGTCGTGTCAGAGCGCTGATCGTTAGAGTGCTTGTCCCCCATCCTATCGCAGCGAGCTTGCGCTCAGATGGGGGACTTGAGGTGGGGTCAGGCGATGATGTCGTGAATGACGTTGCCGGCGACGTCGGTGAGGCGGAAGTCGCGGCCGCTCGAGCGGAAGGTGAGTTTGGTGTGGTCGATGCCCATCAGATAGAGAATGGTGGCGTGGATGTCGTGGACGTGGGCCGGCTTGTCGACGACCTTCCAGCCGAAGTCATCGGTGGCGCCGTAGGTGATGCCGCCCTTGATGCCGCCGCCGGCGAGCCACATGCTGAAGCCGTGCGGGTTGTGGTCGCGACCGGCGTGGGTGCCGGCACCGCCGAGTTCGACCACCGGGGTTCGGCCGAACTCCGAGCCGCAGACGATGATGGTCTCGTCGAGCAGGCCGCGCGCCTTGAGGTCCTTGATCAGTGCGGCGAAGGGCTGATCGGAGTCCTTGGCGTTCTTGCGATGGGCCTGGATGTCCTGGTGCGCGTCCCAGGGATCGCCCTGGGAGTAGTAGACCTGCACCATGCGCACGCCCTTCTCGATGAGGCGGGCGGCGGTGAGGCAGCCGCGGGCGGTTGAGCCCTCGCCGTACATCTTGATGGTGGCCTCGGTCTCCTTGCGCACGTCGAAGACGTCGGGCGCCTCGGTCTGCATGCGGTAGGCGGTCTCCATGGAGCCGATGGTGGCCTCGAGCTGAGGATCTGCCGGGGCGTCGCCGTAGGTCTCGGCCTCGTTGAGCGCGTCGAGCTTCTTGATCAGGTCCAGCTCCTTGCGCTGCTGCTGGATGTCGAAGCGATCGTTGTGAATGTTGGGGATCAGCTTGTAGGGGTCGAAGTCCTTTTGTTTGGTGTCGGTGGTGACGTAGGTGGCCTGGTTCACCGCAGGCAGGAAGCCGGCGCTCCAAAGCGGCGGCCCGACGGTGGTCGGCACCTGCGGGCAGAGCACGACGAAGCCGGGAAGATTTTTGTTCTCTGTGCCGAGGCCGTAGGTGAGCCATGAGCCCATGGAGGGCCGGCCGATGATGTTGGCGCCGGTGTTCATCATGATGAGGGCGGGCTCGTGGTTGGGGATCTCCGTGTAGACGGAGCGGACAACGCAGATGTCGTCGGCGCAGGCGCCCACGTTGGGGAAGAGCTCGGAGACCTCGAGGCCGCTCGAGCCGTAGCGTTTGAACTCGAAGGGCGACTTCATCAGGGTGCCGGTCTTGCGCTCGTGGCCGAGGTCGCCGCCGGGCATCGGCTGGCCGTGGTATTTGGTCAGCATCGGTTTGTTGTCGAAGCTGTCGATGTGCGAGAGGCCGCCGTTCATGAACAGGAAGATGACGTGCTTGGCCTTGGGCTTGAAGTTGGGATCCTTGATCATCCAGGGATTGGTCGCGGCGGTGGTGGCTGCGACCGAGCCTGGGTTGGCGGCGTCGAGGGCCTCGGCCTGGGCGAGCGACTCGCCGATCATGCTGGCGAAGCTCATCATGGCGAAGCCGCCGCCGATCTTGCGCAGGGCGTCGCGGCGAGTGACGGGTTTCGGCTTTTGACAGGGCATGGGCGGATCTCCTGTGGGCGCGATGTACTTAGTTCAAAAAACGGCTTAGTTCAGAAACTCGAATTCGTTGGAGCTGAAGAGGACACGAGCATACTGCTTCCAGGCGGTGAGCGGCTCCTGGTTGACCAGGTAGCCGGGCTTCTCCGGGGTGTTCTTGAGGAAGTCGAGGCCGGCCTGCAGCTCGGCCGGAGTGGGCACGCGGCCGAAGAGCAGGCGGTAGGCCTCGGTGATGCGGGCGGTGTCGTCGCCCTTGGGGTAGACGCGCGCGGCGAACTCGCCGGCCTGCTTGTAGACGAAGGAGTTGTTCATGAAGTAAAGCCGCTGCACCGGCACGTTGGTGGAGAAGCGCTGCTCGGCGGTGAAGGTCGGATTCGGAAAGTCGAAGGCCTGCAAGAACGAGTCGATGCGGAAGCGGCTGACCTTGGCATAGACCGTGCGGCGGTCGTTGTCGAGGCCGAGCTCCTTGGCCGGGCCGCCGGCATCTTTGGTGTTGAGATCGCCGGCGACGAAGAGCATGGAGTCGCGCAGCTGCTCGGCGTCGAGCCGCTGCAGCGAGAAGTGGGAGTAGTAGCGGTTGAGGGGATCCTTGACGTGCGCGTCGGCGGTCTCCTTGCTGCTCTGCTGGTAGACCGCGGAGAGCATGATCCTGCGCTGCAGCTGCTTGAGCGACATGCCATCCTTCTCGAAGCGGACGGCAAGGTAGTCGAGCAGCTCGGGGTTCGAGGGCGGATCGCCGACCGCGCCGAAGTTGTCGGCGGTGTTGACGATGCCGGTGCCGAAGTGCCACTTCCAGACGCGGTTAACCAGGACCCGGCTGGCCAGCGGGCTGGCGACGATGTCGTTGGCCAGCTCGAGCCGGCCGCTGCCCTGGGTGTAGGGCTTCTTGTCGGGTGCGCCGAGCACGGTGAGGAAGCCGCGAGGGATCATGTCGCCGTGGGCGTGCGGGTTGCCGCGCAGGTCGAGTGCGATGTTGACCGCCTGGGGCTTGTCCGCCAGGCCGTGGACGAAGGGATAGATCTCGTCGACCTTCTTGACGTTCGAGCCGCCGCTCTGCAGGGCGGTGAGGTAGGCCTGTTCGGCGGGGCCGAGGCGGCGGACCAGCTCCCAGCCGCGGAAGACGAAGAGGCCGGGCAGGCCGCGCTCCTCGAAGATGCCGGTGCCCAGCTGGCGCACGAAGAGATCCTCGTAGAGGTTGGCCTTCTCCGGGGCGATGACCTTGAGCTCGAGCGTGCAGCCGGGGCAGAACTGGTCGTAGGTGTCGAAGTCGGAGGGCTTGACATCCTTGGCGCGCTCGGTGGGGACGCCGGCCTTGGCTTTGATCTTCTCGTTCTCGTCGTCGACGGCCTTCTCTTCGACCTCAAGGTCGAGGATGCGCTGCTGGAAGGAACTGGCGAGGAATTTGGCCTGATCCTCGGTGCCGCCCTGGGCGATCATGAGCTGCCAGTCCTTCAGGTAGGGATAGAAGAGCGGCTTCTTGGCGAGGAAGGCGATCCAGCGATCGAGCAGCTCGGGATCGAGACGGTCTTTATCCGCGGCCTCGTCCACCTTCATCTTGGGCTTGCCGGCGACCCTCCAGGCCGCGACCATGTAGGCGGAGGACTGGGCGGCGAGCGCCTTGGCCAGCTGCTGGGCGGCGGTCTTGGTGTACTCCTGGGCGGCCTCATCCTTGTCGTTGGCCTGCTTGAAGCGCTGACGCCAGAACTCGACCTCGGAGTCGGGGACGAAGTTGTACTCCTTGTAGGTGGAGCTGGCGAAGACGCCGCCGAGCGCGTAGTAGTCCTTGGCCAGGATGGGATCGTACTTGTGATCGTGGCAGCGGGCGCAGGCAACGGTCAGGCCGAGGAAGCCGCGGGTGACGGCGTCGATGCGCTCGTTGCGCTCGTCGGCGCGGCCCTGGATGGGCTCGGCCTGATCCCAGATCCAAGGTGCTCCGCCGAGGAAGCCGGTCCCCTTAAGATCGTCGGCGGTGGGGTTCTTGCTCAGCAGGTCGCCGGCGAGCTGCATCTTCACGAACTTGTCGTAGGGGACGTCGTCGTTGATCTGTTTGATGACCCAGTCGCGGTAGACCCAGGCGCCGTCGAGCGGCATGTAGCCGCGGCCGCGGGGATCGAGGCCGCGGATGTCGTCGTCGCCGTAGCGGGCGACGTCGAGCCAGTGCCGGCCCCAGCGCTCGCCGTAGGCCGGGGAGGCGATCAGGCGGTCGACCACCTTGGCGAAGGCGTCGGGCGAGGGGTCCTTCTCGAAGGCTGCAATCTCCTCGGGCGTGGGCGGCAGGCCGGTCAGATCGAGCGTCGCCCGGCGGATCAGGGTGCGCTTGTCGGCCATGGGAGCGGGCGTCAGGCCCTTCTCGGCGAGGTTGGCCAGGACAAAGCGGTCGATGTCGGTTTTTGCCCAGGACTTCGAGGCAGGGTCCTTGAGGACGGGGACGGCGGGGTCCTGAAGCGGAACGAAGGACCACCACTTGCGCATGTCGGGCGTGATCTGTTTGCCGGTGCGGACAGGGGTGGTGCTCTGCGGCCAGGGCGCGCCCATGCGGACCCAGTCGGAGAGCGCCTGGATCTCGTCGGCGGAGAGCTTGGCTCCCTTGGGGGGCATCTTGAGGTCGCCGGTCTGGTGGACAGCGGTGAGCAGAAGGCTCTTTTCGGGGTCGCCGGGCACGATGGCGGGGCCGGAGTCGCCGCCCTTGAGGATGGAGGCGCGGGAGGTGAGGCTGAGGCCGCCCTTGGCGGCGTCCTGGTGGCAGCTGCCGCAGGAGTTGGCGAAGATGGGGCGGATCTTGTTCTCGAAGTAGTCGTCGCCGGGCGTACCTTTGGCCTGGGCGGAGGTGAGCAGCGCGACCACCGGCTGGGCAGCCTCTGCGCTATCCCAGGCAGCGCCGCGACGGACCCACTCGACTAGATTGGCGATGTCGCCGTCGGCGAGCTTCTCGCCCTTGGGGGGCATCTTGAGGTCGCCGGTCTGCTGGATGGCCTCGATGAGCAGGCTCTTCTCGGGCTTGCCGGGAACCACCACCGGGCCGGAATCGCCTCCCTTGAGCAGAGCGGCGTGGGAGTCGAGCCGGAGGCCGCCGGCGGCCTCGGTGGTATGGCAGCGGTAGCAGCTCTGGGCCAGGACGGGGCGAACCTTCTGGGTGAAGAACTGGGTGCTGTCCTCGGCCCCGGAGTCAGCTGCGGATGGGCTTGTGGCTGTGCTCCGCGCTGCGGCTGAACTGGAGGCGGCTGCGGTCGTCTTCTCCTGCGCAGAGGCCGTCGTGGAGTGGCTCTCGGTCGAAGCCACGGTGGCGAATGCGGCCAAAGCACAGAGGGCGAGAGTGCGGGCAGAGTTCGAGATAGGACTCACGGTGTCTCTCCGTCGTGTCGGTCTTGTCCGTCTTGTCTGTATTGGGGGCCCTGAGTCTCGTCGATTTCTGATGCGCGATCGCCGCGGGAGAAGTGCTCGATGTGGTCGACCAGGTTGAGAAACTCCTCGCCGTGGGTGCGCAGGCTCATGCCGCCTGCGGCCGGGTTGTTGTTGGGAAGCTTCAGATCGAGCGCGACGCGGGAGCCGCAGTGGTCCTCGCGGCCGGTGCGGGCGAGCACGATCACCCGGGTGCCGAGGAAGAGCGCCTCGGCGGTGTTGTGGGTGACGAAGACCACCGTCGGGCGGGTCTCGCTCCACACCGAGCGCAGCAGCCGCTGCAGGCTGGCGCGGGTGGCGGGATCGAGCGCACTGAATGCCTCGTCCATGAGCAGAACGCGGGACTGCATCATCAGCGCCTGGGCGATGGCCACGCGCTGCTGCATGCCGCCGGAGAGCTGGTGTGGATACTTGTGCGCGTCGGAGGGCTCGAGTCCCATGTGGGCGAGCTGCCGGTAGGCCTCCTCGTGAATGCGGCGGCGGAAGGCGCGGAAGCTCGGGCGCAGCCGGCCGAGGATGTGATACTTCGAGGTCTCGGGCCCCATGGCCAGGTTCTCGAGCACGGTGCGGTCGGGGAAGAGGGAGTACCGCTGCGGCACGTAGCCGGAGCGGGCATCGACGCGTTCGACGGGCGATCCGGCGACGTGAATCTGACCGGAGGTCGGGCGCTCCTGGCCGAGGATCATGCGCAGCAGCGTGCTCTTGCCGCAGCCGGTCTCGCCGAGCAGGACGACGAACTCGCCCGGCTCGATGTCGAGCGAGATGTCTTCGAGCACGGTGCGTCGGGCGTTCTTCTTACCGCCGCGGGCGCTCTTCAGTGCGTAGGAGACGACTACATTCTGGATGCGGATGGCGGCGGCGCCTTCTGGCTGGACGTGGGGATTCGCCCCCGCGACCTCGACCCTGGGATTGGTCTCCGGGAGGTCCTCATTGGGGCTCTTCAACTCGGGCGCGCTCAAGCCTGAAACCATGGATGTAACCTCCTATTGAGAACACGCAGCGACCAGTCGATAAGGAAGAGCAGCAGGGCCACCCAGAGCACGTAAGGCAGAATGACGTCCATGCCCATGTGGCGGCGCATGATGGCGATGCGGTAGGCCAGACCATCCGAGGCGGCGATCATCTCGCCGGCGAACAGAAACAGCATCATGGGCTTCAGATTCAGCCTCAGGCTGTTGATGACCTGCGGGAGGATCTGGCGGAAGACGACGCGATAGGCGACGTCGAAGTTGTTGGCGTCGAGCGTGAAGGCCTTGACGATCTGCTCCTCGGGGACGGCCTTCACCATCTGGGTGACGTCGAGGATCATGGTGGGAGCGACACCGATGACGATCAGCGCGATCTTCGACCACTCCTCGATGCCGAAGACGATGAACAGAATCGGAAGCAGAGAGAGCGCGATGATCTTGTCGAAGAAGAGCACGAAGCGCAGGAAGCCGGCGCCGAACCAGGGGAAGAGGCCGATGTGCAGCGCGAGGATCACAGCCGGAACCAGAAGGCAGAGGCTGATGAGGAAGCGGCGCCCGCTCGAGGCGGTGTCCTTCCAGATCATGGAGTGGTGCAGCCGCTCCCAGGTGCTGGCGTCCTCGGCGGGGATGTAGTCGTCCTCCTCGGCGGGCTCAAGCACGGCGGAGCGAATGCCGGCGGCGAGCTGGCGGGCGTTGGGGACGACGCGGTCCTCAGGATTCTCGCGATGACGGCTGATCGAGGTCTGCGTGTACAGGCCGATGCAGACGACGAAGAGCAGGCAGGAGAGCGCCTGGGCGAACAGCCGGTTCGGCCGCGTTTGAATGTCGAAGGGATTCGCTAGATTCGCCATGGCGAGTTAGAGCTTCCCCTGTTGGGCAGCCTGCATATAGGCTGCGTTGAAGCGCAGACGGACGCGATCCTTCTTTCCCTGGACGGCGCCGTTGGGATAGGCGATGGCTACGTCGTCGACCGACTTGACGCCCTGTCCGAGCAGGCCGTGGGCGAAGCAGAACTGGCGGACCAGGTCCATCTTCTGCTCGAGACCCGGGCTGGTGGCGAAGTCGGCAGCGGCCTTGGGGGTGCTGAACAGGGCGGTGGTCTTGAGCTGCTCCTGATAGGAGGCGACCGTATCGCCGGAGGCGGCGGCCGAGTACTTGATGGCGTTGGCCTGGCCGGCGGCGAGCTGCGCGACCGTCTCGTACCAGGCACCGGTGATGGCCTTGGCGAACTTCTGGCCGTCGGGGCGGTTGAGAACCTCGGTGCGCACCACCAGAAGGTCCAGAATCTCGCCGGGGATCTTGGACGAGTCGAAGATGGAGTGGACGCTCTTGTCGGTGGCGATCTGCGAGACCAGCGGCTTCCAGGTGACGACCGCCTGGTTGGACTTGTTGTTGAGGAAGGCGGCGGCGATGTCGGAGTCCGAGGTGTTGATCAGGTGCAGCTTGGCCAACTGGGACTGCTGGCCGTTCAGCACCATGCCGCGTTCCAGCAGATACTCGGATACGGTCTTCTCGACCAGCATGACGGGCTTGCCGGGCAGCGTGGAGAAGTTGAGGCCGTTGCGCACCAGCACGGCGTCGTTGCCGTTGGAGTAGTCGCCGACGATGATGGCGGTGGAGTCGACGCCGGCGGCGGCGGGCATGTCGAGCGCCTCCATATTGGTCATGGTGCAGGCGTCGATGTTCTTGGCGACGAAGGAGTCGAGCGAGGCGGCGTAATCGAAACGCTGCACCTTGATCGCGATGCCGTACTTGTCCGCCCACTTCTTCAGAATGCCGGACTTCTGCATGTAGAAGTAGGGGTTCCAACCGGCGTACACCGACCAGCCGACAGTGAAGGTCGGGACATCGGCCCGCGCCGCGGCAGGGGAGATCGTCCCCAGGACGAGAAGGAGCAGAAAAGACACACAGACTGCGGGGCTCAAACGGGACTTCTTGGATCTCATGGGCACCTAAAAGTTCAACAGCGGGTGATGGTCAATCTCTTTCAGGGTCGTCTGAATGGATTGTTGGGAGAGTGCTCGGCTACCGGAGTGAGTGGCTCGAGTTTAGACTGGAGCCGTTCCGGAGCGATGTCGTATAGCGGTGTCCAATCGGGTTTATAGAGAATGCCTATGGAAAAGGATTTGTCTATCGGGAGAATAGAAAAATTCAATGGCAAGCTCGGAAGAGGAGTTTTTTTGTTCTAGTAGGAGCTGCACCGTTCCTCCAGGCTTTCTCTCTCTTCAACCGACTCAAGCGATCGCGCTGAGCATCGCCGGGCGCGCTCGCCTTGGCGATCACCGCCAACATCACTCGGAGCGCCAGGCTCGCAGGGAAATCATGTCTTCTTGGATCGACGATTGCAGGCGGTATACGGGTTGGGTACGGGCTGGTGCAGTCCTCGCGACGGCCGCCTTGGTTCTGGCAGGGTTCGCAGACGCGCAGCAGCAGGCTGCCGCTCCGGCAACGCCCGAGGCTACCCGCGTTCGGCCGCCCCGGGTGGTGAAGCCCGGGGTGAAGACGCCGGGCGTGCAGCGTCCCTTGAGCGAACTGCATCCGCAGGTGGTGTTTCCGGTGGCGGGCTCGCCGGACTGGTCGGTGATGACCAAGGACGCGGTCTGGATCACCAGTGCGCGCGCAAACCAGGTGGTGCAGCTGCTGCCGGCGACGGGCAAACCGGGCCTGATGGTAGACATTCCGCGTCCCTGCTCGGGGCTGGCCTATGGCTGGGGCTCGGTGTGGGTGCCGAGCTGCGGGTCGCACAAGCTGCTGCGTTTGGATGAGTCGACGGGCAAGGTGACAGCGGAGATTCCGGCCGATCCGGCGAACTCCGAGGGCGGGATCGCGGTCGGTGCGGGCTCGGTGTGGCTGGTGGCAAAGCCGAGCACGCTGCTGCGTATTGACCCCGAGAAAAATGCCGTGGTCGCGAGCCTGGAGCTGCCTTCCGAGTCGGAGAACCCAGCCTTCGGCGATGGATATATCTGGGTGTCGTCCTTCGGACATGGACAGCTCTTGAAGGTCGACCCGAAGAGCAATCGCGTAGTCGACAGCATTGCCGTGGGGCCGCAGCCGCGCTTCCTCACGGTCGGTGCGGGCGCGGTGTGGACGTTGAACCAGGGCGATGGCACGATCTCGCGGGTCGACATGAAGACCGATAAGCTGGTGGCGACCATTGTGTGCGGCATCCCGGGCACGGGCGGCGATATCACCTTCGGCGCTGGCTCTGTGTGGGCTACGCTGTATGACTTTCCCCTGACCCAGGTCGACGCCAAGACGAACCTGCCGGTGAAGCAGTGGGCGGGCAAGGGCGGGGATGGATTGCGCTTCGGATTCGGATCATTGTGGCTTTCGAACGGCGGCCAGCAGAACGTCTGGCGTATTTCACCGGAACAGAAATAAGCTGTACCGTCTTTGGGCCAGTAGAACAGCCGGCAATCGTGCCGGGGAAGGTTGGATCGGTTGAGTTCTGAAGGAGTGGGATCTGAAGTGTTGTGGAAGGAGACGCTGCAGGGAGCGTCGACGTGGTCGCATGTCTTGAAGCGGGGAACCGCGCTGCGCATTACCGCCGGTGGCGAGCACGCCAACGTGGGTGCGCTGTTTCTGAACGCCGACAATCCCTCGGAGCGGCTGAACCTGCCGGATACGTTGAAGGCGCAGCATATCGCGCGGCTGACGACAGGGGCAGTGCTCTACTCGGATATGGGCCGGATCCTGTGCTCGATCACCGACGACACGCTGGGCTGGCATGATCCGCTCGGCGGCTGCTCGGACGCGGTCATGGTGGCGGCCAAATACGGTGTGCTCAGCTACCAGCAGGCGCACAACCACTGGCATCAGAATGCGCTCGACGGCTTCCTGATTGAGTTGGAGAAGCACGGTCTGAGTGGCCGCGATCTGATGATGAATGTGAACTTCTTCAGCAAGGTCGAGGTGGGCGGGGACGGCGGCATGCGTTTTGTTCCCGGCCACGCGCAGGCAGCAAGCGCGGTCGAGCTGCGCGCGGAGATGAACACGCTGGTGATCCTCAACACCTGCCAGCACCCCATGGACCCCGATCCCGAGTACCGGCAGGTTCCGGTGGAGTTGACCGTGAAGCGTGTGCCTGCGCCCGGGCCGGAGGATCTCTGCCGCCGGTTTCGGCCCGAGAACGAGCGCGGGTTTACCTTGACCGAGCGCTACTTCCTGTAAACCGCAGCCATCCCTCTTTGAGCCATTCCATCAGGAGTCATTTTCGATGCCAGAAGCAGTATTAGTCGAGAGCCCGCGCGTTGCGGAGAAGGCGATCTTCTCGGCCGACGTCCTCGCCGGCGACTCGTTCGTGCACGAGGTCAAGCGCGGTCAGTTCATCCGCGTCGTCGATCTCGAAGGCAACCAGGCCGTCGACACGCTGTTCTACAACGCCAACGACTACACCGACCGCTACAGCGCGCAGGACACGATTCGCACGCAGGCGAATATCTACCTGACCACCGGGACGAAGCTCATCTCGACGGGGCGGAATCTGCTGCTGACGATCGTGGCCGATACCTGCGGCCGCCATGACACGCTGGGTGGCGCCTGTGCGACCGAAAGCAACATGGTGCGCTATGCGATCGAAAAGCGGCATATGCATGCCTGCCGGCAGAGCTTTCTCCAGGGCGCGCTGGCGTGGTCGCGGCAGACCGGGAGCGAGTTGGGTAAGCGGGATCTGACGGCGAATATCAACTTCTTCATGAATGTTCCGGTAACCCCGGCGGGCGGGCTGACCTTTGAGGACGGCGTCTCCGATGCAGGCAAGTATGTGGAGCTGCGGGCGGAGATGGATGTGCTCATCGTGATCTCGAACTGCCCACAGTTGAATAATCCGTGCAACGCCTATAACCCGACGCCGGTGCGAGTACTGGTGTGGAACGCGGAAGAGATCGGCTAAAAGGAGCTTGATGTTTAAGAAGGTATTGATTGCGAATCGCGGGGCCATTGCGTGCCGGATTGAACGCACGCTGAAGAGGATGGGGATCGGTTCGGTCGCGGTGTACTCGGCGGCGGACGCGAACTCGCTGCATGTATTTGAAGCCGATGAGGCAGTGGCGATCGGGCCGGCTCCGGCGGCGCAGAGCTATCTTTCATTCGACGCGATCTTCGCGGCGGCGGAGCAGAGCGGTGCGGAGGCGATCCATCCCGGATACGGCTTCCTCAGCGAGAATGTAACCTTTGCGCGAGCATGTGCCGAGCGCGGCATTCGCTTCATCGGACCGCATCCGGAGCACATCGAGGCCTTCGCGCTGAAGCATACGGCGCGCGAGACCGCCAAGCGCTGCGGCGTTCCGCTGCTTCCCGGCACCGGTCTGCTGAGCGATCGCGACGACGCGCTGCGGCAGGCGGAGACGCTGCGCTACCCGGTGATGCTGAAGAGCTCGGGCGGCGGCGGCGGCATCGGCATGCGGGTCTGCGCCTCTGCGGCAGAGCTGACCGAGGCGTACGAGTCGGTGCTGCGCCTGAGCAAGGCGAACTTCGGCGACTCCGGCGTGTATCTCGAAAGGTATGTCGCGCAGGCGCGGCACATCGAGGTGCAGATCTTCGGCGACGGCAAGGGCGGCGTGATTGCGCTCGGCGAGCGGGACTGCTCGGCGCAGCGGCGCCACCAGAAGGTGCTCGAAGAGACGCCTGCGCCAGGGCTGACGGAGCCCACACGGCGGCATTTATATGATGCGGCGATCCTGTTGGGCAAGGCGGTACACTATGCCTCCGCGGGCACAGTGGAGTTTATCTACGACGATGCCACGGGAGAGTTCTACTTCCTCGAGGTCAACACCCGCCTGCAGGTAGAGCATGGCATCACCGAGCAGGTCACCGGCGTCGATCTCGTGGAGTGGATGGTGCTCGAGGCCTCGGGCGACCTGGCGCCGCTCGACTCATTTGCGATCACGCCCAGGGGCGCTTCGATCGAGGCGCGTGTGTATGCGGAGGACCCGGCGCAGCAGTTCCAGCCCTCTCCCGGCAAGCTGTCGCTGGTTCGCTTCCCGGAGCCGGAGCTGGCGCGGGTAGAGACCTGGATCGAGTCCGGCGCGACGGTTACGCCGTTCTACGATCCGATGATCGCGAAGATTATTGTGACTGGAAAGGATCGTGCCGAAGCGCTGGCAAAGCTCGATGCAGCGCTGGCTGCGAGCGCCATCGATGGAACCGAGACCAATCTGCGCTATCTGCGCAAGGTTGCGGCCACTCCGGAGTTTGTGTCGGGTAAGGTTACAACCTCATTTTTGGGCAAGTTTGCGTTTGCTCGCAACGCGGTCGAGGTGCTCGAAGGCGGAACGCAGACGACGATTCAAGACTATCCCGGACGCACGGGGTACTGGCACATCGGCGTTCCACCCTCGGGGCCGATGGACCATCTCTCCTTCCGCATCGCCAACCGCCTGGTCGGCAACGACGAAGGCGCGGCGGCCATCGAGTTTGCCACGATGGGCGGTCGGCTCCGCTTCCATGCGGACACGACGATCGCGCTGACCGGCGCCGACATGGGGGCGAAGCTCAACGGCAAGCCTGTGGCTCGCTGGACGGCGATCGCGGTGAAGGCCGGCAGCGTGCTCTCGCTGGGCGCCGCGTCGAAGGAAGGCATTCGCGCCTACCTGGCGCTGCGAGGAGGCGTCGATTCGCAGCCCTATCTGGGCAGCCGCAGCACCTTCATGCTGGGCGGATTTGGCGGCGTCTCGGGACGGGCGCTGCGCGCGGGCGATGTACTGCATCTGCTCGACGCAGACGCGTCTGCATTGCCGAAGCCGGCGGCGCTGCCAGCGAAGTTCGTGCCCGAACTCACGCGGGCGTGGGAGATCGGGGTGCTCTTCGGGCCGCATACGGCGCCGGACTTCTTCACCGAAGAAGACATCCAGATGCTCTTCGCGACCCACTGGAAGGTGCACTACCAGAGCGACCGCACCGGCGTTCGTCTGGTGGGTCCGAAGCCAAAGTGGGCGCGGTCGGATGGCGGCGAGGCGGGCTTGCATCCCTCGAACATCCACGACAACGCCTATGCCATCGGAACCATCGACTTCACTGGCGACATGCCGATCCTGCTCGGACCCGACGGACCCAGCCTGGGCGGGTTCGTCTGTCCCGCAACGATCGTACAGGCGGAGCTGTGGAAGCTTGGCCAGTTGAAGGCTGGCGACACAGTGCACTTCCAGCGCGTGACGCTGGCTGAGGCCGAGGCGATGGAGCGCGCACAGGACAGCTTCCTCGAGAGCTTCCGGACTGCGCCAGCCGCGCTTCCCGTTTCATCAAAGCCAGAGCCTGCAGTGATTGCTGCCTTCACGGACCGGCCGCAGAAGATGGTCTTTCGCGCCGATGGAGACAAGTACCTTCTGGTCGAGTACGGCGAACTGGAGCTGGACCTCTATCTTCGCTTCCGCGTGCATGTGCTCGAGCAGAAGCTGCGCGCCGAGCAACTGGTTGGGATCATCGACATCACTCCGGGCATCCGTTCGTTACATATTCATTACGACAGTCGCGTGCTCGCGCGGGCGAAGCTCATCGATCTGCTCGATGAGATCGACCGCACGATGCCGGAGCTGACCGACATCACCGTGCCCTCGCGCATCGTGTATCTGCCGCTCTCCTGGGACGATCCGCAGGCCAAGCTGGCGCAGCAGAAGTACATGCAGGCAGTGCGGCCGGATGCGCCGTGGTGCCCGTCGAACATCGAGTTCATCCGCCGCATTAATGGGCTGAATTCGATCGACGACGTGTACCGCATCGTGCACGAGGCGAGCTACCTGGTGCTAGGTCTCGGCGACGTCTACCTGGGCGCACCGGTGGCTACGCCGGTCGACCCCAGGCACCGGCTGGTGACCACCAAGTACAACCCGGCGCGAACCTGGACGCCGGAGAACGCGGTTGGCATCGGCGGAGCCTACATGTGCGTGTATGGCATGGAGGGGCCGGGCGGCTATCAGCTCGTGGGCCGTACCATCCAGGTGTGGAACACCTGGAAGTCGACCGAGGCCTTTGCGCCGGGCACGCCCTGGTCGCTGCGCTTCTTCGACCAGATTCGCTTCTACCCGGTAAGTGCGGAGGAGCTGCTGCAGGCGCGGGAAGACTTTCCCCATGGCCGCTACGAGCTGCGCGTGGAGGAGACGAGCTTCAACCTGAAGGAGTACCAGGCGTTTCTCGATTCGATCAGCGAGGAGGCGGCGGCGTTCAAGAAGCATCAGCGGGCGTCGTTCAACGCGGAGCGCGAGCGTTGGGTGCAGGCGGGGCTGATGACGGTCGCCGAACCCGAAACGGCGCCGGAGGAGGATGCAGCGGCGCTGGTGGCCGATGGCTGCGAGGGTGTCTCATCGCCGTTGACTGCGAGCGTGTTTCAGATCGCGGTCGAACAGGGCCAGCGCGTGACCGACGGGCAGAAGCTGATCGTACTCGATGCCATGAAGACGGAGATTGTCGTCGCATCGCACGTCGATGGCATCGTCGAAGAGCTGCATTGCGTGCCGGCGGCGCTGGTGCAGGGCGGCCAGCTGCTGGTATCGGTGCGGCCGGACTAGATCCGGACTGGGCGAACAAAGCAGCTCCTTGCGCTAGCGGAAGGACGGCAGGACCTCTGAGGAGAGCAATGGATATTGCGGCGTTGCAGGCAGCGTATACGACCGGGCAGACGGGCCCTGAGGCTGTGGTCGCGGAGGCTTACGATCGCATCGAGCGCGAGGGGCTGCGCCCGGTGTGGATCTCCCTGGTGCCGCGCGAGCAGGCGCTTGCGCGGGCAGCAGCGTTGGCCGGTCAAGACCGGAGCAAGCTGCCGCTCTACGGCATTCCGTTCGCGGTGAAGGACAACATCGACGTTGCGGGGATGGAGACCACTGCGGCGTGTCCGGCCTACGCGTACACGGCCGAGTCGTCGGCCACCGTGGTAACACGGCTCGAAGCGGCCGGCGCGATTCTGATCGGCAAGACGAATATGGATCAGTTCGCCACCGGGCTGGTGGGGACGCGTTCGCCGTACGGCATCTGCTCGAGTGTGTTCGATTCGCGGTACATATCGGGCGGATCGAGCGCGGGCTCGGCGGTTGCGGTGGCCAGCGGGGTGGTCTCCTTCTCTCTGGGGACGGATACCGCGGGCTCAGGACGCGTACCGGCGATGTTCAACAATCTCGTAGGTCTGAAGCCGACACGCGGCGTTGTCAGCACGCACGGCGTCGTGCCGGCCTGCCGCACGCTCGACTGCGTCTCCGTCTTTGCCGAGACCGCGCACGATGCCGCGCTGGTGCTGGCGGCGGCGCAGGGCTTCGACGAGAAAGACCCTTACTCGCGCGAGCCTGGCGCGGGCGCGGGCGCGGCTCCGTGGCAGCTCAACGGGGCTGGAGGATTTCGCTTCGGAGTGCCCGCGGCGGAGACACTGGAGTTCTTCGGCGATGCCTACAACCCGGCGCTCTACGCGGCGGCGGTCGAGGCGCTGGTCGCGCTGGGAGGCAAGCCGGTTGAGGTGGATCTGAAGCCGCTGCTGGACGCCGCGCAGCTGCTCTATAAGGGACCGTGGCTGGCGGAGCGCTATGCGGCGATCGCTGGATTCCTCGGCAGCAACAAGGCCGAGATGGATCCTACGGTCGAGACGATCATCTCAAGCGCGGCCGACTACTCGGCTGCGGATGCCTTCGCGTCGGCCTACAAGCTGGAGGCGCTCAAACGCTCGATCCGGCCGGCATGGAGTGCGATGGACGCTCTGCTCTTGCCCACCGCGCCGCGCACCTACACCATCGACGAGATTGCGGAGAAGCCCATCGAGCGCAACAGTCACCTTGGGCAGTACACCAACTTCGTCAACCTGCTGGATCTGGCGGCCGTGGCGCTGCCTGCGGGAATGCGTCCCGACGGACTTCCATTTGGTGTGAGCCTCATCGGTCAGGCGTTCACCGAGACGGCGCTGCTGGCTGTCGCCGATAAGCTGCATCGCAGGCTGGCAACGACGCTCGGAGGATCGCAGCGATCCTTGGCCTCGACCCCGGAGCTTGCGGCGATGCAGCCGCCGCAGGGCTGCCTACTGATGGCCGTTGTGGGCGCGCACCTCTCCGGGCAGCCGCTCAACTGGCAGCTGACCCAGCGCCGCGGCCGGCTAGTCAAGACCTGCCGCACCAGTGCGCAGTACCGCTTCTATGCATTGAAGAACACAACGCCGCCCAAGCCGGGGCTGGTTCGTGTGCCGGGATTTGCCGGACCCGGTATCGAGGTCGAGGTATGGGCGCTTCCGGCAGACACCGTGGGCAGCTTCGTCGACGGCGTGCCGCAGCCGCTCGCGATCGGCACGCTGGAGCTGGAGGATGGCAGCCTGGTGAAGGGCTTCCTGGTGGAACCCGCTGGAGTTGAAGGCGCGGCAGAGATAACCGGGCTCGGGGGATGGCGGCGCTATCTGGCAAGTTTGCAGTAGCGGAAGGCTGTCGCGACGGAGGGAGGCATTGGCATCCTTCCATCGTGACAGCCGATGGCTGAGTTACTGCTCATCCTCCCCGTCGTCCTTGTCCGCCGGTTTTTCATGCGCCTTCTTTGGCTTGTAGCGGCCGGCGAGGACGGCATCGAGGGTGGAGAGCATCTCCGGCGAATCGGGCGTGACGTCGGGGTCAAGTCGGGCGATGACCTTGCCATTCTTATCGACGAAGAACTTGGTGTAGTTCCAGTGCACGTCGCCCCCGGCCGGTGCACCCTTGCTCTTGGTGAGATAGAGATAGAAGGGAATTGCCTCCTCTCCAGTCAGCTTCGAGACTGCCATCACGGGGAAGTTGATCTTGGCATCGGCGTAGGCCTTCTGAATCTCGGCCTCGGTGCCGGGTTCGGAGGCGCCGAAGTCATTCGACGGAACTCCTAGGACGACGAGGCCCTTATCTTTAAATGTTTCACTCAGTTTGACCAGAGCCGGAAGCTGGGCGCTGTAACTCGAACCGCGCGCCAGGTTCACGACCAGCAGGTACTTGCCTTTGAAGTTGGCGAGAGGAACGTCTTTGCCGTCGGCGCCAGGGAGGTTGTAGTCGGAGGCGGTCTTTTCGGGCTTGGCGGCCTTTACCGCATCTCCCGGTGCCGTCGCATGCTTCTCTTTTCCTTGCGGCTCGGAATCATGCGTGGGTTTGGGCTGCGAGCAGAGGCCCTGGCTCGCAGCGAGTGCGAGCAGCAGGCATAGTTTGTACGCTCCATGCGATCGCTTCCCCAGCTGGTTTGGCACTTGGTTGCTCCTGATGCGGATGATCGAATCTCCTATGGATCGAGCTCTCGTCTTCCAAATAGCAGACTGGATGTTGCGAACGTCACTTCGAGAGCGCTCGACCGGCTGGAGTTTGTGTTAGAGGTAGTATCCGCTAGTCGGCGGCATTCTGCGAACTGAAATACGAAGGTTGAGGCTTTATGTGTTTCCTCTATCTGCAGCATGAAAACTGTCTATCGCACTGCCCAGTGAATTCAGGGGCTCCTTGTCCTCTTCTCGATGCAAACCAGTGAATCGCAAGCGGTTGCCCGCGCTCTGTAAGTGAGACTTGGCGGCTGCTAGAATCGTCTCCATACCCGTACCCCGCATCTCAAAAAAAACATACAGGCGAAAATGGACATTGATCAGCTGAAGACTTTCCTTGAGGTCTCCCGTCAGAAGAGCTTTTCGCGTGCTGCGGAGAAGCTGTACATTACGCAGCCCTCCATCTCGGCCCAGATCCGCGCACTCGAGACCTATCTGGGGCATCGGCTGTTCGAGCGTGGTGGCGGCAAGGTGACCTTGACGGCGGCGGGACGGGTGTTTGAGCCCTTTGCCGAAGATTGCCTGTCGCGCTTGAATCACATGGTGTTGGCGATGGCGGACCTGGAGCGATCGCCGCGCGGCGCCCTGAGCGTGAGCGCAAACGATTCGACCGCGCTGTATGTGCTGCCCGTGTTCTTCAGTAAATTTCGCAAGCAGTACCCACGGGTCGCGCTGAATATCGTGCGCGCGGAGCGCACCAAATCGCTCGAACTGGTGCTCGACCGTGAGGTGGACTTCGGTGTGGTCTCTCTACCGCTCAAAGACCAGCGTCTTCATGTCGAGGTCGTCCATAAGGATGAACTGGTTCTGACCGTTCCGGCGGGCCACCCGTTGGCGAGTCATGAAATCGCCTCCTTGCAACAGGTGGCGCAGCACCGGCTACTGCTGCCGAAGCAAGGTCGGCGTCGCGAGCAGCTCGATGATCTGTTTGCGCAGCAGAAGCTGATCCCTCGCATCGGCATGGAGCTGGATTCGAACGAACTTTTGAAACGTCTGATCTTGAAGGAGATGGGCATCGGATTTCTGCCCAAGATCAATGTGCTGGAGGAGTTGCGCGCCGGTACGTTGAAGGTTATTCCAATCGAAAACGTCGAGATATCCCGCGATCTGGCGCTGATCAGCCGCAAGGATCGCGAACTGACGCGTGCCGGCAACGCCTTTTTTACCTTCGCAACCGGGAATGTCCGGCCAGCGCCGAACGAGCTCTAGTCTAGAGTCGCCACCAAATTAGTGCGGCAGAGTAGCTCTCTGGGCATGCCTGTCGCCCCGCGGCGGTTAATCACCAAGAGCGCGAAGTGCGGCACCGTTTGAACTGTCCCGCAGTTGGATGGCGCTGCGGTCCTCGATCGTAACGCCATCGAAATCTTCTATGAGCGCGATAGGGCGGGCGCGGATGCGATTGCTATGTCCGTAGTTCCTGCGCATAATCGACCTCGCAACCCTGCACCCATCAAGCCTCGCACGAGCCTCGCATAATCCTCGACACAACGCAGGAGCAAGCTTCTCTATGTAAGTGGGCCAATATTATTTGTTCCATCACCATTCCCTGGGCTCGCGCTCAAGGTTTCGGTCTCTTTCTGTCTCTCTGTGTTGCAGTGCGATCGGTTACCGACGCATCTGCGCTTTCCCGGCCTGATTTACAGCTCTCGAGCGGAACTAGCGTTCCTCTTGAAGCCCCAAATCGAACACGCGCCCTCCGGTGTGAGACCGGATCGGGCAGCGATGTCGAAGTCGAAGTTAGATGGAGATAATCTTGAGAATCTTCCGTGTACTCGCTTCCTGGGCAGTTTTCTTGTTGATGCCGTCCGCTTTGTTTGCTCAAGGCAATACGACATCTCTAAGTGGTGTTGTCACCGATCCTTCGGGTGCAGCCATCGCCGGTGCCTCCGTCACGATTCTCGATTCGGCGATGGGCACAAGCAAGAACGAGTTAAGCAAGTCGCATGGAGAGTTCGAGTTTCCCCAGATTGCTCCAGGTCACTATGCCCTGACCGTCAGTTTTCAGGGTTTCTCCGATCAGCAGCAGAATCTGGAGTTACTGGTGGCATCACCATTGAAGGTGAATATCAAGATGAGCGTCGGTGCTGTGGAGACGGTCAGCGTCGAGGCCGCGGCGATGACGGTCAACACCACGGACGCGACCCTGGGAAAGGCGTTCAACAGCGCTCAGGTGCAGAATCTGCCGTACCTCGCTAACAATGTCACGTACTTGCTCTCGCTGCAACCTGGCGTGCTTGCGCTCGACAGCGGCGCGCAGACCGGCGGACTCAATACAGATACACGCACCGGTATCGTGAATGGTGCACGGCAGGACCAGACCAACATCTCGCTGGACGGCGTGGATAACAATGACCAGATCTTCGGCTATGCCTTCAATGGCGCATTGCGCTCGACACGCGACTCGGTGGAGGAGTTCCGGGTCACCACGACCAATGCCAATGCGGACTCCGGACGCTCCTCAGGGGCCCAGGTCTCGCTGGTTACGCGTAGCGGAACTAACACCATCCACGGAAGCGCATATGAGTATTATCGCGATCCTGGCACGACCTCCAATAACTGGTTCATTAAGCAGGCGCAACTGAGTTCAGGGCAGCCCAACATCGCGGCCAAGGTCTTGCAGCATACCTATGGCGGATCGCTGGGACTTCCAATCATCAAAGATAAGCTGTTCTTCTTCGGGGCATATGAGGGGTTCAAGCAGGCGAGTGATATTCCGGTCGGCGAAGTCGTGCCATCGATCATGGGCGGCGGCGGTCTCGTTACCGGCAATGTAACCTACGAGGCTTGCCCCACCTCCGCCACCTGTCAGAACGGAACCACCTATAAAACGCTCACACCGGCAGACATCGCACAGCTGGACGGGCGATCTTCCGACCCAGCCTGCGCGAACGCGACCTGCTACGCCCCGAGCACCAACGCCGCAGCGCTCGCCTATTTCAAGCAGTTCCCCCTGTCGAACTCGAACGGAGCGGGCGACGGGTATAACACTGGGGGTTACAACTTCACGTCGCCGGCGCCGCTGCACCAGATTACGAACATCGCTCGCGTGGACTACAACATTAATCGGAAACAGTCGCTCTTTGTGCGGGGTAACCTGCAGAGTGACAATCAGGCGACAGCGCTTCAGTTTCCCGGTCTGCCCGCCGCCGCCAACATCTTCGGGAATAACAAAGGCATTGCAGTCGGCCATATCTGGTCGATCAATGACCGGATGACGAACAACGCACGCTATGGCTTTACCCGCCTGGGCAACGCATCCCGGGGTACCGGAAGTCAGCCCTACATCAGTTTCGCTGCCTTCAGCACTCTCACCGCGGCGACGACTACGACCCTTTATAAGGTCACGACCAACAACTTCTCCGACGACTTTACCTACACCAAGGGAAGACATACGATCCAGGCCGGCGCGAACCTTTACTTGCTGTCGAACGGGCAGTACTTTGACGCGCCTTTGCTCTCGTACGCGAATGTAAGCCCCAACCTGTTGGCGACCGCTGCCATCGCGAATCAGGGCGGAAGTCTGGACCCGGGCGCCTTCAACTGCGCCAATTGCGGGACGGTCTCCGCTGGCTTCTCGAACTTCTACAATCAGGCGATCATCTCCAACGTCGGCGCGATCGAGACCGCCAACTCCGGGACAGAGTTTAGTGTGCAGAACAACACGCTTGCTCCTCTGGGGGCGGGTGTCGTGCCAACCCACACCTTCCGCAACGTCGAGCAGGAGTATTACCTGCAGGACCAGTGGAAGGCCACCTCGCAGTTCACGTTGACCTTCGGTCTGCGCTATGTCTATCTCGGTGTTCCCTACGAGAAGAACGGGCAGCAGATCGCGCCCACCATCCCGCTCGACACCTTCCTTGCAAATCGCGCAACTGCAGCTGCCGCCGGTACCTCATATGACACGCGCGTCTCCTTCCGCGCCTCCGGTTCTCCGAATGGCCAGCCGAACTTCTGGAACGCGCAGAAACTCAACCTCGCTCCACGCATTGCGTTCGCGTATGCCACGCGGGACAACAAGACCTCAGTTCGCGGCGGCTTCGCTCTCTCGTTCGACCATTTTGGCGGGGCCGTAATCGACTCCTACCAGTCGAACCCACAGTCGCTGCTGTCGCTTTCGCAAACCAATCTTGCGCCCTACACGGATATCAATTCGAATCCACGTTTTACCGGCTATCATAACGTTCCGGCGGTGGCCGGAGCCACTGGCGCGCTGCAGTTGCCGTATACGCCCGTGGATAGCCCGTTCACCTTCGACTACAGCATCAACGACCAGCAGAAGACTCCCTACGCGGAGACCTTCAACCTTACTCTTGAGCACCAACTGCCGCACAATCTGGCGATCACCGCCTCCTACGTCGGACGCCTGGGACGCCATCTTATCGAGAACCTCGACGTCGCCCAGCCCACCAATCTGTACGACCCAAAGAGCGGCCAGACCTACTTCCAGGCGGCCACTGCCTTCGACAAGATGGTTGACGCGGGGATCTCTCCCGGGAATGTTCCTGACACCGGCTACTTTCACAACATCTTTCCGAACTTTAGCTATGGCAGTTATGTAGGCGCCCAGGCCTACTATGCTGTCTTTGCGAACAACCGTGGCAACGAAACCAATGCGCTTTACGCTGCGGATACTGACCCGACCGTCTCTCCGGGGGGGCAGAGCAACCGCTTCTTCTTTCCCCAGACCTCCTCGATCTACGCTCAGTCCAGCATTGGGACCAGCAACTACCACGCCTTGCAACTTTCGATCCGCCAGGCTCTGCGGCATGGCCTGGAGTATGACGTGAACTACACTTACTCCAAGTCGATGGACGAAGGCTCTGATCCAGAGCGGGGCGCAAGCACCAGTGGTCCCAATAACGGAAGTCTGATCATCAATACCTTTGGTCAGCATCAGATGTACGCGGTATCTGACTTCGATGTCCGCCACAACATCACCGCCAACTACACTGCGCCGCTTCCCTTCGGCAAAGGAGCGTTGCTGCTGAACAAGGGCGGTCTGCTGGACATGTTCGTGGGTGGATTTCAGTTGAATGGAGTCGTCCACTACAGCACCGGATTTCCGTTCAGCGCCGTGGCCCAAAACACCTACGGAACCAACTTCGCGTTCTCCAGCAACATGGTCGCGACCGGACCGATTCCAACCGGTGGACATCACTATGTGGCAGGCAATCAGACCGAGACCTCTCTGAAGGGAATCACCTCTGCCCAGGCGCACGCGAACCTGCGTTTCGCCTATGTCGGGGACAGCGGCCAGCGCAACAACTTCCGCTCTGACGGCTATCTGTCGCTGGACGATGGATTGGCAAAGTCGTTCCACACCTTCGGCGAACAACAGCTGCGACTCTCGGTCGAGGTCTTCAACGTGCTCAACACCAACCGCTTTGCGATTGTGCAAAACGACGGCACCAGCGGCAACTTTGGGGTGTATCAGAATGGAACACCCTCCAACCCAAACGCTCTCCTGGTGCAGCCGCGCCAGATGCAGTTCTCGGGTAAGTACATCTTCTAAACACGATCGTCGAGAAAGGCTGGCGCGCTCCTGAACTGAGGAGCGCGCCAGTTCTTGTTAGATGGCTTGTCACCTCGTATATTCAACTGATACTTGTAAGCATTACTTCCAACCACTACTTCCAACGATTACTTCCAACCTAGGACTGAGGGACACATGTCGAAAGTTTCTATCGTAAGAGCCAGCATGGTGGCGATGCTCTGCCTGTCTTCGTGCGTGGCAACCTTGGCGCAGCTTCCGGAACCGGATGGAGGGACGATTGAGCGCGGCACGCTGCCCGCCCGCTGGCTCTCCCAGGGTTCGAAGTGCATGGAGATTCCCGAGTGGCAGGTGCATGAGTACAACCCGAACTTCTTCATCCTGCGGCAGTCCCCCTGCACCGACTACGAGAAGCCGTTCGTGTTCCTCTTCTTCGGCAAGGACAAGGCATTGCTGGCGGATACCGGATCGCGCAACGGCAACATTGTTCCTGCGATTCAACTCACGGTCAAGAACTGGTTGGCACGCAACGGGCGCACAAGTATTCCTCTGCTTGTGGTGCATACCCACGAGCACGGAGACCATATCTGGGGCGACAAGGCGCTGCAGGCGATGAACGATCCTGCGATCCCGGTCACATTCCTGCCGGCGGAGGTCGAAGCCAGCAAAAAATTCTACGGCATCGAGCACTGGCCAACCGACATCGGCCATGTCGATCTGGGCGGCCGCGTGATCGACGTGATTCCCATTCCAGGACACAGCGTGGCCAGCGTGGCCTTCTATGACCGGAATACGGCCGTCCTGCTCTCTAGCGACAGCCTCTATCCCGGCCGCCTTTACGTGCAGGACTTTGCCGCCTTCCAGGCCAGCACGGAGCGGTTGATCGAGTTCACCAAGGACAAGCCGGTGGCCTACGTTCTGGGCAATCATATCGAGGAGACCAGCACGCCGTTTCTCGACTATCCGGTGGGCACGATGTATCAACCGCACGAACATGAACTCGCCCTATCGCGCGGAGCGCTGCTGGAGTTGGAGGATGCTCTGCTGTCCATGCACGGCGAGCCGCAAAGGGTGGCGCTGCGCGACTTCTCGGTCTGGCCCAGGGGAGCGAAGTTCTCTAAGCCCGGCGACAAGGCGAGCTTCGAGCAGCATGTGAAGGAAGAGAAGGAGCACATGTGGGACCACTCCGCCCAGTAGGCCACTGCGATTGGCTGGGCAACCGCCAACCGCAGCGCAACACGTGACGATCCGATCACCACGATCACTCCTCCGGAGCGGCCGCCCAGACGGCGCCGCTCCGGAAAGCACTTAAAGCCATGCGCTCTCCGGAACAATGAAGACAGAGGATTGGTTCGCTGCGCGCTCCGGTCTACCGGCCCACAGGCTCCGGACGTAGAGATTCTGAGTTGTTGTTTTGTAAGGTGATGGCGGAGAGGGGGGCCGTGAAGCCCCTTTATCCTTCAATAATTTAGGGTCCGGTACCCATCGTGACAACTGCTCTTTTACGCCCACTTTCGATCTGCAGGTCGCTTCTTGCTGACGCAGGTCCACATCGAGTCGTCCCATCTCGTGCTTCATTGAATCCCCCGACTCCGGGGAATACGCCGACATCCCACGACCGTCCTTCTCGCTGTACGACGCGTAGATCGCCTCCAGATCCAGCGCGTTCACCACGTCCGACAAAAAACGCGCCAAATGATCTTCCGGAAGCCAATCATGCAAAGAAGAAGGAAACAGCAGCGACTGATTCAGATCATCAGCACGGAAACTCTTACTCATCAACCCGATTCTAAAGCCGGTCCGCTCCAAAGAAATCGTCCGATCGTCGCCGCCCCCGAAGGGCAGCCGCTTTTTAGTTCGCGCAAATCTTCCATGCGAGAAGGAAACCCCCCTCGCACCGAGCCACATCTAAGCAATTCTTAGGAACCGTAAGAGCCGATCCTAACCAGCGGCAAGACGCGCGCCTTTGTAGTCGTTTTTGACTATGAACGCCCAGTCGGATCAGGGTATACCTTCTCGGCAGAGGCAGGCTTGGGCGCCTAGCTTGTAGCGACTGGCATCAATGGTTGCAGGGTCTCTTTGTGGCCCCTCTGTTCTCGATCCTTGCATTGCGCAAGATCTGGCTCGCGCGGAAGCGAACAGTGCGCCTGTTAGATCTACTTCCCTCTTTGGAGGTAGAGATGCGTCCAGAAGAAGCCGCCGGAGCGACGTCCGGCTTTCGGCTTGCTGTTCCACTCCACTCACTCCTTGCCAAGCCTTCCGCCCCACCCCTGGGGCTATACCCGCAAGGCGAACCGCAGGTGTTTCCCGATCCTGTCTTTCCGCAGCGCGCTGAACTACTCGGACCGGTCGACTTCGATGCGCCCATGCGCAAGCGCAAGTGGACTCCGCCGCGGGAGTTCTTCAGAGGGACGTCATGCTCTTTCGTCTTGCTGGCTCGATCAGCCTGCTGTTGACGCTGGCTCACGCTCAAAGCCCCCCTCCTCCTCTTTCGACCGACGAGATTGTCGCGCGGATGGAGGCGATGAATGAACAACGAGCCCTCACACAACCTCGGTGTGAATGTGAGCGCGCCTATACACTCGACTACCACGGGTTCCCTGAGTCGAAGCATGCTGAGATGGAGGTGCGCTCGATGCAAGATGGGGTCCGGAAAGAGTTCACGATCCTCAGGGAATCAGGATCGACCGCATTACGCTCCAAGGTTCTCCACAAGATGCTCGACACGGAACGTGAAGTTTCAGCCGGCCCGCTGCATGAGGAAAGTCGGCTAATGCGCAAGAACTACGACTTTACCATGGTCGGCACGGAGACCAGCAAGGATGGTCCGGTGTACGTGTTCTCCATCAAGCCACGGGTTAAGAGCAAGGTCACCTGGTCGGGTCGAGTATGGGTGGACGCCAAAGACTACGCCGTAGTTCGGGCCGAAGGAAAGCCCGACAAAATGCCATCGTGGTGGACGAGGGATTCCAAGTTCATCTCGACCTATCAGAAGGTGGACGGCAGGTGGCTGCCGAAACAGAATGTGTCTGAGACGCAAGTGCGATTTGGTGGGCAGGCTCATCTCGTTATTGACTACAAGAAGTGCTCGCCAACCAACAACGAGCGTGCTAGCTCAGTGCCTCCATAGAAGGGCGTCAGCCTTACTCCAGAGCACAGAAGATCGATTCCTGGGAACTCTCTGGTGCGGAGGGCGCGCGGTGCCGAATGCTGCCGGAGGCGGCTACGGAGTTAGCAAGTGCTCTGACAAATGTGATTCGGCTTGGCTTCGTCCTTGGCACAGAGAGGATCGCTTACGACCATATGACGCGCCAAAATTCGCGCCCCGGCGAGCTGAGCACGGAACTTGATGCGAACCCCGTCATACTCATCATCTTCTTTGATTCTCGTTCCTTCGACAGACTGGCTATCAAAGAGAATGCCGTCATCTTCCGCGACTTCGCAGATTGCACGGACAACCTGTTCTACGTCGGCGATGGCAGAGGAGCCCCAGCCAAGCAAGTCCAGGTCTCTGGTGGGTCGATGGCTCCGGACTGCTTCCACTTCGAGCTGCTCGACCGTAAGTTTGAGCAGCGTTTCAAGGACCCGAACGACGTGCTCATTGACGCGAAGCGCCTCCAAGAACGACGGGCTGCTGAGGAGCACGACGTACTCAGCGAAGCTGACCGTATCCGCAAGCAACGTGCCGCCGAAAGCGACGCGCTACTACGACAGCCTGATCCATCGTGCAGTCCCTTTGAACAACAACGTGCTGGGCGCACTGAAGGGCAGCTCGCTGGCGCTGGGTGTGTACTCCTGGCTGGCCAACCGCCTCCGTCGCGTCTACAACCGCACTGGTACAGGGACGTAAGAACTTCAAGAAGAAGTTCGAGATTGCCCTTGCAGATGTCCTGAAGCTCTACCCAGCCGCGCGGATCGAGCCGTGCATCCGTGACGGGGAGAACATCGGCAAGCGGCTCCGGCTGTCTACTCCCCCGGTTGCCGAGGGTTGAACTTAGGGAGGGGCGGTGCTCATGACCAAGATGAAGCACCGCCTCACTTTAGCCATGCTGAATCGGGACACCGTACCTCAGTTTTCGACGCCTGACAAATGTGGAATTTTGATCTGTAGCGCCCACCCATGATGAATCGCCCCCCGTCTAGGCCTTCTAGGGCAGTTCCGCGTCTACGGGCACCTAAACGCGTTTTAGCCTTTTGGATGCCTAGAACTATCGGCAAAGCGTCCATAAAACCCCTGAAAATACCCAGTAAAACCGGGTGTTTTGATCCTATCGAAGTTTTGAAACCTGATCTTGGGTCAACCGGAGGAAGATCCCGCCGCGTCCGGCCTTGATACCCATCTCCAACATCTGGCGACTCTCGAGCGTAGAAAGTCCATCGCCGCGCTCAGCCAGCTCCGTGATCTTGGCCGGATCGGAGAAGCGGAGGATGCGAGGCAGGGGCGAGCCAGCTCCATCCGGAAGGAACACGCAACGCCAGGACGAACCGTCGAGACGGAACCGGAGGTACACGCGGGTGTAGCCGTCATGTCGCTGGGGTCGCATGATGCCAGTCTACCGGGGAAAGCGATTAAAAAGCGAAAGTCCAGGGCGATCCGATTTCCGTTGACGCAAGCCAAATCGTATATACACTTGGGACAATGGAAGTCACCTACGCCCCGGCGAAGAGTGAACGGAACATCAAAGAGCGCGGGCTTTCATTCGAGCGTGCCGCAGATTTCGATTTCGATAGCGCAGTCTTCGGTACAGAGATCCGCAAGGGAGAGACTCGGCGGGTTGCAGTTGGGTATCTAGACGGAAGACTGCACCTGCTCTGCTACATCCCCACGGCGGAAGGAATCCGCGTAATCAGTTTCAGAAAGACCAACGCAAGGGAGGCGAAACGATATGGCAAACCGCAAACCACTGACTACTGCAGCGGGCGAGGTTCGCGAACTCACCAAGAAAGACTTCGCTGGCTTCGTTCCGTTCTCGGCGCTGCCTGAGAATGAGCGGGCTGTGCTCTCATCCCGTAAACGCGGAGCGCAGCTCGTCCCGAAGAAGGTTCCCGTCTCGATCAGATTGTCACCTGATGTGGTCGAGGGACTGCGTGCCACTGGCGAGGGCTGGCAGACGCGAGCTGATGAAGCCCTTAGGCTGTGGCTGGCGACAGGTACGACGAAGGGGAAGAAGACTGCTGCAAGGTAGGCTGATAGGCATCTCACGGAGGCTGCATGGATCGCGAACCGACCGAATATGAACGCTCGGGCATGGACTGGTGGAACGGTCTGGGCGAACTAGACCGTAAGTTCTGGATGATGAAGGCTGGGGATACCGGGGTGGTAGCAGACGCCTGGGCCGCATACCAGCGAGGGCTAAAGCCTGTGGCCGATATCGAGCTGACAGCAACCATGACGGAATGGGAAGCACTAGCACTCGCTTAGCTCCTCAAGCGGATCGGGTTCAATGATGGCCGAGCAGCTTAACCGCGAGTACGGCGACCCCAAGTTATCCGGGTGTGTTCATCCGCACCGCGCACCTGGCTATGAGAACCGGAAGCCCAAACACGAGCGGGAGGACGGCAGTTACCCAGAGGCGCGCTTGCTCAAGGCCGAGCGCCGCGAGTGTGGCAAGACCTTGGAGCTTGCCCGCATGATCGAGGCCGACTATGCGCAGCGGAACGCGGCAGCTGGTCAAGAAGGAACTGTGCTACCACTTGACCACCAGGCCTCGTACGAATGCGACGAAGGTCTTGTTTACCTACGCCCGGGTCTTCTCGCTCTTGTCATCACTCGCGGCCAGATATCGCAGAGTTGTTTCCAAATCCGAGTGCCGAAGCCAGCGCGAGATAGTTCGAACAGGCAGATGCGTTTGCCGTCCAGGCGATATCGAAGGTGATAGACGCCCTCGGCGCAGTAAACAGGCTTCCCATTGATGAGAGCGTGGAGTGGCCGGAGGCGGCCATTCGGTGCGGTTATGGACCGGGCGTATAGCCAAGATCCTTCAGGCGATCGGACGCGCAGGCAGAGAGAGACAGGTGACGACCTCATGGATTAACCCCTCGGGGGCTAATGCCCAACTGCTCTCGGCAATTCCGACTATGTCTGGAAGATTTGGTAGCACGGCTGGTAGCATCGATCGCCGTCTACCGCAAGCCATTGATTATGAATGCTTTAGAAGGTGCTGGCGGAGAGGGGGGGATTCGAACCCCCGATACCCTTACAGGTATGTCTGATTTCGAGTCAGGTGCATTCAACCGGGCTCTGCCACCTCTCCGTTTTGTAAGCTGTCCGACGCTCGTCCGGCAACACCCGGAACCGGGCTGCGTGCGGCGTCGCCGATAGGACCGTCGCCGAGGCGCCAGCCTCAAAGCAACTCATCGGAACAACCTTGTACAGTCTACCGGTCCAACCCCCGAGATGGCAACGCCAGAAGCGTTACCCTGAATACGAGAGTTCTTTATGCAGCGCCTGTCCCACTGGACCCCCCAACTCGAAGACCTAATCCACAGCGAGGCTCTGGCGGCTGGCTTCCATCGTGCAGGGGTGACGAGCGCCGATCCAGACACCTCTCCGGACAGCGACCGCGAACGCTTTTCCGCCTGGATCGAAGACGGTCGCGCCGGCGAGATGGAGTATCTCAAGCGCCGCGATCCCTCCGGCGCCTTCCTGCGCAGCCATCTGCAGACCGCGATCCCTTGGGCGCAATCGATCCTGGTCTGCGCGCTCAACTACAACGCTGCCGCCCCGCGATCGATCGATCCCGCCCCACGCACCAGCGGCTGGATCGGCCGCTATGCCTGGAGCGGCAGGAGCGGGGCCAACGCCAACCCGCCAGAAAACGCAGCCTCAGGCGCCAGCCCGCAGACCGGCGCTTCAGGGAAGGGAATTGCGCCGCCCGATCACTCCCTGATCCCCACCGACTACCACAACGAGATGCTCGCCCGCCTACGCCTGCTTGAGACCCGCCTGCACGCCCGTGCCGACTGCGAGACGCGCTGCTACGTCGACACCGGCCCGATCCTCGAGCGCGCCTTCGCCGCCCGCGCCGGCGTCGGCTGGATCGGCAAAAACACCTGCGTGATCAACCAGCAACTCGGCTCCTGGCTGCTGCTCGGAGTCATCGTAACCTCCCTGCCGGTCACTCCGGCTCAAGCCGGCCCATCCCTCGCCCTCGCCGCAGACCGCTGCGGCAGCTGCACCCGTTGCATCGACGCCTGCCCCACCGGCGCTCTGGTCGCGCCCCGTCAGATGGATGCCTCCCGCTGCATCTCCTATCTCACCATCGAGAAGAAGGGAAGCATCGCCGAGGAGCTGCGCGCGTCCATGGGCCGCCAGGTCTTCGGCTGCGATATCTGCCAGGACGTTTGTCCCTGGAACCGCAAGGCTCCCATCGCCGTAACTCCCGGCATGGAGCCGCGCACAGAGCTGGTCAACCCCGAGCTCGAGGCTCTGGCGCAGTTGGATTCAGCCGGCTTCAAGCGCCGCTTCAAAGGCTCTCCGCTCGAACGCACCGGCCGCAAGCGGCTGCAGCGCAACGTCGCCATTGCCATGGGCAACAGCGGAGGAGCGCAGTTTCTTTCCCAGCTGGAGGCCTGGGCCGGGAGCGAGGACGTTGTGCTTGCCGATGCCGCCCAGTGGGCCATCGACCGCATCGGGACACTGCAAGCCGCTCCCTGAGGGCCCCTCCGGCACGAACCCAGGCGCGAGCCCTCACTCTGCTAGCATCGAGGGCAGAAACTCCAGGCCCATTCGCTCCGGTGAGCAAGACCTGCCGGGGTAATCCACCCGCAAGCGGCCGGCAATTGAGACGGGCTCCTGGGATAGGGATACTCGACAGAAATTCAGCGATCGTGCCCAAGCCGATCACCATGATGGAGATGATGGAGAAGATGCAGAATACGACAGCGCCGGCCAACCCCGACCAAGCCGCTCCCCGCTCGCTCGCGACGCTGCGCCCGTCGGTGCCCTCAGGCCTCGGCAGCCAGCTCCTCGAGCTCGCCCGCTACCTGGGTCGGACCGAGGTCCACACCTACGCCTTCAGCGTCGCCGCCAACGTCATTCTTTCGCTCTTTCCCTTCATCGTGCTTCTGCTCACCATCACCCGCCAAGTCTTCCACTCTCGTTCCATGGAAGCGGTCGTCGGCGACATGATGCACAGCTTCCTGCCGGTCGGCCAGGACTTCATCATGCGCAACATGCAGCTGCTGGCGCATCCCCACAAAGGCACCCAGCTCTTCCTCCCCATGATTATGCTGCTGATCACCTCGACCGGGGTCTTTCTTCCCCTCGAGGTGGCCCTCAATCACGTTTGGGGAGTGAAAAAAAACCGCTCCTACCTGCACAACCAACTGATCTCCCTCGGTCTGGCCTTCGCTGCCGGCGCGCTCGCCATGTTCTCCGTCGCCTGCAGTACCGGCCAGAAGTCCTTGGTCACCGGGATCTTCCTGGGCCACGTCGACAACTTCGCCTTCAAGTTCCTGGCCTTCTCCTTTCTTAAGACCGTCGGCGGCATCACCAGCGTCCTGCTCTTCTTTCTCATCTACTGGATCCTGCCCAACCGCTCTGTGCCTGCGCGCGCCGTTATGCCCACCGCCATCATGGCCGGCATCCTCTGGGAGATCGCCAAGCATCTCTACATCCTCGCGCTCCCCTGGCTTGACTTCCAGTCCGTCTACGGCCCGTTCTACATCTCTGTCGGCTTGATGATGTGGGCCTTTCTCTCCGGTCTGTTGCTGCTGGCGGGCGCGCACTTCTCCGCCACCCGCTACACCCTCAAACTCGCCAGGCAGGCCGAGGCGGAGTCCGCCCAGGCCGCGGCTTCATCCATGCCGCAGAAAGCCTGAGAGAGGCGAAGATTTCCATGCCCAACCTCCTGCAGATGGCGTCGGAAAGGCTCGAACGATGGCTGCGAACCCCCCTGCCCCGGGGCATGACCGGCGCCGTCATCTGGCTCGTCCTCTGCTTCTTCCTCTTCTGGGCGCTGCGCTTGGTCTCCGGCGGTTGGGGAAGTCTCTTTCTCGTCCTGCAGATCTTCACCGCCCTCGCACTCGTCGCCATCGTGACACCGCTCCTGCTGCGCTTCGTCCACTCCCGGCTGCTGTGGAGCCTCAGCAGCCGTCTCGTCCTCACCTATCTGCTCTTCGGACTAGCGCCCATCGTGCTGTTCGCCACGCTGGTCTTCTTCGCCGCCTACCTGGCCGCGGGACAGTTCGCCATCCACCTCGCCGATTCCCGCATCCAGGCCGAGCTCGCCCAGATGAGCACCGCCAACAACCACCGCATCACGCAGTTGATCATGGCCATGCAGCAGCAGCGAGCGGAGGCCGAAGAGCGCTCCTCGTCGGAGCGGCGCGGAAAACTGGCTCCTCCCGTTGCCCGCGCTCTGCTCGCCGAGACCGACAGCCCCATCGCCGACGCCCTCGCTCCCGTTCTGGTCGACTCACCGCACAACCATCTCCGCCTGCACACGTCGCTCTTCCTTGACGGTGCCCCGCTGCTCGTCAATCCATCCGACCAGGCGACCAGCTCCGCCCAAGCCCGAACCCAATCCCGATCTCAGCCCGAATCCGACGCCCCGCTCGGCCTGCCCCCCTGGGCCGTCGACCTTCCCGGAGGCCGGTTCAGCGGCCTCGTCCTCGACGACGGAGCACTCTTCCTGGTCGCCGTCGATCAGCACAGCGTCGACATGAGCCCCAATCACAGCGGCCGTAGATTGGTCGGCCGCCACCGCCTCACTCTGGAGGAATGCGTTCTCGTCGACGAGCCGCTGATGTCCATCATCGCCTCCGACCTGGGCCGCGCCACCCTCACGCCTATCCTCACCTCGACCAAGCCTGCCGCGCATCCCCGCACCCATCTGATCTCCAGCGGCGTCCTCCCCCCGCCCGCCAATCTGATCGACATCCCGGAGCGCTTTCCCTCCGCTCTCAGCATCGTCGATTGGGACAACGGCCAGCACGCTGACATACCCATCGAGGTGCTCACGCGCCCCTCGCTCATCTCGCGCCAGCTCTTCGGCGGCTCGGTGGGAGGCATCTACACCAGCGTTTACCTGATCCTTCTCGCCGCCCTCGTGCTGATCTTCGCCCTGATTGAGGTCTTCGCGCTCTACCTGGCCCTGCGCGTCAGCCACTCCATCACCTCCTCGGTCACCGATCTCTACGCCGCCACCCAACGCATCGACCGCGGCGACCTCAGCCCCCGCATCCGTGTCCATGGCGCCGACCAGCTCTCCGAACTCGCGCGCTCCTTCAACGACATGACCGGCTCGCTCCAGCGCCTGCTCCAGGAACAGAAGGAGAAGGAGCGCCTCCAGAACGAGCTCAGCATCGCCCAGGAGGTCCAGGCCAACCTCTTCCCCCGCGGCGACTGCGACCTCGTCTCCCTCCAGCTGCACGGCGTCTGCCGCCCCGCCCGCTCCGTCAGCGGCGACTACTACGACTTTCTCGTCTTCCACAAGGAGGCCGCCGACGGCCGTCCCTTCCGCACCAAGACCGGCGTCGGCATCGCCCTCGGCGACATCAGCGGCAAAGGCATCTCCGCCGCTCTGCTCATGGCCACCCTGCACTCCGCCGTCCGCGCCTACCGCTTCGCCAGCGAAGAGCTCGTCTACTCCGAATCGTCGCTTGCCGGCCTCACCGCCCGCCGCGAGAACACCATCGTGAGCACCTCCGAGGAGTGCGGCGAACTCTTCCAATCCCCCGGCCGCATCCTCTCCCTGCTCAACCGCCACCTCTACCGCTCCACCCAGCCGGAGAAGTACGCCACCCTCTTCCTCGCCCACTACGACGTCCAGTCCTCCTGGCTCACCTACGCGAACGCCGGCCAGCTCCCGCCGCTCGTGCTCGGCCGCGACGGCAGCATTCGCCGCCTCGACAAGGGCGGCACCGTCGTCGGCCTCATGGACGGCATGCGCTACGAGGAAGATGGCTTCCGCATGCACCCCGGCGACATTCTGGTCGCCTACTCCGACGGGGTCACCGAGCCCGAGAACGACTTCGGCGACTTCGGCGAAGCCCGCCTCATCGAGGTCGTCCAGCGCTACCGCGACGAGCCCCTCCACGTCATCTCCACCCAGGTCATGCTCGCCCTCGACGCCTGGATCGGCGCCGAAGAGCAGCCCGACGACATCACCCTGGTCCTGGCCCGCCAAATCTAGCCCGCATCACCGCAGCGACCAGGCTGTAGTTGCCTTTTTGGTTGTCATCCCCGAAGCGTGATAACGATTTCCTATCACAATGATTTAATTGGATATACGTCTATGATTTTGAATTGTGCAGGAACTGTGCAGGCAAACCGTGTAAATTTCAGCCAACCCTAAACCGCTATAGGGTCTCCTCCGTGGCTGGCAATCACTCGGGACTCAGCCATCAGTTAAGGCCGCGCCTGCGCCACGCGGTCGGAAGTGAAAGCGAAGAGCCCTCCAAGAGAAGGCCATCTGGAATTTTAAGGGTGTTGCGGTTGCCGATAAATAACTGAAAAAAGGCGTGTTGCTTCAAGTCGCTGTGAAAGTGTGTAAGCGAGTGTGCAAGTTGGCGCTGCAGGGGGCCGTAGCTGCCGCGTGCCTGCGGTGCGCCTTTCCCCCTCTGATTCGCTAACCCTGACGATCGGCGTAATGACGCGATAATCAGCGCGGGCGCTTCTCAGCACGGCGGAAAGCATCACCACCCCATGTTCCGTAAATGCAAGTGGTTGAAATGTCACACGTCTTTTCGATGTGGTCGCAATTTGCGACCACATCCTGTTTGCCTCCTCTGCTGAGAGCTGGAACATGAATCTGGCCGGAAACCTGTTCAGGTTTCGTTTCACGGCTTCATTGAGGCGCTTTGTCGGCACGCCATACAACTGTGCCAAATCCATATCGAGCATGACCTTCTGGCCGCGAATGACATGGATTAAAGGCTCCACCACGGGGTGAACCGCTGCGAGAAAGTTTACCGGAATGTCTTTTTGCTTTTGTCATCCTGATCGCTGTAACGGTTTGTGGTCAGGCGGTCAAGACAGCCCCCGACTGCGGCTCAAAGGGCAAGCTGCGCGCCCGCGATCTGGGATGCCGTGCTTGCCGCGTAAGAGCCAGAAGACCCGCTTCACCTCCCATCATCTGGCCATTCTGGCTATTTGCACCACAGCCTCCTCGGCTTCCCGAAAGGCCACTGTACCCGATCGGCCTTGGCTATTTGCATCAGAGCCGGAGTTACGAGCACCACGCAGCAAAAAGGCCCCAGCGCTGCAATGTCGTGGCCTTTCCTATTGCGGAAAAACTCTAGACCGCCAGCATGCCCGTCCGATTCCCCAGCCTGGCCAGCTTCACCTTCTCGCTGATCATCCCCACCGCGCGCCGCGCGCTCAATGCCGCGCCCTCCTGCCAGCCCACGATATTGCTGATCGTATCTCCCGCCAGGTAGATCGGCCCATCCGGCTCGATCACCACGTCATAGCCGCTGGTCCCGCCGCCATAGGTCTCGATCCACGAACCTTCATTCCACTTCACGTGCTTCCAGCCGCAGAACGCCGGCTTGGTCAGCTCCTTGCCGTGTCCCGGGTGGATCTTCTCGACCCCCGCCCGCGACGCGGCCAGCTTCTGCTCCAGGGTCATCTCCGCGAACCCCGGCAGCTCGGTCTCATCCATCATGTAGCCCCCGACCACGATTCCCGTCGGGTGCATCAGCCGCGCGCTCGGATACCAGATCGGACTTGGCGCCTGCGACACAAACGACAGCCCCCCGTAGATGTTGTAGTCCTGCTCCCAGAACCGCCGGCTCTCCCATGCGATCTTGAACGACGTCCCCATCGTGCAGCCCTCGATCACCCGCTTGTACGGCTCCGAGAGATCATTCGGAATCTTTTTCAGCATCGAGAACGGCAGTGCGCACACGCAGTAGGCCGCCTCGATCTGCTTCTTCTCCCCGCCCTGTTCATACCCGATCCGCACGCCATTGGCGGTCTTGCGGATCTCCGTCACCGGCGCGCCGTACTGCACCACCTGACCCAGCGCCTTCGCAAACGCATACGGGATGCGGTCCATCCCACCCACCGGCTGCATCATCGTCGCCTGCCACTCCAGCACCTCCTCATACAGCATCGCGTCCCAGAAGTTCGCATCGAGCAGCGTGTGCATGTCCAGCGGAACCTCATCCACCTCTACCTGCCGGCCCGCGCCCGGCGACACCTTCATCCCCGCCCGCCCCGAGCCAACATACGCGCCCGACTTGTCCAGCGGCCCATACACCTTCAGAAACTCCGTCATCCGCTCGCGGTCTTCCCTGGACAGCTCCCGGTCCAGCGCCCCCTGCGCGATGCACTTCGACAGCAGCTCGGAGACCCTTCCCCGCGTATCGTTGATCGCCTTGCGCTGCACCACCGGCTCGCCGCCGTTGGCCTTATCGTTCTGCAGCAACGTCGAGCGCGAGGTGTTGATCTCCACCTCCAGCGCCACGCCCAGCTCGCGGCAGTAGTTGAGCATCGTCGTGTGCGTGCTCGGCAGCCGCGCCGGACCGAGATTCTGGTAGTTCCCTTCCTCCCACTCAATCGCCTGAGAAGTTCCATCCACAAACTCGATCTTCGTTCCCTTGCGTCCGGTCCAGTTGCGTCCGCCCGGCCGCTCCCGCGCCTCCAGCAGCGTCACCTCGTACCCCAGCTTGCGCAGCTCATACGCCGAGACCAGTCCCCCGATCCCGCCGCCCAGCACCACCACCTTCACGCCCGAGCCCACGCCCGCAGCCGCCGCGATCGGCTCCATCGCCATCGCCCGCATCGGCATCAGACCCAACGACTGCATGGTCGCGAAGGTCGCGCCAAACCCACCCACCTGGCCAACGCGCAGCAGAAAATCACGCCTGGAGACTCCCAACTTACCCATTTGTTCAACCCTCATTTGTTCCGCGAGCGCAGCCAGCCAGCCGCGGCGAGTGCGCGATATCCGCCCACCCATCCCCACGCAACAGGGGGCCGCCGCAACCAGCCTCACTCGGTTCTTCCATCACCTAAGGAGTGCACCACAGGCGCAGCCATCTCGCCTCGGCAAGCAAGCCAACCGAGCACGCAGACAGCAACCTGCAATGCAGGAACAGCCAGAGAGGCACAAGAGCCCCGTCGTGGGGACGTCCAACCCGATACGACCTCGCGCCGGGCTCGAAGTTGTTGATATGAATCGGACCCAAGCCACAACGCGTAAGCTGGAACTCGGTAGCTCCATCTTCAAAGCGGCTTCTGCTTTTGTCAATCCAGACTGTTATCAACCGGTGCGCAAGCATCCTCAATCCGTGTAGCCCCGAAGGGGCGGAAAGAGACACCGCCAGGATCGGGGCTCCGTGCTCCTTGAAATAGCACGGAAGCGACACGCTAGCTGTCGTTATTCCTAAACTAGTAGAAGAGATTCGCCGAAAGCAAAGGGCTTGCTCGTTCCCTAAACTGCGCAGCCGCACGGGAGAGCCTGGTGATTGGGCAGGCATGAGCCCTATTGATAGGCTGTATCCAACGTTTCCAGCCCACAGTGCGCTCTAGCCCAAGATGAGTTTTTTGAGCGGAATGGCGTGACGGGCTGTGTGCATGGGTTTGCAAACAGGAATAGAACCTCTCATGAATAGAAGGTCACGATACCTCTCAGGTATGCCAACTATCCGGTCGCGTTATGTCTCTCTCGCAAAGGGCGACCGTACACCCTATTATCAAGATAAAATTATCGGGTCTTCGTCTCATCCCATTGGCGGCTTTGAAGTGACTACAAGCGGTTGCTTCCTGCGACCACCTAGACTCCATACTGAAAACGAGTGCCCGAGAGTATATGCGTCAGATCCTATTCTGCCTTCTCCTGCTGGTTGTCCCTGCGTCCTCTTTTGCTCAATCTGAGTCGCGTCAGGTATTGCCGTCGACCATGGTTCCGCTCCACTATGATCTGGCGATCGCGCCTGATGCCCAGAACCTGACATTTAAGGGCACGGTGAAGATCACGGTGAACGCAACGACCTCCACACGAGAGGTTGTGCTGAACGCGAAAGGGCTCACTCTCGATCGCGTCCTGCTGGATGGCGCGGTGGCCCAGTCCGTCTCGATGGACGAGACGCTTGGCCATGCCACGTTGCAGTTTGTAAATCCGGTGAGTATCGGAGAACATGAGCTGGCAATCAGCTACCACGGCCCAATTCTTCAGGGAACCTTCGGATTCTTTGCCATGGATTACGACAGTCCGACCGGGAAGCAAAGGACGCTAGCGACCAACTTCGAGCCAGCCGGCGCACGCATGTTGCTTCCTTGCTGGGATGAGCCGGCGCGCAAAGCGACCTTTACCATCACTGTGGATGCGCCCAAGGACAGAGTCGCCGTGTCGAACATGCCTATAGCGCGGGTGACTGCGCTGGACGATCGATATCAGCGGGTTCAGTTCGCGACAAGTCCGAAGATGTCCACGTATTTGCTTTTTCTCAGTATCGGGGACTACGAGCGCGTGCATCGTACGGTGGACGGGACGGACGTCGGCATTTTAGTGAAGCGTGGGGACCTTCCCAAAGCTGCCTACGCTCTGGAGCAGGCCACTGCGCTCCTGCATTACTACAACACGTACTTCGGCATCGAGTATCCTCTGCCGAAACTCGATTTGATCGCAGCCCCTGGCGGGATCACCGGGGGATCGATGGAGAACTGGGGAGCGATCTTCTACTCACAGAATCATCTACTGTTCGACCCGCAGAAATCGACTGAGGCGGACCGCCAGTGGGTCTTTCTGGTCGTTAGCCACGAAATGGCGCACCAGTGGTTTGGGGATCTCGTCACCATGGCGTGGTGGGACAATCTTTGGCTCAACGAGGGCTTCGCTCGCTGGATGCAAACTCATGCTGCGGATGCGCTGCATCCCCAGTGGCGCACCGGGCTTCAGGCGGCAGCGATCTTCGAGGGCGGCAAGCGCGCCGATGCGCAGTCCTCGAGCCATCCAGTGCTGCAACCCATCAATAGCGCCGAGCAAGCAGCTCAGGCCTTTGACGAGATCACGTACGACAAGGGAGCCGCTGTCATCACCATGCTGGAGGCATACATAGGCCCCGATGCCTTCCGCGAGGGAGTGGATCGCTACATGCATGCCCACGCTTATGGCAACACCGTGGACAGCGACCTATGGGGCGAGATGCAGGCCGTGGCGGGCAAGCCGATCCTCGATATCGAAAGTGACTTCACGCGACAGACGGGGCTCCCGCTCATTCAGGTGACAAGCAAGGGAAAGAGCACCGAGCTCCAAGTCAGCCGTTTCTATGAGGATCCCACGTCTGCCCCACCGCTGACGCAATCCTGGCGCATGCCAGTCGCCGTTGCCGACTCCGCGCGGCCTGTGCAGACGCTGCTGCTGACGCGCAACGCTGTGATTGCAGATGCAGAGCCCCTGGTCAATGTCGGTGCCCTCAGTTATGCGCGGGTGTCGTACGCTCCGGCTCAGGTTCGATTGCTCCAGTCCCGCATGGCCGCGCTGTCTGCCGCTGACCAGCTCAATCTCTTGAACGATGCCTGGGCGCTCGGCCAGTCCGGCTATACTTCGGCTGGCGACCTGCTCGGCTACATAAACCATCTTCCGTCGAGTGCCGACCCCATCGTTTGGGCCCGCGCCATCGACCTACTCGTGACCATCGATCGGGCACATCGTCCCACACCAGAGCGCACCGCGTTTCGCCGTTTCGCCTTGACCCTGCTGGAGCCGATCGCTCTCCGGATCGGCAGTTCCGGGGTTAGCGACGAAGATCCGGCGGTGACTTCTCTGCGCAATCAGATCTGGCAAACGCAGGCCCGGTTCGGCGATCCTCGCGCGCTTGCAAGGGCGAGAGAACTTTACGCCTCGCATAGCGGTTCGCCTGACGAACGCAGAACGTCCTTGGCGATCATCGCACAGACCGCGGACGCCGCCACCTTCGAGGCGCTGCTATCGCAGGCGCGAGCCTCCACCGACCCCTTGGAGCGAAGCCATCTTCTCCGCGCTCTCGCCAGTGCTGTGGACCCCGCGTTATCCGCGCGTTTGGTCGGTGTGGCGCTCAGTGGAGATGCTCCATCCGGGACCGCGCCTTCGCTCCTTTGGTTTGCCGCCGCGGAGAATCCAGACGCTGTTTGGGCTGCTCTTTCTCCCCACTTTGACGATGCAAATCTGCCCATCGACGAGCAGGCGCGCGCCTGGATCATTCCTGCTATCGCAGGACAATCCTGCCAGCACGATCGGGTGGCCGACCTTCAGCGCTATGCGGACCACCATTTACCGGCCGATGCAAGGCAGCCAGTGGAGGCCGCGGTAGCTTCCATCCAACTGAACCTGCGCGTTCGAGAGGCTGCCGTCCCGCAGATCGATAATTGGGTCGCACAACAGTCGCGCACTCAATCTGCGTCTGTTTCGCGGCCCAGCCGGATCGCTAGCCGTTCAGTGATACATTGAGGCGCGTCTCCTTCGTGATCAGTTCTGTCTTTTCCGGAACTACAGTTGTTCACGTTAACGTGGGCGTGGCTTCGCCGGTGACTCGGGCTAAGCCACGCCCCGAAAAGGTTCTGAGCGGCGGCTGTCGGCATCCGGACATTATCCCGCACAAGCAGGTGACGGTGATCGAGGTTGGCAAAGCCGCACGGGAGAGCCTGGTGATTCGGCAGGCATGAGGCCCGGCCACTACAGCCCGAGGGTATCGTTGACCGCGACGGCGATCTCCTGCTCCGATCCCAGGTAGCGTTCGGTGGTCTCGATCGAGCTGATAGATACTGGACGAGACATGAGCATAGCGGATGAGAACGCAAACCTAGTTTTGGCCGACATAGAACGGGCAGAACGTGAAATCCTCGCCCTCTACAAAGGGCATGTATCCACGCCTGGTCCGGTAGGTTGGCGGGAGAAAGACGGGTGTGGGTCGGAATCAAGAGACTGCGTCAAGATCGCCTTTGTTGCGGCGAAAGGCGCGCAGGAGGCGTTACAGCCGGCAATCGTAGGCGCCAACGGTGAACGGCGGGACGACGTGCCGGCATTGCAGGGAATATTTGAGGCAAAAATTGTTTGCGGGCGCATAGCATCAGGGAAGAGGATTTAACTGATGTGCGGACGCTACGGCCGGCGCGGCGTCGCCGACCCCGCCGGGGACCCGTTTCGATCATGAACGGCGCGAAGAACGCCCATTCCTCATCCGACATCAGACCCCGAACCAAGGCCGCTCTCCCCAAAGAGCAGCCTTGAATCATTCCTTAGCCGATTTGGGAATCCACTTCGTCAACAGAGCCTAGGCGCCGTCACAGCTCGGGGTGGACCAGGGCCGCCCGGATGCGCCGGGTGAGTTCTTCCCCGCTGAGGGGCGACCCGTCGAGGATGTTCCATCCGTTGGCGACGATGACGATGTCCTCGTCCCGAAGCACGAGGGGCCGTTGCCCGCCGAAGCCCGCGCCGCCGAAAGCGAGCCGCGAATCGCCGTCGCCATATGGAAAGAACCACCAGAGGTAAGCGTAATACCGGCCCGGAAACTCCTTGTCCTCGACCTTGATCGCGGGCGTCAGGGAGGCCTTGACCCACTCGGGGCTGACGATCTGCGTCCCGTTCCAGGCCCCGTTGTGCAGATAGAGCAGCATCAGCTTCGCCAGATCGTGTCGGTCGAGGTAAAGGCCGCCTTCACCGTCTGGCACGCCTTGGGGCGTCCGCTTCCAGAACCAGGACGTGATGCCCAGCGGCGCAAAAAGATGTTCCGCCGCATACTCCTCGAGGTCCTGGCCCGTCGCCTTTCGGAAGATGTAGGCTAGCGCCTGCGGCGCGCCGTCGTTGTAATTGAAGTGCGTCCCCGGCTCCTCGGCCATCGGTTGGTCGATGAAGTATTTCTGCCAGTCGAACGACTCCTCCAACTGCGTCGCGCTGTTACTGGCGTCGCTGTAGGGAACGTCGCTGTTCCACGTCACGCCCGTGGTCATATTGAGGAGATGACGGATCGTAAGGTGCCGCTTACGGTCGTCGACGTTGGCGACGGTCCCGGCGTCGAAGAACTTCAGAACCGGCGTGTCGATGGAGGGAAACTCGCCCCGCGTGAGGGCGATCCCGATGATGATCGAGTCCACGGTCTTGGTGACCGATTGCAGCGTGTGCAGCTGGCCCTGATTGCGATAGTAGGGATACCACCAAGGATTGAAATAATTCGACGCCCCTCCGGGGTCGAGCCCGTTCAGCGCTTGGGCCTTTCGCGCCTCTGCGCCGTAGATCGCCCTGTAATCCTGCTGATAGACGTGGTCGAAGGTTGTCTTTCCATGACGAAGGATGAGAAGACTGTCGACGTGGCCGTACTTTCCGGCGGAGATGTCCGCGTCCAGACGCGCGAGAGCCGCCGCGTCGAAGCCGAGCGAGGCCGGGGCGGAGGCGGCAGACGCCACAGGAGACAGCGAGACGCAGCCTGCAAGGCAGAGAGCAAGGATGTCGGGGCGCATGTAGAGCAAGGATAGCAGAGAGACGACGGGCAGGGTACAGGAAAGGAACAGGGGACAGGGGACAGGGGACAGGGGACTAGGAAAGATGTTGGCGACGGATCCCTACTCCCTGATCCCTATTCCCGAAGGTTCTCGCCGATAAGTTGGCAAAGATGCCAAATAGCGAGGAAAACTATTACAAAGTCCGTGAGACTCGGCCCACCTCGGAAGTAGGGCGAGCAGCACGTTTTGTTTACCTGACAAGTCTCTCTTTCAATGGAATTTATAGACAGAATTTGAAAGGCGTCTTCAATGTTCCTTATGGGTATAAGGCGACAAAGCAACTCCCTACTTACGACGAGTTGTTAGCTGCCAGTGTCGCGCTCAAGGGAGCAACGCTCATGAGTACGGATTTTGAGGAAGCCACGGCTTCGGCCGAATCGGGCGATACGGTTTATTTCGATCCGCCCTACACCGTAGCGCATAACAACAACGGCTTCGTAAAGTACAACGCCTCAATTTTTTAGTGGGAAGATCAGCGCCGCCTGGCCGCTCATGCGTCGCGGCTAGCAGCCCGTGGCTGTCATGTCTTTGTAAGCAATGCGGACCATTATTCACTACGAGACTTGTACTGCTCTTTCCGGACCAAGGTTGTTCACCGGAATTCCGTGGTCGCGGCAAATACTGCCAATCGAGGCAAAATTACAGAGTGTCTGTTCATTTCGCGATGAGCTGTGACGGCTGTAGATGCCTCCACTTCTCAAGCGCGTGAAACGCAGAGAAGGTCATTGATTGTGCCGCTAAATTTCGGCAGCCGGCCAGTCCGTTAAAAGCAGCTGGCGGCTTAGCTGTGTTAGTTCCGGGTCTGGATGTGGGTCCATTTCAAACCGGATGGTGGAATCACTGATAAAAGGAACCACCCGTTCTTCGGAAGGTTTGACTTCAATCGGCTTCAACACTCTGATGCCCAGGGTTTGCTGAACCTTGGTGCGGCGCTCGGCTTCCTTATCCGCAAAGGCTTGCGTCATCTCGCCGCTGACTTCCCGAACGCCGTTGCGCCTGTTGCGGCCCGCTCCGTTCTCCCGCCGCCATGCCGGATAGCCACCCCAAAGCTCGTCACCGATAAGGTGAACCTGAGTTGAACCGACATATCTGTCTAAAGCGCCTTCGATAATGGCGCGAACTTTCTTGGGCCGCGCGGCGCTGATTTCTCCACGTTTCGCTCGCGCCTCCTGGGTCAGGAGATATTCTCTCCCTACCTCTCGGAAAGGATGGTTGAACACAGGAACGTCATGCTTTAAACGAAACCGGATGTCTGCGTCCTGGTCGAAGGCGCGTTCCCGCGCCACATCGATGTCGGTCGTCTTAAGAGAAATAGTTCTTGTAGCGGTCGGCCTTGGGTATCTTCACACGGCAATACCACATCCGATGATCCACGTCGCCACGCCGGAAGAGAACCAAGCCCGGCTTGAGTTCCGATTTGTCCGTGACGAATGCCATATTCGCCTCTATATCGTTTGACGCGTCCTGTGCAGATTCCGTGCAGATTTTTCTAGCAAGCCATTTAGTCTGCGCATCTGTGCAGGGCTCGTATAGGGAATAGCCAAACAATATGTTGTTTATTTATATTTATTTACGATATATTTCTCATCCCCGAAGGGATCTGCTTCTGCTGTTGTCGGTTTTCGCCAAGACCCGGGTGCCCCATCCTTCGCAGCCTCACCGCGAAGGGTGGGATCGAAACCCTTACTTCGCCGGAATCGCCTTCACCACAATCGCATTCGGCTTCGCCCCGGCCGGCAGGATCGTCAACAGCGCCGGCCCCGTCTTGGCCTGAGTCCGGATGACGCTCACGTCGCCCGAGTGCGCATCCGCCGCCAGCAGCAGATGCTCGTCTGCCGAGAACGCCAGCGCGTCGGGCCCGGATCCCGAAACCAGGCTGGCCACCACCTTGCCATCGTCGATGCTGTACAGGCTCAGAGAGTTCGCCCCAAAGTTCGACACCCACAGCGTGGAGTTGTCCCCGCTCACGACCCCGTGCACCGGCCCCTTGCCGATCGTGTACGTCCCACCCACCTCATTGGTCCAGGTCGAGATCTCCGAGACGCTGTCCGATCCGAAGTTGGAGCAGAAGATCTCGCCTCCATCCGGCTTCAGCGCCAGATGCATCGGCGTCTTCCCCACATCAAGCAGCGCCAGCAGATGATCGGTCATCAGCGAGGGGTTCTGCTTGGCCGCCCAGGAATCCGGCGCCGCCGCCAGGTTGATCGCCATCACCTGGTGTCCTCCCGAGCACGCCACAAACGCCTTCGACGAATCCGGCAGAATCACCGCATCGGTCGCGCCCGGACACCCCGGAAACGCCGCCCGCAGATGCAAGGGGGACGGAGCCGCGCCGCGCCTCGTCCTGCGATCAGCCTGGCTCGCCTCCGTCTCCGCATCGACCCCGAACACCGACACGCTGCCGCTGCCATAATTCGTTACCACCAGAGACCGCCCGTCCGGCGCGATCTTCGCCTCCCCAGGCTGCTCGCCCGTCCCGGCCACCGCAATCTCGCGGCGGTTCGCGAGATCGATCACGCTCACCGAGTTCGATCCCGAGTTCGCCACATACGCGCGCCGCCCCGCCGCATCCACACTGATCGCATACGGCTGCTTGTGCACGCCCACGGTGGCCACCACGGCGTTGCGATTGGCGTCGATCACCGACACCGTCCCGCTGCCCGTATTCACCACATAAACCTCGTCGCGCACCGGATTGACGGCCATCCCCGACGGCTGCAAGCCCACCGGCAGCGTGCGATCCGGGCGCAGATACACCAGGTCCAGCACGCTCACCGTGTTCGCTCCGCCGTTGCTCACATAGGCAAACTCGCGATAGCCCGCCGGAGCATCCGGAAAGCCGCTTTGGCGGCAACCCGCCGCTCCCACCAGCAAGACCAGCATCAGGGCAACGGCCGCGCGGCCGACAGGAAATCGAGGTTCAAACAGGGAGGTCACCTCAGCGAGTCTAGCGGCGGCTGCCGCCACCCGCAAGTCCATGGAATTTCTGTGCCACAATCAGGGCAGAATTCGCGAAACTTTTTTCTAGACCTGACGTTTAGGAGATCAGAGCGGCGCGTCGTTAAGCTACGTTCTCGCAGCCCTCCCTTCCTCGACAACGAGGTCGATCGATCTTCAGAGTTGGATTCGACCTCGTTGTTTCTTTCTTGAAAGGCCTTACCGCCGCTGAATCCCGCCCCGCGTGGCAGTGAGGGCTCCAGTGCTGCTTCATCTCTGAGGGAAGCAGGCAATGCCTGGATTTACTGGTCGTTGTTTTTAGGTAAGCCAAGGCTTCAGCCTTGGTATTCAGGGCTTAACGGGACGCAGGGCTTTAGCCCCCGGGGGTATGCTCTTCCCTCCCTATGCTGCCAAACCGCACAGCGAGCGTGTTAGCCCCGCGAATCCGGCGTACGCCACCACTGCACCGCCAGCCAGCCGAGATAGCCTGCCTGCACAACCCAGACCGTAACAAACGCGGTCGGAAGATACCACAGCTTCGGGTCGGCAAACGCGCCAACAAACGAGTGCCACGTCATCGCGCCATCTCCATCATCCTTTGAAAACTTCCGTTAGTGTGTGGTTTCCAGCGACGCCTCGATTGCCAGCAGCGCCGCCTCCTGCTCCGCCCGCTGCCGCCGCCGCTCGAGGCCGTAGCGCAGCGCCAGCAGCAGCACCCCCCACATCGCCCATCCCGCCAGATTCCACCACAGCGCGGGATAAAAACTCGCATCCAGCTGCCCGTCTCCGCGCAGCACCGGCGAAGGATGCTGGGTGCGCCACCAGCTGATCGACATGAACGTGATCGGCACGTCGATCGCCGCAAACACCGAGATCACCGCCGCCAGCGTGTGCCCCTGCCCGGTCGAGGAGAAGCGCCGCGTAATCAGGTAGCTCACATACAGCAGCCACAGCAGCAGGAAGGTCGTCAGCCGCGCGTCCCAGGTCCACCAGATGCCCCAGATCGGCCGCGCCCACAGCATCCCGGTAATCAGGCCGATGCTGGAGTAAAGAATCGATACCTCCGCCGAAGCCAGCGCCCAGGCATCCGCCGCCAGCGCCTTCAACGGATCGCGCCGCCGCCAGTAAAGGTACGCGAGCGAGGCCGCGCAGTTGAGGTACGGAAACACCAGCGCCAGAATGGCGTGGTTCACATGGTAGTAGAAGACGCGCTGCATGTTGCCCATGGTGGCTTCGGTCGGCACCAGGAAGATCGCCTGCCGGAAGCCGAGCGCCAGCACAACCAGTGTGGCCGCGGTCCAGAGCGCCGCAATCACCATCAGACCGCGTGACCGGGTTGGAACTGAGCTTTGCATTGCGACCATTCTACCCCCCTAAACCCATGCCGCACTATCCGCCGAAAGGCGGAAAATCCAATTCCTACTCGGCGTTCAAAATCGTACCGAACAGCAGCAGGCAGACCGTCGTGAACACAATGTCGTACGCCCCCAGCAGCCGGATCCATAGATGGATCTGGATCGGGTCCAGCTCGCCCGTCAAAATCCCGCTCGTCGCGTTGACCATCGCCAGCAGCGCTGGCACCGAGATGGGAAACAGCAGCAGCGGCAGCAGCAGCTCGCGATTGCGCGTCCGCAGCCCCAGCGCCGCGAAGAACGTCCCATTCACCACCAGCGCCCATGTCCCCAGCGGCAGCACCGCCAGCAGCAGCCAGCCATTTCCCAGAGCGTGCAGGTTGTAGAAGATGACGAACAGCGGTCCCAGCACCACCTCCACCAACGTCACGAACAGCAGGTTCGCCAGCGCCTTGCCCACAAACAGCGCCGAAGGCGGCGCCGGCGACATCCGCTGTGCGTCCAGCACCGAGTTGCGCAGCTCCCGCGTCCACGACTGGTTCAGCGCCGTCACCGAGGCGAACAGCAGCGAGATCCACAGAATCCCCCCCGAGATCTGCCGCGTCATCGCCGGATTTCCCGTCGGATCGAAGGCCAGCGAGAACACCACCACCACCAGCAGCGAGAAGAACAGCATGCCGTTGATGGAATCCCGCGACCTCCACTCCAGCCGCAGGTCTTTCTTCAAATGGTTCAGCACGTGCCGAGCGTAGATCATGCCCCCGGCCTCGCATCCGGAGCTCCCGGAAGGAAGGCTTTGGTCAGATCCGCCAGCACCGCCTCCGCCGCCCGCAGATAGTCCCCCGGCGCCAGCACCAGCTGCAGCCCCCGCTGCCCCGCCGACACCGAGATCGCATCGAACAGCTCGATCGTCTCGTCCGCAAACGCCCGGAACGGCTTCCGCGCCGCCATCACCGTCACCCCGCCGCGTATGTACCCGGTCAGCGGCTCGACCTCCTTCAGCGACGCCAGCTCCGCCTTCTTCGCACCCGAGGCCTGCGCCAGCTTCTTCAAATCCAGTTCGGCGTCTCCCGGAATCACGGCAAACACATGCTCGCCCGAGCCCGTATGCGCCAGCAGCGTCTTGAACACCTGCTCCGCAGGCATCCCAATCTTCTTCGCCACCGAGATCGCCGTCAGATCCTCCGGGTCGACCTCATACGCCCGCAGCTCATACTCGATCCCCAGCGAATCCAGCAGTCGCGCCGCATTCGTCTTGGTCGCTGTTTTGCTCGCCTTGCCTGCGCTCAAACCGTCGCCCCCAAAGCCACATCGCCCGCCTGCCTGGCCACGATCCGCCCATCCCGCATAGTCAGCGTCTCATCGGCGATCGGTGTTCCCAGGTGCGCCTGGTGCGTCGTCAACAAAATCGTCCGCCGTCCTCCGCCGGTCACCGGCCATGTACGAAAGTCCGCGAGCAGATCCACCATCTGCTGCGCCGAGCCCACATCCAGATTCGAGAACGGCTCATCCAGCAGCAGCAACTCCGGATCGCTCTGCAACACCCGCGCCAGCGCCGTCCGCTGCCGCATCCCTTGCGAGTACTGCCCCACCGGCCGCGTCAGCTTCGGGTCCAGACCCACCGCCCGCAGCGCCATCTCCGGGCTGCCCACGCAATTGCAGCTATCCGCGCAGTTCAGGCTGTTGAAGTACTTCAGATTCTCCATCGCTGAAAGCTCGTCGTACAGCATCGGAGCATGGCTCATATACGCAATCCTTCTGCGCAGCTCCGGACTCTCGCCCGGAGTCGCCGCAAACGCCTCCACCGTCCCCTGCGTCGGAACGATCAGCCCCGCCACCAGCCGCAGCAGCGTCGACTTGCCCGCGCCATTCTCGCCCAGCAGCATCGTGCAGCTTCCGGCCGCAAACTCCACCGAGACATTCTTCAGCGCTGCAAAGTTCCCATACAGCTTCGAGACCCCGCGCAGCCGCACCACGGCCTCGGCCCCAGCCGTCTCCCCCACCCCGGATTGAAGTCCCTGAGCCTGCATGCGTCCCCTGCGAGTATAGAGCCTCAGGCCGCCAGGAGTCCTCGTGGCTCGCCCTCTAAAGCAAAGAGGCAGCCCGCAAAGGCTGCCTCTCTTGGTTGGTTTCGCTGCGCCGTTTAGGCAGGGCTGGGTTGACCTTCACCGAAGCCAGGCTTGCGCCCGACCTCCGGCTTGATCACCTTCTGTCCCTCGCCCGGTCCGGGACCGGCATCGGCCAGCGCCGACTTGATCGGCGGCAGCTCCTTGCCCGCGATGATCAGGTCGATCTCGACCGCGTCCAGCGTCTCGCGCTCCAGCAGGGCATTCGCCATGCGGTGCATGATGTCGTGGTTCTCGTCGAGAATCTGGTACGCCGAGCGGTAGCCCTCATCCACAAACCCCCGCACCGCCGCGTCGATCTTGTTGGCGGTATCGTCGGAGTAGTCGCGCGCCTGGGCGATCTCGCGGCCGAGGAAGATCTGCTCCTCCTTCTTGCCATAGGTCAGCGGCCCCAGGTCGCTCATGCCGTACTCGCAAACCATCTTGCGAGCCAGCTCCGTGGCGCGCACGATGTCGTTGCCCGCGCCCGTCGTCTTGCGGTTCATGAAGATCTCTTCGGCACAGCGGCCGCCCATCAGAATGGCCAGCTGTGTCTCCAGATAATCGCTGGTGACGGTGTGCTTGTCCTCCTCCGGCAGGTGCATGGTCACGCCCAGCGCCATGCCGCGCGGAATGATCGTGACCTTGTGCAGCGGGTCGGAGTGGTTGCGCTTGGCCGCGACCAGAACGTGCCCGGCCTCGTGGTACGCCGTGTCCTTCTTGTCGTCGTCCGAGAGCAGCATGGACTTACGCTCGGCGCCCATCAGCACCTTGTCCTTGGCTACCTCGAAGTCGAACATGTGCACGGCCTTGCGATTGAAGCGCGCAGCGGTCAGTGCAGCCTCGTTGACCATATTGGCCAGGTCGGCGCCGGAGAAGCCCGGTGTCCCGCGCGCCAGCACCGTCAGGTTGACGTCGTCCGCCATCGGAACCTTCTTCGAATGCACGCGAAGAACCTCCTCGCGCCCACGGATGTCCGGACGATCAACGATGACGCGGCGATCGAAGCGCCCGGGGCGCAGCAGCGCCGGATCGAGCACGTCGGGCCGGTTGGTGGCGGCGATCAGGATCACGCCATCGTTCGACTCAAAGCCGTCCATCTCCACCAGCAGCTGGTTCAGGGTCTGCTCGCGCTCGTCGTGTCCGCCGCCCAGGCCAGCGCCGCGATGACGGCCCACAGCGTCGATCTCGTCGATAAAGATGATGCACGGAGCGTTCTTCTTGCCCTGCTCAAACAGGTCGCGAACGCGGCTCGCGCCCACGCCGACAAACATCTCCACGAAGTCCGAGCCGGAGATCGAGAAGAAGGGAACGTTCGCCTCGCCGGCCACCGCGCGCGCCAGCAGGGTCTTGCCCGTGCCCGGGGGGCCGACCAGAAGCACGCCCTTGGGAATCCTTCCGCCCAGGCGCTGGAACTTCTGCGCCTCGCGCAGGAACTCGATGATCTCCTTCAGCTCTTCCTTGGCCTCATCCACACCGGCCACGTCCTTGAAGGTGATCTTCTTCTGCTGCATCGAGAGCAGACGGGCGCGGCTCTTGCCGAAGCTCATCGCCTTGTTGCCGCCCGACTGCATCTGCCGCAGCAGGAAGAACCACAGGCCGAGCAACAGCGCGAACGGCGCGATCGAGATCAACGTCGAGACCCAGAAGTTCGAGTTCTGGTCCTTGATCGTCACGTTCACCCCGTGGCTGCGCAGGATATTGAACATGTCCGGATAGGTCGCCGGCACGGTGGTGTGGAACTGGTTCTTATCGTCCCGATAGTGACCAGTGACCTCGGAATTATTGACGACCACGTCACTGATCTTGCCCTGATCGGCATCGTTCAGGAACTGGGTCAAGCTGACGGCATGATCCTGCCCTACGCCTGCGCCCTTTACCACGAACTGCCACAGGCAGATCAGGCACGCGATCATGAAGACCCAGATCAGGATTTGTTTGACGGTGGAGTTCAATTGCATTTCCTCGTTTTCCTACCTCTATGTCCGACGTATTCCAGAAGCTACGTCAGAGCTGGCCGACGGGATGACGCACGTCAGGGTTGGCTAGCCTTTAGACGGTGTTGCTGTGCGAAAGTTCTGCGCGTGGCATATGGGACCGGAGGCGGCCACGAGCGATACCGTCAATTAGATAAGATTCTACTCTGTGCGCGCAGGATTCAGCACTCCCGCTTTGCAACATGTTTGTCATATGCACCCTTTGCTGTGCCGGAGTAGGCTATAGGCAGCAGGGGCTGAAATCTGCTCGAAGGCAACCCGACTGCAATCCTCAGACCGCCTCCCGCGAGAGACGAAGCTCCCGTAGCGAACGCTCCGCGCGCAGCCCCTGCGCCAGCTCGAGCGTAGCTCCATTGCGCGGGGTCACGGTGGGATGGGGCGCGAAGCCGGCCAGCGCAAGCAGCCGCGCCGTCTCCTCGAAGCTCAGCCGCGCCCCCACCTGGCGGGCGGCGGCGCGCAGCACCCGGCGGCGCAGCGCCGGATCCAGTGTGCGTAGCCGATCTATCTCAATCGAAATGGCTTGCGCTCCTGGCGCGGTAGAGGGCGCGGTGGAGACCGAGCGCCCTCCGCCACGCACCGGCTTGCCCGGAAGCAGAAGCTGCGGCAGCAGCCGGGCCAGCTCCGCCTGCCAGCGCGCCTCCTCCTCGCGCGCCAGCTCGGCCATATTCCCGAGCGTCTGGTCGAGCGACGGATTCTCCTCCCGCAGCAGCGGCAGAATGCTATGCCGGATGCGATTGCGCGTATACGCCGGGTCGGCGTTCGAGCTGTCCGTGCGCCACTCCTGCCCCGCCGCTCGCAGATAGCCCTCGATCTGCCTCCGCTCAAGCGCCAGCAGCGGCCGCAGGATGCGCCCCGTCCGTCCTGAATCAGTTCGTCCTGAATTGGGAAGCGCCACCGTCACCACCGGATGAATGCCGCTCAGCCCCTCCGTCCAAGCCCCCCGCAGCAGCTTCATCAGCACCGTCTCGGCCTGGTCGTCCAGCGTGTGCCCGGTCAGGATGGCGTCCGCCGCCCCGCTGCCCAGCAGCTCGTGAAAGATCTGATACCGCAGCGTCCGCGCAGCCTCCTCGATGGTCTCGCCCGTGGCCGCGGCGTGCTCGGGAACGCTGACCGCGTGTACATGCAAAGGCACCCCCAGCCGCCGGCACAGATCGGCCACGAAGGCCTGGTCGGCGTCTGCCTCCGCCCCGCGCAGCCCATGATGCACGTGCACGGCCGAGAGCCCGACCCCCAGCGAGTCGCGCGGAACGCTGTTCGCCGCATGCAGCAGCAGCAGCAGAGCGACCGAGTCCGCCCCACCCGAGACCGCCACGCACAGACGGTCGCCCGGCTGGATGGCCTCCCGGCTGAAGGGAAGCAGAGACGATGACGAGGACGGGGAGGATAAGGACGACGAGGATTGGGAACGAGCCATCGCAATCATCGTAAATCCCCGCGAGGAAGGTTGAGCGTTGCCACGATTACTTACTCGCCCCCCATAACCTCGTCATCCTGAGCGAAGCCGAAGGAACCCCGAGGCCGCTCGCCTTCCCCATACCGTCCGGACCTTTCCACCCAGACCGCCGGGTGCCCCTTGTCTCGCTTCTGAGACGTGGGCATCGAGCGCAGCGAGACCGCCTTTTCTTCCCCACCCACAAAAGGTACTTCGCACCGCGGGCAGCAGCAGCCCTCGTATACTGCCAATATGTCTCAGATTCGAACGGCGATCGTCGACGACGCCGAACTGATTGCCCGCCAGCGCCGGCGGATGTTCGTCGATGCCGGGCAGGCGGAGGATGTGCGGATGGGCGCAATGGAAGCAGCCTTTGTGCCCTGGGTACGGTCGCGGCTGGAAAATGGAACCTACCTGGGCTGGCTGGCGAGCGAGCAGGACCGCGTGATCGCGGGCGCCGGCATGTGGCTGATGGACTTCCCGCCGCACTTCCTCAACGCCCAGCCGCTGCGGGCCTACCTGCTGAACTTCTTTGTCGATCCCGAGTTTCGCGGGCGTGGCCTTGCGCGGTCGTTGCTCGAGGCCGCCCTGGCCGAGGCGCGGCGCCGGGAGATCGAGGTGGTCACCCTCCACGCCTCGAAGTTCGGCCGGCCCCTCTACGAGGAGACCGGCTTCCTGCCCACCAACGAGATGATGCTGCTCGCCCCCGGCAGCACCCCGGACCGCACACGGGCCTAGGCCGTATCGACACATAGGCATTCGGTAAGTATCAGATAAATGTATGAATTGTCATGTTGAGCGGAGCGCAGCGGAGGGTCTCCACCCCACATCCCCCGCTCGCAACTTTCTACCTGGACTCCGACTCTGCCGAGCGCTGTTTAGAAGCAGATCTTCAGCCCGCTCAGGCCTCCGCCGATGCCGGCCTATGCCCACTCCAAAGCCTCCTAACCTATTGACGCGAATGGTAAAATAGACACAGAAGAAGTCCCGGATTGGGCCAGCGCCGTCAGGCCGGGACCAAGTCCAAAAGTCCAGACCTGAGTCCGGACTTGATTTGTACTTAGGTCCTTTGCTTTCTAGATTTTGGGTACTTAAGGCGGGGGGAGGAGTGGGTACCCCAAAGTCCGCCTGGCACGCAGCACAGGCCTGCTTCCCCCGGTCAGCGGAAGGCCCAGGGAAAGTGCTTTGAAGAGAAGTTTCGAGCTCGCCGCACCGGATTCGCAAAAAGAGGCAAATCGCCCACTCTTTGCTGCAGGGAAGGCACAGGAACGGTGTCTATATCTTGTATAGTTAGTGGGTTATGGGTGTATTTGTCATTCTTCCAGCAGCGGGTATCGGAACGCGGATGTCGAGCGGGGTTCCAGGCAATCCGGCGGCGGCTCATCCCGCCCCCAAGCAGTTCTTAGCCATCGGTGGGGTGCCCATCCTGATCCACTCGCTGCGCGCCTTCCTGGCCGTCGACCGGGTCAAGGCCGTGTACGTAGCGGTCCGCTCCTCCGAGATCGACCGGGTACGCACCCAGGTCGCGGAGTTCGGCCTGACCGCGCGCGTGCATGTGGTTGAGGGCGGTGACTACCGCCAGCAGTCGGTCGCCAAAGCGCTCGCCGCGTTGCCGGCGGAGGCCGACGACGTAGTCTTGGTGCACGATGCCGTCCGCCCGCTGATCGACGTGGCTACCATCGAGCGCACCATTGATGCGGTGCTCGACGGTGGCGCGGCCATCGTCGGCGTCCCGGCGGTCGATACCATCAAGCAGGTGGAGCGCACCGCGCACGGCTCCATCATCACCTCCACCATCCCCCGGGAGCGCGTGGTCTACGCCCAAACCCCCCAGGGCGCCCGGTACGGCCTGCTCAAGCGTGTTTTTGACGAGGCCGCGGCCGACGAGTTCGTCGGCACCGACGAGGCCAGCCTGCTCGAGCGCGCCGGTGTCCAGGTGGCAGTAGTGCCCGGGTCGGCGAAGAACTTCAAGATCACCCAGCCAGGCGACCTCGAACTGGCCGAGTTCTATCTGGCAGGTGCACAATGAGCGGGCGGCGGAGCATGAGAATTGGATACGGTTTTGACTCGCACGCGTTTAAGCCCGGCGTGCCACTGGTGATCGGCGGTCTGAAGATCCAGCACCCCGAGGGGCTCGCCGGCCACTCCGACGGCGACGTCCTGCTGCATGCGATCACCGATAGCCTGTTGGGCGCGGTCTCCGCAGGCGATATCGGCAGCTTCTTTCCGCCCAGTGACCCGCGCTGGAAGAACGCCGACTCGGCGATCTTTCTGGCGACCGCACTGGAAGAGATTGCCATCGCCGGCTACCGGATCGTCAACATCGATACCGTACTGGTGCTGGCGGCGCCGAAGATCGGGCCCATCGCCGGCGAGCTGCGCGAGCGTGTAGCGGAGCTGCTGCATCTCAGTCCGCGCGACGTGGGCATCAAGGCAAAGACGCCGGAAGGGCTCAACCAGGATCATGTTGCGGTCGCGCACGCGACGGTCTTGCTGGAGAGCATCGAATCGCCCGATCCGCTGGCGCCGATGACGGCGGTAGCCGAGGCGGACGTAGAAGAGGGCGAGATCGATGGTGTGGTCGAGAGCCTGGTGGGGGGACGACGCGATACCTCCGCGCTGGGACGCAAGCTGCCCAGCTTCGACACCGACGATCTGACTTAGCCTTGAAGCAAGATGGACCAGAGGACCGGCAATGGCAATGATTACAACCGTGCAGCAGCATATTCTGCAGCGACAGCAGGGAATCAGTGAAGCTAGTGGAACGTTCAGTTGGCTGTTGAGCGGGATCACGCTGGCGACGAAGATGATCGAGGCGAAGATCCGGCAGGCCGGACTGAGCAACGTGCTGGGCGCGTACGGCCAGACCAATGTGCAGGGCGAGCAGCAGCAGAAGCTGGATGTCTACGCCAACGAGGCGCTGCTGCACTGCCTGGGGCTCCGGGACTCGGTCGCCGCTCTGGTCAGCGAAGAGGATGAGGAGCCGGTTACCTTCGATCGCGGCCCCGGCTTCAACGACCAGACGGGCAAGTACATCATCGTCTTCGATCCTTTGGATGGATCGTCGAACATCGACGTGAACGTCAATGTGGGGACCATCTTCAGCGTGCTGCGGCGGCTGCCGGAGGGCACGGTGGAGGCCTCGATCCTGCGCCCAGGGTACACCCAGGTCGCTGCGGGCTACGTGGTGTATGGCCCATCGACGGTGCTGGTTTACACCACCGGCGACGGGGTGCACGGCTTCACCCTCGACCCCACGATCGGCGCGTTCGTGTTGAGCGACGAGCGCATGACCATGCCGGAGCAGGGACCCTACTACAGCACCAATGAGGCGAATCAGGCGACCTGGCCCGCCCCTTATCGGGAGTACATCGATAGGCTGCGCGCCGGTGGCCTGGGTCGCGAGTACAGCTCCCGCTACATCGGCAGCCTGGTGGCGGACTTCCACCGGACGCTTCTGAAGGGCGGAGTGTTCCTGTATCCGCCGACGCTGAAGCAGCCCAAGGGCAAGCTGCGGTTGCTCTACGAGGCCAATCCGCTGGCGTTCATCGCGGAGCAGGCGGGCGGCATGGCGGTGGGCGGCGCAGGGAGAATCCTCGACATCGTTCCCGAAGGGATTCATCAGCGGACGCCGTTTATGGTCGGCAGCCGGCGCGAGATGGAGGCGCTGGTGCAGGTACTGGGGCGGTGAGTTCAGCGCCAACAAGTTTCGAAGCGGTGGTCATCGACATTCGGCTGGAGTCGCGGGTGGAGGGTGTGGCCCGCTGGCAGATTGCGCTGGACAGAACCCTGTTTTCGACGGTGGCGCCGACCGGGGTGCTCGAGGCGGTGGCACGGAGTGGGGCGCGGCTTGCTGTGCCGGTGCTGGGTGTCGTTGAAGAGGGCGGCGTGGTGTGGCACGTGGCAGACAAGCCGTTGACGGAAGGAACCGGCGTGACCGGCAGGCTGGGCGGTTAGAGACTCCTTCGTTGCGGCTGCGGTTCTGGTTGAGTCGGAGCCCGGTTGCTGATACACTCGCATATGTCGCCTGGATGAGTGTTGTGCCTGCGTAAGTGGCGCGTGATGCTTGGATAGGCGTTCCCCTTGAGGGGCTGTAGCTCAGTTGGGAGAGCGCCTCGTTCGCAACGAGGAGGTCAGCGGTTCGATCCCGCTCAGCTCCACCAAAGATTTCAAGCACTTAGCAAGAAATCTGGGTCACGAGAGAAGCAATAAAGCCGCATGGGTCAGATAAGGGTCAAATAAGGCTCTTTTTCGTGACCCATATCTTCTTTGTGGCCCATAACGAGTGAAGCCACTTTCTTCCCGGCATCCCGCTTTTCATCCCCCACAGTTTGTGCGTAAGTGCTAAGCGTCATCTCCGCTGTGGAGTGCCGCATCAGTTCCATGCTCACCCGCAGGCTTGCCCCGCTGGATAAGAGCAGGGAAGCGAAGGATCGCCGCAGGGAGTGCCAACCCAGCTTCGGCTTCGTGATCCCGGCCTGTTTGATGGCTGGGGCCACGTTTCTCCGCCAGAGAGTACCCGGCCAGAGCGGTTGCTTCCCGAAGGCGGCGTCCGACGCAAACACCCAATCATCCGGCGCGGCATAGGAGGACTCCTTCTGCCACGCCTTGAGTGCTTCCAGGGCTTGCGGCGGTATGGGCAGCGGACGACGTGAGGAGTCCGTCTTGGGCGGCCCCACAACACCATCCACGAAGGAACGCCGGACGTGCAGAATGGCACGCCCGAAGTCCACGTCAGCCCATCTGAGGCCGAAGATTTCACCTCGCCGCATCCCCATAATCGCCGCGATGAGAAACGCCGTCCGTACCGGCTCGACGCCTTCGAGTTCGCGGAGGATCGCCGCGATTTCGACTGGCTCCAGAATGGACGGCTCGGTCGTTCGCTTCCGCGCCTGCCTCACATTGGCGATGGGGTTCGTCGGGTACAGCTCATGGCGCATGGCGTGCCGGAAAGCAGCTCCGAACACCTCGCGAATCTTGGCCTTTGTGCCGTTGGCTTTGTCCAACGACCTAAGCCAGGATTCGACGGCTACGGCTTTGACCGCTCCGAGGGTGAGATTACCCCACTTGGGAAGGACGTAGTTCGCGAGAACGTAGCGATACGCCTTGACGACCTTCGCCGTTTTACCGGACGACTCGCCCAACTCGTGTTCCTTGTAGTGATCTACAAGCTCAGCAACGGTGAGGGAAGGGTTGCCCCTCAGCTCCTGGGGAACATTGGCTTGCTGCCGGTATTCATCAGCTTTTTTCTGCGCCTGGGTCTTGTTGAGTTCTTTGACGGTGCCAAGGATTTGCTTTCGTCTGGTTCCACCGTCTTCCCATCTGTAGGCCCAAACATCGGGTCCACTTTTCCGCGTCTCAGTTGTCAAAGAGCCTGCACGATAGCGTGTTCGCTTTAGATTCATGTCGCCTTCCTTTCTATGGTTAGGCGGCACGAACGACAGGCTCAGTGTATCCCGACGCCAGCCACTCATTGATTTCCGGCAGCAGGAAGACGATTTTGCGAGAACTGAGGCGGCGGTGGGGAATCCTGCCCTGTCTCGCCCAACGAAGGATCGTTACGGGGTGCAGAGGAACGATGCGCGAAAGCTCTTGCGCGGTCAGGATGGTTTTGATTGTGGGGATGGGTTGCGTACTGTGTACGGTTGATTCAGTTGTTGAGGAGTCCAAGCTTGGACCTCTTGTACCTGGGCGTCACAGGCTTGCTCCGTTGCGCGGTGTCGCTGCTAAGTTCCAGCTCCGACCGATGATGCAAACGGTGTCGAGACTTGCAAGGATGACATGGCTGCTTGCGCGAAGTGGCTAGTCTCGACTAGATCAATTATATCGCAAACGCCAGCCTCCGTCAAGCGTAAGCTACTATAGACAAACGAGTTATGGAACTGTTGTCAGGAAGTAAGGGAGGGTGCAGAGGGCGTTGGTTGCATGCCTGCTATAGTCATCACCAATGACCGACCTTGGCCCATCCAGCTTTGCCCCATACTGGCTCGACGAGAGAGATTGGCTCTGCATTCTAGAATTCCTGCCCGTGGACGACGATCACGACCGGGTACGCGGAGCCGAAGTGGTGGGATACCTGCTCGGGTATGCACACATGACCAATACCCGGATGCTCGCGCTTCTCGGTGACCCTGAAGCAGATTGCTATGAACTGCTATTTTCATTCTCTTCGATAGAGAATAAGCAACGGTTCCTAGAACTCGTTCAGTCAAACAGTCTCACCGCGACAGAACCCGATCAAATAATGGTTCCATCTGAAGACGAGATACGCGAAGCGCGCCCTCTTGCAATGGTGCTGAGTAAGGATGTAATGGATCACTCAACTCTGGTCGCTATGACTCTCACGATGGAGAGTGAATCGGACCTCTCGCAGTAACGTATCTGGCTTGCCGGGGCATGACTCGATCAAGACGACCGAGCGGCATTATGCGAAGTGGGTGAAGGCGAGGCAGGACCAGCTGGATGCCCTTGTGGTGGGGACATGGGCGGCGGGACGGGAAAGGCGGGTGTGGAGCAAGGAGCATGAGCAAGAAAGAGATGGCAGACAAGAGAGAAGAACTGTTCAAACGCTTAGAAAACGAAGAGTACCGTCTACCTACATTGGAAGAGCTTCAGGTGCTGCTAACCAAGCGCAAGGAAAATAAGTCGTCTAATAACAAATGGAACCGGATGACATTCGCAACGATCACCGCATTCGTTGCTTTCGCAGCCAGCTTCGTAGTTCTTTTGGTAGCGTTCAAACACAAGTCGCCGTGGGCACACGGGGCGAAGTTGGCTTATGACCTAACCGCACTTGCGTCGTCGGTGACTTTACTTGTACATGGTTTCGGCGAATACATTCGAGATACCAACTACGCCACGTCTCCCGAGGAGATGGAACATAAAATGGCTACGGAAAACTCGCTGATCCAGTTATTGCAAACGATCTCTCTACGGGCAGACATACCCCCGGTATTTTTTGTGGACTACAGCGAAAGAATGATCGTTGAGTCAGAGATTTGCACACAAAAGATGAATCATGTCTCTCTCGCAGCGGCGCTCGTCTGCGGAATCATCGGGCTAGCATCTGTGTTCTCAACGTTAAACGCCGCACTCGTCGCCCGCCTTCACGCGACCCCAGCCATTTTGCTAGCGTTGTGGAGCGTTATCCATCAGAATAAGCGGCTTCTGAAGAAGAGAGAGTTTCTACTTCGAGCTTCATATGTTCTGAAGAAAGCGGCCAAGCCGAGCCATACACGGGCTGTGAGTGACATAGATATCCTCACCACGGAGCATCAACTTTAGGAGCCAAGCTTCCTGTGATGAGTGCTGGGATCGAGCCAGTATGGAACGCATCAAGGCCACGTTCTGCGGACACGGACATTCTGCAAGCAACTCGGGCCTGATATAGTGCCGTTATGGCGAACAAGTTGACGCAGCGCTTTGCAGAGTTGGAGGCCCAACTAAAGCAAGTTAAGGCCACGAAAATATCTGAATACAGTAGTCTTCTGAACCGAAACCTGTTCCAAGTAGACTCAACGCGAAAGCTGGCATGGGAGGTGAAGGCTAGACACCTCTTGGAAAAAGCTTGCGGACTTGAATCGCAGCACTTCAAACACTTCGAGAAGGCAGCAAGACCCGATTCGGTCTCAACCAGTGCGGACATCTTGGAAAGAATGGGTACCGTCTTCTTAGCAGCAAAGGAAGACTTTGAGGGCGGATATCTCTCATCAGTGCGCAGTCTGGTGCAATCCGAGGTCTTTGGATCGGAGTTGGAACAAGCGACTGAGCTTCTATCCAGCGGCTATAAGTCGCCCGCAGCCGTTGTTGCGGGAATCGTCTTAGAAACCGCTCTACGTGAACTCTGCACGCAACACGGTGTCCCGCACGGAAAATTGGACAAAATGAATGCGGACCTCGTGAAGCAGAGCGTCTATAACGCGATCATGGCGAAGCGTATAACGGCGCTCGCCGCTATACGTAATAGCGCGGCTCATGGGAAGCCTGACGAGTTCAACGAAGGCGATGTGAAGTCAATGATTGACGACGTAGAGCGCTTCCTGTCGCAACATTTGGGATAGCTCCCTAAGATTTCTGCTCATTCCATACCTACCTTACCGGCCATGAAAGAACGACATGAATTGTCCAGTGTGCGCACAGAGCAACCCAGACAATAACCGTTTCTGCGGACAATGCGGGGCAGCACTCGATGCTGCCAGCCAAAAACTCCGCGAACAAATCCGTGATGTTATACGGCAGGAATTCAAGAATGAGGACTTGGTTGCTGTAACGGTCGCAGATAAGGCCGAGGAACGATTGTGGCGCTGGAGTAAGATGGTCGGCATCGCAGGTCTGTTTGCCTCAATTGGGTTGGCAGCCTTTGGTTTTACGAGCTTTGATGGGGCGCGCAATCAAATCAAAAATGCAGCCTTACTCGCGGCCCAAGACCTGCGCTCCGTGTCTGATTCAACGAAGAAAACTCTCGCTCAAAATACTCTCACCACCCTTTCCCAGGTCGAGAAGACGAGGCTAACAGCAATAGCCGACATGCAATATGAAGAGCAGAGAACACGTACTGCTGCGGATTCGGTCACATTGCGAACAAAAGCGACAAATGAAAAGTTGGCTGCTGCCGAGCAACAAGTGGCAGTCTTACAGTCACGTCTTCAAGCGATAAACGAGGTTCGATCTAAACTGCCTGACACACCGATTGGTGCGATCACCAACGATCTGTTTAAACCTACCGGCTTCGGGCAAGGAGGTTACGGCGAAGGACCATATGGAGGCATTGCTGTCATCAGTCCCTACAAGGAGGGAACTGTGGGAAATGGTGTCCGCGCTCTTCAGGAAAGACTTGCGGCGCTTGGGTGCTATTCCGGGCAACCATCAGGGATCTTTGATCCTGCTACCACCGCTGGCGTTTCTGCCTATGTGGCTGCCAACGGATCTCCCTCGGTGGATGCCTATCTTGGGCTGTCCGCTACCAGCGCGGATGCGCCGTCACCCGTGATAGTAGATGGATCAACAGGAACCGTTGACTACGGCATGTGGCGAGCAATCTTTGCGCCTCTCGCCAAACATTGCCAATGAGATAGAGTCCTCACCGACCGCTCTATGAATCGTATTCGCCTCCGCACACGATTCGCTTGCGGAAGCTGCACGGGCTATTGAGAGTCACCCAGCAGCCCGTGCAGCCCCCGTATGGCCTCATAACCGAGACTTCCCGCACCGCCCAGGCCGATAGCCTTCGCAGTCATCACGGCGTATTTGTTACGGCTCGCGATCTTCTGCGCCTCCAGGTACATCGAATCGACGTGCCGGAGAAGATTCTGGGCGTTCTCTTGGCCGATGGCGTCGGCAAGGCGATTACCGCCGTTTGGCGTGGCCTTGTCATAAAGCCGGTTCACCTTCGCAAACAGCGTCTTGGAGTTCACCGTCTCGGGTGTGGCCTTCGCACCGTTCGCAATCTCTGGCCGTAGTCCCGAGGTGGACTGGCGGATGCCGTTGGACAAGTCCGACAACGCGGCTTGCTGCCTCCAGGTCTGATTTGCCGTGTGGATCAACTTCGGATCGACACCCGACGCGGCGGCCTTATCAAGCGCCTCCTGCCGTGCCTTCTCCGTCGTATCCTGTTTCGCGAGCAAGTCGGCTTCCTTGCCGTCGTCAAGACCAACGGTGTCTCTCAGCTCCTGCCGAATGTTCTCAAGGGCCTCATCGAATCGCTGGAACCGTCCCCCGGTCGCTGCGTCGAGCTGCTGATAAATACCGGATGCCTTTGCCCTCAGCGCGTCACTCAGGTTCGAGGCAACGTCTCGGATGGATTGGGCACTGGTGGGTGTGACACCCGCGCTCTTCTCAACCGAGCCAAGCAGATCGCGGATGCCCTGCTGTAATGGCTCCTGGACGCTCTGCACGTCGAGCGACTTGGCCAGCGACTGAGCTGCGGACTTCACAGCTTTGATACCGCCTACGGTCGCTCCAGTAGCTCCAGAGACGACACCAGCGGTGCCAGCGGCGAGAGCTGCATCTGTGGCCGCCTGCCCCATGTCACCGCCAGAGCGAACAGCGGACTGCGTGCCCACGACGGTTCCGGTCCTGAGAGCGTCCGCGCCGATTTGCAACGCCCGCATGATCCTGGGCGAGTTCTGCAAGGTCTTAGCAACGCCCGCCGCCGTCGAGAGCTTATCGGCGAACGACAGCCCCTTGATCGCCTCATCGCCGAGCAGGAACTCCATCAGGGTCTCCCCGCCATAGCCTACCTTCTGGGCGGTGTAGCTGGGGTGCGAGTACCCCGTTTCAGCCTGAAGACCGCTGGAGGGGATGACCGCCTCACCCAAGCCGGGGTGGATCACTTCGCCTACGTTGTGGATGATGTCGCCAAGCCCGGACGTGGTACTCAGTACACCCTTGGCCATGCCCTTGCCCAGGTCGGTAAGCGCGTCCCCAAAGGACGAAGCCATAGACGGCGAAGCTGGTTGGCGTGTCGTGGTCGATGGTGCGGTACCGTTGGCGATCTGGTCGAAGATGTCGCCAGCCCCTTGCCCTTGTTGTGTGGACGACGGCTGAGATTGTGGGGACGGCTGCGACGGCGAGGGCGAAGCGGCTGCCTGTCCCTGCTGCTGCCCCTGTCCTGCTATCTGGTCGAAAACATCGCTCATTAGAACGACCACCCTTTCGCGGTTGCTGCCTGACGCGCACGGTTCGCATCTCCACCCGCAAGATGCAGGAAGATGCTTGCCGTGTCAGGCGTGAGACGCTGACCGTTGCCCGTGGGCAGTGCGGCATCTGCCGGGATGCCCGCATTGTGCATCTCGTTCACGGTCGAGACGATCTGGTTTGCCCGAGCTTGCTGCGCGATGCTCGCATAGTCACGGAGCTGCTGGGGTGTGATGACGGCACCGGTCTGCACGCCCTGAAGCCGGGCCTGCAATGCCCCTTCCCAACCCCGCGCATGTTCATGTTCCTGGATAGTGTTCTGATTAATCCTGAAGCCACGCCCTGCAAGCGGAGCGGCTGACAAGCCAATCGCATTGAACAGGGACACAACGGAGTCGGCACCGGTCCAATTACCAGATTGGATGTTCCCAAGCGCCTGCTGAAATTGGGTGTACGACTGCTCGGAGCGGCTGAGGTCGTCCAGGTTCTTTTTGAAGGTACCGAAACGCTTATTTGCCTCTTTCACATCCGATACCGTGGGTGTGAAGCCCAACGCGTCGGGCGAGGACAGATTTGCATTGTTCGGAGATTGTGGCTTGGCAGCTTGCCGTGCCCGTTCTTCAGCGCCAGCGGCGGCGGCCTTCTGCTGGGTCGAGAGGTTCAAGAAGCTACGTGCCTGTAACTTTGCCTTCGAGCTGCTTCCGGGATCAGAGAGAACGGCTTCGGCCTGGGGCTCGCTGCTGATCGGGGTGGGCGTGACTTCCGCATGGTACGCCTTGAGAATTTGCCAACCCTTCTGCGGATCGCCGTTACCGAAAGCGCCTGCGATGACCTGCGCCGCACCAGCGGAAGGATTTGGAATAGATTGCTTCGGGTTCCGAGGGTCCGACATCGACGGACTAGCCATCTGCTGAAGACTCTCGTAGAAGTCCTGACCGTGAAAATCTGCATGGCTCACGAAGCGTTGCAGCTTGGTCAAAGCGTTCTGGAATACCGGCCCGTTATTTTGGTCATCAAGCAACGACTGGACGGATGGGACAGACTTCGCCAAGTCCTGATTACCCTTGTCACTGGATTTTGCCAGTGCATCGGACACGCTGGAAAAGTCCTGCTTCATCAGGTTAATCGCCTGCACCTGGGCATTGGCGCGAGCGAGAACATAACCCGGAACGGGCGTACCGTCCGCGATCTGCACACCGGCAGGGAACCCTTGGATGTGGTTGGCGGCAAACGTGTCCCATTGCGTTTGCGTAAGAGGGAGTTTGGCCGAGGGATTCGAGATGATGGCAAAGGTCTGCTCATACTTCCCGTTGAGATTTGTGAACCCATCGGGGATAGCAATTTGATCGGTCGGAGAGTATTTTCCCGAGGTCATCCCAGCAGATAGCTGGTCCTGCGAAACGTTGCGCTCCTGCACAACTCCGGCGTCATCATAGGCGGAAAGCACATCCGCGTTTTGCGAGACCGCATCCTTCAGCGAATCGACGCCGTAGCGTTCGGCCTGTGCCGTATTGAGGATGGTCCGACTGTTCTGCTCAAATGCACTTGCACGACGGGCGAGCGCCTGCGTTTGGTTCTGTAACTGCTGCTGTGCCTGCGCGTCCTGTTGAGCCTGCTGGGCCTGCTGCTGTTGGCTAACCTGCTGGAATCCCGCCGCTGCTGCTTTACCGATTGCGCCGGGGCCGGTCTGGGCCAAGCCAGCGAGAGAACCGCTGATCGCTTCCAACGCAATGGCCATGCCGATGTCCGTCTTGCTCATCGGAAGCTGCGTTCTTACCGTCGCTCCGGTCTGCGGATCGATTGTTTCTGAATAGCGAGCACCTCCGGCAAGGGCTTGAGCCACTTGTCTAATGGTCGAAGCTCGTTGCACGCTCGAGTGGACGGGCGCGGTGTTGCTGACCGTACCGGGCTGAGGAGCCGTGGGCTGTCCGTTCTGTGGGGTCTGAGTGGCTTTGGCGGGGCTGGCGCTGCCGGGAGTTGGGGAGGGCTGCTGTACAGAAGTGGGAGTAGCGTCAGGCGTGGCGCTGGGCGCGGGAGTGGCCGCCTGTGGCTGCGATGCGGTCGGCGTATTGGATACGGCATCGGGTGTACTGACCTGTTGAGGGTCGTTTGGGTCAATGGGCATGATTGTTCCTAAAAGGTGCGGAGCGGCGTTGAACGGCCTCGCGGGCCATCTGCCCCCGCCGCTCCGCGTGTCTTTGGCAGACGGGGCAGACATCAAGATTTAGTGCGGTCCGGGTGGAGGACCGGTGAGCGCGGCATAGCCGGACCGCACGGCACGTCAGCATGATCGCCACACGCAGACGCGCAAGTCTGAATCTGTAGGCGGTTCCCGTCGCGGAGGCGCTGTGACGAGGACAGCGCGACCGAGAACCACCCTAGCGCCCTGCGAATGGAGTCACAGGGCATTCTGTTTTGTTATCGCAGTCCTACAGGGCCGGGGCCACGATTCGGCAGTGCCAAATCTGATTTGTACAGGCGGACTGCTTTGCGGTAGTCAACTGAGGACAGGCGGTCCAATTCCTTGGGATGCCACTTTTTCGGCAAGCCGGATTCCAGGTCGAAACCATCGATCAATTGGTCCTACTGCTTCTCTGGCGTGATGACCGGGGTTGACCGCACCGTAGGCGCTGGTGCCGGAGCCGTTTTTTGTTTCAGCAAGCCAAGATCACGGAGCCTACGAAAAGCGGCCCTTATCGTCTCTACATCTGCGATGTGAACACCGTTCCGATGAAGATAGGCAAGGATGACATCGGCATTTTCGAGCGTGCGATAGGAAGCATACTCAGGCTCCGAAGCGAACACGGACGCCTGTTGAGTGGTGAACTCTTCAGCCTTTGCTTTCGGCATCGAAGCATTCACCAGCTCCGGCGTCACGAATAGGTTGGGGTCACGGTCGGTTTGCACCCACTCAGCCCAGTATGCCCGTTCCCGTTCCTTGCGGGTACGTTCTTTCTCTTCTGCTTCGGCCCGCTTCTCAGATGCCAATCGCTCGGCCTCCATGCGTGGCGCATCAGCGGCACGTTGTGCGGCTTCCTCAGCCTCACGGAACTCGCGAATCTCCAGCCGCTGCCTCTCCGTCATCTCTAGCGGCTCCGGGGTCGGTTGGTAGCGGGTTGGTCGCTCATAGCCTTCGGTCTCGAAGTCCATTCGCCTAGCACTGGCCGCACGATCTTCCTCTAACCGCTCATTCTCGCGTTCGGCTGCTGCACGGCGTTCATCGGCAAGATAGTCGCGGCGCTTGTCAGGCTGCCCGCATCCACTGAAGCGGCATCGAGCAGCACCATTCCTTAGTCGTGAATGACTCTCCGAGGTCTCTGTGTTGCAGGTTTCGCAGCGAACCGCATAACGCGGCTCAGGGTGCCGGGCCGTCATACGCAGGGCGCGGAGTGTTCCGAATCGTTCTCCGGTTAGGTCAACAATACCAGGCATCACTCGGGTTACAGGCATTCGTTTCTCCACTCACCATCACGCAACGCTGCGGCTAATGTCTTCCGCACCCGCGTGTGCTCGCTCAGCAGGTTGCGGGCATCAGGTACGGCAAGGCCGCCGCCGTTATCCTGAAAGAACTGTGCAGCTACTTCAGAACACGCGCCGTCCACGTTCAAGAACTCGAACGTTGCCAACCTTCCGGGTTCGGTAAAGGTCCGCTCATGTCGCTCTGGGCCAAGCACAGCTCTGATTGCAGCCGCGAGGCCGAGATGCCGAGTTTTATAGGCAGTCACTTGGCCCCCTTCGGTTTGGTGCGGTAGCATCTGGGGTTGGCAAAGTACGCCCTCGGCTCCAGCCCATGTTGACGGAATGCGGCGGCGAGTAGGCGGATGCACCGCTGCTGCTTCGTGTCGATGACGACGCCTCCGCTGTCTAGTAGTTCCCGCCACGCATGTTTCAGTTCAGCTTCATCTTCGCGCCCGGCGAAGGCACGACGTACGGTGTTCTCTACGTCTATCTTGAAGGCCGCGATATTCTCGGACCAGCGGGGCGAACGGTCGCCAGGGTCATAGGTCACCGCAACGACTTCCGAAGCGTTCCGTGCATTGATGTACGTTCTAACAACGTTTCCGACCGTTTCACGCTGTAGCTGGAACAGCTCGCGTTTAGTCAGGTTCCTGCGCCCGGATTCAGGCGCGTTTTCACTAGATTTCACTCTTCATTCACTTGGTGTTGCAAACAGGTCCAGATGCGTGCAGCGTGGAACGGCGCGAGTCATTGCCCGGCCTCTTAGCCCACGATGCAGCGGATAAAGGATGGCTGCTCCGTCTCCATGCGACGTTTGCGTATTGATACGCTGGCCCTTGCTCTATCGTGGCTCTTATCGGTCGCTGGGATGGAGATAATTTAGGCAGCTTCGCGGGCGGCGGTCGGTGTTCCCCGGCTCTGCGTCGCGCTAAAAGTGCTGCCTGATTGTTAAGGGCCACAGCCTAGACCGCTGCACCACTTTTTTGAGAATTATTTGTATCCTGCTCGGAGATAAGCTCTACTAGCAGACGGTCTTCTTCGTCATAGCCAACAATCTCGGGGTCCACGTCTCCGAATCTTTTCTTTGCCGTCAGCAAACGCTTTTTGATCGTGCGGGCCGCATCTCTCGCCACGTCACCTAACCGCGTGGACGGCATCGCCCTCTGGTTGGGGTCTAGAAGCTCGTCAAGATGCTCGATACTCCATACCCAGGTATCCTGTTCGGCATCCTTGTACAAGTCAGGCGTTACGCCAAGGTCACGACAGCCTGCGAAGACTCTACGAATCGCGCTCCTCACGTTTTTCTTACTGGTGCGCTTTATGGCATAGAACCCAAGCACAGGGAGGAGAGCCTTCGTCGCCCACTTTTGGAATGCTTTGTCAGTCAAGGGGCCGTCAAAGTTACTCAGGTGTTGGGCGATGCCCTGAACGATCTTCTCTTCCTCATCGAACGTCATACGCGGGTCTGCATGGATCAACTCGCGGATGTACTCGAAGTTGCGAAGGTACAACTCTTCTACGGCTCGTTGCGGTCCGGATGCGGTGCTGTCCACCGCGTTGATATCGTCTGCCATTGATTGAGGTTCTTACTTGCTCGGCTCCGCTGCCGCATCCCATGCGAGAATTGCGCCCAGATCGCCGATGGCCGTCTCTGGAGTCACAGCCCCGCTGCGGAGCAGCCGTTCCGCTTGCGTGCGAACCGGGTTTCCTACCTCCAGGGCCGAGAAAAACTCGTCCCAGAACGACTCAGGGTCTGCAATCAGCCGTTCGTGGAGAACCTTTACCAACTCGGCGCGGGCCTCCGTGCCGTCGTGGAGATCATCGATACGGGCCATTGTCTTCAGTGCATCATCGATTGTCATTGTGCCTGTGCTCCTTTCTGATCGTTGATCGACCGCGCTATGGCGGTTGCGTACTTGTACGCCTGTTGGGGCTGGAAGCCCTCGGTTATCTTCGCCGGGGCGAAGCGTCTTGCAGTTCGCAGCAACGCCGTCTCCACGGTGTCAACGCTATACGGGCACCATCGAACTGCATCTTCAGGTGACGGCGGTTCTATGTGCGGCAAGGTCAACCGCCACACCTTTTGGAAGTATGAGATTTTTTCGAGTAGCGTCATTGCAGCTTCCCTTCCGTTTCCCCAAGCAGAGAGGCGAGGGCACCAGGAGGCACAGGTTCACCGGTATGTACAGAGCAGACCACTCCGTCTATCCGTTTAAGATCGAACCCGAATAGAAACTCCTCATCAGGCAGTTGTGGAGCACTGAGTGCGCACTGTGGCGCACCCGCCTCTCCTGCATGGCGCACAGCGGTGCTACTTGCTATCGCACTAGATGCTCCTATTGTGTCGCACGTTGAAGCGCACTCCTCTATAACCGTAGGACAGGTATTCTCCTTGTCTCTTGTATTTACGATTACCTCTTGTCT
>DATMOB010000023.1:0-5627 GCA_035568455.1 Granulicella sp.
GCATATCTCGATGGCGGTCATGACGCGTCGCTGCGCTGTGGACATCGAAGCGCCGTGCTTGTCTCGATAGACTTCACCGTAGCGGCGGAAGATGTCCGCCACTTCCAGCTTCGGGCGATCCATGGTCCAGACTTCAAAGAGACTGGGGAGTCGCAGGCTTGGGATCAGCGCAGACTGGACGAGGCAGCAGGTCAAGTGGACTGGAGGTCGAGCAGACCTTGCTGGTAGCGATCCGCAGATATCGTGCGGTAGTCGCCAGGCTACGGTGGCCGAGAAGCAGTTGGATACTTCGGACATCTGTGCCGGATTCAAGCAGATGAACCGCGAATCCGTGTCGCAGAGAATGCGGCGTGATGGGCTTACGGATGCCGGAGATCTGGCGGGCCTTGTGGCAAGCCCACCCTACGGCGAATGTGCTGATGTGCTCTCCGGGGATGTCGCCGGGAAAAAGCCAGTGGCGGGGTTTATTCACTCGCCACCATGCGCGCAGGATCTCGAGCAGCACAGGTGAGAGCATTACGTAACGATCTTTTTGGCCCTTTCCCTGATCGACATGGATGACCATCCGCTGGCTATCAATATCGTCGGTTTTCAACCGAACTGCTTCAGAGATGCGCAGACCAGCCGCGTAGCAGGTCGTCAGAATCGCCCGGTGCTTGGTACTGTTGATGCAGCCAAGGAATTGCATGACCTCCTCAGGGCTTAACACCACTGGTAGCTTCTGCGGCAGCTTGGGTGCGGGAATGACTTCCTCAAACTGCCAGTTCTTTTTCAGCGAGATTTTGTAGACAAAGCGCAGTGCTGCAACCGCGATGACTATGGAGCTGGGCGCCAACTTCCTTTTGTTGGTCAGGTAGACCTGGTAGGCGCGGATATCATCAGGACCTAACTGTTCAGGAGACTTGTTGAAGTGGCGCGCAAAACGCGATACCTGCTCCAGGTATGAACGTTGCGTGTTGAGTGCGAGATTCCGCACCCGCATGTCTTCGATCATGCGTTGACGAAGAGACGTCATAGCAACTCCTTTGCGAGATGGAATCGCTGCAAGCAGCGGTCTTCATACTCACGCAAAAGAGTTCAGGTGAAAAGAAATGTGTACACGGGAAGCCCTAAGCTCGCGCTGCGCTCGGCAATAGCCTGCTGGTGATACCAAGTACCGCGCAGCGGTTTAGTCCAATGTCCTTTGTCATGCGCGACGCAACGAGCGATAGGTCGAATAACCTGTAGCTTTTGACATTATTTTAGTGATGAAAGCAACACGTTGCACCCATGCCGAGTGATGCTTCGGCGGCGCTGGCTTTGGTCTTCAGTTTTTTCTAGCGGGCGTTTGCGGGCGCAACCAATACCCCACCCTGCCCACGATGAGGTCGTGCGGCGAGGATGGGGCACCCGGCTGGGCTTGGTTCGGCTCGCCCCGAAAGGGCACCCGGTGAAGGGTTACTGCACTGGCTACTGCGTTGCGGGGCGATCGGGCTTGTAGCTGGCGAAGCGTTCCGACATCGCCGCTTCTTCCTGCCGGATGCGGGTGCTGAGCGGGATGGCGTAAAGGGCGAGTCCCACCACCAGCGTGATGTAGGCATGAAAGATCAACGCGAAGCCAAGCAGCTCGGGCAGGAGGTTGAGGTAGTAGTTGGGGTGGCGTACGGCGCGGAAGAGCGGATGGACGACCAGCTCGTGATCGCGCGCCAGCAACAGTTTCACCGTCCAGAGACGCCCCAAGAGGCGAACGACGATCAGCAGCGCGAGGATGCCGAAGCCGTAGAGGACGCTTCCGGCCAGGGAGATCTGGTCGAACGGTGGTTTGCGGTAGAGCCCCTCGGCCAGCGCGGCGAAGTAGAACGCGGTGTGCGTCAACGCGAGAAACTTCGAATTACCGGCGCCGATCTCGACGGCGCCTTCGCGCTTGAGCGCCTTCTCATGCCGAATCGAGACGGCGAGCATAGCGAGCCGAAAGACGAGAGCGGCCGCAAAGAATATCACCATGTGAAAAACATCTCCCTTATCAAGAACACAATATTGCTGATGCAGTGAGTGTAGCTTTTGACATTATTTGTCGTTAAGTGGCGCCTGCTGCTTTCCTGGCCAAGAGGCGACACACGGTCGCTGGATGAATATTGAAGAGTCGAGCGGCATCTGCAGCCGTCTCGCCGCCCTTTTGGACCATCCTGACGATCTCCACCTGCTGCTTCTCGGAGAGTTTGGGGCGCCTCCCCCCAACGCGGCCCTCCTGGCGTGCGGTCTCCAAACCGGCGCGAGTGCGCTCCCGCAACATCGCCCTCTCAAACTCAGCGAAGGCTCCGACCATCTGCATCATCATTCGTCCCGCTGCGGTGGTCGTATCGATGGCCTCGGTCAGGCTGCGGAAACCGATCTTGGCTTCGCCGAGCCGTTCCATGATGGTGAGCACGTCGCGTAGCGATCGCGAGAGTCGGTCGAGTTTCCAGACGACCAGGATGTCGCCGGCACGGAGCTGATCGAGCAGCCGCTGGAGTTCGGGGCGGTCCCACCGGCCGCCGGACGCTTTTTCGCGGAAGATCTTCTCGCAGCCGGCCGATTTCAGCGCTGCGGTCTGGGCGGCGGTGTCCTGTTCAGTGGTGCAGACTCTTGCATAGCCGATGAGCATTGCACAAAGGTATCGCCATACCTGCGAGTAATGCAATATGTTTTTGCAGCGCTGGAACACGCGAAAACACTAGAGGCGGTGTTTCGTTGCACAGACGTTCGTTTTCCGCAATGCCGTGGGCAAGCACTGGAAGCTTCAAAGCCAACTCGCTAGCGACCGGTCATTCTCTCCAGGTGCTCCGGGTACCGATTCCCCTCCGCCGTAATCTTCGAGGCGGCGGTGTCGATCTCGCGCAAATCATCTGCCGTCAGCTCGATCGCAACCGCACCGATATTCTCCTCCAGTCGCGACAGCTTGGTCGTACCCGGAATCGGAACGATCCCTGGCTTCTGTGCCAGCAGCCAGGCAAGCGCAATCTGCGCAGGCGTCGCGTTTTTCTGTTTTGCGATGATAGCCAAGAGATCGACGAACGCCTGATTCGCCTTCATCGCCTCGGGTGCAAAGCGAGGCAGCGTGTTACGAAAATCGCCGCTCTCAAGCTTGGTGTTCTCATCCATCTTGCCCGTCAGGAATCCTTTCCCCAGAGGGCTGTACGCGACCATGCCGATCCCAAGTTCCTCCAGCGTCGGCAACACCTCCTCCTCAGGCCTTCTCCACCACAGCGAGTACTCGCTCTGCAGCGCCGTCACGGGCTGAACGGCGTGTGCGCGGCGAATCGTCTGCACCCCTGCTTCGGAAAGACCAAAGTGCTTTACCTTGCCCTCCTGAATCAGCTCCTTGACCGCTCCCGCCACATCCTCGATCGGCACGTCCGGATCGACACGATGCTGGTAGAACAGGTCGATGGCGTCGATCTGCAGCCGCTTGAGCGAGGCCTCAGCCACCTCCTTGATACGCTCCGGGCGGCTATTCAAGCCCTGCCACCCCGGGCTCCCGTCGGAATTGAGGTTGAAACCGAACTTGGTGGCGATCACCACCTGTTCGCGAATGGGGCTGAGCGCCTTCCCCACAAGCACCTCATTCGTGTGCGGTCCGTAGACCTCCGCCGTGTCGAAGAAGGTGATTCCCCGGTCGACTGCAGCACGCATCAGGGAGATCATCTCCTGCTCGTCATGAGCGCCACCATACGCGAAGCTCATACCCATGCAGCCTAGACCGAGAGCTGAGACCTCCAAACCCCTATTTCCTAATCTCCGCTTTTGCATCTCTGTCCTCCTGACGTTGATCCGCCTTCGGATTTCGTCGACCCGGCCGAAGTCCTGCCATTGCACGATCCTCCCCGCCGCCGCCGCCGCAGCAGTGATCGATGATCGTACGCTTGAATGTGGCAGCTCTGCCAGTGAACGCTATTCGGGACGCTCTGTCCTCGTCCATCTGCCCCAGCCTGCGTTGATAAACTACGGCTCAGAGGTTGTTTCATGCATCCCGATCCAGCAACTCCCGCAGCCCTCGCCACTCCACCCGCAATCGAGATTCGCACCCTCTTTTCCGGCGACGACTTCACCGCCTTCCGCACCTTGAATGAAGAGTGGATCAGCCGCTACTTCACCCTCGAGCCCAAGGATCGCGAGACGCTCAATGACCCCGAACAGGCCATCCTGCTCAAGGGTGGTCACATCTTCATGGCCTTCGCCGACAGCGAGCCGGTCGGCTGCGTCGCCCTCATCCCGATGGACACCGGTGTCTACGAGCTTTCGAAGATGGCCGTCTCCCCGCACCTGCGTGGTCTCGGCATCGGCCGCACCCTGCTCGAGCACGCCGTCGCCCAGGCCCGCGTCATCGGCGCTCGCTCGCTCTTCCTCGGCAGCAACACCAAGCTCGCCAACGCCGTGCATCTCTACGAATCCATCGGCTTCCGCCACGTGCCGCCCGCCAGCCTACCCCCCATGCCCTACGCCCGCGCCAACGTCTTTATGGAGTTGCCGCTGTAGCTGGTCGCGCGATGCCGCACCTCCAGCCGGGCAAAGAGACAGAAATTGCCGTCATCGTCTATGGTTACAAATGCTGGTCAACATCCCGTACGAGGGGCGACAATGTTCGAGTTGAATCGCAGGAGTTTCCTTAAGGCGGCTGGAGTCACCTCCGCCGAGAGCTTGCTCGCAGCCAAGATGCACCTTCTGGCAGCCACGCACAGCGAGCCCGGCCGTCCGGTCGCAGCCAACGATCACATCCACTTCGCCCTCATCGGCGCCGGCATCCAGGGCCAGGGCGACACCAAGATCGCCGTGCAGGTCCCCGGCGTCAAGCTCGTCGCCGTCGCCGACTGCTACGACGGCCGCCTCGCCCACAGCAAGGAGCTCTGGGGCAACGACCTCTTCACCACCCGCGACTACCGCGAGATCCTCGCCCGCCCCGACATCGACGCCGTCCTCATCGCCACTCCCGACCACTGGCACAAACAGGCCTCGGTCGACGCCATGAAGGCCGGCAAGGACGTCTACTGCGAAAAGCCCATGATCCATCTCTACTCCGACGGGCCGGAGATGATCGAGACCGCGCGCTCCACCAACCGCATCCTCCAGGTCGGCAGCCAGCGCGTCAGCTCGACGGTCTATCAGAAGGCAAAAGACCTGCTCCACTCCGGCGCCATCGGCCAGCTCAACATGGTCACTGCCCGCTGGGATCGCAACTCCGCCATGGGCGCCTGGAACTACACCGTCCCGCTGGATGCTTCGCCTGAGGCCTGCGACTGGCCCCGCTTCCTCGGCACCGCGCCCCAGATCCCCTTCAACGCCGAGCAGTTCTTCCAGTGGCGTAAATGGAAGGCCTACGGCAGCGGCGTCGCCGGCGACCTCTTCGTCCATCTCTTCAGCGGAACCCACTTCATCACCGGCTCGAACGGCCCCACCCGCGCCATGGCCACCGGCGGGCTACGTTTCTGGAACGACGGCCGCAATGTGCCCGACGTCATGCTCGGCCTCTTCGACTATCGCGAGGGCTTCAACCTCAGCCTGCGCGTCAACTTCGTCGACGGCGGCGAGGAGAGCGAAGGCCTCATCTTCACCGGCTCCGAAGGAACCATGGAGATCGCCGGCAACACCGTCAGCGTCAGCCGCGCGCCCCG
>DATMOB010000024.1:0-26087 GCA_035568455.1 Granulicella sp.
TGAGCATGCGCATCAGGCTCTTCGGCGACTTCGAAAGCGCCTCTCCGAGAGCGATGAATCCCAGCGTGCCGTTGATGTACTCGCGCAGCACCCACTTCGCCGTCTCTAAATCTCCAGCCACCATGTTGCCGACCGCCTCGCACAGAAACTCGCGGCGAAGGTCGCCGTCCATCAGTTGCTCCTTGATCGTCTCTCGAAAACTCCGTGTCAGTGTCATCTATTCCTCCTCCTCCCGCTTCCCCCTCTTGTATTCCGCCCAGAGCGCCTGCGCCGCTTCGATGGCTGCCTGTTGCCGTCTCTTGCTTCGCCCGCCGAACAGGATCACCAGCCGCTCCCCATCTTTGCCGAAATAAATCCGGTAGCCGGGTCCGAGGTCCAGCCGCAGTTCGGAGACCCCGGAGCGGCCGCCGAAAGGTTGCCGGCTTCCATGCGAAGCACGGCGGCCGGGATGCGAGCACGTGCAGTGACGTCCAGTTTCATCAAGCAATCTCGTCTCGGTAGCGAGTTCGGCCTTGAGGGTCGACGTACTCACGAACTTCCACCATGCCGCGAAGGTAACGTATACGTTACCAGATGGCAAGTTGAGGAAGAACTCCAAGCACCTCCGTCGCGCTAGACTCGGGCCGCGTAGTCCGCTTCCATGAAGCCCTTCGTCGTCTTGCCGAACGCCGCCGCCGAACACCCTGCGTCGATTCCACGACTATCATGAGGGCAGCGCTCTCGCTCGCCCAATGTCCACCTTCACCCCCATCTCGATCGCTCCCGCCGATCCCAGCCCGGTCAGCCGTTTGCCGTCGCTGCACGAATTCTTCTCGCCCGGCGGCCTGCTGGCGCGGTCTTCGCTCGCCTTCGAGCACCGTCCCGGCCAGTACGAGATGGCCAAGGCGGTCGAGCGCGCGCTCACCGACAAGCGCCACCTGATCGTCGAGGCCGGGACAGGGACGGGGAAGACCCTGGCCTACCTGCTGCCCGCGCTGCGCATGGCCCGCGAGCGCCGGCAGCGCGTCATCCTCTCCACCGGGACCAAAAACCTGCAGGAGCAGCTCTACTTCAAGGACGTTCCCTTCCTCGAGTCGGTGCTGGGCGAGAAGTACGGCCCGCTGAAGGTCTGCTACATGAAGGGCCGCGCCAACTACCTGTGCCGGCACAAGCTGTATGCGCTGCGCGCCGCGCCGCTGCTCAACGGCCTTGAGGAGATCAGCCAGTTCCACGCCATCTCCGCCTGGGAGAAGGACACCGAGACCGGCGACCGCGCCGAGGTCGACGGCCTGCCCGAGAACTCGCCGCTCTGGCACAAGCTCGACGCCCGCACCGAGGCCTGCCTGGGCCAGACCTGCCCCGACTGGGAGCGCTGCTTCGTCACCGGCATGCGCCGCAAAGCGCTCGAGAGCGACCTGGTCATCGTCAACCACCACCTCTTCTTCGCCGACCTCTCCATCAAGCAGCAGGCCGCCAACGCGCCCGACGCCGGCATCCTGCCCGAGGCCGCCGCCGTCATCTTCGATGAGGCCCACGAGCTCGAAGAGGTGGCCAGCAACTACTTCGGCATCGGCCTCTCCACCCAGCGCTTCGACGAGCTCACCCGCGACGTCGAGCTCATGCTCAAGTCGAAGGACGCGTTGTCGAGCGGCATCACCAGCGCCTGCGCCACCCTGCACGACCGCGCCCGGCTGTTCTTCAGCGCTTTGCCGGCCGACTCCGCCGGCACCGACTCGGTTCCGGGCCTCGGCCGCATGCCCGTCCCCGGGCGCATGGCCTTCGAGAACCGGGCGGACTTTCTCGAGGAGTCCGGCGACGCCTATACCGCCACGCTCAACGCCCTCACCCGGCTCGAGGGCGAGCTCGATCGCGTCAAGAACGTCGACGAGGCCTCCGGCCTGCGCAACCGCGCCGCCGAGATACGTCGCCATCTCAACTTCCTGCTCGAGGCGCCCGACCAGAACACCGTCTTCTGGATCGAGCGCCGCGCCGTGGGCGGCCTGCGCAACTTCGCCCGCAGCCACGGCGCCGGAGTCCACACCGCGCCTGCGCTCAACACACACCTGCAGGCCACGCCCATCGACGTCTCCGAGCTGCTCTCGAACGCGCTGTTCGAGGCCTACGGCTCGGTCGTGCTCACCTCGGCCACGCTCACCGTCGCCTCGTCCGCGAGCAACGCCACCAGCAGCGAGCCCGCCTCCGGCTTCGAGCACATCCGCAAGCGGCTGGGCCTGGCCAACACCCGCGAACTGGTCGTCCCCAGCCACTTCAACTACCAGCAGCAGGCGCTGCTCTACCTTCCGCCCAGCATGCCGCTGCCCTCCGAGCCCGACTTCCCGCCACGCGCCGCCGAGCGTATCCGGCGAGTTTTAGAGATCACCCGCGGCCGCGCGTTCTGCCTGTTCACCAGCTACGCCGCCATGCGCGACATGCACGAGCGTCTGCTCGCCGAGCTGCCCTACCCGCTGCTGCTGCACGGCACCGCGCCCCGCAACGTGCTGCTGCGGCAGTTCCGCGAGACCCCCAACGCCGTGCTCTTCGGCACCTCCAGCTTCTGGCAGGGGGTCGACGTGCAGGGCGAGCAGCTCTCCGCCGTCATCATCGACCGTCTGCCCTTCGCCGTGCCCTCGGACCCCGTCGTCAAGGCGCGCATGGAGGCCATCGAGGCCGCCGGCGGAAAGCCCTTCTTCGACTACCAGGTCCCCTCCGCCGTCATCACGCTGAAGCAGGGCTTCGGCCGCCTGATCCGCTCGCTCTCCGATCGCGGCGTGCTCATGCTGCTCGACCCCCGCATCGAGCGTCAGCGCTACGGCCGCATCTTCCTCGACTCGCTGCCGCCCTACCGCATCACCCACGAGATCACCGATGTCGAGCAGTTCTTCGAGCAGCCCTGACCGACGCGCGCAGCGCAACCTTCCATCGCAATGGCAGCTATAGGTAACCTGCACAGCAGCGCTGAATCACAACGCCGGCCTGCATCATCCATACTTCATTGCGAAGCGCCGTTGTAAGCGCGCGCTTCGTCCAATAGGAAACGAGGCGTCGATCGCCTCCACACACGAGTTCAAAAAGCATTCAGGAGATACCCATGGCTCAGACCGCCAACAACTTCGACCCCAAGACCACCGCTCTCATCCTGATCGAGTATCAGAACGACTTCACCACCGAAGGCGGCGCCTTCCACGGCGGGGTCAAGGGCGTGATGGAGAGCACCAACATGCTGGCTAACAGCGCCAGGCTGGTCGAGCAGGCCCGCGCCGCCGGCGTCACCATCATGTTTGTCTCCATCAGCTTCGCCGAGGGCTACAGCGAGATCACCAGCACCCCCTACGGCATCCTCGCGGGCGTGGTCGGCAGCAAGGCCTTCGTCAAAGGCACCTGGGGCGCGGAGCTCTCCGACGCCCTGCCCCGCCAGGCCACCGACATCATCGTCGAAGGCAAGCGCGGCCCGGACACCTTCGCCAGCACCAACCTCGACTTCATCCTGCGTAGCCGCGGCATCAAGACCATCGCCGTCTCCGGGTTCCTCACCAACTGCTGCGTGGAGTCGACCATCCGCAGCGGCTACGAGAAGGGCTTCAACGTCATCGCCCTCTCCGACTGCACCGCCGCCCTCAGCCAGGAGGAGCTGGACTTCACCGTCCAGAAGAACCTGCCCCTGTTCGCCAGCATCCAGAAGTCCGGCGAGTTCCTCGCCGGACTTCAGGCCTAGCCAGCACCGCACCTGGGAGTTCATCTCGTCCTCGCGAGATGGGCTCCCGGCGGAGTTTTCTCTCGCCTGCCCCGCGCAGTTAGAAGATGTGAGTTAGATCCCGGTGCCCATGCACCACACGGACGATCTCGACCTCGTCGACCGGCTCATCGTCGTTGTCCGGTGAGTCTCGTAGAAGACGAGGTACACGCCCTCCACCAGCATCCTGGCCGCAGGTGCGATCTCTGGGCGGCGCACTCCGAGCCGCGGATGGCGGACCGATAGGGTAACCTTCTCTTCGTCGTCGCGTAGAAATGTTCTGCGGCCGATGGGTTGTCGAGGCCGATAGTGACGTAGATATCGAGCAGGTCCTCTCGTGCCTGAGGCGTCCAGACCAGAGGTGGTCTCATCTAGCCCGGGCGGTCGCCTTCTTCAGCCGCCTTCGCGCTTCCTCGCGGGTCTTGTTCAGGTCGAGCGGAACGGCGGAGCCACTCACTTTACCCTCTTGCCACGCCGCGCGGAGCTCCTGCAGATTCTCACCCCGCAGCTCGCGCTTCCATTGCCATTCACGCAACGCCTCGCGAATGACTTCGCTGGTGGTGGCGTACTCCCCGGTGTCGACGGCGGCCTTCACCATCGCGATTTGCTCTCCGGTCAAGGCGATGCTCAGTTTTTGGATATCCGGCATGGCGTTTCCATAGTGGTAAATATTGCTACCTGTTCCTCCTCAATGCGCCTTGGCCTCGCCCATTCCCCAGCGCACCAGCGGCAGCAAGCTGGAATAGTCATCCGTCCACAGCGCCCCCGCCGACACCGGAACCCCCGCCCGCTCCACCTCCGGCAGCTGAAAGAACTCCTTGCGCGCGCTCACCAGCACCCACGCCGCCTGCATCTCTCCGCGAGCGTCGTTGGCCGCGGTATGCACCTCCTGCGCCTCCATCCCGTTGGCCTCTGCCAGTCGCGCTACCACCGGCGCCAGGTCGAGATACTGGTTCGACACGTGGAACGCCATCACCCCGCCCGGCGCCATGTGGCTGCGATAGAGCGTCATCGCCTCGGCCGTCAGCAGATGCACCGGAATCGCGTCACCGGAGAAGGCATCCACCACCAGCACATCGAAGCGCTGCGGCCGCTGGCGCGCGAGCGAGATGCGGGCGTCGCCGCCGACGATCGTCACCGCCGCCTGCGAGTCGCGCAGATAGGTGAACGCCGCCCGCGCGACATCTTCGTCCAGCGGGTTGATCTCGTAGAACTCGATCGCATCGCCCGGCCGCCCATACGCCGCCAGCGTGCCCGCTCCCAGCCCGACCACGCCGATGCGCCGCGGCCGTTCACCGCAGCACAGCCGCAGCGCCAGCCCCACGCCCGAGTGGTCGGCGTAGTAGCTCATCGGCACCCTGCGAAAGTCGTCCGCGAACCACTGCACGCCATGCTGGATCGACCCATTCACCAGTGTCCGCACCGTCACCGCCTCGGCCGGCGTATGCGTCTGCCGCACCCGCAGCGTGCCGTAGAAGTTGCGCAGCCGCAGCAGCGAGTCGTGTCCATACTCCACCCGCAGCACCGCCAGCAGAGCGCAGCCGAGCAGCGTGGCCACCGTCCACAACATTCTCTGCTGCCAACCGCTCGCCCAGGTCACCGCCAGCGCGGCGGCCGCGGTCAGCGCAAACGCGATCGGAACATCGTAGTTCGAGCGAAACACCAGAGGACTCGCGACCGCAACCAGAAAGGTCCCCATCGCCCCGCCGGCCGCAATGGACAGATAGAACGCCGTCGCCGCGCGCGACCCCACCGGCCGCAGAGCGTACACCTCCGCATGCAGGAACCAGCACGCCACAAACAGCTCCGCGACGAAAAATCCGACCGACATCACGATCGGCACATCCACTCCCATCTTCGACAGCAGATAGCCCAGGCTGGCCAGCAGCACCGCCAGCACCCGCACCACCAGCCAGCGCCGGTAGAGCCCCGCAAACTCGAACGCCAGCACGAAGCTCAACAGGTATACGCCCAGCGGAACCACCCACAGCAGCGGGATCGCCGCCACGTTCTGGGTCAGATGGCTGGTCACCGCAGAGAGCTGCGCCGCGCCCACCGCCGGCAGCACCCACCAGAGCGCTCGCCGCCAGCGCCCAGGCTCGCCGACTGAAGCCTCGTCGGGCTCAGCCCCCGCCTCGCACAGTTCGGGCTGCGAGTTGGAATCACCACCGGCCGACCCGGCCCACATCCCCAGCGTCACCGCCGCACACAGGACCACGTACAGTAGGAAGCCACCCTCCCAGGCCATCCGTTGCGCATGCAACGTCAGGTGCGGCTCCCACCACAGCGGATAGGCCACCAGCGCCAGCAGCGAACTCAAATTGCTCAGCGCGAACAGACCATACGGCACCGGCCGCCGCTCCTGCTGCGCGAACCACGCCTGCAGCAGCGGAGCGGTCGTTCCCAGCAGAAAGAAGGGCAGCCCGATCGAGGCCAGCAGCGTGCGAAAGATTGCTGTCGCCGGATAACGCACCGCCTCCGACGCCACCCCGTGCTCTCGGGGCAGCAGCAGCGAAAGTACCGCCGCCGTCAGCAGTGCCAGGTGCAGCAAGCCCAGTCCGCGGCCGCGCAGCGCCTTCGACCTCAGGGCCCAGAACACATACGCGTACGCCGCCAGCAGCATGGTCTGAAAGAAAAACAGGCAGGTCAGCCACACCGCCGACGATCCACCCAGCACCGGCAGCAACTGCTTAGCCGCCATCGGCTCCACACTGAACAGCAGAAACGAGCCCAGCACGATGGTCGCACCGTACAGCAGCTTTCTCTTCTTCATCGGTGCAACCGTCTCCCTCGTTCCGCCGTTGGCATCCGTAGGCCCCTTGCTCTCATACCGTAACGACCCGGTTTGCCAATCTGCCCCATCCTCGTTCGTCATCTCTGAGGCCCCTTGCAGGTCATTCCGGCATCCTCATTTTCTGTCATTCCGCAGCGCGTTTTTTGTCATTCCGTAGCGCAGAATTGGTTGTCATTCCGTAGCGCAGCGGAGGAATCTGCTTCTCAGGCTCCGCCTTAGATCTCTATGGTGTCGGGGTACTGGCCTACGGCCTCATTCTATCTGCGCTATCCTGATCGCGAAGCCGTAACCACTCGCGCCGCCCCGACCGGATAGCCCCGACCGAACCGTCCGGGCAAACCATCCGGAGCGGGAAGACATCAGGGAGACACCAGAGAGCCGCCCATGGGACGCAACCTCTTCATCCTCGCCGCCACCCTGCTCCTGCTCGCGCTGGTCGCCTGCGCCATCTCCTACACCAACATCGCGCAGCAGCCGGGATCGCCCGGCGACGTCTCGCTGTGGCGGACGATGGGGCTCTGCCTGTTCGTGCTCTCGCTGCTGGTCGCGCTCGGCGGCATCTTCTCCGCCCTCTTCGAGCAGGCCGAACGCCGCAGTGAGGAGCAGCGGGAGGAGCGTCGCCGCCGTCGCCAACACTGATCCAGCCCGCCTCCAGTACTTGACACCTGCCGCTCCAGGGGGCAGGGAAGAGAACTCGACCTTCACACCTAGCAGGGAAGCCTGGACTTCAGCTGTACTTTAGCTGTACTTCGGTTTGGAATTATCCCATTTGTTTGGAAGACTTTGGGTGCTTTTCCCGAGGGGAGGGGGAGGTCCCCGAAGTCCTCCAAAAGCCGTTGCCCCACCGCCAAACTTCCATCCCCCCCGCGACAACTTCTGTAAATAAAATCCGCTGCAAGCCAAGGCGATACAATCAAAAGGTCAGGACGGCGTCTCGCCTGTCCGCCGAAGCCGTGCCCGCAGCTCCCCAAAAAACACCGGCGCGGCCACCGAAGGGATCAAAAGCGTCATGTTCGAAGTCACCGTGGAAGCCGGTTTCTCCTCCGGCCACTACCTCCGTAACTACCGCGGCAAGTGCGAGAACCCGCACGGCCACAACTACCGGGTCTACGTCACCCTGACCGGCAAAGAGCTCGACGAGGCTGGCCTTCTGCTCGACTTCAAGCTGCTCAAACAGGTCATGCGCCCGGTGGTCGAGTACCTCGACCACCAGATGATCAACGACCTCAAGCCCTTCGACGTGATCAATCCGTCGGCCGAGAACCTGGCCCGCTACTTCTTTGAACAGACCCGCGAGCAGCTCCACCAGATGACCAACGGCCGCGTCACGGTCAAAGACTCGACCATCTACGAGACCGACACCAGCTTCGCCCGCTACTACGAGTAAACCGGGCCGTATAACGGGCCGTATAATCTGGGGCGAGAGGTGTGCGATGCGAATCGAACTCCGGATCAGGCCAGCGCCGCACAGTCACAGGAGACAGCTGCCTCGCATTCTGAAATGGAGCGAGCCGGGCGGTCGCCCTCCTGCTCGAGCACCTCAAGCATACGGTCGCCGGCTCCGGCCGCGGCGACCGCAATTGGCGGTCGTTCATCCACGAGGAACACGCGGAGTGAGCTTCGTCCTCGATCGCTCTGTGGCGCTTAGCTGGTGCTTTCAGGACGAAGTGACGGCTGGGTCGGTCGATATGCTCACGCTGGCCAAGACGCAACCACCCGTCGTTCCGGCTCTTTGGCATATTGAGATGTCCAATGTTCTCGGCATCGCCGCGCGCAAGGGGCGACTCTCCAGCGAGGAACTGGAGTTTGCGGTGAATGCCTTCGCCGCGCCGCCTCTTACCGATCATCCGTCCAGCCCCACGGGCCTCTCCGTGTCGCTGCCGTTGATGCGCCGGTTCAACCTGACGGCCCACGATGCCACCTATCTGGAGCTCGCGCTGCAGCGAAACCTGCCGCTTGCGACCCTCGATAAGGAGCTTCTCGCCGCAGCCCGGCAGGCGGGTGTCGCGCTCGTCGGCCAGTCTTTGTAAAAGGGAATTGCATGCATCTGATTGAACTCTACAAGTCGGTCCAGGGCGAGTCTTCCTTCGCCGGCCTGCCCTGCATCTTCGTCCGGCTGGCCGGCTGCAACCTGCGTTGCGCCTGGTGCGACTCCGAGTACACCTTCACCGGCGGCAAGTCCTTCACCGAGGACGAGATCGTCGCCCAGATCGAGGCGCTCGCCCCGTGCAAGCTGGTCGAGTTTACCGGCGGCGAGCCCATGCTTCAGGCCCGCGAGCTGCTGCCGCTCATGCAGCGGCTGCTCGATGCCGGCTACACCCTCATGATCGAGACCTCCGGCGAGCGCCCGCTGGCCGACGTCCCCAAAGCCGTCCACAAGATCGTCGACGTAAAGTGCCCCGGCGCTGGCTCTGCGGCCAACAGCTTCCGCATGGAGAACCTCGACGTCCTGACCAGGAATGATGAGGTCAAGTTCGTCCTCTCCCATCGCGAGGACTACGACTTTGCCCGCGCCTTCATCCTCGAGCACTCGCTCCACGAGCGTGCCGGCCAGGTCCTGCTCTCTCCCGCCTTCTCGAAGTCTCCGAGCCCGCTTCGCACCACGGACAACGCCACCCTCGACCCCCGTACTTTGGTCGAGTGGATGATGGCCGACGGCATCCACGCACGGCTCTCGCTGCAGATCCACAAGTTCATCTGGGAGCCGATGAAGAAGGGCGTTTAGAGGGCGGCAGCATCACCCCGCCGCTCCCCCAAAACGCCCGTCTCTGCGCATTAGATATTCCTGGAGTTTGCCGCAGCCAGCAGGAAGACCAGCGGAGCGTTCCAGTTGATGGCGATCTCGTTCATCGAATACGCTCGCTGATCGTCCACCCACATCCGCATCGGGGGCATGGTCGGAAGCGCATCCGCCACCGCATCTCCGCGACCGGCGTTGGGGCCGCCCGAGAGCAGCCCCGGCCACGGCTTCTCGATCCCGTCCGCCGCACTCGGTCGATGGTGAGGATGCATGTATGGCCGCGTGCCCACCTGCGTCACCCACGACACTCCCAGGCAGTTTCGTCCGACCAGATAGTGCAGGTTGTTCAACGCGGTCTCGGCATACTGATTGCTGGATGAGATCCTGTCCGCCACCAGCAGCAGCAGCGATTGGTTCCCCGCCACGGAGTTCGACCCCCAAATGTAGTCCCGGCGCAGCAGCGTGTTGCCATAGCCGTTGGCTCGGGAGCTGGCTACCAGCCTGTCTGCGCTGGCCAGCGTGGCCTCACGAATCCGCTGCTTCCACACCGCAGCATCCGCCGATCCCCTGTGCTCAGCCATCACATAGCTCCAGCACGCCATCGAGCGCAGGTTCCCCCACGAAGGCGCCTCGATCGCAAGGTCGGTGGATACGCTCGCTGCTGGCTGGTGCGCCCCCAGCCGGGTTGAGAGTTCGGCCAGGAAGGCCTGCTCGAACGCCGGCTCTCCCGTTGTGCGCCACAGCTCGGCCGAGGCCCACAGAAGCTCGTCGCGGCAGTCTTTGTCTCCATAGTCGCCGGTGCTCACGCCGGGAGGATTGGCGAAGGTCACATCGGGGTGCGCCACCGCCCATGCCCATGCCTGTCGCGCCGCCTGCAGGCAGCGCTCTGAGAATGGTGTGTCGAACGGCTTGTAGGAGCGGGCCGCGATCGCCATTACGGCGGCCAGGTCGGCGGTCGCACAGGTGCTCTTGTAGGGGGTCTCGCCGGTGCCAATGACATAACTGGTCAGCGTGTCCTTCTCGGGCATGATGAAGGCGCAGAAGTGGTCGCTGGTCTGTTTGTGAAATACACCGCCATCGGTGTCCTGCAGGCTCAGCATCCACTCCAGGTTCCAACGCACCTCGGCCAGGTAGTCCGGCGTTCCTTTCCCTGACTCGGGAATATCCAGCCTCAGCGCGCGCAGCGTCTCCGGATACATCTCCCATCCCCACAGCAGAGTCCCGCAGGTAATGCCGGAGTTGACGACGTAGCGGCCATAGTCGCCCGCGTCGTGCCACCCTCCAGAGCTCGGTGCCTTGCCACTTTTGCCGGAGGAGGCATGGTATGCTCCGTCCTTGTGACACGGGCCATGCTTGTAGCCATTACCCAGATCCACAGAGCACCCGCAGCGTTGGCCAGAGAACGCCCGCATCGTCAGGCGCAGTGCGTTGGCGTAAGCGTCTTCGCGCACCGGGAAGCGGTCGCTGAGCGCGCCGCCGACTTCGATCCGGTACATCCCCGGCGCCTTGAGGGCGGAGAAGTCTGCCTGCCGGACGGTGTCGCCCGAGGCGTCGTCCTTTGTCGGCGCTCCCAGCTTGCCCGTAAAGGCGACCTCACCGGTCCCATCCACCCGCACCCGGAACGTGTTCTCCGTGTCCGCAGATCCGGCGCGAATCGCCAGCGTCGCCAGCTTCGTGCGTCGCGGTTGAAATCCAAGTTGATTGAAAAAGATTCCACTGAGCGCTGCGTCCTGCGAGGCCAGGCTCGTCTCGCCAAAGACAGTCTTTGGCCCGAGGGACAGCGCGGCCGCGGCCCCCATGTACTGCAGCAGAGTTCTTCTCTTCATCGCTCCATCATAGAACCGATCCGGTTCGGCAAGCTGCTCAACCAGTGGGCTCGCGACTGGGTCAAGTACCAGACCGATGGCAAGGGCACCTACGCGATCTGTGGCATGGAAGATACGGGAACGCTGCAGTCGCTGACCTGGCTCGCGCAGGCTCATAAGGTCGATATCAACCGCGTTCTGGTGTTGCGCGCCGCATCGAACTACGACCAGCAGCGCGAGGGCATCACCGCCAGCGAAGTCTCGCCGAGACCAAGGTCGGCCAGTACTCCGCCTACATGCCCGCTCTTGACACCGCCTACCGGGTGGGCCACATGGTAGGCGACTCCATCGTTGCCAATTGGCGCACTCCCCGCGATCGCATCCCGGAATAATCCACTCTCGGCCGGGTAGGTGTTTCGAGCGTCCACACGCTCCCCGGCCGCCATCTGCCGTCCGCCGGATCAGCGTGCAGTCGGCTCCCTGCTCTAAAGCCGCGCCCGCACGAATCGGCGCACGCTCTCGGCCACCACCCCGAAGATTACATGCGTTGCCATCTCACTGGTATGCTCCCGTGCGGTCTGCTCCTCGGGCGCTGCCGACAGTCCCATCGCCGGCAGAGCAGCATCGTAGGTCAAGGTCGCCAGCACCATCCCGAAGCCTGCGCCATCCTTGTCGGTTGCCGCAGGGAAGTACTCCGCCACGGCGCCATAGAGAGCTCCCGCCGTTGCGCCGAAGCCCCAGTGGATGGTATCTGCTGCCGTAGTCTTCTCCACGGGGCACAGCTCCCGGCCGGCAATCTTATCTGCCAAAACCACCGGCGGCTCGGGCTCGCCGTGGATCCGTGGGGGATACAGCTTTTCTGCCAGCGTCTTGGCTGCCGTCGCCACCACACCGCCGATCAATCCCGCCAGCAGACCCTTTGCCAGTGACCTCTTATGCATCGCTACTTCGACATCACTCATTGCAATCCCTCAACTTGGCCGAACTTGCTCAACTTCTCGTAGGATGCACCCCGTCTTCGCGAAGCACTTCTCCATTGTCTACCCAACATAGGCTTCAGGAGCCGTGGCATCGGATCCGCTGATGCGCGGATGCCCATCCAGGCCGGCCACCCGAAGTGCCGCCGTAAGCGCCACCGCAACCGCTAGATTCAAGAACAGCGCGGGCAGCGCGGCGTACATCGCATACACCTGGCCGCCGACATGCAGCGGAAATACCGAGGACTTCAGCCCCAGCGCTGCCGCCATCGCCGTTCCTGAGGTCATGCCCGCCGCCCATCCCAGCAGGAGCGCCCAGGGATTCATCCAGCGCGTGAACGCCCCGATCACCACCGCGGGGAACAGCTGCGCGATCCAGATTCCTCCCAGCAGCTGCATCTCGATCGCATACGGCGTCGGCAGCCGCAGGACAAACACGAGCGCTCCGAACTTCACCGCCAGCGACACCAGCTTCGCCATCTGCGACTCCTGTCGTGGCGTCGCAACCCCGCGCGCGAACGCGCCCCACAGGTTCCGCGTAAACAGGTTCGAGGCCGCAATCGACATGATCGAGGCCGGCACCAGCGCGCCCACAGCGATCGCAGCCAGGCAGAAGCCCGCAAACCACCCGGGGAACATCTTCAGGAACAGCAGCGGCACCGCCGCATTCGTGTCCTTCGTCACCACCCCGGCGGCGAGTGCCACGAAGCCGAGCAGCGCGATCATGCCCAGCATAAAGCTGTAGGCTGGCAGCATCGCCGCGTTCCGCCGCACCGTATTCGCGCTCTTCGCACTGAGCACCGCCGTCGCCGTGTGGGGATACAGCATCAGTGCAATGGCCGAGCCGATCGCCAGCGTCGAATAACCCAGGAACTGCCCCTGACGCAGGTAGATCGTCGCGGCTGGCTTATGCAGCGCCAGCGCCTGATTGGCCAGCTCGAACACGTGCGCATAGCCGCCCAGCTTCCAGGGCAGTATGATCAGCGCGGCGATCACCATCACGTAGAGCATCACATCCTTGACGATGGCGATCACCGCCGGCGCCCGCAGGCCGCTTGAATAGGTGTACGCCGCCAGAATCACGAACGCGGCCGCCAGCGGCCACTCGCCGGTCACGCCAAGTGCGGCGATTACCACCCGCATGCCCACCAGTTGCAGCGCGATGTACGGCATCAGCGCGAGGATCCCGGTCACGGCGACGGCCACCGTCAGCCAGCGATTGCCGTAGCGGCCGGCGACGAAGTCGGCGAAGGTAATGTAACCATGGCGGTGACAGATGGTCCAGATGCGCGGCAGCACCAGCATCATGTAGGGGTAGGCGATCACCGCATACGGCACCGCGAAGAAGCCCATCGCTCCTGCGCCATAGAGTGCCGCCGGCACGGCGATCACCGTATACGCCGTATACAGGTCTCCGCCGATCAGGAACCAGGTCACCCAGGTTCCGAAGCCGCGCCCGGCCAGGCCCCACTCCTCAAGCGAATGCATCCCCGCCGCAGGCCGCCGCCAGCGCACCGCCCAGAAGCCGGCCAGAGTCACCAGCAGAAACACCAAACAGAAGATCACCAGCGCCGTCGTATGCAAGGTCGTCATAAGGCCAGAGAGGTCGCTCCGTACTTCCATTCATCGAAGCCGCTGAGTCTATGGGAACGGCAGTCCGGACAAGATGCATCTTAGCAGCAGCCTAGCCGCACCGCCGCAGGTCTCTTCGCGGGCCAAATGTCCTTATCGGACGGAAGGTGCCGGCTCGCTCCACTCATACACCACCACGCCCAGGTCACTGAGGGACTGCATCGCCGCTTCCATGTTTCTGCGCACCTGCGGACGCGCCGCGGGAGGTGTGTCGTGCGCCTCCTCGATGGCGATTACGCGCCCATAGGGCCACGCTGTCGCCGGTATGGCGTTCAGTGCGACGGGCAGGTCTCCAGTGCGTATATTGAGGTCCTGCCGCCGAGCTGCCACCGGGCGCATGATTCCACCTGAGCCCAGGCCGCTGGGATTTGCATCCGCCATGGTTACATGAAGCGTTAGCATACCGCCCTGCACGGTGAGGTACGGGTTCTCCCACACCGTCAGACTATGGACCGCCATATAGCGGTTCTTCGACGGCGGCGGAATCAGGTCCAACTGCTGCCGTATCTGTTCCACCTGCGCCTGCCGTTGCGTCGCCGTGGACTGCGTGGTGCCATTCGGAGATACCGCCGAACTGCTGCATCCGGCGAGCAGCCCAGCCAACAGAACCGGAGTCACCAGGGCCGACGCGACCCGAGCTGGGGCGATCCGAGCCTGCAGGAGAGACCGGGAGAAGAGCGTTGGGGAGTAGATGGGAGTACGCACGCATCCAGCATACCAAGGGAATCCAGGCTGGAAACGGGCGATTTCGACAGCCTTCGGTAGCACGAAATCGAAGAATTTGTCTCAGGCCTCGGTCTCAGGGCCTTGGCCGAGCAACCTCCCTATCGCCCAGTCCACACCGGCGGCCGCTTCTGCAAAAATGCCGTCGTGCCCTCGTTCTTGTCCTCCGTCGCGCAGAGACGCCCGAATATCTCCGCCTCTATCTCCAGCCCATCGCGCAGTCCTAACCCAGTGCCCCGCTGCACCGCCTCCAGGCAGCCAGCCACGGCCGCTGGCGCCGAGCTGGCGATCGCCGTCGCCAGCTCCACCCCCCTTCGCATCAGCGGTTCACGACCCTCGCCGCGCACTAGTTCATCCACCAGCCCGATCCGGAGCGCCTCTTCCGCCCCGATGATCTCGCCTGTCAGCAGCAGGCGCAGCGCCCGGGACTGGCCCACCAGCCGTGGCAGTCGCTGCGTTCCACCGTATCCCGGGATCAGGCCCAGCTTCACCTCGGGTTGTCCCAGCTTCGCGCGCTCACCCGCCAGGCGCATGGTGCAGGCGAGCGCCAGCTCGCAGCCCCCGCCCAACGCAAATCCATTCACCAGGGCGATCACCGGTTTGCCGCAGTTTTCAATGCGGGAGAAGACCTCCTGTCCGCGCCGGGCCTTCTCCGCACCGCTCACCGCATCGGTCGCGGCCAGTTCGTTGATGTCCGCACCTGCGGCAAAGGCCTTCTCGCCCGCGCCCATCAGCAGCACGACTCGTACCGCCTGGTCCCGTTCGATATTTTCGAACACCTTCTCCAGCTCATCGAAGACCTGTGTGTTCAACGCATGCAGCACCTGTGGGCGGTTCAGCGTCACCATTGCGATGGAGTTCTCCACCTCGTAGATCAGGGTCACATAGCTCACAATGTTGTCCTCCGTGTGCCGATACTCTCCGACGATACCCAGAACCTGACGATACCGCGAGGCGCAAGAGCCCGTGCATTCTACAGGGCGCGAACTGGACAATACGCTACGCTGGCGCAGCGGCACAGATAAGCCCGCTACAATTGATCTTATGATCAAGGGAATTACGCTCGTCAATGCTGTCGCCTCGGGCGAGACGTTCGACCAGCTCAGCAGCCTTCTGGCAGCTCTCGGCTTCGAGCCCGGCAAGGGCTGGAACGACTCCGGCTCCGATGCCGACTCCGCAGCCCGCGGCGCCGCCTTTCTTGCCCCAATCGGCAACCTCGAACTGGTTACCGGCCGTCTGCCCGCAACCCCCAGGCTGCTCATCGAGGTGGCGCAACTCGAGCCCATCCACGGCATCGTTCACAACTGGATGCTTGCGCGCCACCGCAGCGAGGATGTCGCCACGCGCCTGTCCGAGATTGCCCCCACGCACTGGAACTCGCGGCTCTTCACGGCGCAACTTGCAGATGACCTGAGCCTGGGCTTCTGGCAGTCTGAGAATCCGCTCCACGGCAGGCCGCTCGCCATCGAAGGCGACCTATCTGCCGCGGGCATGCGCTTTGCTATCGTCACGGCGCGCTGGAACGCGGTCATTACCGACCGCCTGCTGCAGGGAGCGCTCGACGGCCTCCACCGCAGCGGCGCCGCCAAGGCTGACATCCAGATCGTCCGCGTCCCGGGCGCCTGGGAGATTCCCTCGGCCGCGCGCACGCTGGCGGAGTCGAAGCAGTACGACGCCATCCTTACGCTCGGCTGCCTGCTGCGCGGAGAGACCGCCCATTACGAGGCCATCTACACCGAGGTCGCGCGCGGCATCGGTCAGTCGCAGCAGGAGACAGGCATCCCCCACGCCTTCGGCGTGCTCACCTGCGAGACCCTGGAACAGGCGCTCGACCGCGCCGGCGTCAAGGCCGGCAACAAGGGCTTTGAGGCCGCCATCGCCGCCATCGAGATGATCTCCATCCAGCGCAAACTCGCTACCCAGCAGAAAGCAGTTGAATAATGGGCACCCGCCGAAAATCCCGCGAACTTACGATGCAGATGCTCTTTCAGGGCGATCTGGGCAAACAGAATCCCGAGGAGGTGCGCAAGCTGTTCTGGGCCTCCCGCGACGACGTCGATCAGGAGACGCGTGGATTTGCCGAGGATCTGCACCGCGTCGCCAGCTCCCGTCAGACGGAGGTCGACGGCCTGATCGAGCGCCACTCGCAGAACTGGCGGCTGGAGCGCATGCCGGTGGTCGATCGCAATCTGCTGCGCGCGGCGATCGCCGAGATGCTCGCCTACCCCAACACGCCCGCGCCCATCATCATCAACGAGAGCCTGGAGGTGGCGCGCCGGTACGCCGCGCCGGAGTCGATCCACTTCCTCAACGGCGTGCTCGATGCGGTCGCCCGTGATCTGTTGAAGCAGCGCCTCGGCTGATCGCTTCCTGCCGCTGTTGAGAAATTCGAATAACTCTTTTCCTAAACACTGAAGCCCTCTCCAAGGAGAGGGCTTCAGTGTTTGCGGTGTTTAGATTGGGTAGAAAGCCTTTCGCTTGCGCGTCCGGCCTGCGGACTAGGTGGAGGGCCTCGGCTTCTGCACCAGGAGGTCGGGCACGGCGATCTGCTGCCCGCCTACAGTTACCGGGAGAGGCGGGTTTGTGGGCAGCGTCAGGCCGGGCATGGTGACCAGCGGCGAGTAGGGCAGATTGGGGGCGATCTGCTTGAAGTCGGTGAACGGCGCCGGAGGGTTGGTGAGGCCGGCGATGTTGGGCGTACCGGTGATGCTGAACAGGTGGACCAGGGCGTCACCCGAGGTGCCAACGAACAGCGTGGAGTTGTCGGTGCTGATGACGCCAGCGACCGGTGCCATGGGCGCTGCGGCTGAGTTCGGGGCCGTCGCCAGCGGATAGTCGGTCAGCGTACCCGCAGTCGCCGTGGGGGTGCTGGCGGTGCCTCCGCTGGCCGTTCCGGTTCCGCCCTGGACCGGGTTCGGCTTATACACCGGGAGCCCGCCGGTACCGATATAGGTGATGAAAGCGGTCAGCGGGGCGGAGCTGGCGGAGGTGGTGGCGACCGAGGTGGGCAGCACGCCAGTGATGGTCTGTGCGGTGACTCCGAGCGGCGTCGTGGTCACGAAGTTGGTGAAGGTCAGCGCGGTTCCGTTGGGCGGGCAGACGATGCCGCCGCTGGGCGACAGGCTGGAGCTGGTGGGGGCGAGGTTGATGCCGATGTCGCTGAGCAGGCCTGTGGTCGCTGAGGCGCCCAGGATGTGCTGGCCGTCGTTGGTGGCGGCGATGCGGTCGGTGTTGGCGGCTGCCGGGGTGGGGGTGGTGCCGCCGACGAGTGGGTCAGCGGAGGGATAGAAGACGTTGGTGGTGGTGGGTGTCGCTGTGGTCGCGGTAGTCGTGGAAGAGGTAGGCGCTGGCGCCGGAATGATGGTGGTGACCGGGCAGTAGCCGCGGGCGGAGGTGGTGGGTCCGGCGAAGTAGGCGCCGACCGCGGGAACGGTCACAGCCACATCATTGACCAGGGTGCCCGCCGTGGTCGCCGGAGAGATGGCATGCCATCCGGTGAACTTCGAATTCACCAGGATCTGGCTGCCCAGGGCGATATACACCGTCTGGCTGTCGGGGCTCCAGGAGGCGTGAGCCTCGAGGTTGCCCTTGGTATCGTAGCTGGGCACAAATCCGTAGGTGCTGGAGACGGTCCCAGCGGTGGTTCCTCCGGTCGCTCCGGTCGCTCCGGTGGTGGTGGCCGTGGTGGTGGCCGCGGAGTAGAGATAGATCTGCTTGCGCACCGGATCGGCGATCACGACGGTGCTGCTATCCGGCGAGACTCCCAGCACGTAGCCACTGAGGCTGGTGTTCTGGGTGGTGATGGCAGCGCTGGTGGTGGCGAGCACCATCAGTTCGGTCGAACTGCCAAGATAGATGGTCGATCCGTCGTTGCTGATGGCCATCGAGTTGGGTGCATAGGGCAACAGGATCGGGGCGCCGAGGTTGGTCTGGGTGAAGTCCACCGGCACCAGGTAGCGCGACTGGGTGCTGGCGATATAGAGGTCGGTGCTGTTGGTCCCGGGGGTGGTGATCGAGAGCGGGTTCGAGGTGGCCGCGTTGCCGTTTCCGTAGAGCCCGATCTCGCCGTAGGGGGCGGGATTGCAGGAGGGCGGCTGGCAGATGGCGGTGATTTCCGCCTGTCCCGGGTATACCGGGGTAACGGTGCCGGTCGACGCGGCCGGAATCGGAATCGGCGTGGTGGAGACGTACTCGAGGGTGAGGCCGTTCAGCGGATTACCCTTGGTGTCTGTCACCTTCGCGGTAATCGGCTGCGGGTTGTTCGGATCGACGATCATAGTCGGGAGGGTCGATCCCGGGAAGCTCAAGGCGATGTTGGCTGGAGGGCAGGTGGAGAAGTAACCGGCCGAGCTGCCGGCCTGCGCTAGCGTGGTCGTGAGGACGGTCGAACCCGGCTGCTGGGCGGTCGCGATTCCGTTCTGATCAATGGTTACGACGGCCGGAGTCTGCGCCGTGTAGGCAACCTGTCCAACCTGGCAGCTGATGTTCGCCCCCGTCGCGGTATAGGCGCGGGCCGAGAGCTGGCCGGTGAAGGTCTGCGAGAGGCAGGCGGTGCCGCTGTAGGCCGCTGTCGGGGGGAGGCCCAGGAAGGTGTTGGGCGGCGTGGTGCAGCAGCCGTTCGAGAGTTGTGTATCGCCGGCTGGGCAGCCGACCACGGCGCTGGACGCCAGCGTGGAGTTAACCGAGGCCGGGCTGCAATTGGTAGCCGGATCGGTGGCGCAGTTGGTGGACGGTGCTCCCAGCGCGACACTCGTCACAATCGGATGGACGTAGACCGGGATCGCATTGCTCGACACCCCATTCGCGCTGGCCGTGATGAAGGCGGTGCCGGTGCTGGTGGTGGGCGTGCAGGTGGTGAAGTTGGCGATGCCGCCGGGCGTATTACGGTTCCAGCTGCCGCCGCAGAGCGCGCCGGTGGCAGGATTGACATCGGCGATGCTCATATTGCTGGTTCCGTACGTGTAGCCGGTGACCGAGACGGTTGTCCCCTTGCAGTCCGTACCGGTGGGCGCCGTCACCTGGCTGATCTGAGCCTGGTTGAGCGAGATCCCATAGAGCTTGGGCTGCAGGGTGATCGTCTGCAGCTGTCCGACCGCGAGGCCGGTGTCGCCGCCATTGCAATACACGACCGCGGTCTGCTTGGAGCAGCCGTTGATCGAAATACCGAAAGGAATGGTGAAAAGCAATAAGGCTAGAACCGTGACGAACCGACGCATTGAACCTCCCCGTCCAACCGGAACCCGAGCTGAACGGTTCTACCGCAAACGCTGAATTACCGAGCCCTCAGTGTAAAAGCTGAGAAGACCGGAAGCAAATGGCCACTTAGATTCCCCGACACCGCACAGCGGCACTTCGAGGTAGCTATTGGACGAGAGACCGCGCGGAATGGCACATTCCTCGTCCGCCTGGAAAAGAAAAGAAATTCAGCAGGCAAGTAAAAGGGGCAAAGGACGCTTGGTCCTTTGCCCCTCGCAAACAGGTTGCACCGCTGAGGCGCTACTCCGCCGGCATCTGGGTGGCGAACCAGTTCAGCATGCGTTCGTTGCGGTCCCGGATGTGCTCAGGATCGACAAAGCCGTGGCCTTCGTTGGGATAGATGACCAGCTGGGTCTTGACGCCTTCGGCCCGAAGGGCGTGCCAGAACTCGAAGCTCTGCGGCGCCGGGCACTCGCCATCGCGGTCGCCGACCATCACCAGAGTAGGCGTCTTCACCTGCTTGATATAGTCGAGCGCCGAGCTCTTGGCGTAGATGGCCGGGTCGTCATAGACGGTGTTGCCGAAGAAGGGCAGCATCCACTGGTCGATCGAGTTCTCGCCGTAGTAGCTGCGCCAGTCGCTGATGCCCGCGCCGGCGACCGCGGCCTTGAAGCGCGTGGTCTGGGTGACGCCGAACATGGTCATGAACCCGCCGTAGCTCCAGCCGGTCAGGCCCTCCCGGTTCTTGTCGATGGGAAACTGCTTTTCGAGCACGTCCATGCCGGCCAGGATGTCGCGCAGGTCGCCGTAGCCGAAGTCCTTGACGTTGGCCTGGGTGAAGCGTTCGCCCTGGCCGTAGCTGCCCCGCGGGTTGGGAGAGAAGACGAAGTATCCCATGGCGGAAAACAGCGCTCCGCCTCCGCCCCAGCTCGAATCGATGGACGCTGACGGGCCGCCGTGCACGCTGACCAGCAACGGGTACTTCTTGGCGGGATCGTAGTTGGCCGGGTAGAGCAGCCATCCCTGGACGTTGTAGCCACCATTCTTCCACTCGATCGATCGATCCTTGCCCCAGACCGGTTTGACGCCGTCGTTGAGGTGGGTGATCTGTTTGAGGTCGCCGAGCGGTCCGGCCCAGACCTCGGGCGGCTCGCTGAAGGAACTGCGGATGAAGGCAATGTTCTCGGTGGACGTGGCAATGGCGCCCTTGAGGCCGCCTGCGTGCACCGACTGATCGAGCGTCAGGCTGTACTCGCTCGAGTCCTTACCGGTAGCAAGGTCGTAGAGGAAGAGGTGATTCTTGCCCCGCACCTCTTCATTGATGCCCAGCGTGTTGGCGTCTTGCCACTTGAACCATACCGGCGAGGCGGCCCGGTCCGGGGTGGCGTTCTTGGGCTCGCCGCCGTCCGCGGGAAGCAGATAGATGTCGCCGCCGGTCGAGCCCTGATCGCTCATCAGGCCGCCGATGAAGGCGATGCGGGAGCCGTCCGGAGACCAGCGCGGGACCGCGATCTGCAGGCCGTGCAGCGGGCCGGAGATGGTGGTTGTGTTCAGCACCGAGCGCGGCGCGGAGACCTCGCTGCGCTGCGAACCGGGACGCTGGACGGCCTGAGTGTAAAGCTGCGCTACCCACCAGTTGTTCTCGCCCGGCGGGTTGGCGGCGACGTAGGCCAGACGCTTCGCATCCGGCGACCAGTCGAACTCATAGACGTGCAGGTTGGCGGGCGTCAGCGGGGCGAAGCTGGCGCTGGCGGTATCGACCGCGGCCACACGCTGGATCTCGACCCCGTCCTCGCCGATGACGCCGGACCAAGGCTTCATGGCCGCTAGAGCGCCGGCATTACGGGTCGCGTTCTCGACGAAGAGGAAGGCAATGGTCTTGCCGTCCGGCGACCAGGCGAGCGAGTTGATGTTGCCCGTGAGGTGCGTCAACTGCTTGCTCACCCCGTTCGCCTTGGACCAGACGAAGACCTGCTGCTGCTGGGGCCTGGCGGACTTCTCCATCTGACCAGTGCAGTTGGAGACAAAAGCGAGGCTGGCGCCATCCGGAGACCAGACCGGGGCCTCGCTCGAGCAGCCGCTTTCGGCTCCGACATTGAGTACCTTGCTCTCCGCAGGCTGGGCGACCTGGGTCAAGTGAATCTGCGAGTTTCCTCCGTCCCGCAGCGTCCAGGCGACGGTAGCGCCGTCGGGCGAGATGGAGACCCAGGTCGGAGACTTCGATGCACGCATGGCCTGCATGACCTGTTCAACGCGGCCATCGTGGCCCTTGAGTGGCTGCATGGGAGCGGGCGTTCCGCTCTGTGCCAGGGCGGGTGCGGAGCTCAGGGCCAGAGGACTCATACAGGCCAGGGCGAGCAGGAGCGAGCCCGGGGACTTCAGGGTGAAAGAAGGGGGAAAAGCGGAGAATCGCATGACGAAAAGCCTAGCATGGCCCGGGCCTGGCGACCGATCACGCAAGGGCGAGATCGTCGAGCGCGGATATGACGGTGCAGCCGTTCGCTCTCCTGCAATCCCTGCGTCCTTTTCTGGGAACTTCTGCAAGAAATCTCAAGAAATATTGACGTCCCCCCGCCTCCTTGTTATTGTTAGAAGGTTCCGCGAGTATCTGGAATGCGCCGCTGGGAAAGATTCTGCGGCGCGTTGGGCAGAGAAAAGCCCGAAGGCAAAGCGCGACCAGCAAAAAATCGCCGCTTCCTTTACACTGGATACAAGAGATTCACCGCAGAGCTCTCCGGCATCGGTTCTTCAGTTTTGAGGGGCAAGACGGGCCTGGGAGCGGGTTTCTGCGACCTATCGCAATCGTGCCTGCGACACCCTCCACCTGACCGGCTAATCCTCGGAAGGGATCCAAAGGATGGGCTATGTGGGCCGGAACAGCGAAACGGAGTCGGCTCTTCCTGCAATTAGGTTCAGAGTAATTTGAAGCCTGGTTGAAGGGGTAAGACGCTCGGCCACCGTCGACTGTTTTCGTCTGGCTTGTTGTACCGATTTACAGGCGTGAAGCAGGGAAGGTCCTTCGTAAGAGACGCGTCAGCGTGCTCAATTTTTCGCGTGTACGGCTGCGAAAAAACACGAAGGCGACCTGTGCGTCTGACATGACATTGAGCGCGTTTCCGCTAAGCGCATCAGCTTTTGTGCTGTAACTAAGGAGTTCGAGTGCCTACGTTCCATCAGCTCGTCAAGCAGGGCCGCACGCCCACCCGCTATAAGACCGCCAGCCCTGCGCTCCAGGGTTCGCCCCAGCGCCGTGGCGTCTGCACCCGTGTGTATACCCAGACCCCGAAGAAGCCCAACTCGGCGCTCCGTAAGGTCGCCCGCGTCCGCCTCACCAACGGGATCGAGGTTACGACCTACATCCCGGGCATCGGCCACAATCTGCAGGAGCACTCGATTGTGCTGATCCGCGGCGGCCGTGTGAAGGACCTTCCGGGTGTCCGTTATCACGTGGTTCGCGGAACGCTCGATTCGGTCGGCGTCGCCAACCGCAAGCAGAGCCGCTCGAAGTATGGAGCCAAGCGTCCCAAGGCTGCCGCCAAGTAGTCGTTGGCCTGCCTGAGGTTTTAGTAGTTCCGCAGCAGCACCCAAGTTCAGGCCTTGAGAAGTCGACGGTCCTGAAGGAAGACGAGAAGAGAAGCAATGCCAAGAAAAGGCTACATCGCGAAGCGTGAAGTTGCACCGGATCCGGTCTATAACTCGACCCTGGTCACGAAGTTCGTCAACTCCATGATGTGGGGCGGCAAGAAGTCGACCGCGCAGGGAATCTTCTACACGGCCATGACCAACCTCGAACAGAAGGGTGGCGACGAGGCTCTCAAGTTGTTCAAGAAGGCGATTGAGAACTGCAAGCCGCTGCTCGAAGTGAAGTCCCGCCGTGTCGGCGGCGCCAACTACCAGGTGCCGATCGAGGTCCTTCCGGAGCGGCGCACGTCGCTCGCGATTCGCTGGCTGGTCACCTACGGCCGCGCCCGTGGCGAAAAGGGCATGGTCGAGAAGTTGACCGCTGAGTTGCTCGATGCCGCCAACGGCCGCGGCGCCGCGATGAAGAAGAAGGAAGACGTTCATCGCATGGCCGAGGCCAACAAGGCCTTCGCGCACTACCGCTGGTAAGCAGGGAATAGGGAGCGGGAAGCGGGGAGTGAACCCCCGCCTCCCGCTCCAGGATTGAATGAAGTTTTACCGCAGGCCTGGCCTGCAGATGAGAGATACCGACCGTGGCACGCACTATACCTCTGAATCGTTGCCGGAATATTGGAATTATGGCGCACATCGACGCCGGCAAGACAACGACGACCGAGCGCATTCTCTTCTATACGGGTATCACCCACCGTATCGGCGAAGTGCATGAAGGTACTGCGACCATGGACTGGATGGAGCAGGAGCAGGAGCGCGGCATCACCATCACCTCCGCCGCCACTACCTGCACCTGGAAGAGCATCCGCATCAACATCATCGACACCCCTGGTCACGTCGACTTTACCGCCGAGGTGGAGCGTTCGCTGCGCGTGCTCGACGGCGCGGTCGCCTGCTTTGACGCGGTCGCCGGCGTGCAGCCCCAGTCGGAGACGGTGTGGCGTCAGGCCGACAAGTACAAGGTGCCCCGCATCTGCTTCATCAACAAGATGGACAAGGCCGGCGCCGACGCCGTCTACGCGACCTCGACCATCGTCGATCGTCTCGGCGCGCGCGCGGTTCCCATCAATATTCAGATCGGCGCCGAGGCCAAGTTTGCCGGCGTGGTCGACCTGGTCACCATGAAGGCCATCTTCTGGCATGACGAGACCATGGGCGCGCAGTACTCGGTCGAAGAGATTCCTGCCGACCTGCTCGAAACCGCCAAGATTGCCCGCGCGCACCTCATTGAGGCCGTCGCCGACTCCGACGACGAGATCATGAACCTCTATCTCGAGGGTCAGGAGCCCACCGAGGCGCAGCTCAAGGCTGGCATCCGCAAGGCGACCATCGCCATGAATATCTTCCCGGTGCTCTGCGGCTCGTCCTTCAAGAACAAGGGCGTGCAGACGCTGCTCGACGCGGTCGTTGACTATCTGCCCAGCCCGCTCGATATTCCTCCCGTGATCGGCCACAACCCCGACAATATGGAAGAGGAGATCATCCGCAAGGCGGACGACAACGAGCCCTTCTCCGCGCTCGGCTTCAAGATCATGACCGACCCGTTCGTCGGCCAGCTCATCTTCATCCGTGTGTACTCGGGCGTGCTGAAGACCGGCGACTCGGTGCTCAATCCGCGCACCGGTAAGACCGAGCGTATCGGCCGCCTGCTCAAGATGCACGCCAACAAGCGCGAAGAGATCACCGAGATCCTCGCCGGCGACATCTGCGCCGCGGTCGGACTCAAGAACCTGGTCACCGGCGACACCATCTGCACCGACAAACAGCCGGTCGTGCTCGAGTCGATCGACTTCCCCAAGACCGTTATTGAGGTTGCGGTGGAGCCGAAGACCAAGGCCGACCAGGAGAAGATGGGTATGGCCCTGGCCAAGCTGGCGCAGGAAGATCCCACCTTCAACGTGCACACTGACGTCGACTCCGGCCAGACCATCATCGCCGGCATGGGCGAGCTGCACCTCGAGATCATCGTCGATCGCATGATGCGCGAGTACAAGGTCGAGGCCAACGTGGGCAAGCCCCAGGTGGCCTATCGCGAGACCATCCGCGCCAACGCCGAGGCCGAGGGCAAGTACATCCGTCAGACCGGCGGCTCGGGTAACTACGGCCACGCCAAGATTCGCATCTCGCCCAATGAGCCGGGCAAGGGCTACGAGTTCACCAACGACACCAAGGGCGGCTCGATTCCCAAGGAGTACATCAAGCCGATCGACCAGGGCATCCAGGACGCGATGCAGCGCGGCATTCTTGCTGGCTACGAGATGGTCGACATCAAGGTGTCGCTCTACGACGGCAGCTACCACGACGTCGACTCGAACGAAATGGCGTTCAAGATCGCCGGTTCAATGGCCTTCAAGGAGGCCGCGCGCAAGGCCAAGCCGGTGCTGCTTGAGCCGGTGATGGCGGTGGAGGTGACGGTGCCCGAGGAGTACATGGGAACCATCATCGGCGACCTGAACTCCCGCCGCGGCCGGATCGAGGGCATGGAGATGGTCGGCGGCACCCAGGCCATCAAGGCCACCGTACCGCTGAGCACGATGTTCGGCTACGCCACCCACATGCGTTCGAGCACCCAGGGACGCGCCAACTACTCGATGCAGTTCAAGCAGTACGAAGAGGCGCCGCGCTCGGTCTCCGAAGAGATCATCGCTAAGGTCGCAGGTAAGGAAGCAACCAGCAAGTAGGCATCTCGCAGGCAAGTTTGCGCGGTTCAAGTTTGGCAGTTCGATTTCAGCAAGCAGAAACATGGAGAGCAGTCATGGGCAAGGAAAAGTTTGACCGGTCGAAGCCGCACGTAAACATCGGGACGGTGGGTCACATCGACCACGGCAAGACCACGCTGACCGCGGCGATCACCAAGGTGCTGTCCAAGCACAACCCG
>DATMOB010000025.1:0-2935 GCA_035568455.1 Granulicella sp.
CGCCCCGGCGCATACTCAAACGCCCGATTCTCAATTCCTTCCTGATCCAGAATCTTCTTGTAGAACTCCACCGCGCGCATCTCATTCCCCGGAGGATTCGTCGTATCAATCCGCAGATACTCCTGCATCCACGTCACCGCCGAGTCGGAATACTGCTGCAGATGGTCCGCAGGAATTCGGGACGAAGCCGTCTCCGGCACCTGACCCCAGATGACACCACACAACGCCAGCGCCGTGACGCCCAGCCATACCCCAGACCGGCCCACACTCCGTCCCCGATGCTTAGCTCCCAAACGGCCCTCCCCGGACAAGTCGATTTCCACGCAGTTTTTATATCAGGTTTCCCAAATTTACCCTCGGGTTGCGCACCCAGCCTATCTTCCCCGCCCGAAGAGTACTACAATGTCTATAGATATCAATCATTTAGCTCTCTCAGCCTTGGGGTCCGATTTGGCATCCCACATGTAATAGGAATGGCAGGTACGCCCGTAACTGGGGTACCCAGAGTTCCAGGCCAAGCGATGCGTCAGCGCGGGCCGGTTCAGCGAAACCGCTGGCTTTCTGTGCCGTTCAAAGGGACGCAATCAAAATTTCATGCACGCCCCAGGCGTGCCGGGGTGGCGCAGCCAAACGCTCCGCCCCAAACTTGGAGGAAGTCATTATGAACAACCGTCTACTCTTCGCCCTGCCCTTGGCCGCTGTTCTCGCTTTCCCGGCTGTCGCGCAGACCACCTCGTCCACCGATCAGAGCGCGCCTGCCGCCACCCAGCAGACACAGTCCAGCTCGACCGATGCCGCCACCGGCAAAGCTCCTCTGGCACCCCCGTCCCGCGAAGGCTTCTGGGGACGCATCAATCCCTTCGCCCGCAAGAACTACGTCAAGCGCCAGACCGAACCGATCCGCGACCGCGTCAACGAGCTCGATGAGCTGACCGCCGGCAACGGCAAGGCCATCAAAGACACCGACGCTCGCGCCCAGGCTGGCATCAAGCTCGCCTCCGACAAGGCCGACGCCGCCGACCAGCATGCCGTCGACGCTGGCAACAAGGCCACCATGGCGCAGCAGACCGCGCAGCAGGTCACCACTCGCGTCCAGACCGTTGAGACCGTGGTGGGCAACATCGACCAGTACAAGGCCTCGAACCAGACCGAGATCCGCTTCCGGCCCGGCCAGACCGTCCTCAGCAAGAATGCCAAGGACGCTCTCGACACCATGGCCAGCAGCGTGAAAGGCCAGCACGGCTACATCATCGAAGTTCAGGGATTCTCCGCTGGCAAGGGCCAGACCGCAATCACCAGCTCGCAGAAGATGGCCGAGTCGGTGGTGCGCTACCTCGTCCTCAACCACGAGATTCCCGTCTATCGCATCTACCTCGTCGGCATGGGCAACGCGCCCGTCCCAACGGATGACGCTGCGAAGACCAAGCGCATCAGCGGAGGCCGTGTCGAAATCAGCCTCCTGAAGAACGACCTGGAACAGCTCTCCGCTAACTCCGGGGCGCCTGTCACCACCGCCGATCAAGCGCAGCAACCGAAATAGCACTGTAGTCTTGGGACCAACGGGCGCCTCGCCCACAAGTCCCTCCCCCAGAAAAAGCCTCTCGCGCAAGCGAGGGGCTTTTTCGCGTCTGCCGCTGACGGCGGAATTCCAGGACATCCCCAGGGTGCCCCATTTCTCGCGCCCTTTGCGAGAAGTGGGGCCTTTCGCTTGCACGCTGGACGGAACTCGACTTTCCCGCTCCGATCTTGCACCCTCGGCTATACTGCTCCCAGCACGGAGCCCGAACCGCACGTGGAACTCTACAGCTGGCTTCCACCTGAAGCCGTCAAGATCGTCCTCGTTCTCTTCCTGTCATTCCTCATCGGACTTGAACGCGAAGAACACAAGGCCTCCGGGGGATCGTATTCCTTCGGAGGAGTCCGCACTTTTCCCCTGATCGGATTCATTGGCTACTCCATCGCTCTTCTTTCCGGCGCACAGCTGCTACCCGTCACGCTCGGCTTCCTGGTCGTCGGCGGATTCCTGCTGCTCTCTTACTGGCATAAACTCTCCCGAGTCGAGGCTGCCGGCGTCACTTCAGAAATGTCCGGCCTCACTACGTATCTCGTCGGCGCGCTCGTCTACTACGACCATTTCTGGATCGCCACCGCCCTCAGCGTTGCCAGTCTTCTGCTGCTTGAACTCAAGGAAGGCCTTGAAACGCTCGCCAATCGCACGGCGCCGCAGGAAATTCTCACCTTCGCCAAGTTCCTGCTGCTCACGGTCGTAATTCTTCCCGCCCTCCCGCACGGGGAATTCACCCGCTTCCACATCAACCCTTTCAAGACCTGGCTGGTCGTGGTCGCCGTCAGCACCGTCTCCTATGGCAGCTACGTGCTGCAGAAAGTCACCAAAGAACATGGCGGAGTCATCCTGGCCGCGTTCCTCGGCGGAGCTTACTCATCCACCGTAACCACGGTAGCGATGTCCCGCCGCGCCGCCCGTGAGCAGCGGCCGCATCTGTTCTCCGGTGGCATCCTCATCGCCTCAGGCGTGATGTACCTTCGCCTGGCCACTCTCCTAACTCTGTTCAGTCGCCCTCTCGCCGCAACGCTCGCTCCCGCGTTTCTGGTCCTATCCGCAGCCGCCATCACCACCGGATGGTTCTGGTCCCGCCGCCCCGATCCCGTGGCCTCGCAGATCAAGCGCGAATTCGAACCCAGCAACCCGCTGGATCTGACGGCTGCCTTTCTCTTCGCCATCCTGTTCCTCGCGATGCTCATCGCCACCCAGCTGGTCGCCACCTATCTCGGGGGCGCCGGCATCCGCATCCTGGGCGCCGTCATGGGCGTCGCCGACGTCGATCCCTTCATCATGGGCTTGACCCAGGCCGCTGGCACACTCACTCCCGTGAATGTCGCCGCCAGCGGCGTCCTGATCGCCGCCGCCAGCAAC
>DATMOB010000026.1:0-20319 GCA_035568455.1 Granulicella sp.
AGCACAGGCACCGCAGGGGCCGCAGCCGTTGCCGGGCGTAGCGCACGTTGTGGCGGTAGGCAGCGGCAAGGGCGGAGTGGGTAAGACCACGGTTGCGGTCAATCTGGCGGTGGCGCTGGCGCAGCTGGGGTACAAGGTCGGTCTGATCGACGCCGACATCTATGGTCCGAATGTGCCGCTCATGATGGGCGTGACCCGGCAGCCGAATGTGGTGGGGGAGAACCGGATCGAGCCGATCCTTTCGCATGGGGTGAAGTTCATCTCGGTGGGACTGATCTCGCCGGGCGACAAGCCGCTGGTGATGCGCGGGCCGATGCTGCACCAGATCATCCGTCAGTTCCTGCAGCAGGTGCAGTGGGAGACGCTGGACTTCCTGATCGTCGACCTGCCTCCAGGAACCGGCGACGTGGTGATCTCGCTGGTGCAGACGGTTCCGTTGACCGGAGCGGTGGTGGTGTCGACGCCGAGCGACGTCAGCCTGCAGGATGCGCGCAAGGCGCTGGAGATGTTCCACCAGGTGAACGTCGAGGTGATCGGCATCGTCGAGAACATGAGCCACTTCACCTGCCCGCACTGCCAGCAGGTGGTGGACATCTTCTCGAGCGGCGGAGCGGAGCGGACGGCGGCGCAGTTCGGGCTGCAGTTCCTGGGCTCGCTCGAGCTCGACCCGTCGATTCGCAAGGGCGGAGACAGCGGTCTGCCGGTGGCGCTGGCCGGGTCGGAGTCGGAGATCGCCAAGGGATTCTATGAGATCGCGCGCAAGGTGGCGGACTCGGCGGTTGAGATTGCCGGGCGCAGCAAGGATGTACTGGAGATCTCGTAGCAAGGGAGCGTGATCGCCCCACCCTGCCGGGGATGTGACCTCGGCAGGTGGGGCGCATGGCTTTGTTGCCGGGATGAAGCTTCGGCTTGCGGGCTGGAGTATCCTTAAAGTTGAGTGGGATACTGTGCAGCTCGCGCAGAGTGCGGGCGTGTACAAGCGAGCAGCGGAACGGAGGTGGCTGAAGATGGCGGATGAGGCGGTGCGCTGCACGGTGCGTCAGCGGGCGATTCTGACGGCCATCATCGAGAGCTACATCGAGACCGGCGAGCCGGTGGGCTCGGCGACGCTGGCGCGGCTGCAGGTGGTGGACGGCCTGGGCCACGCGCTGGGGATCTCTCCGGCGACGATTCGCAATGAGATGGCGGAGCTGGCGGAGGCTGGCCTGCTGGAGCAGCCGCATACCTCGGCCGGCAGGATTCCCACGGCGCAGGCGTTTCAGCTGTACGTCGAGGAGCTGAGCGGCGGATCGACGCCACGCATCGCCCCGGCGCGGCTGTCGGAGCGCTCGCGGTCGGAGATCGATTCGAACTTTGTGGGGCTGGCGGGGATGCAGGCGGTGCTGCAGCGGACCTCGCATGTGCTGGCGACGCTTTCGAGCGGGGTCGGGGTGGCCATCGCCACGGTAGCCGAGGGCGATCTGCTCGAGCATGTGCACTTCTCGCGGCTCGCCGCGGCGCGGGTGCTGGCAGTGGTGGTGACGCGCTCGGGTCTGGTGCGCGACCGGGTGCTGGCGCTCGATCATGACCTGTCGCTGGGTGAGCTGGAGACGGCGGCAAACTTTTTGAATGAGAACTTCCGCGGCTGGAGCGTGGAGCGGGTGCGCTTGGAGATCGCGCGCATGCTGGAGCGGGAGCGCAGCCAGTACCAGATGCTGCTGGCCCAGGTGCAGCAGCTGTGGGCGCATGCGGTTCCGGAGACCCAGACGCGGGTGCATGCGGTGTATGTCGAGGGCGTGGCCAACCTGATCTCGAACGAGGGCGTGGGCAGCCACCAGGATGCCGCCAGGCTGCGCGATGTGCTGGCGGCGCTCGAGGAGAAGGAGCGGCTGGTGGAGCTGTTGAGCGCGTATATCGATGCCCGGCAGGAGTCGGTGCGGGTGGTCTTCGACCTGGAAGAGCATGCTCCGGAGATGGCCGGGCTGGTGCTGATCGCGGCCCCGGCCAGGATGGGCGGAGAGAGCCGGGGAACGGTGGGCGTGATCGGGCCCAAGCGCATGCACTACGAGAATACGATGAATGCGGTCAGCTACATCTCGCGCGTCTTCGACCGCATGCTGCATCCCAATCTATGAGGACGGGGAGAACGGCAACGAGGACAGGAACAACGGCAACGTAGCGGGTGGGGGAAGATGTCTAAAATGGGAGATTCAGCGGTGGCGAGACGGCGCAGCGGATGGGACAAGGTCGCGAGTTGGGCCGGAATCGGCAACAATAGAGAAGGACATATACGCATGAAGGATGAGGCAATAATGCAGGACGACGCACAGGCAAACGGAGAACAGAAGAGCGGAGAGTTCGAGAACGGCACGCGCACGGCGCCCGAGACCGGCCAGGAGTATGGCCAGGAACGTGGGCCGGAGGCGGTGCGCGACGCCTATGCGGAGGGCGGCTTCACGCCGCAGGATGGAGCGGCGCAGGAGATCGTCCAGCTGCGCGGCGAGAAGGACCAACTGATCGACCGGCTGGCGCGGCTGCAGGCGGAGTTCGACAACGCCCGCAAGCGCGATGTCCGGGAGCGCGCCGACGCGCGTGAGTACACCATCGGGAGCACGGTCGAGCCGTTCCTCGGGGTCATGGACAACTTCCAGCTGGCGCTGAAGTCGCCGGGCTCGGCCGAGCAGCTGCGCGCCGGGGTGGAGCTGATTCTGAAGCAGATGGAGGAGGCGCTGAAGGGGCTGCAGGTGCAGCCGGTCGAGACCGTGGGAACGCAGTTCGATCCTCGGGTCCATGAGGCGCTGGGCAGCATCGAAACCAACGAGCATCCGGATCATCAGGTGGTGGAGGAGATCCGCCGCGGCTACAAGATCCGCGAGAAGCTGCTGCGCCCGGCGCTGGTGCGAATCGCGTCGAACCCGGCGCAGGTATCCGAGTAGCCCAGGCGCCGGCAGGAATCAGCAGCGGCTGACGAGAATTTCCAGTTCAGTGAGAAACAAGGATGAGTGCGACGGGAAACGTGACGAAGAGCGATTTTTATGAGTTGTTGAATGTCTCGCGAGACGCCTCCGACCAGGAGTTGAAGACGGCGTATCGCAAGCTGGCGATGCAGCACCATCCGGACCGCAATCCGAACAACCCGGAGGCGGAGGAGCGGTTCAAGGCCTGCAGCGAGGCCTACCAGGTGCTGAGCGATCCGGACAAGCGGGCTGCCTACGACCGCTACGGTCATGCCGCATTCAGCGGCGGTGGCGGCAACGGCGGCGGCAATCCGTTCCAGGGCGGCGGCTTCGCCGGCCAGGATATGGGCGACATCTTCGGTGACCTGTTCGGCGAGATGTTCAACATGGGTGGCCAGCGCAAGGCGTCGCGGGTGCAGCGCGGCCGCGATCTGCGCTATGACATGAACCTCGAGTTTGAGGAGGCGGTCTTCGGCAAGGAGAAGGAGATCACCGTCAAGCGCATGGATGTGTGCGGGGACTGCCAGGGGTCGGGGGCGGCCAGGGGGTCGGCGCCGGCCACCTGCCCGCAGTGCAAGGGTGCCGGGCAGATGCGCTTCCAGCAGGGCTTCTTCTCGGTGGCGCGCACCTGTCCGAAGTGCAGCGGAACGGGAACGGTGGTGACCAACCCATGCACCACCTGCCGTGGCGACTCGCGCGTGCAGAAGGAGCACACCATTCGCGTCAAGGTGCCGGCGGGCGTGGAGCAGGATACCCGCATCCGCTACCAGGGCGAGGGCGAGGCGGGGAGCTTCGGCGGCCCGGCGGGCGATCTTTACGTTGTGCTCAACGTGAAGCCGCATAAGGTCTTCGAGCGCGACGGCGACGATCTGCACTGCGCCATCCCCATCTCCTTTCCGCAGGCGGCGCTGGGCACGGAGCTGGAGATCCAGACGCTCGATGGCCCGGCGACGATCAAGGTGCCGGAGGGAACGCAGAGCGGGCGCGAGTTCCGGCTGCGCGGCAAGGGCGTTCCTCACCTGAACGAGCACGGCAAGGGCGACCTGATCGTCGAAATACGGGTAGCGACGCCGAATAAGTTGACCAAGGCGCAGCGTGATTTGCTGAAGCAACTCGGCGAGACCATGACGGTCGAGAACACCCCGGCCTCGCGCAGCCTGTTCAGCAAGGTGAAGGATATCTTCAGCTAGGGCTGGTGCGCTGGAGCGGAGGAAGAAGGAGATTCCTCCGCTCCAGCGCGGAATGACAACCAAGTAAGCGCTACGGAATGACAAGTAGCGCTGCGGTAGGACAAGTAGATAGGGCTCGAAGTCAACAGGCCGGTCCAGAGGACCGGCCTGTTGACTTGGGGTGGCGAAGACACCCCGGCCGCGGCTATTTTGTTGCTTTGGCCTTGACAGCAGTCTTGACGGCGGTTTTGACTGCTGGCTTGGTCTCTTCCTTGGTCTCTTCCTTGGAGTCGGCCTTGGGAGCCTTCTTAGGGCTTTCCTTGACAGGCTCGGCGGGCGCCTCCGGTGCGGCCTCGGCGCGCTGGCGGAGGGCATGCAGCACGACTCGCAGCATCTCCTCCTCCGGGGCCGGCTTTCCGGTCCAGATCTCGAACTGGCGCGCTCCCTGCTGGACGAACATCTCGACGCCGGCGATGACCGGAATGCCCTTCTGCCGCGCCATGGCGATCAGGGGTGTCTCGATCGGGTTGTAGACCAGGTCGAAGACCAGCTTGGCGTTGAGTTCGTCGGGGGTGAGCAGCTGCGCCGGCTTGGTGCCGGCCATGCCGACCGAGGTGGCGTTGAGGATGACGTCGAAGGCGGTCTTCGCCAGCGCCTCGCGCTTGATGACCTTGGCGCCGGCCTGTTTGGCCAGCTTGGCGGCGGTCTCGGGGGTGCGGTTGAGGATGAAGACCTCGGCGCCCTTGTCGCACAGACCGAAGACGGCCGCGCGCGCGGCGCCGCCGGCACCCAGCACCAGCACCTTGGCTCCGCGCAGGGACAGCCGCTTCTCGAGGGGCGAAACGATTCCTGCGACGTCGGTGTTGAAGCCGTAGAGCTTGCCATCGGGGGCGCGCAGTACGGTGTTGCAGGCGCCGATCTTGGCCGAGAGCGGGTCGGTGCCCTCGAGGTGGGCCATGATCTCCTGCTTCAGCGGCATGGTGATGCTGAGCCCCTGCAGGGGAACCTGGCGCACCAGCGTGAGCAGGTCGGTGAGCTTGTCGGTCTGCAGCGCGAGGTAGACGGCGTTCAGCCTCTCGCGGCGGAACGCGGCGTTCAGCATCGCCGGCGAGAGCGAGCTGCGAATGGGATTGCCGGCGACTCCGTAGACCTTGGTGGCGGCGTCGACCTGGTCGATGCGGTAGGTCTCGATCAGGGTGCGGGCGGCGATCTGTCCGGGAGCGGTCTCCTCGCCGGCGGTGGCGGCGGCGAAGGTGAAGGCGCTGCCGGCGCGCACGCCAAGCACGCGCGAGATGATGCCCGCATCGCCCATGCAGATGCCGATGATGTTGCTGTGATCGCTGACGTGCTCGAGGAAGCGCATCATGGTCAGGTTGTCGGTCAGCGTCTTGGCGGTGGGGACGATCTTGATGAACTCCGGCTCGAAGGGCTGGATGCGTGCCAGGATGGCGTCGAGATCGTGCGTTTGCTTGAAGTCGTGGTAGCTGATGATCAAGGCGGCGCCGGCCTCGCGCAGCTTTTGCAGCTCGGGCTTCTTCACCTCGGTGGCGGACTCGAGCTCGAGATCGATCAGATGGAAGCCGCTGGTGGCCGCCTTGCTCAGGATCTCGATCTCGGCGCTGACCGGGCCGTCGAACTTGCCGCCGTTGGCGGCGCGCCGACAGGTAGCGATGGCAGTGACGGCGGTGCTCTCCGTGAGAAACTGCTTCAGTTTGGGCAGTGCCGCGGCTGGTTTCTCGAGGTAGTCGAGGCGGAACTCAAGGAAATTTGTCTCTTGGGTGGCGGCGCTGGCGCGCTCGATCATCTCGCTTACGGTCGTGCCGATGATCGCGACACAAACTTTGCCGATCCGAGTGCGGATAAGCTGAGGGTTCGGACTCAATACATTTGTTTTCATAGAACGATCGCGTGATGTGTTTCTGCTGTCCTCGATTTGATGCAACCTGATTGCGATAGTCGCGAGAATCGCGGTCGTCGTTTGACTCGCCCATCGCAAAAGGGTGAGGTCACCATGTAGATGCCTTCGAGATGATACGCGGAAACGCCTGGTCGTGCGCGCCGGCAGGCGATTTTTTGCAGGAAAACCGCAGCGATGCTGCTCTATGGCGCCGATCGTGCTCAGCTTGTCACCGCTGTTTCCGTGTGCGCCGCCGCGGTGGCGGACTCGTTAGAATAAAACGATTCGCAGTGAGCTGGCGCAGTGTGGGGGAGGAGCGGACCGATGAGCGAGGGCAACGAAGCCAAACGGAGTGACGATGGCGCGGGGCGTATCGGCAGCGGTTGCGGCAGTGTCGGCGCTGCCGGTGCTGCCGACACGCCCGGCTTCGTGCGCGTGCCCGGATGGGAGCAGATAGAGTGGTTGCGGCATGGCTTCAGCACACGGGCCGGCGGCGTCTCGACCATCTATCGCTCGTATCGCCCGCAGGCCGTCGCTCGGTCACAGGCGGTGTCTGAAGAGCTCCTAGCGGGCGATCTCAATCTCGGTTGGACACCGGACGATCCGGCGGAGCTGGTGGCGGAGAACCGCCGCCGCTTTACGGACGCGGTTTGGAGAGAGGGTTCGGCGCCGCATGGCCCCCTGCTGATCACGGTCCGTCAGGTGCACGGCGGGGGCAGTCTGGTGGTGCCCGACAGAGCGTCGGCCGCCGCGATGGTGTCCGATGCCGGCCGCGCGCTCGGCGAGGCGGACGGTCTGATCACGGCCGCTCCCGGCGTTTTGCTTGGCGTTCAGACCGCGGACTGCGTTCCGGTGATGGTGGTCGATCCGGTGCGGCGCGTGGTCGCAGCCTTCCACGCCGGCTGGCGCGGAACCGTCGCCCGCATCGTCGAGCAGGGTGTGGCCACGATGCAGGCCGAGTTCGGTTGTCGTTCTGAAGATCTGCTGGCAGCTATTGGTCCCTCGATCGGCGCCTGCTGCTATAGCGTCGGCGCGGAGGTCCAGGGCGCGTTTCACGCGAACTTCGAGTACGCCGAAGCGCTGTTCCATGCTTGGAATGAGACCGGCCACGACTCCGCGTCTGGCTTGCAGTTGCTCGATCTGTGGGAGGCGAACCGGCGGCAGTTGCTGGCCGCGGGAGTCGATGCGAAGCGGATCACTGTACTGGCGGAGTGCACCGCCTGCGCCGGCCTGCCGTCTGCGCGCCGCTACTTCTCACATCGCGCCGAGCGCGGCTTCACCGGCCGCATGCTCAACGTGGTCGGCATCGCTGCTGCTTCGCCCGAGCAATAGAACATGCCGCAGGGCGCGGCCGCAAAGCAACTACATGGCGGGCGGATGGTGGGGGTCGATGTGGTCCGGGTTGGCCGTCTTGGGCTTCGACTTTACCCCGTCGGGGTTCACCGAATCGCGCAACTCCTTGGATGGCTTGAAGAAGGGAACCCGCTTGGCGGGCACATCGACCTTGTCGCCGGTCTTCGGATTGCGCCCGATGCGGGCGTTGCGCTGGCGCGTGCGAAAGCTTCCGAAGCCGCGGATCTCGATCTTGTCCCCTGACTTCAGGGCGCCAATGACGGATTCGAAGAGTGTATCGACGATAATCTCACCGTCGCGGCGGGTTAGATCGCCGAGTGCGGTCACTTTGTCGACGAGGTCAGCTTTAGTCATCGAGGAAAACTCCTGAATCAGGATCGAGCATTCGGGCGCGTGGGGCGCGCTGGCCGTTACGCTGATTGTAGACGGGATAGGGGATTTCGTCAGGGATTATCGAAAGAAATCCATAGCAAGCGGCGCGAAGGACGCCGGAGGAGCGCCTTCCCGGTCGGTCTTTGCCCGTCTCGTCGCCTATAGTCCACAAGACGGGCTGAAAAAGCAACTACTTCCACATGAAGTAGAAACCGGGAGCCTGGTTCAGGAGCTGGCTGGGATTGGGGAAGATGTCCTCGCCATTCGTGGTCAGGATCTGGAGCAGGCCCCGCTTGTCGCTGCTGGGGCGGACGATGGTGGGCTCGCCGCCGATGCCCACGCTCCTCGCCGTGTCGATCAGCGCCACGCGAAATCCGCCGACCTTGTCGATCAGCCCCAGTGGCAGCGACTGCTGTCCGGTCCACACCTGCCCGGTCGCCAGCGGCTTGATCTTGTCGGCCGAGGTATGCCGTCCGCTGGCCACATCGTGGATGAACTGGGTATACATGTTGTCGACCAACGACTGGAAGTAGGCCTGTTCCTGCGGGGTTACGTCGTGGGTGGGATCGCCGGCGTCCTTCAACTCGCCGGCGTGGATGACGATGCTCTTGAGCTTGGCCCAGCGATAGAGCTCACCGTAGTTGGTCCATTCCATGATGACGCCGATCGAGCCCACGACCGAGGCGTCGTTGGCATAGATCCGGTCGCAGGCGCTGGCGATGTAGTAGGCGCCCGAGGCGCCGACCGACTCGATCGAGGCGATTACCTTCTTGTGCTTCTCCTGACGGACGCGCAGGACCTCGTGATAGATCTCCTGCGAGGCCGCGGCTCCGCCACCGGGAGAGTTGATGTGCAGGATGATGGCCTTGATGGAGTTGTCGTCGCCGAACTTGCGCAACTGGGTGTCCAGCTTGTCCGCATCGAGGATCACGCCCGTGACATCGATGACGCCGATCTCGTCGGTGCCGATCAGGGCGCCATCGCCGCCATTCAACGTGCGCTGGATACTCCAGACCATGGCGCTCAGCAGCAGAGCAATCAGTGCGATCGGTCCTCCGATCACGGCCACGTAAAACCACGCCGACCGCCGCGGTCGCGGAGGCATTCCGTACGGGGAACCATAAGGAGTCGCGTAGGGGGCAGGGCGCTGCTGCGGCGGTGGAGGAGGCGTCGGGTTGCTGAAGTCGGCCGTCATGCAATGGAGTTTAGCAGGACATTTGCGCCCGAGTCTTCGGTAAATCCCTGGTATCCGAGGCGGTCTCAGACGCTGCGATTCCATCATGAGTAAGCCGGGGCGAATCGCTAATTAAATTGTAGAAGCCTATGAAAATCGAGACGGCAGCGCTGGTAGACTGATAGGTGGTTGCGTATGATGCACGGCGAGCGTGGGGTCCAGGGCCTCGAGTATCCCGTACACAAGGTCTTTCTCGAGAGGGTTTTAGCAGGCCGATGGGACATCCGTATCTAAGCATCGTCATTCCGGCGTACAACGAGAGCGCCCGCATCGAACAGACGCTGGACCGGGTCATGGCCTGCATCGAGGCACAGGGGTGGGACGCTGAGGTGCTGGTGGTCGACGACGGCTCGCGCGACGGTACCCCGGAGATCGTCGCCCGCTCGATGAAGGTCTATCCCCGCCTGCACCTGGTGCAGAACCCGGGCAACCGGGGCAAGGGCTACTCGGTCCGCAACGGCCTGCTGCAGGCTGCCGGCGAGGTGGTCATGTTCACCGATGCCGACCTGTCGGCTCCCATGGAAGAGGCGGAGCGGCTGCTGGGGGCCATCTCTGAGGGGGCGGACGTCGCCATTGGCTCCCGCTGGCTGGACCGCACCCGCCAGACCATCCACCAGCCGCTCTACCGTCAGTTCTTCGGGCGCTGCTTCAACGGGATCACGCGTACCGTTATGGGGCTGCCGTTCAAGGATACCCAGTGCGGCTTCAAGGCGTTCAAGCGTCCCGCCGCGCAGGTCATCTTCCGCCTGCAGCGCATCGAGCGCTGGGGCTTCGATCCCGAGATTCTCTTCATCGCGCGCAAGCTTCGCTTCAGCGTCCGCGAGGTCCCGGTCAGCTGGGGCCACGACGAGCGCAGCCGCATCAGCTATCTCAAAGACGGCTTGAAGATGCTCGAAGAGATGGTCTTCATCCGCTACAACTCGCTGTTCGGCCGCTACGACGAGGCCATCGCCGAGCTCAAGGATACGAGCAGCATGGTTACGCCGCAGGTCACACCCCATCTGACGCCGCAGGTCCAGCGCCTCTCCAAGATCAGCGAAGCCGGCCAATAGCTTCCCCGATCCTTCCCTGCAGCATCGTGCCGGGTTGGGGTTTCAGAGATGCGCGTCAGGCCGGTTGCGCGCCCTCTCTCTCGCCCCGCGGTGCGACCTCCTCCACGCTTCGGTAAACTAAAAGCATCCATAAAAAGGGGTCAAGGCGAGTGCTGCGTACGTTCTTCATTGCCATCTCACAAAATAAGGCATTGCGCTCTTTTGCTGAGCGTTCCACGTTGGGGCGCAAGCTCTCCAGCCGCTTCGTCGCGGGTATGACGGTGGAGGAGGCTCTGGCCGCCGCCGAGGCGATCAACCGCGAGGGCATCGCCGTCTCGCTCGACTCGCTGGGCGAGAGCGTAAGCGTCGAGGCCCAGGCGCACGCCTCCGCGGCCATCTACCACCAGCTGCTCGACGCCATCGAGAGCCGCAAGCTGAACGCCAACGTCAGCCTCAAGCTGACCCAGATGGGGATGGACTTTTCGACCGCGCTGGCCGAGCAGATCGTGACCGAGATCGTCGAACATGCCGCCCACGCGGACTCCTTCGTGCGCATCGATATGGAGGGCACCCCGCTGACCGAGGCCACGCTCGAGATGGTCGAGCGCCTGCACGCCAGGCCCGGTCTCGAGGGCCGCGTCGGCGCCGTGCTGCAGGCCTACCTCTACCGTACCGAGGCCGACACAGAGCGGCTGCTGGGGCAGGGAATTCGCATTCGCCTGTGCAAGGGCGCCTACAAAGAAGGCCCCGAGCACGCCTTCCCCACCAAGGCCGACGTCGACGCCAACTACGTCAAGCTGATGCAGCGCATGGTCAGCTACATCAACCCGCACCCGGCGAACGGTCAGCCTGCTGGCGGCGTGTTCTGCGGTATCGCGACCCATGACGAGGCCATCGTCGACCAGCTCACCCGGTTCGTCGCCCAGCACGACATCGCAAAGTCGGCGTTCGAGTTCCAGATGCTCTACGGCGTGCGTCGCGACCTGCAGCGCAGGCTCGCCGCCCAGGGATTCGGCGTCCGCGTCTACATCCCCTTCGGCGCGGAGTGGTACCCCTACTTCATGCGCCGGCTGGCAGAACGCCCGGCAAATGTGCTCTTCCTGGTGAAGAACTTCTTCAAGAACTAAGCCGTAGGACATGTAGCTTGGACCTAACCACTCGATTCTCAAGGAAGTTGTCATCCTGAACGGAGCCTCGCACGGTTGTATCGTGTGAGGCGAAGTCGAAGAGCCTGTCCTGAGCGAAGTCGAAGGACCCCGACGCTCGACGCCGCGCCAACACCGCCGACCCATTTCTGCCCAGAGATTTGCTGGACCGTCGGCACGAATAGGTCCATAAGCTCCCAGGTAAGCCAAGGCTTCGAGCCTTGGCATTCGAGCCCCTAGAGAGGCTGTGGGGTATGCCTCCCCTGCCTGAAGCGGACGGAGCCCTGATGGACCACCGGGTGATCGCCGACCTCCGCGGCAAGGGTGGCCGGATCCGTACCGTCGCGGTTCCGGTCTGGGTCAAGCAGGGAATCGACGCCTGGACCACGGCGGCCGGATTGGAGAAGGGCCGGCTGCTGCGCTCCATCCGTAAGGGCGGTCGGATCGGGGAGGGCTTGAGCGACTGGGCGATCTGGTCCGTGGTGGAGCAGGCGGCCAAGCAGATCGGCATCGAGCGCTTCGGTGCCCATGACCTTCGTCGTACCTGCGCCAAGCTCTGCCGCAGGAGTGGCGGAGACCTGGAGCAGATTAAGTTTCTATTGGGGCATAGCTCGATCCAGACCACCGAACGCTACCTGGGCTCGGAGCAGGAGATCGCCGTCGCCGTCAACGACACCCTCGGGCTGTAGACTCACGCCTGACCAATCCCAAGCACTTCCGCGTGCGGATGTGGGTCGATGACCCCCGGCGCCATATTGTGGACGGATGCGGAGGCACAGTGGCTGTCATTGATGCCTACTCTGTGCAGCATCGTCATTGAGCAACAAGATGACCACACAGCAGCCCAGGAGAGCTCCCCCACCAAGCCTCACCTGTTCGCTACCGATTTATCGGCATAATAACGGTAAAATAAACGCAGAATCTCGGAAGTTTATCGGCGAACAGAAGGCATGCAATGGCAGCGAAGAAGTCTGGATTCCAACCCGTCTTTAGCATCACTCCAGCGATAGTTCGCGGCTTGATGCGCATTGAGGCTGTAAAGCATGCGGTCGAAGCGCTGCCGATCACGCCACGCGTACTCGCGAATCTACGCGAGACTGCTAGGCTGTTCTCGACGCATTACTCGACGATGATTGAGGGCAATCTCCTGACGCAGGAACAGGTGGCCAAGGTGATCGCCGTAGATCAACACTTTCCCGGTCGTGAACGGGACGAGCAGGAGGTCAAGGGATACTATGCTGCCCTTGACGAAGTGGACCATCTCGCGCAAAAAAGTTCGCACGTAACGGAGAGGGTCGTTCAGAGCTTGCACGGTCTGGTCATGGGGGGCGGTAAGACCCGCAGGAAGCCGACACCGTACAGGGACGAGCAGAACCTGATCCGGGACAGTCGTACGCAGCGAATTGTCTATATGCCGCCCGAGGCGAAAGAAGTGCCTGCGCTGATGGAGGAGTTGACCGCCTGGATCAATGCCGAAGACGAATTACCCGTGCCCTTGAAAGCGGCGATCGCGCACTATCAGAACGCAACAATTCATCCCTACTACGACGGCAACGGCCGCACAGCAAGGCTGCTGACGACTCTGATTCTCCATCTTGGCGGATACGGCCTCAAAGGACTCTACGCACTCGAGGAATACTATGCGAGAAACCTGAAGGCCTATTATGAGGCGCTAACCGTTGGCCCGTCACACAACTATCATTTAGGTCGCGCCGAAGCGGACATCACGGGTTGGATTGCATACTTCATCGAAGGGATGGCCTCGGCATTCGAGAGCGTTCACGCCCAGGCGAGGAGGGAAGCAATTTCCGGCGCAGGAGATCGATCTCAGTTGCTGCGACGTCTTGATACGAAGCAGAGGAAGGTGCTGACACTCTTCGAGAAGTCGAGGGAAGTAACGGCGAAGGAAATCGCCGACCTGTTTGGCTTCCAGCAGCGTACAGCAACGACACTGTGCCAACAATGGGTCGCGACTGGATTCTTCATCGTTTCCAGTCCGTCGAAGAAGTCACGCCGGTATCGCTTGATGGACGAACTCGAGGGTCGGATAACAGGGGCTTGAGGCGGCATCCTCGTTCGTGAGAATACGGAAGCGTCGGCCTGCTGCCGAGAAGCGGAAAACTCATCACTGCGGTCAACGCGATCTCTGAAGTGCCGGAAACTGGATCTTGAGTGTTGCCGTTTCGTCGATGGAGACCTGGATCTGATCAAGTGATCGGACGATCCAGTCGGCTTCCTGGAGTTCCTCCACCGGGTGCGACGAAGCTATGGCCAGCACCGGACACCTTGCCGCTTTGGCCGCGCGTATCCCTGCCGGTGCGTCTTCGAGGACCAGACACTCCTCGGGCTGCCGGCTGAGGATCGCAGCACCTCGCAGATAGCCCTCCGGATGGGGCTTGCCCTGGACAACTGAATCACCTCCCACCGCATGACGGGGAGCGACGATTCCAACCGCGGCGAGCCGACGGTGCATGATCTTTTCAGAGGCTGAGGTGACGACGGTCCAACGGTACTGCGGGAGCGCGCCGAGCAACGCGTGCACTCCTGGATAGACAGTGACGTCGGACTGCTCTTCCTCGGAGAACACATCGAGCTCCAACAGATGTTCGGCAATCGCTACATCGTCGAGCTCGGGGAGATGTTCCCGGATGGTGTCGGACCACCAACCTTGCATTGGCCTGATGGCAAGCCCCCACTTGTCGCTAAAACGAGAAATCCCCAACCAACGGGTTACGGATGATCTCCTTTTCCTGCGGAACTGGAGATACCCTATGCGCCAACTCTTTTTTGCGTGCGGGAGGGTGCCCCAGCCAGAACTAGCGCGGAGGCTGTGGCATCGCGTTGGCCGCTGGCGGAAGCAGGGGTTCCACCACCATCAGGTTCGAGAGTGTTGCCCACTCCGCCGGTGTGAACTGACTACGGAACTGGTAGTTGTTGATCGTGCCCTGGCGCTCGGCCGGGGACATACTGCGCAGATCGCGGAAGGCGCGGGCCACCACCCGGCGACGGTCCGGCGGCAGGCCGCCCAGCTGTGCCATGGCGCCCCGCACCTGCTGACGCTGCGGCGGCGAGAGGTGCTCCATCTCCTCCATGCGTTCGAGCGTATGGCTGCGCTGCTCCGGCCCCATGCTGTTCAGGTGGGAGAGGGTATCGCGCATGCGTTGCTGGACCTGGGGAGGCTGCTGGCGGAAGCCCGGCTCCTGCTCGAGCGCTCGCTGCTGCTGTTCGGGGGTGAGATTGCTGTGGCGCTCCATCCACTGTTGGAGGTGCTCCCGCGGCTGCGGATTGCGGTTCTGCGGGCCCATTTGCGCCCGTGGTGCCATCTGCATACGCGGTGCCGGCTCCGCCACATGAAAGCCGCCACGCAGCCGCTGGGCCCGCAGCACGCCGGAGGCCGGCGACAGCAGGCTGGCGGCGCAGGCCAAGCCGAGCATCGGCAGGACCAGACGAAATGGAGGCAGAGTGCGCATGAGATTCAATTTGACGTCATTGACGACCTACGGCGAACCCAGAAACAAAGACCTGTAAGACGAGTTGGGTCGGAATGGCCCCGTAAAGGTTACTGCGAAATGGATGCTCCTTACCAAGCCGAGAGAGATACAAGGGCCTACAGCGAGAGCCCAACCGCCGGCTAGCTTGCCGGCGGGTTTGCCGGTCAGTTGTTGTCGTTCGCGTCGTCATCCTGCAGCAACTGGTCCATCTGCTGAATCGTCTGTTCGTTCTTGTCGAGAAGCTGCAGGTCGTCGACGGTTGCCGAGGCGGTTGCGGACGCCGGCGCCGGCTGGACGAACCTGCTGACGCCCACAAAGGTGCCGCCACCGGCTACCAGCACCAGCGCCAGTGCGCCTGCCAGCGCCGGACGGAACTGGCGCCCGGTGTTGAACAGCAGCCGCTCGCGCAGGCGCTCCAGCCAGCCCGCCGGCGGTCTGGCCTGCTCCTCGCGCAGCAGCACGGCGAGCTTCTGGTCGAAGTAGGGCGAAGGCTCGGGGGCCTGCCAGGCATCCAGCAGCTCGAGGGTCCGGCGCAGCGCCGTCAGCTCCGCGCTACAGTCGGCGCACCCGTCCAGATGGGCGCGAACGGCAGCGTGCGCTAGGTCGGTATCCGTGCCCGGATCGAGCAGGAGGCCGGGCAGTTCAGCCTTGCAGGTTGTGCAGTTCATAAAGTGACTCCTGGTGTCTCTACCCGTATCTCTACCCGCATTTGCAAACTCTGTTTCTCGTTCCACGACTTCCAGTTCCGTATCTTGAAGATTCCATCATTCAAAGCTTGTTCCCAGGCTGCGCCGGGGTGTTAAACAAAGTCCTTCAACTTCTCTCGTAAGGTCTGGTAGGCGCGGAACAGCAGCGACTTGGTGGCGGATTCACTCAGCTTCAGGACATCGCCAATCTGCTTGTAGTCCATGCCCTCGTACTTGTGCATCAGCACCGCCAGACGCTGCCGCTCGGGAAGCGCCATCACATGCTCGCGGATGGTGTTCATCCGTTCCCGATGCAGCAGGTTGCTCTCCACGCTCGGGGTCAGGTCGGCGACGTCCGGTGTGGTCCCGGTCTCGGCGTCCGGCTCGTCCAGATAGACCGTGGGAGTCGACCGTTCGTGGCGCGTATCCCGCGCGTGATTCACCCCCAGGTTGGTCGCGATCCGGTAGAGCCAGGTGCTGAAGCGCGCCTCCGCCCGATAGGTCTCGCGCGAGCGGTATACGCGTAAGAAGACCTCCTGCGCCAGCTCCTCCGCCACCGCTTCATTGTGCACCATGCGGTACATGAAATGGATGATCGGCTTGCGGTACTTCTGCAGCAGCAGGTCGAAGGCGGCCATGTCGCCGGAGCGGAGCGCGAGCATGATCGCAGCGTCGTCCATGCCCGCGTAGTCGCCGGTCACGCGCGGTGACGAAGCCTGGACGGCCTCGTCGAATAGCTTGGGGTGGATCGCGAGCGTAGCCATGTCTTCTGTAACCCGGGCTTTCGGGTCAGGTTGCGCGTGGGGCTCACTTTGGCGGCCCTCCTCGGCGTCCGGCGTCGGTTCCGGAAGGCCATCACGGGACGCGCCGGGTTGAGGAAAAGGAGCGGGCATGCGCCCCTTCATTGTACTTTGCAGCCTGGGCGGCGGATAGCGACCTGGAACGGAGGTGGAAAGCGATCGAGCTGGGACCGGAGGAGGAAAGCGATCTAGAAACTTCACATCTAGGGCCGGAGGATAGGTATGCTCTTCCCCGTCGCCGGTCGCAGATGGTATGCTGAACAAGTTCCACCCGAGCCCATCGGCTCCCGCAGCTGCCCCGCGCAGACGGTTCAGGGCAGGGCGCATAACTCAGCGGTAGAGTGCCACCTTCACACGGTGGAAGTCGTAGGTTCGAATCCTGCTGCGCCCACCATAGAATCAACAATTTACAGGAATCCAGAGAGCTCCGTACGTCATAGAGCTTTTGCGGGGCACGCCGCCACCTGTGGTGGCCGCGCTCACTGCCTGGATCGACGCGGCCGCAATCATCACCGGCCCACTCTTTCGCGCCGTCGATCGCCACGGCCGCGCCCGCCCGACAGGACTGCAGAGTTGCCGTTCCTCTTGCTGGGGTGGAACTCTCATCCCTGTCCTCAAAACGAGTACAATTGTTCTCAATATGAGAACAGCGATGGATTCCCTGGGTAATCTCCTGTTTGGGCAGACCCGAGGACGTGTGCTGGCGCTTCTCTATGGGATGCCCGATCAGGCATTCTTCGTCCGCCAGATTGCGAGGCAGACCGGGACCAGTGTGGGCACGGTACAACGGGAACTGGAGACCCTCTCGCAATCCGGGCTGATTGCGCGATCCATGAGCGGGATGCAGGTCTTCTACCAAGCCAACCGGAGTCATCCGGTGTTTGCGGAGATCCATTCCCTGGTTGCTAAGACGTCGGGCATCTTTCAGCAACTCCGTTCCGCGCTTTCGCCCTTCGTTTCGCGCATTGCGGTAGCGGTAGTTTATGGCTCCCTGGCGCGGGGAGATGCGAACGCGCAGAGCGACGTGGACCTATTGATCATGGGGGACGTGACGCTGGATGAGGTACTCGATCAGTTGAGTCCTCTGGAACCCGTTCTGGGTCGTCCGATCAACCCGACAATATACTCTCGCGAGGAGTTCGCGTCGAAACGGAAATCAGGCAATCATTTCCTGAACTCATTGATGCAGAGCAAAAAGGTATTCCTGATCGGAGACGAAGATGAGTTTGGAAAAGTGGGCTGAATACGGCTGGCTCAAAGCGGAGCCATCCAGCCCGGAAGAGATCCGAGACCTGTTCGGCATCGTCACGCGGGCGCTGAACGACGCAAAGGTAGAAGCGATCTCCGATGATCTTCGTTTCCAGGCGACGTTTAGCGCAGCGCTCACTGCAGCCAACATTGCCTTGCGCGCAAGCGGCTATCGGACCAGAGTGCAGACAGGCCATCATCAAAAGATCGTCGAATCTCTGGAACTCACGGTCAAAGCCGATCCCAAACTGATTCAAAAGCTCAAGGTCTTCTCGAAGAAGAGAAATGCGACAAGTTACGATGCGGCGGGCAGCGTCTCTGAACAAGACCTGGAGCAAGCCATCAAAGTTGCGGATGAGTTGCAACGCGCGGTCACTGCCTGGTTGCGCGAGCTACATCCCGAATTGATGAGATAGACCAATCTGTTGGCAACCAGGTCATCTGACTTGATGAGGGTTTCAACTGCGCCGGTTATACCGGCTCAAACCTACCTGCCTGCTGTTGCTCTGTTGCCGTCGACGTGAGCATCGCGTAGACCGTTCCTACCATCTGCTGCACACTCTCCGGAAGCTCCTGCATGTACTCGTTTGCGGTGGTGTCCGCTCGTGAGTGACGCAGGTGCGATTGAACATCCTTCACCCACCCCAGTTTCTGTGCTCTGGTAGCGATCGTCCGCCGGAGCACCTGGAAGTTGAGCTTAGGAAGTTCCAACGCCTCCCGAAGGGGCTTCAAAAGTCTGTACCGGAAGTTGGCCGGGTCCAGGAACCGTCTTCGAGATCGGCTTATGTGCTAGTCATTCGCAGCTGCAGGGCTCGTCGATAGCTGCAACCCTCGAAAAAACGAATTGAATAGGGCGGTTACTGAGTCGGTGTGGTCGTCAAGCGTCCCTTTTTTTCGGATCATGCGGACAAGCAGTTTGTTTTTTCTTCTAACGTCAGAGCTTTAGAGAGTTGACTTTGCGTGGATTGCTCCATCAAGCGATGAGCATCCTTCCCAATCAGAAAGGAACCAGCCAGAGTGCTGTCGTAGTCGACCCTTTGGAGCTCTGCGTCTTCTTCGTCAAAGAGTCGCTCGCTGTTACCAGCATCTGCGTATGTTTCGAACAGTCTTAGCAAGTCGGTGACATCCCTGTCGTCCCGTCGGTCAAGCCACGCAAATAGCTTCAGGATCACGAGTCCGGCAAGGGAAGCAATCGGGATGATCAAGTGCGGCTCGATTTGGATTGAGATTGAGCTTTTGAACACGTCGGTGAAGGCGGCGACGTTCATGACCGTGTCGGTCTCCTGAGGCCATCGAATCTTGCCGTCTGCTGTTTCCAGCTTTCCGAATGGGATGACGTCGACTTTGGTCTCGAAGGTCGTTCCCGGGAGTGTGTAGTACAAACGTTGGACTTCTCGCTTCTTGTCCATAAAGCCGCGCACTGCCAGCAGGAGCTGCTTCGCCTGTTCGAAACGCTCCCAGGACTCCACCAGAATGGCGAAGTCGAGATCGTATGTAGCTCGAGTGATGTTCAGGCCGTATGTGTGATGGAGTAATAGATCTCTGGCTGTTGCTCCAACCAGCATGTAGGGGATTCGCCCGGAGCGTAGCGCGCTATCGATGGTTTGGAGGATCTGGCGGGTAGTAGGGTCGACAGGAAACTTAGGGTTGATCTGCAGGGTTACGGAGGAAGCGCTCATAGATGTCTTGGGCCGTTTCAAGATTGCGAGGCTCGGCCGTTGCGATGAGATCAGCGTACACCAAGAGGGGTGGCGCGACTGTTTGGTTTGGACCGGTGAGATCCGGATTCCAAAACGTCCGCAGCATTTCGACATTGCCGTTCGGTGCGAGTCGCATGCGAGCGGCCGTCATCAATGCGGGTGGGACTGCTTGAGCATAGATGAGAAAACGTTCTGCTTTTAGGTGACGTGTAAGTTTTTCGGCGCCGTACTCGCCTCCCCAGTAGGCTCCGAAATGGTTGAGATCTAGAGGAAGGAGGCGTTCTCGTTCTGCTTGGTAGCGCCGAGGGTGTAGCGTGGGGCGGAGATTTGCAGGGTAGTAGGTAACCCATTCTTTGACGAGTTCTTCTCGTCGAATGAGGGTGCCATTCGGAGTCTTGCCCTTCTGGAGGAACTCTCGTCGGGTTAGATCGTCAAGGACGGGACCGATCGTTCCGAGGCCCACATTTGCAAGGCGGGCAAGTTCCCGGTACTGAGCTGCGGCCAATGCTGGCCGGCATAGGAGAGCGAAGGTAATTTTTAAACCCGCGGGGTGATTCGCACGATAGTCGGTTTTGAAAGCCTGTTCTGGTTTAGCGTTGCCGCGTATGTCGAGGAAGATTTTGTCGGTACGCAAGTAGAGATTGCCGACGGTGTCCAGATACGGAAGATTCAACCGGCGGCACTCCGCCGCCACCCCTGGGGTGGCAAATCCTGTAATGAGGAGAGGTAGGTAGTCGGGATAGAAATCCTGAATAATGTCCTGCAACTGAGCTCTGATTTGGCCCACCGCGATGTGTCGATCGACCGTCTTTACTTCAACGACGAAGCGTTGCTTCTGACCATTGAACTCGATTTCGAGCAGACCGTCTGCTCGAAATCGCGCGGCAGTCTTCGGGACACGCAGAATCTTTGCCTTCAGGCCGACGTTGTGCTGAAGGGCAGTAACGGCTTCTTCCAAAATTTGGCGTTCCTTAGCTAAAGGGTCCATTTTTGGCCTCTTGTTCACTATGTTAGTCTGTCCACGTTACGTGAACAAAGGAAAATACTGAACGAAGTGTGCCGCACGAGCGACACCATCCTGACCGCGTGGCAGGTTCTTAGATGTACTGCGAATTTACAACTTTTTGCAATTTGGTTGCGTGGCCGTGACATATCGCTCAACTTCCTGTTCTAGGCTGCAGTCGGATGCAAGTAGAACGGTTCGCCGGATGTACATCGATGTTGAAGTTTGAAGTTCGCGCAGCTTAGGCACACATC
>DATMOB010000027.1:0-3928 GCA_035568455.1 Granulicella sp.
GGTGGGGTATCGTTTCGTTTCGTTTGCGGCAGCAAACGACCGCACTTCCACCCGGCAGGAACAGGAACCAAGTTCTATTCTTCCCCTCAAACATGCGTCATCCTGAGCGAAGTCTCTTGCAGCCTCATTGCAAGTGACGTATGAGCATGGCGCCGGTACGATCCGAGGCGTGTCATGGAAGCTGGGAGTACATCGCCGGGAAGTGCGGCAGGCGTTGGAGAGCGCGGTTCCGGCGGAACGAAAAGTTCCAGGACACGGAAGACCCCGCCAAACCAGGCGAATGCGGACATACCGCCGCACCGTTCTAGACCAAATTTGGACTTAAACCATTTCCTTTGAATACTTTGGGGCCTTGTGGACCCAAGTCTGGACTTGATTTGGACTTAAGTCATGCGTTTTCTAGACTTTGGATACTTTTGCGGGGGGGAGGGGGGCTGGACCGTGACCATCCGAATCGTACGTGCGGCGACCGAGGCTCTAGGCCAGAACGCCTGCCCCGATCTCGGCAAAGGTCAGGTTCTCCGCCGGGCTGCCCGTCTTTTGCTTCCACGCCAGAAACAGCCGTCCATAGCTGTCGGTCAGGCAGCGTTCGTGATCGATGCCCAGCTTGGCCAGCATCGCGTCGATCCAGTCCATCGGCCCTTCCAGCTCGGCGTAGTTGCCGATCGGCGTCTCATCGATGACCAGGTGTCCGGTCGCCGGCTCCGAACCATCCTCCGAAAGCACCGGGTGCGACCACTCGGTACGGAACTTCTCATAGCGAAAGACCGGGCCGTACCCGAGCCGGAGAAAGATCTCCTCCATCGCCGGGCCGTCGTCGACGTGAGCTTCGGTCTCGATGCGAACCTTGTAGCGGTCGGTCTCGCCGTTTCCACCTGGCTCCTCCACGCCGGGCTGGCGCTTGTGCGTGATCGTCCACACCCCGGCGTACTGACGCAGACGCAGCAGCTGGCGCTGCTCCTGCAGACGGCGATCCGGCGTGTCGTACAAGGTGTTCGATTCGAAGGTGCGGGGCGTATCCAGATGGAATCCAAGCTCGGGAAGCAGCGCTTGGAGGGCAGTAGGATCGGCAACGGGGAACTTGAGTTCGATCTCGGGGGCCTGCATTAATGAAGTATAAAGCGGGTTGGTCGTACCCGGCAGAGAAGAATGCGCCGCGCAGGGCCGGGTAAGGGGTAAGTAAGATAGAAGTATGTTCCCACCCAACCGACGCGAGGCAAGCACGACCCTGCGTCTTTCCGCAGGCTCGGAGGCCGATCTCAGTCGCGCCGCCGAGATCCTCCAGGCTGGCGGGACGGTCGCTCTCCCCACCGAAACGGTGTACGGATTGGGCGCAAAGGCCCTCGACCCGGCGGCGGTCGCCAAAATCTTCGCAGCCAAGGCCCGGCCCAACTGGGACCCGCTCATCGTCCATATCGCCGATCGCGCCATGCTGGACCGGATCGCCGCGATCCCACCCGATCTACAGTCCCGCATCGACGCCCTGATCGCCGCCTTCTGGCCCGGTCCGCTCACGCTTCTACTGCCGCGCACCGCAGCCGTTCCCGACGCGGTCACCGCCGGCCGGGCGCTGGTGGGCGTCCGCATGCCGGCCCACCCGGTCGCGCTCGCGCTGCTCCGCCGCGCCGGCGTGCCCGTCGCCGCGCCCAGCGCCAACCGCTTCGGCCGCACCAGCCCGACCACCGCCGCCCACGTCCTTGACGACCTGGACGGCCGCATCGACGCCGTCCTCGACGGTGGGCCCACCCATGTCGGCGTGGAGTCCACCGTGCTTGACCCGACCCAGTCTCCCTTAGTCATCTACCGTCCCGGCGCCGTCACTGCCGCCATGATCGCCGAGGCGACCGGGTGCGACGTCACCCTCTTTCGTCCCCGTGCGGCCAATGTTGAGGCGGCTCCCGAGAGCCTGCCCTCACCGGGTGTCGGCCTGCGGCACTATGCACCGCGGGCGCGGTTAGTTCTAGTGGAGGGGCCGGGCGGGCTTGCGGCTGCGCTTGGGGGACTGAAGAACGGGAGGGTGGGGATCATGCTGCCTGATGGGTGGGCGGTGCCTGACGGAGCGGAGGTCTTCGCCTGGGGTCCTTGGGATGAGCAGGATCGGCTGGCGCAGCGTCTCTTTGCGGGGCTGCGCACGCTTGATGCTGCTGGGGTGGATGTAATTCTTTGTCCGGTGCCGGCGGGGGAGGGGGTTGCTGCTGCTCTGCGCGACCGTCTGGAGAAGGCTGCACGGCCAGTTTAGGCTGCGGTGGTTACTCTCCCTCCCCCTGGAGCGAAGTGCTAAAGTCTAGATGAATAGATACTTAAGTCCAAATGAAGTCTGGACTTGTTTCGGGGTCTCGGTTGAGAAAGAACGTGTTTTCAGGCGTTCACTGGGGCTGCGAGGATAGCAGTCGTGTCAAGTCCGACGTGAGGTAAAGCAAGGCATGCCCCAGGGGCTGAAGCCTTGGCCTACCTAGAAGCCACGATCGTTCGTGTCCGTTCGGGTCCGCTCAGGGCAGGCTACTCCACTGCGCAGCGAACGATGAAACCATTCCCTGATTCGGTCCGGATGACGTACTTCATCTCACCCCATCTGGAGTGCATGAAGACGTAGCTAGGGCTGCTTTAGAGGCTGCGGTTGGCGTCGGTCATCTGGGTGGCGAAGGCGTCGAGCGAGAGGTTGCGCAGGAGGTTGCGGCGCATGCCGGAGTAGACCTGGTCGAGGCCGCGGCTGGCCTGTTCGATCCAGGGGAAGGAGACGGCGGCGGAGAGGCGCTCGAGTTCGGCGCGCATGTCGGTGTTGCGCAGCATCTCGGGGGTGCCGCCCTGGAGCAGGAGGAGGTCTTCGAGCACGAGTGAGAGAGCGCGGAGCAGGGACTGGGTCTTGGCCTGGCCCTCGGCGCCGGCGCGGTAGGTCTCGGTCATGCGGAAGAGGGCGGAGTGGTCGGGCTCGGCGACGGCGTTGCGCAGCAGCAGCAGGGCGTCGGTGCGGGCGGCGGTGTAGGTGGCCAGATCGAAGCCGAGGGCCTTGCCGGCAGCTCCCTGGGAGAGCCGGGCGATGAGGGTGCGCTGCTTGGGGGCGATCTCGGGGCGGCGGTCGGCGAGCAGCATCTCGATCTCCTCGACCGGGAGCGCGCCCAGGCGGACGGTGGCGCAGCGGGAGCGGATGGTGGGCAGCAGCTCGCCGGGGTTCTCGGCGAGGATGAGGATGTGGACGGTGTCTGGCGGCTCCTCGAGGATCTTGAGCAGGGAGTTGGCGGCTTCCTTCATGAAGTTGGCCGCGGTGAGGATGAAGATCTTTTTGGGGGCCTCGGCGGGGAGATAGTGAGCTCGCTCAATCAACGTCCGGACCTGGCCGAGTTTGATCAGGAGCTGCGGCGGGTCGGGCGGAAGGATGAGGACGTCGGGGTGCGGCTGGACCAGGACGCGAGTGTCTTTTTTGTCGGTCTCGCGCAGCTCCTCGCGGGCGGCGACGGCCTTCTCGACCTCGTCTTCGAGGTTGGCGGCGGAGGCGATGCGGGTGCAGTTGTGGCAGACGCCGCAGAAGCTGGCGAGGGATTGGCCGTTGGACCAGAGGTCGTGGGGCTGACGCTCGCACTCGACGGTCATGGCGAGCATGAGGGCGAGGGTGTACTTGCCGGCGCCGCTGGGTCCGGCGAGGATCAGGGAGTGGGGCAGACGTTTGGCGGCGATGGCCGAGCGCAGGTGCTCGACGGCGCTGGCGTTGCCGAGAAACTCATTGAAGGTGGCGGGCAGGGTCACAGCAATAGGGTATCGCAAGGTGGGATCGGGTTGCTGCTAGCCCGGAGAGGGAGAGCACGGAGAGTCTGGGTAGAAAGGTGCGAGCAGCTATGTGGGTATGGATATTCTTGGGGTCCTTCGACTGCACCTCTCGCGATAAAGCGGCGAGAGGCTTCACTCAGAGCGTGTGACTTTTTTGTTATTTGAG
>DATMOB010000028.1:0-77287 GCA_035568455.1 Granulicella sp.
CTCGCTTACAACGTCTTCCACTTCGCTCAGAACCTGCTGGGATAGCACCAACACCGCTCAAAAACACCCTCCACCCACCCACAACATCCCTGTTGCACCGAACGCGACAACTCCAGCCTTCCGCCCTACCCGACAAAAAAACGCAACCCTCTTCTGCCTCGATCCCAGCAATCCAATAAAGTCACAAGCTCTCAGGATGACGGCAAGAACAGGCAACGGCGCCCGCTGCCTTGCCGGAGCGTACTGAAATTCGCACGTTGGATTCGATAATCGCCCCGCGAGAGGTGGTTTTCTTGACGCTTAAGAGTTGCGGCGGGAATAATCGACCTGCTACGCCTGGGTCTTCGAGACCGGGCTTTGCTCATTTTGAGGAGTTTCCATCGTCATGGCCACAGCCGCTCGCCCCACACCCCCATCCAGTCCCGCGCTGCGCGGCGTACAGCCGCTGCGCGCCGGCGAGGGCCACTCGTTCTTTTGGCGGAGGCTGCACTCACTGTCGGGGATTGTGCCGATTGGCGCGTTTCTGGTCGAACACATCGTCTCGAACTTCGAGGCGCTGAACGGGCCTCTGGCATATGCGCAGCAGGTGAAGTTCCTGAATGGGCTGCCGCTGGTGCGGCTGCTGGAGTGGGCGTTCATCTTTCTGCCGCTGGCGTTTCATGCAGGCTACGGCGTGTTCATCGCCTTCCGTGGGCGGGTGAATGTGAATGTGTACCCGTGGGCGGGCAACTGGATGTATCTGACGCAGCGGGTGACCGGGTTGATCGCGCTGGGCTACATCGCGCAGCATGTCTGGAGACAAAGATTCAGCGGCGTGAGCCTGCCCGAGCATCCGGGGGCGGCGTTCGCCAAGGTGCAGCATGAGCTGGCGAATCCGTGGATGCTGGCGATCTATGTGGTCGCGATGATCGCGACCACGTGGCACTTCGCGTATGGAATCTGGCTGTTCGCGGCCAAGTGGGGGATTACGCCGGGCGAGCGCGCGCGGCGGCGGTTCGGGTATGTCTGCGGCGTGATTGGAACGGCGTTGTGCGTGCTGGGGCTCGCGAGTCTTTGGGCGTTTGTCGGGCCGCGGTACCGGAATGCTCCGGAGGACGTGATGCCGGTTCAGCCGGCGGGAGTTGTGATGCCGGCGCCGGTCGGGAATTAGAGACAGAGACAGAAGCAGATCCCTCCGCTTCGCTGCGGGATGACAACCAAGTGGCGGGATGACAACCAAAAGAGCAACGGCAAAGGGCACGAAGCGGTAGAAAGGCACGACGCGCGATGGCAACTCCTCGGATTATTGTTGTGGGCGGTGGACTGGCGGGGCTCTCGTCGGTGATCAAGATTGCGGAGGCGGGCGGGACAGTCGATCTGTTCTCGATCGTGCCGGTGAAGCGGTCGCACTCGGTGTGCGCGCAGGGCGGGATCAATGCGGCCAAGAACCTGAAGGGCGAGGGTGATGACGTCCTGAAGCACTTCGACGACACCATCTACGGCGGCGACTTCCTGGCCAATCAGACGCCGGTGAGGAATATGACCGCGCAGGGCCCGGCGATCATCGACCTGCTGGACCGCATGGGGGTGCCGTTCAATCGGACTCCAGAGGGGCTGCTGGACTTCCGCCGCTTTGGCGGGACGCTCTATCACCGCACGGCATTTGCGGGCGCGACGACCGGGCAGCAACTGCTGTATGCGCTCGATGAACAGGTCCGGCGGTATGAGTCCGAGGGCAAGGTCACGAAGTACGAGGGCTGGGAGTTTCTCTCGGCGGTGCTCGATGGGAACGGGGTGTGCCGGGGGATCTCGGCGCTGAACCTGCGGACTATGGAGGTGAAGACCTTCGCTGCCGATGCGATCATCGTGTGCACGGGGGGGATTGGAGCGATCTTCGGCAAGAGCACGAACTCGGTGGTGTGCACGGGATCGGCGCAGGCGGCGCTCTATCAGCAGGGCGCGTACTACGCCAATGGCGAGTTCATCCAGGTGCATCCGACGGCGATTCCCGGTGAGGACAAGCTGCGGTTGATGTCGGAGTCCGCGCGTGGTGAAGGCGGGCGCGTCTGGGTGCCGAAGGACAAGAACGACAAGCGCGCCGCCAAGGCGATTCCCGAGGGCGAGCGCTGGTACTTCCTCGAGGAGTGGTATCCGAAGTACGGCAATCTGGTGCCGCGCGATGTGGCGACCCGGGCGATCCACAAGGTGGTGTACGAGCACGGCATGGGGATCGATGGGCAGCCCATGGTGTATCTGGACCTGACGCACATCGATCGCGAGACGCTGAACCGGAAGCTCGAAGGGATACTCGAGATCTATGAGAAGTTCGTCGGCGACGATCCGCGCGAGGTGCCGATGAAGATCTTCCCGGGCATGCACTACACCATGGGCGGTCTGTGGGTGGACTTCAACCAGATGACGAATATCCCGGGCGTGTATGCGGCGGGCGAGGCGGACTACTCGATCCATGGAGCCAACCGGCTGGGGGCCAACTCCCTGCTGAGCTGCATCTACGGCGGCTTTGTGGCCGGGCCGCAGGCGATGGCGTATGCGAAGGCTCTGCCGAAGCAGGTGGGCGATGGCGGCCATGCGGCGGAGCTGGCGCGGCAGCAGCAATTGAACGCGGCGCTGATGAGCTCTTCGGGTGGCGAGAATCCATTCAAGATGTGGCGCGAGCTGGGCGACACGATGACCCGGCACGCGACCATCATTCGTTACAATTCCGGGCTGGCCGAGGCGGATGCGAAGATCGTCGAGCTGATGGACCGGTACCGGAACATCAATCTCTCCGACAAGAGCCAGTGGGCGAATACGAGCTTCGCGTTTGCGCGGCAGCTGTGGAACATGCTGGAGCTGTCGCGGGTGGTGGTGCAGGGCGCGGCGCTGCGGGATGAGTCGCGCGGAGCACACTACAAGCCGGACTTCCCCGAGCGCAATGACGAAAAGTTCCTGAAGACGACCAAGGCGGCGTTTGTGGATGGCGCGCCGAAGTTCGAGTTTGAAGAGGTCGATATCAGCCACATCAAGCCGCGGCCGCGGCGGTATGACGCGACCGCGTAGGACTGGTGGAAAAGAGTTCCGGTGGACGGCAGGACAGTTGAGGTGAAGGACATGGCAGCGAAGACGGGCAGCACCATCAAGGTTGAGATCACGCGGCAGAGCTCGCCGGGCAGCACGGCGGTGGTCGAGCGGTTCGAGATTCCCTATCGGCCGAATATGAACATCACCTCGCTGCTGGGGGAGATCGCCTGCGAGCCGGTGACGGCGGAGGGCAAGACGACGACGCCGGTCACGTATGACTCGAACTGCCTGGAGGAGATCTGCGGTTCGTGCGCCATGCTGATCAACGGCAAGGCGCGGATGGCCTGCTCGGCGCTGGTCGACAAACTGGAGCAGCCGATCCGGCTGGCGCCCTTGTCGAAGTTCCCCGTGGTGCGGGATCTGTCGGTCGACCGCAGCGTGCTGTTCGAGAACCTGAAGACGGTGAAGGCGTGGGTGCCGATCGACGGGACCTATGACCTGGGGCCGGGTCCCAAACAGTTCCCACAACTGCAGGAGGAGCTGTATCCGCTGTCGAACTGCATCTCCTGCACCATCTGCATGGAGGTCTGCCCGCAGTTCAACGAGTCGACCGGCTTCGTGGGCGCGGCGACGATCGCGCAGGTAAAGCTGTTCAACAACAATCCCACCGGCCGAGTGCTGAAAGAAGAGCGGTTGCGCGCTTTGGCGGGCGATGGCGGGGTGCAGGAGTGCGGCTTCGCGCAGAACTGCGTGGAGGCCTGTCCGAAGCAGCTGCCGCTGACCGAGGCGATCTCGGATATGGGCCGGGACGTTCTGGTGCAGCAGGTGAAGGACTTTTTTGTCCGGTAGTAACGGGTGTGACGATTGGCTGCTCTCCGGTCGCTGATTCCCTTTACAGCGGAGGGCGGAGTTTGTTCCACTATCCGAACATAGGGGCACTCGACTGCGGGCCCGGTGAGGCGTCCGAGAGAGTCGCGATGGCTCGTCGTCGCGTGTCGGCTCGGGATTGCTTGTCATTGTTCGTCATTATTCGTCCGCTTGATGTCGTTGATCGTCGCGGTCGATAGGGGAGGCCTCGATGAGGCGCTGTCTGCTTGCAGTGGTGTTGTCTTGTGCTGTCCTGGGCGGGGCGTCCTGGGCGCAGCGGGTGATCCGTCCGTTCCCCAAAGAGGTGTTTGCGGCCAAGACGGTCGAGATTGTGAATAACACCCACAATGAGGCGGTGGAGCAGGGCGCGGTGGAGGCGTTGCGACGCTGGGGACGCTTCACGGTGGTGGACGACACCGATCTCGCCGACATTACCTTGACCTTCGACAAGAAGAGCGAACATGAGGGCTCCAGTTCGCAGACGACGGGCGACGATGGCAAGCCCAGTTCCAGCTATAGCATGAGTTTTTCGTCGTCGATTCATATGTCGGCGGCGGTGAAGGGGTCGGACCGGCCGTTTTATGCGGCGACGACGAACGAATCGAAGAAGAAGGCCGGGGCGGAGTGCGTGACCGCGCTGCAGGGTGCCTTCGCGAGTGCACGCTAGTGGAGTCCTCGGAGCAGGTACCGTTACCGGCCGGAGACGGCGGCGAGGGCAAACTCCGATTCTGGCAGCTTGCAGCGAAAGTTGTATGGTCACGTCCTTCGCGATTGAGTAACGTCGCCTCTGACGATGCCACGGTGAGCCTTGGTCGCGCGCAGGCATCGCAGGAGAGTTCGATGGCAACGATTGCGGTAGGCCGATTCGCTACGGTTGCAAACGAGGTTGAGCCCCAGTCGGTTGAGCCCCGGACAGTTGAAACCCCGGTCGATTCCGCCGCTCGCACGGAGGTGGATGTGCTCGCTCGGGCGCTGTGCGCCGTCTCCCTGCACTCCAGCCTGACCGATGCGCTGCTTAGCTTCTACCACTCCCTGAAGCCGGAGGAGGCACAGGAGCGGAGCACCCAGGTGCTGGAGCGAATGCAAAAGATTCTTCCCCATGATCTTGCAGAGGATCTGGCGGAGGCCTGCAACTATGACCGGCCGTGGGCCTGGCGTCCCGGAACGACGGTTACGGACAAGCGTTCGCTTGCGCAGCGGTTCGCGTTGCCGGCGATCTACCTGGTGGGCGGCACCATGTTGGCGCTCAGCATCGTCGGTGCGATCACGGTGCTGCGTTCTCTGATGAGGCGCTAGTCGGGTTTCCGTAGATGGGGACCGAAGGGGAGTTCGATTCAAACGATTCAACGATGCAAACTACGAAGCCCGGCGTTCCCCGGCAGGGCTTCGTAGTTTCAGGGATCCCGGATTCGATCCAAGTTTACTTAGAGAAAATGGTCGAGCCCGGGATCTTCTCCTCGTCCGAATGAATCCGATGGGTGGGACGCTTCGCAGCCTCCATCGCGGCCTGGTCGATGCGACGCTGTTTGCCCTGGCCCGCCTGGGTCGCGGGAGCGTTCTGCTCGCCGGCTTCATGGGAGGGACGGGCGGGAGTTTTGCTGGAGTTGATGCCTTTTGCCATACTTCACCCCTGCCAGGAGGGATGTGGTTTCACAGGGCAGGGTTGCCGCGTTCGACGTTTGCGGCAGAGGTCCACTCGCGTGCAGCCGGGTGGGCGCGGCTTTGCTTCGAATGCCGCGCTGCGATAGCCTGTCTGTCGGAGATGATTACGGCGATATGGTTCAAATGGCTGGAGTAGTTCGTTCGCTGAGTGTGATGTTGGCGCTGGGTTCGATGATGGGAGTTGGGGCGGCGGTCGCGCAGTCGGCGACGCCTCAGACGTCGACGCCGGCGCAGACGACCTCAGCGCCCGCCGCGGCGACGGATCTGCCGGATGCGCCCAGCACCACGGCGCAGGTGAAACCGCCGGCGGTGCCGACCGGTCCGACGGTGGTGATCGACACGTCGATGGGGCGGCTGAGCTGCCAGCTGTTCGACAAGATTGCGCCGGTGGCCTCGGCCAACTTCGTCGGTCTGGCGGACGGGAGCAAGGACTGGATCGACCCGAACACGCAGAAGAAGGTTCACGGCAAGCCGTTCTATGACGGGACGACGTTTCATCGCGTGATCCCGGGGTTCATGGTCCAGGGCGGCGACCGGCTGGGGACAGGCATGGGCGATGCCGGCTACTACTTCAACAACGAGACCGATCCGTCGCTGACGTTCGATGTTCCAGGACGGCTGGCAATGGCCAATGCCGGGCAGGGGCCGAACGGCACGGGGACGAACGGATCGCAGTTCTTCATCACCGAGGCGGCGCAGCCTTCGCTCGACGGCGGCTACACGATCTTTGGTCAGTGCGACACGCACACGGTGCTGCTGGTGGCGACGATCGCCCGAGTGGACCGGGATGCGAACGACAAGCCGCTGGCCCCGGTGACCATCAACAAGGTCTATGTGCTGCGCAACGGAGCTCCGGCTCCGCCTGAGCCGGCCAGCTCGCCGGCGACCGACCATCCGGTCGTACATCCCGGGGCGACTCCGCCGAGCCAGTAAAGTCTTTGGCGCCTGCCCCGGCGATCTGCTGGGGGCGCTTCCCTACCCTTTCAACCGCATCAAACTGTCAGGAGAACAAGAATGCCAAGCAAACCAGGTACTTACGCCACCTTCAAGACGTCCGAAGGCACGATTGTGTGCGAGCTGTTCGAGAAGGACGCGCCGGAGACGGTGGCCAACTTCATCGGGCTCGCCGAAGGGACGAAGGAGTGGAACAGCCGCAGCAAGAAGGGACCGAAGCTGTATGACGGCACCATCTTCCATCGCGTGATTCCGCAGTTCATGATCCAGGGCGGCGATCCGGAGGGAACGGGCATGGGCGGTCCGGGGTACAAGTTCGCCGATGAGACCAAGGGGTCGAAGCACGGCTTCCAGCAGAAGGGCAAGCTGGCGATGGCCAACGCCGGGCCGAACACCAACGGCTCGCAGTTCTTCATCACCGTGGCCGATACCAGCTGGCTGACGGGCAAGCACACCATCTTCGGCGAGGTGGTCGAGGGCTACGAGATCGTCGAGAAGATCTCGAAGGTGAGCCGCGACGGCATGGACCGGCCGAAGACGCCGGTAGTGCTCGAAGCAGTGACGATCGAACGGGTAGCGTAAGACGTTCCTGCAACGGCAAGATTGAAATGCCCGCTCAATCGAGCGGGCATTTTTTTTGGGGCGGTGCGGGGTTGTTAGGCGACGCCGATGACGGTGCAGAGTTCTTTGACGGCGTCGGCGGATTTTTGCAGGGCGGCCTGTTCCTCGGGGGTGAGCTTGATCTGGATGATCTGCTCGAGGCCCTTGGCGCCCAGCTTGCACGGCACGCCGACGTAGAGGCCGTGGATGCCGTACTCGCCCTCGAGGTAGGCGGCGCAGGGCAGGATCTTCTTCTTGTCCTTGAGGATGGCCTCGACCATCTCGACGGCGGCGGCGGAGGGAGCGTAGTAGGCGGAGCCGGTCTTGAGGTACTTGACGATCTCGGCGCCACCGTTGGCGGTGCGGGTCTCGAGCTCCTTGAGGCGGTCGGGGGCGATCAGCTCGGTGATGGGGATGCCGGCGACGGTGGAGTAGCGGGAGAGCGGGACCATGGTGTCGCCGTGTCCGCCGAGCACGAAGGCGGTGACGTTCTCGACCGAGACCTTGAGCTCCTCGGCGATGAAGGTGCGGAAGCGGGCGGAGTCGAGCACGCCGGCCATGCCGATGACGCGCTCGCGGGGGAAGCCAGCGTTGCGGAAGGCGGTCTGAGCCATGGCGTCAAGCGGGTTGGAGACGACGATGATGATGGTGTTGGGGGAGGCGGCGACCACCTTGGCGACCACGTCGTTCATGATCTTGGAGTTGGTGCTGAGCAGGTCGTCGCGGCTCATGCCCGGCTTGCGGGCGATGCCGGCGGTGATGACGACGACGTCGGAGTTGGCGGTGTCGGCGTAGTCGTTGGTGCCGAGGATGGAGACGTCGCGCTTCTCGATGGGCATGGCCTCGAGCAGGTCGAGGGCCTTGCCCTGGGGGACGCCTTCGATGACGTCGAGCAGGACGACGTCGGCGAGCTCCTTGGCGGCGATCCAATGGGCCGCGGTTGCGCCTACGTTGCCGGATCCGACGATGGTTACTTTCTTGCGCATTGAGTTCCTCTCCCCTTCATTGCTGCGATATCTGACTCAATTCTCTATGGTTGGAGCGACGGCTTGCAAATGGACGGGCGATTAGCAATCCCGGAGGCCCCAAACCAGGACCACACCACTGATCGCGATGGTGGGAAAAAGTCCCATATTTCACCTTGTAGCTATCCTAAAGTCTTCGAAACAGATAATTTAGAGCGCCCGCTTTTGCGGCGGCTGAGATCACTCTTTTGGTTTGGTCTATATCTTTATCTTAGCAGGCTGGGTGGGGGTGTTGCGCCAGCCCTATGTTGCTGGTGCGCTTTGAGTTACGGGCGAGTTGGGGTTGACACGCGGGAGAACCGCAGTTGGCGGCGCAAGGGGTCCGCGGCGGCATGGGACTCCGGTCGGAACACAAGCAGTAAGCTGCGTTGTCACTCCCAGCGGAAGACCCTTGCCGAGAGCACCGTGAAAAAGAGAAATAATACGGTCATCGCCGCAACATCACCCAGGTGGGCGAACCATCTGTCTCCATTCCAAATCCCCTTGAGCAGGTTGACGGCGTAGCTGAGCGGGAGGGCGCGAGCGATAGCATGCAGTCCCGGCGGAAGAGCTTCAACGGGCACAAACAGTCCCGAGACTGCGATCATGGGATAGAGGATGACGGCCCCGATGGGCTGCGCAAAGCGCGCGGTAGGAACGATACTGGCGATGAGAAATCCGACAGAGAGAATGCTCCAGGTGCTGATCATGAGCGCAAGGGTGAAGGAGAACCATGGAACATGGGCGCCGGCGTGGAAGTAGCGCCTGCCCGCCATCAACATCAAGGTTAGCGTTGCCGCGGTGAGCATCAGCTTGACGATCACGTGGGCGGTGAGGATGGTGTATGGGCGAAGCGGCGTAGCCCGAAGCCGCTTGAGGATGCCGCCTTCACGGTAGATGGAGATGATGGTGACCAGCGAAATGACGGCGCTGATGGCGATCAGAAGCGACACTAGGACCGGGAGGCCGGCGCCAGTAAGTCCACTGCCTGGGGATGAGGAGGGTGCGAGTTTGTGGTTGGTGACGCGACCCAACACAACGAAGAGCAGCACGGGAACACCGATGGTGCCGATTGCACCAAGCGGTTCGCGCAGAAAGACCTTGATCTCAATCCAAGTAAGCTTCCAGATCCCACGCAGCATCATTGTGTTTCCTACTCGCGAATGGAGTGACCAGTCAGCTTGAGGAAAACGTCCTCAAGATTGGGTAGAATTGTCCGGAAATCCGTGACCCGAATCCGATTTTCCGACAGACAATGAATCACCGCGGTAACGAAATCGTCGCCGCGACCGCCAATCGTGAATCGCTTGTCGATGCAGGTCACGGACTCAACTCCTGAGATCTTCTGAAAGTGCTCTTGAGCGGTCGCATGCTCCGCATCGAGCAGGACAGTTCGCTCCGGGCAATGCCGTGCGACTAGCCGTTCCGGCGCGTCTATGTCGATGATGCGACCGTGCTCCATGATGGCTACGCGGTCGCATAGCCTCTCGGCTTCTTCCATCAGATGCGTTGTCAGGAAAACTGTCTTGCCGCGCTGGCGGATGCCACGTACAAGATCCCATATCGCGCGGCGTGACTGTGGATCAAGCCCGGTGGTCAGCTCGTCGAGAAACACCACCTCCGGATCGTTGATCAATGCAAGGGCAATAAACAGCCGCTGCTTCTGGCCTCCGGAGAGGTTCATGAACCAGGAGCCCCGCTTATCGGAGAGGCCGAGCTGTTCGAGCAGGCGCTCCCGATCGACTGTTTTCTTCCGGTAAAGCGATGCCCACAGGTCGACCGCCTCCCAGACTTTGATTCGCTTCTGCAACTGTGCCTGCTGGAGTTGCACTCCGATGCGCTCCTGCAGTTGGTAGACCTGACGAAAGGGATCGAGGCCGAGAACCGCAATGGTGCCTCGGTCGGGCTTGCGCAGCCCTTCGATGCACTCCATTGTGGTGGTCTTTCCGGCTCCGTTGGGGCCGATCAGACCGAAGATCTCCCCTTCGTTGACCTCGAAAGACGCCTCCTCAACGGCTACGGTTGAACCGTAGGTCTTGCGGACGCCGGAGACTTGAATGACTGGAGGCATTCGGACTTTCGAGATCGCAGATTTTAGGGAACCTGATCCGAAGTCTATATCACCGAGTTGCGTTCGACCCTGGTGGGCCGGGGCCGTCCGCCGTTTCGGTCGAGACGAGGTTGCTCAATTTTCTGCGAGTGTCGGCAAGAACAGGCAACGGCAAGGACAGAAGCAGATCCCTCCGCTACGCTGCGGAATGACAACCAAGGGGGCGGCCGCACCCGATCGGCTACCTTCCGGTTGGGCTACTTGAGGTAGTACTGGACGGTGGCGACCACCCGGACACGCTTCATGATGCTGGAGTCGCCCTGATCGGGGGGCGTGAAGCCGGCCTCGTCCTCCCCCCCTGCGGGGCCGGACTTCCGGCGTCGGCCGCCGTGATCGAAAAGATGCCCTGGGTCGCGGAGCGGATCGCACCCACGACGCTTCCCGAGTCGGCGGCGAAGCGCTGGGCCGAGGTGCGCGCGTTGCGGGTTGCCTCGGTGATCATGTCGGGCTTGAGCGCATTCAAGCCATTGAACTTGTAGACGATTCTGCTGTTGTTTCCGAGGGCGATTCCGGAGCGCACCAGTTCGGCAGTCCTTTCGCCCGCGCCGGCGGCCTTGTCGACGTCTGGAGTGACGGCGGTGATGGCCTGCTGGACGATGTACCGGCTTCCCTTGACCTCGCCGTTACCGTACTCCATGGTGGAACGATCCGTGACCTGAATCTGCCCAATGGTGATCTCGGTGTCCTTGAAGCCCTGTGCTTTGAGGAAGGTAAATACGGCGGTCTTGTCGGTCTCGCTCCGGGTGAAGACCGAAGACAGATCGTTGCCGGCCTCTTTGAAGCTGAGGTTCCAGATGGCGGTGTCGGACTTGACGGTTCGCTCGACCAGGCCTCGGACGGTGACGTAGCGGTCGGCGAGTTTGAGGTCCTTGATCTGGCCGCCAAGCAGCCAGCCACCGAGGACCAGACCGAGCGCAGGCAGAGGCCAAGAGCAAGAAAGGATGGGAGCAGGGGGCGTTGCTCTGGGTTGTTCACAGGAGAGTCCTCGATGCTGCCGCTCATCATCGGGCCTTGCCGGCGGGGAGTCAACGAGTTTTCGCTTCAAGGAGACGCTTTGGGGCCAACGGACCGGCGATCGCTAAGACAGAAAGGGCCGGCGATCGCTCGCCGGCCCTTTTAGGTGCTGCTTCAACAATCAGTTTAGAAGTGGTTCCAGAGCAACTGGTTGTAGACGTCGTGGTGGAACTGCACCTCGGGGGATTTGACGATGCTGCCGAGCAGGCGGGGGCAGCGATCGGCCGAGGCCTGCTTGAGGTCTGCGTAGCGGCCCTTGACGTCGGCACCCAGCAGTTTGGTGGTCCAGTCCGCGTTGCGGAAGTTGTCAAGCGCGGTGTAGATGTTGTCGGGCAGGTAGCGATCGGCCTGGCGCAGGTTCTTGATCTTCGAGGTGTCGCCGTGCAGGCCGGTCTTGAAGATCGAGTAGAGCACCATGTAGGGGTTGGCGTCGGGGCCGACGGAGCGGACCTCGACGCGGGCCGACTTCTCGTTGCCGATGGGGATGCGCACCATGGAGCCGCGGTCGACGGCCGAGGCCTTGATCTGGTTAGGCGCCTCGAAGTGCGGGTCGAGACGGCGATAGGCATTCACGCTGGCGTTGAGCAGAAGGCAGATGTCGTTGCCGTGGGTGAGGATACGGTCGACGAACTGCCAGGCCTGCTTGGAGACCTTCTCCTCGCCCTTGGGATCCCAGAACAGGTTCTTGCCGTTCTTGGTGATCGAGACGTTGGTGTGCATGCCGCTGCCGTTGACGCCGGTGACGGGCTTGGGCAGGAAGCTGGCGGTCATGCCCATCTGGGTCGCGATCTGGCGACAGATGAGCTTGTAGAGCTGGATCTGGTCGGCAGCGGCGACGACGTCGCCGTAGGAGTAGTTGATCTCGAACTGAGAGGGAGCGACCTCGGGGTGGTCCTTCTCGTTTTCGAAGCCCATGGCGCGCTGGACCTCAGCGGCGGTGTCGATGAACTCGCGCAGGGGGTCGCCGGGCAGGGAGTGGTAGTAGCCGCCCTTGTTGACGTACTCGAAGGAGCCGTTCTCGTGGAAGGTGCGCTCGGCGTCGACGCCCTCGAAGAGGAAGCCTTCGATCTCGTTGGCGGCGTTGAGGGTGTAGCCGGAGGTGGAGTACATCTCCTGGGCGAAGCTCTTGAGCACGCCGCGGATATCGCCGGAGTAGACGGTTCCGTTCTTGTCGATGACCTCGCCGAAGACCAGCACCTTGCCGGGTCCGAAGATGTCGGCGGGCACCCAGTAGAAGGCGCTCCAGTCGATGCCGAGGCGGAGGTCGCTCTCGTGCTGGGCGGTAAAGCCGCGGATGGAGGAGCCGTCGAAGGTGAGGTTATCCCAACCCTTGACGAAGAACTTCTTGTCGTAGTCGAGCATGTGCAGGCGGCCTTCGAGGTCAGAGAAGACGACGGTGACGGCCTTAATGCGCTTCTCGTCGGTCAGGTAGCGGAGCCGCTCTTCCTGGATTACATCCGAGGCGACGCGCTTCTTGCGCTGCTCTTTGGCGGCCAGGTTCAGATCTTCCAGTTCACCGTAGGAAAGTTCCAGGAAATCACGATATTCGCTTGACATTACGCTCCTTATTGGATGAGCCGGCAGAGGCCCATGAGTGATTCGGTCTAAATTTGGGGGTGAATAGAAGACGTGCGACGGCGTGGGCCCTTCGTCGATCTTCCCTTCAAACTTATCAGATTCTGGCGCGCCGGAGAGAAGAGATTCATTGCGTCTTTATGGCGCCTTTACGACTTTGTCACGGGAACTGAGGGGGTGGGAGCCGAGCAGAGCTGGCGCGTTTGCAGCAGCGGAGCAGCCGGGAGCAAATAGAATAAAAGTGGCATGGTACATCTGCTAGTCCATTGGCAGTTAGCCCGAATCAGGGTTTTGGAGGAAGTGTGGCGGAATCGAAGAATAAGCGGGTGGGGTTGATCCAGATGGCGTGCGCGGCCGATACGGCGGCGAATCTGGACAAGGCGGCGGACAAGGTGCGCGAGGCGGCGCGGGCAGGAGCGAACGTGGTCTGTCTGCCGGAGCTCTTCCGGGCGCAGTACTTCTGCCAGCGGGAGGAGCACGCGCTGTTCGACTTGGCGGAGGCGATTCCGGGGCCAAGCACAGAGCGGCTGAGCGCCATCGCGCGCGAGGAGAAGATCGTGCTGATCGCGTCGCTGTTCGAACGGCGGGCGCCAGGGCTGTATCACAATACGGCGGCGATCCTCGAGCAGGATGGGTCGCTGGCGGGGATCTACCGGAAGATGCACATTCCGGACGATCCGCTCTACTACGAGAAGTTCTACTTCACGCCGGGCGACCTGGGGTTCAAGTCGTTCTCGACCAGCCAGGGAGAGATCGGGACGCTGGTGTGCTGGGACCAGTGGTATCCGGAGGGAGCGCGGCTGACGGCGCTGAAGGGGGCGAACACGCTGTTCTTCCCCACCGCGATCGGCTGGCATCCGAGCGAGAAGGCGGAGTTCGGCGAGGCACAGTATTCCGCCTGGCAGACGATTCAGCGGGCACATGCGATTGCGAACGGAGTGTTTGTGGCTGCGGTGAACCGCGTCGGCCACGAACAGGGCGATGTGGTGCACGACGGGGCGAACGGCCGGATCGACGTCAAGGGGCCGGAGGGCGCGGGGCTGGAGTTTTGGGGTGGCAGCTTCATCGCCGATCCGTTTGGCCGGGTGATCGCGCAGGCGCCGCATGACCGCGAGGACATTCTGATTGCGGAGATCGACCTGAAGCTGCTCGAGGACACGCGGCGCAACTGGCCGTTCCTGCGCGACCGGCGGATCGACGCGTTTGGCGGAATCACCAGCCGGTTTCTGGACTAACGCACGATGACGCCTGCGGGGATTGTGCTGGCGCTGCTGTGCCTGCTGCTAGCCGCAGGGTATATTCTGCTGGGCGCGGTGCAGATGGCTGCTCCGCGCACGGTGTTGCCGTTGTACCGGCTGATGCTGGGCCGGCGGCGCTTTGAGCGGAACCGCTGGCGGTTCGAGCAGCTGAGCGTGGCCAACTGGAAGATGATGGGAGCGGCGTATGTCGGCTTCGGTCTGATTCTGCTGTGGGCGCTGCACGGGATGTTTTAAGCGAAGGAAGCGAGGATAGCCGATTGAATCAACCGATGTACCGCATGCCGGCGGAGTGGGCTCCGCACGCGGCGACGTGGATTGCATGGCCGCACAATGCGGAGGACTGGCCGGGCAAGTTCCAGCCCATACCCTGGGTGTACGGGGAGATTGTGCGCCACCTTTCGCGGGTGGAGGATGTGAACATCCTGGTGAACGACCTGACGGCGGAGCGGCGGGCGGAGAGCCTGCTGAAGCGGGCGGGGGCAAACCTGGCGCGGCTGCACTTTCATCATTGGCCGACCGACCGGGTGTGGCTGCGGGACTCGGGCCCGATCTTTGTGCGCAGGATGGATGAGGGCTCGGGCAAGAACGACGAGAACCATCTGGCGCTGACCAACTGGAAGTTCAACGCCTGGGCAAAGTACGACAACTGGCGCCGGGACGACCGTATTCCGCAGCACGTGGCGGAGCTCTATGCGATGCCGGAGATCAAGCCGGAGATTGTGCTCGAGGACGGCACGAAGCGACGGCTGGTGCTCGAGGGCGGAAGTATCGACACCAACGGCGCGGGGATTCTGCTGACGACGGAGGAGTGTCTGCTGAGCGAGGTGCAGCAGCGAAACCCGGGCGTCAGCCGGGAGCAGATGGAGGCGGCGTTCCGCGAACATCTGGGGATCGAGCAGGTGGTTTGGCTACATCGCGGATGTGCGGGCGACGACACCCACGGACACGTCGACGATGTGACCCGGTTCGTGGACGAGAATGTGATTCTTACGGCGGTCGAGCGGAATACGGCGGATGAGAATCATCTGCCGCTGGCGGAGAATCTGGACCGGCTGCGCAGCGCGCGCAATCTCGCGGGCAAGCCGTTCGAGGTGCGTGAGCTGCCCATGCCGGACCCGGTGGTCTTCGGCGGACAGCGTCTGCCGGCGAGCTACGCGAACTTCTATATCGCGAACGATCTGGTGCTGGTGCCGACCTTCAACGACTGCCACGACCGGCTTGCGTTGAACATCATCGCGGAGTGCTTTCCGTCGCGCGAGGTAATTGGAATCCACTGCGTGGACTTAATCTGGGGACTGGGCGCGCTGCATTGCATGACCCAGCAGGAGCCGGCATAAACAATGAAGATTGATCTTGATTCTGTAAACGACCTCGTGACCGAGCAGGATGTGGAAGGGTTCATCGCGGATGGCGCTCCGGCGGATGAGTATGAGGGCGAGGTGGAGGAGCTGTTCTCCGCCCTGCTGGCACTGCCCGAGGAGGAGGCCACGAGCGAGAGGATCGTCGGAATCCTGAAGCAGACATGGCAGAAGAACTTCAGTCTGTCGGATGCGGAGCTCGATCGGCGTGGCCTGGGGCTGGAGAAGATCGCGGAGAGGATCCTGCACTTCTTCGGATGATGGACATGGAGCTTGATAGCCGATGGCAGAACTGACCGATCTTGAATGTCTCCGTGCCGCCATCGACGAGGCGCTGGCGGCCGAGCGCGACGGCGAGGTGCCGGTAGGGGCGGTGGTCGTCTGCGCGGGCGAGATCGTGGGGCGCGGGAACAATCGTGTGCTGCGGGACAGCGATCCGACCGCGCATGCAGAGATCGTAGCGATGCGGGCGGCGGGCCAGGCGCTCGGCAACTATCGGCTGGAGGAATGCACGCTGTATGCCACGCTCGAGCCCTGCGCGATGTGCGCGGGCGCGATCCTGCATGCGCGCATTGCGCGGCTGGTGTATGCGGCCAGCGACCCCAAGGCAGGGGCCTGCGGATCGGTGCTGAGCGTGATGAACCATCCCCAGTTGAACCACAAGGTTGTGGTCGAGGCTGGGCTGCTGGCGGAGGAGTGCGGGGCGCTGCTGACCAACTTCTTTCGCGCGCGGCGGCTGGTTCGTTCCTGATCGCCGGCATCCAATATCCCAAGTTTGCGCGGGCCCGAAGTTCGTGAACCCCGGCTCGTGAAACCGGAGGGTTCGCGAACCGGCAGGTCGTGGATCCGGGCGGCGCGAACTGGGGAGGCAGATCATGACCGTGAATCGATGGGTCGCGAAGGTGGATACGGAGTCCACGTATCCGGAGGAAGGTCTCTTCAAGCAGGACGCGGAGACGATTGCCAAGGAGCTGGCCTCGAAGAAGGTCTCGCCCAATGCGGATGTTGAACTACTACATCAACCGCGGCGGCAAGAACCTGACGAAGGAGCGGCACGCGGAGCTGGAGAAGGCCAAGGAAATTCTTCATGAGCTGATCGCGGAACAGAAGGATCACAAGGGGCAGAAGGATCATAAGGACAAGCCGGCGGCGAGGACGCACTCGAAGCGAACGGCGGCGAAGAAGAAGACCGCGGCCAAGCCTAGGGTCGGTAAGACAGCCGGAAGAAAGAGCGTGAAGACGGCGCGGGCGAGCAAGTCCTAGCGGCGAAGCGGTCTCATAGCGCGGCGCGCGAGCGTGAGTGTGCTACTGTGTGGTCCACGGTGCCGCTGCAGGCAAACGGCGCAGCCAGATGGTGCGGGTGCGGCTAGGCAGGATCGCCAGCACAGGGGGCAAAGGCTATGGCGGCAGGGCGGCTTGCGGGGAGGGTCGCGATTGTCAGCGGTTCGGGGTCGGGGATCGGGGCTGCGATTGCGGAGCGGTTCGCGCGTGAGGGCGCGAGCGTGGTGCTCGACTATCGCGGCCACATCGAGCAGGCGCAGGAGACCAAGGCGAAGGTCGAGGCGGCAGGAGGAAGGGCGATCCTGGTGCAGGCGGACGTTGCGAAGATCGCCGATGGCGCCAATCTGGTCGAGCAGGCGTGGCAGCAGCTGGGGAGCTGCGACATCCTGGTGAACAACGCCGGGATCGAGAAGCCGGGAGTCTTGCTCGAGGTCACCGAGGCGGACTACGACGCCGTGCTCGATGTGAACCTGAAGGGCGCGTTCTTTCTGACCCAGGCGTTTGTGCGACGGCTGCGGGAGGCGCGCAGGCCGGGCACGGTGATCAACATCAGCTCGGTGCACGAGGATATGGCGTTCCCCAACTTTACGACCTACTGCATGTCGAAGGGCGGGATGCGGATGATGATGCGCAATCTGGCCGTGGAGCTGGCGCCGATGGGGATTACGGTGAACAATATCGCTCCGGGAGCGATCAAGACGCCGATCAACGCGGCACTGCTGGCGGACAAGGTGAAGCTGGAGGCTCTGCTGGCCACCATTCCTCTGGGGCGGATGGGAGAGCCGGAGGATGTGGCCGGGGTGGCGCTGTTTCTGGCCTCGGCGGAGGCGGCGTATGTCACGGGATCGACCTACTTCGTCGATGGCGGGCTGATTCGGAGCTATCACGAGCAGTAGAGCGACTGCCCGGCAGGGGCAAGGGCCGCCCGAGCAGGTAAAATAGAGGGATGGATCTTACCGTTTACTCTGCGGCATGGTGCCGCGACTGCCGCGAGGCGAAGCGCTTCCTCGCGAAACACAACATCGCCTTCCAGGAGATCGACATCGAGCGCGTTCCTGGCGCGGCCGAGGACGTGATTGCGAACGTCGGCAAGCGGGCGATTCCGCAGTTTGTGATCGATGGCAAGTGGGTGCAGCCGTACCGTCCGGGCGAGGGTTTTTTGCACGACGAGATGGCCGAGCTGTTCGGTGTCGCCGGCTAGTCCCCTTCCCTTTCCCAGTACATTTCCAAATTATTCCAGCCGAACTTTCAGGAGCCGCAATTGATCGCCCGCTATACCCGTCCGGAGATGGGCCGCATCTGGTCCGATGAGAACAAGTACCGCTGCTGGCTGCGGGTAGAGGTCGCGGCGTCACAGGCGCTGGCGCGCGCCGGCCTGGTGCCGCAGGAGGCAGCCGATGCGATTCGCGACCGCGGCAACTTCACCGTTGAGCGCATCAACGCCATCGAAGACGAGGTCAAGCACGACGTGATCGCCTTCACCACCACGGTGGCCGAGCACATCGGGCCGGAGTCGCGCTGGCTGCACTACGGCCTGACCTCGACCGACGTGGTCGACACCGCGCAGGCGCTGCAGCTGAAGGAGGCCTCGGCGCACATTCGCGCGGGCATTGTGCGTCTGGCCGAGGTGCTGAAGAAGCGCGCCATTGAGTTCAAGCACACGCCGATGATCGGTCGCACGCATGGCATCCACGCGGAGCCGACGACCTTCGGACTGAAACTCCTATTGTGGTACTCGGAGATCGAGCGCAATCTGGCCCGCTTCGATGCGGCGGCCGAGGACCTGCGGGTGGGCAAGCTGTCGGGTGCAGTGGGCACCTTCGGTCACCTGAAGCCGGAGCACGAAGAGGCGATCTGCGCAGATCTGGGACTGAAGCCGGTCGCGGTGGCGACGCAGGTTGTCCAGCGCGATCGCCATGCGGCCTATGTGGCGACGCTGGCCGTGCTGGTGTCGACGCTGGACAAGATTGCGACCGAGGTGCGGCACCTGCAGCGCACCGAGGTGCGTGAGGCCGAGGAGTTCTTCTCGGAGAAGCAGAAGGGCTCGAGCGCCATGCCGCACAAGCGCAACCCGATCACCAGCGAACAGATCAGCGGTCTGGCGCGGGTGGTGCGGGCGAACGCGCAGACGGCCTTCGAGAACGTGGCGCTGTGGCATGAGCGCGACATCTCGCACTCGTCGGCGGAGCGGGTGATCCTCCCCGACTCGACCATCCTGGCCGACTATCTTCTGGCCAAGACGGCAACCTTGATTGAGAAGCTGCTGGTGTATCCGGCGCGCATGCTGAAGAACCTGGAGTCGACCGGCGGGCTGATCTTCTCGGGGCAACTGCTGCTCGATCTGGCGGAGTCCGGGATGCTGCGCGAGGACGCGTACCGCCTGGTGCAGGGCCATGCGATGCGTTCGTGGAAGGAAGAGCTGGTCTTCCGCGACGAGATTGCGAAGGAGGCTGCGATCACCAGCCGTCTGAGCGCGGAGAAGCTGGCGAAGGCCTTCGACTACTCGCGGCAGCTCGCGAACGTGGATGCGATCTTCGCGCGCGTGCTCAACGAGACGAAGTAAGCAAGGACTCAGACGATGGCCGACAGGCTCGTTCAGATTGTCGACGCCGCGATGGCCGATGCGGCACGCCGCAGCGGGGGCCATCTGGTCTGCAAGCCGGGCTGTTCGCAGTGCTGCGTCGGCGTCTTCCCGATCGCACAGGAGGACGCCGATCGTCTTTATCGCGGGCTGGTCGCGCTCGAGCAGAGCGACGGGGAACGCGCCGAGCGGGTGAGGCGGCGCGCGACCGAGGCGCTCGAGCGGCTCGATCCATGGTTTCCCGGCGATGCGGCGACGGGGGTGCTTGGCGAGTCGTTTGAGGAGGCGGTGCTCTTCGAGGAGTTCGCCAACAACGAGCCCTGTCCCGCGCTCGACCTGACGACCGGAACCTGCGATCTCTATGCGGTGCGGCCGGTGCTGTGCCGCACCTTCGGCCCGCCCATGCGGACCGAGGAGGACAATCTCGCGACCTGCGAGCTTTGCTATATCCACGCCAGCACGGAGGAGATCGCGGCCTGCGAGCTGGACCCCGCGATTCCGGCGCTCGAGGCCGAGAGCAATGCGGCATTTGAGCAGAGCACCGGCCGCCACGGCCAGACGCTGGTAGCTTATGCCCTGGGACGGCCTCCGGCGGCCCGCGCGTAGCGACCCGCCGGCAAGGAAGGTCGCGCGCAGCGCCGGTGGATGGTTGTCGGCGATAATCGTCAGATGATGCGTATTCCCGCAATCCCACCGGACAACCTAACGCTTGCCGTCACTGGCGCGAGCGGCGCCGTCTATGCCATTGAGATGCTCCGGGCGCTGGCTGCCGATGCTCGGGTGAGGAAGGTCAACCTGGTGGTGTCGGCGAGCGCGCTGCGCGTGCTCGCCGAGGAGACGGAGATTCACGGTCGCAAGGAGCTGGTGGAGAAGCTGATTGGCGCGCCCTCGGAGAAGATTCAACACCACGCGGATGCGAACATCGGCGCGAATATCGCCAGTGGAAGCTATCCGTCCCAGGGGATGATCGTGCTTCCCTGCTCCATGGGCACGCTGGCGGGGATTGCCCATGGGATGGCGAGCAGCCTGATCGAGCGGGCAGCGGACGTCTGCCTGAAGGAGAACCGGCCGCTGATCCTGTGCGTGCGGGAGACGCCGTTCAACCGCATTCATCTGCGCAATATGCAACTGGCATCGGACGCGGGCGCTGTGATCTTCCCGGTGATGCCGACGCTCTACAACAAGCCGCAGAGCACGGCCGAGATGGCGCTGCAGTTTGTGCAACGGGTACTGGCACATATCGGCCTGCCGCAGCCGGGGGCGTACCAGTGGCAGGCAGAGGAGTAAGTCGCGCGACTGCGTGCGGCAACCACGAAGGAAGACATACCCCAGGGGCTAAAGCCCCTCGTTCTTTGTGGCGCTGAATGCCAAGGCTGAAGCCTTGGCCTACCTAGATGCGATAACCAAGACTCACCCGTAACCTTCCCTGGGTCGTTGCCCCAGGCTGGTATAGGCCGGGCCTTCGTCCCTCGGCTAGTGGAACCTTTTCAGACTCGCCACACTAGTGGCCGGGCAGAGTGCGTTCGCTGTGGCCGGCGGGCTGGGGCGCTTTGAGGAAGTCCACGGTGCCCTGCAGCGCGGAGTTGGGGCACTGCCCCGGCGCGAGGTGGCCGCATCCATCAATGATGTCCAGCGACGAGTTCGGGATGAGTCGGTGCATGGTCTCACCGACTGAGAACGGAATCAGGACATCCTTGCTTCCCCAGACGATCAGTGTTGGCCTCTGCAGCGTGGCCAGGCGGAAGTCGAGCAGGTCGTGGCCGTCGGTCATCGAGCCGAGCGCGCGGCGGACGATCCAGGCGTTATGTTGCAGCTTATTGACCGCGGCACGAGCGACGAAGGGCGGCATATGCTTTGGATTGGGATCGAGCATCTCGGTGAGGTGGAAGAGGCCGGCTTCGTTCGTGGGGGTGAAGAGCGAGGCCTCGAAGGTGGCGGGGAAGTAGATGCCGGCGCTGTCGTAGAGCAGCAGGCGATGGACGAGTTCGGGATGATCGAGCGCCAGCTTCGCTGCGACCCAGCCGCCCATGGACCAGCCGCCGACATCGGCGTTGGTGAGGTGCATGGCCTCAAGGAACTGCACGACCAGCTTCTCCTGAAGGCCGATCGAGTAGTCGACATCGGGCCGGGCAGAGCGGCCGTAGCCGAGCAGGTCCGGCGCATAGACGTGGAAGCCCGCGGCTGCGAGGCCAGGGATCAACGGAGCCCAGTCCTCGCCGCGGGAGCCGAGGCCGTGCAGCAGCACCAGCGGTGTTCCGCCTCCCCCACCCGATGTCGAAGCCCCCAACGGCGGCAGCGCCTCGAAGTAGTGCACCCGATAGCCGCCGACCTCGGCGTAGTGGCTTTTAACGCCGTGATTCCACAACCGCAGGCGGATGATCTGGTCGTTGACCCAGAGCGGCTGCAGGTAGACGACCGCCCCCGAGACCAACGCGATGAGCAGCAGCAGGAGCAGAGCGATCTTCGCGCGCTGGGCAAATCGAGTGAAGGGAGAGAACCTGACAACGGTATTCATAGATACGTTGACCTCACTCGATTAGGCCTGATCCCGTTCATCGTGTCGTCGGAATCGGAAGCTGTAGCCCGAAGTGCCGCGCAACTACTTGAGTGGTTTGCCGAACTCTTCGCTGAAGACGGTGTGGGCGATGTTGAAGCGTCCGCCGTCGAACTTGTCCGGCCCCTTGAGGTGGCCGATCCCGAGCAGAGCGACCACCCAGTAGCTCAAGGGCAGGCGCAGTACCTCGTGCACCTTTTCCTGCTCGAAGCCTTCCATCGGGGCGGTGTCGTAGCCCAGCGTCTCGGCGGTGAGTAGCATGAAGCTGACCGCCAGCATGACCTGCTTGTTGAGCCAGCCGTGCATCTTGTCGCTGGAGAAGCTGGAGAGATAGTTGGGGACGCTGCTGCGCGCCTGCGCGGCGTAGCTCTCGGGCATTCCGCCTGCGAGGCCCTGCTGCAGCATGAGGTCGAGATCCTTGCGCCAGCCGTCAGTGTCACCGCAGGCCACGATCACGGCGGAGGCCTCCTCCACCTTGGCCTGGTTGTAGCTGGCGGCGCGCAGGCGCTTCTTCTGCTCGGGCGATTGCACGACGATGAACCGCCAGGGCTGCATGTTGTATCCGCTGGGCGCCTGGAGACCGGCCTGGAGGATTTGCTTCAGGTCCTCCGAAGGAATGGGAGATCCGTCGAAGCTCGGCGTGGCGCGCCGCTCGGCAATGGCCTGGGCAAGTGTCTTTTCTGGCTTCTTCATTGTGTCCTTGCTTGCATATTCGAGAGAGAAGGTGGCCAGGTCCGGTTATTCGATGCAACACTCCATTGACCTTACCAAGACGAAAGTATCATGTCGCGAAACCGAACCCAAGATAACAGGAGGGGAATCAGTCGGTTGGGAAAATGGGAAAGTCAGTGGATCTCCGCCATCGCCGCTTCGGTGACAACAGGGTTCTGACCCGGCGTATCGGCGAAGACCCAGACACCATGGAAGCGGCTGCGCAGCTCCGGATAGGCGGCCAGCAGAGCGGACATGGCATTGCGGTTGCGGGCCTCGGGCGAGAGCCGCGCCGGGGCCGGTTTGCCCTTCGCAGGAGCAGCCGATGGGTCGGAGTCGCCGGTCGTATCCGCCTGGAGATGAACGGCCACATCGAGCTGGCCGCCGCCCAGTGAGTCGTCGGTGGTGAACGAGGTGAAGCGGTACTCGGTGCCGTCAGCGGCCTTGACCACCAGGGGGGCGTTGGCGCTGATGCCTTCCGAGAGCGCCGGCGGTGTGGCTGCCTCCGTCTCCTTCTTGAGCTTGTCGAGGTTGGTGCTGCTGATGAAATTGACCGGCTGCAGCAGCATCTGGGCCTGGTGGTAGAAGAGGTAGGCATTCCAGCCCCGCTTCTGGCTGGCCAGCTCGCGCGCCTGGGTCCAGTACCAGACGCCGTCGTGTCCGGCCGCGGTCAGCGGCTTGGGATAGAAGCCAGCCATCAGCCAGCTACGGTTCTCCTGACGCAGGAGAAATGAGAGGCTCCACGGGGTCTTGGTTCCCTCACCGGACACGATGACGAAGCCGTAGCGGCCAGCGGGGAGCCCGGGAATCAGGAAGTCGGTCTGGGCCGGGGACTTATTGAGCGAACAGAAGAACTCCGCGTCGGAAGGTTTTCCGTCGATCCCGGGTTTGAGGCCGGTGGCATCGAGCAGGTAGACCTGTTCGACGACCAACTCGGCGTCCTTCAGCTTGGGGGAGACGCTCGCGACCAGATGGGTCATCGGTCCGGGATCCTTGTCGTACTCCGGTTCCACCAGCAGACGCAGGCTCGCAATGTCGTTTGCCTGCACCTTGAGCGCCAGTACGCGGGCAGCCGCAGCGAGGCTGTCGCGTTCCGCGGGCGCCATCTGGGACTGAGTGGTGCAGGTCTCGGCCGATGCCGGAGGCGGAGCCGCGGACAGGCTCAGGAGGAGACTCAAGAGCAAGGCCGGAAAGAGTGTGCAGGCGTTTCGTCGCATCCGGTTCGACATCTAATTTCAACCCCCTCGCATGACGTGAATGGATGCTACACCTGGGAATACGCTGGGTAGCCGGGGAAATGGCGGCTGCCAGGGAAACCCGGGACGGACCCTCGCAAGTGTAGTACAAGGTGAACGGCTGTCGCTCACCGCGCAAAGGGTCTAGACTGGGGGTCTCGACCGACCCAAGATGGGGCAGGACACGGCCAGACGGGCCGCAGTGGTTACTTCAGGGACAGCGAACCGTCCTACCTTCGACCAATGAAAATCACCACTCCAATTCGACCGTCTGCCTGGAGCACGAAACTCCCGTCGGCGACACTGCTGCTGCTGACGCCACTGGTCTGCGCGGGTTCCTCGCTATGGGCACAGACGCAGACGCCGCAGGCACAGAGGCCAGCGGCAACGGCTCCACAGTCCGGCCGGGCGACTACAGCGCACGAATTGAACGTGGATTACGTCGGCGGGAAGCTGTCCGTGACCGCCAGCGACGCCAGTTTGAACGAGATTCTGCAGGAGATCGCTCGCAAGACCGGGATGAAGGTCACCGGCCGGGTGGCCGATGAGAGGGTGTTCGGACATTACGGCCCATCGACGCAGGCGGCTGTTCTGGCGGAGTTGCTCGACGGCACTGGCAGTAACATGCTGCTGGTCAGCGGAGCCCGCGGCCCGGCCGAGCTGATTCTGACGCCGCGGGTGGGCGGGCCGACCGCGCCGAATCCCAATCCCGCTCCGCCGCGCCCGGCCGAGCCCGAGGCCGTGCCTGAGCAGACTCCGCCCCCGCAGGCGGGGCCTCTGCGGCGCGGCATTGGACGACCTCCGTTGCGGCCCGGAGCACCCGGAACAGGCGATGCGCAGCCCGGAGCGGCCCCAGAGGATACGACGCTGAACCCGAATCCGGACAATTCCACGACGCCGCCCAATGGGCCGCAGCAGATGTACAACCGCATGCGCCAGATGCAGCAACAACAGGATGCTCAACCGGCACCGCCTCCGCAGTGAGCCGGCATCTGAGAGAGGACTGCGGTGCTGAAGAGCGGGGAACGGGGCTTCCAATAGGAAAAGAAGAGGACCGGCGCGGGGTGAGCCCCCGGAACGCCGCACACATCCTCCTCCGACGCGAACTAGCCTTCTGTGACCTGGGAGCGAGCCGCAGGACCGCGGCTAAGCGCGACCTGCCGCGCGTGGGTGTGAAACAGTGCAAACATGAGATGACAGAGCATGTAGGCGACCAGAACTCCTGCTGCCAACGATGCCAGCACCGCACAAACCAGAACGATGGAAATCAAAACGAACTCCTTGGAAGGCGAAACTCCCGATGCTCATCCTTGGGCAGAGGATTCACCGGATTTATTGTTGCAGATACCTCATCGGCAAAGATGAACCCCTTGTGAGGAAGTAGTACATATTCCGATACCCTTTGCGGTGGATGGCGGGAAGCGTTGGCGGAGTTGTACGCGGGGCGCATCCGGGGCGATTACCGCTAAGCTTCCAGGCACATTACGCATGGGCTGCCGCATTGGATTGCGGCCCGGCAGGAGGTAGCTTCGCCCCGTGCGCCGGGATGCCGTATCCTAAATGCTTGGCCCAATACCGGCCCACCATGTCATGAGCATCACTCACATCACGGTTCGCGGCGCCCGCCAGCACAACCTGCGCAATATCAGTGTCAGCATTCCGCGGAATACGCTGACGGTCGTGACCGGTCTGTCCGGTTCGGGCAAGTCTTCGCTCGCCTTCGACACCATCTACGCGGAGGGCCAGCGGCGCTACGTGGAGACGCTCTCGGCCTACGCCCGCCAGTTCCTCGATCAGATGGAGCGGCCGGATGTGGACGCGATCGACGGCCTCTCACCGGCGATCTCGATCGAGCAGAAGACCACCAGCCGCAGCCCGCGCTCGACCGTGGGCACCATCACCGAGATCTACGACTACCTGCGGCTGCTCTACGCCTCGGTGGGCCAGCCGCACTGCCCCAACTGCGGGCTGCCCATATCGCGGCAATCGGCCGACCAGATCGTCGAGCGCGTGGTGGCGATGGCTCCGGGCGAGCGCATCACCGTCTACGCGCCCATCGTGCGCGGCCGCAAGGGCGAGTTCCGCGAAGAGCTGGAGGCGCTCGACCAGCAGGGCTTCCGCGCGCGCATCGACGGCGAGATGACCGAGCTGACCGAGGGTATGCGGCTCGAGAAGCGCAAGAACCACACCGTCGAGGCCGTGGTCGACCGCATCGTGCTCAAGCCCGGGCCGGACGGCAAGCCGGATACGCGGCGGCTCGAGAGCTCGGTCGCCAAGGCTCTGCAGATGGCCAACGGCCTGGTGCTGATCGGCATTCAGGGCGCCAATCGCGAGCAGGACGAGACCCTCTACTCCTCCTCGATGGCCTGCCCGGACTGCGGCATCAACGTGCCCAAGCTGGAGCCGCGCAGCTTCTCCTTCAACTCCAACTACGGCGCCTGCCCGGAGTGCCACGGCCTGGGCAGCATCTACGACTTCGACCCAGCCAAGACGATCACCGACTGGTCGAAGCCGCTGCTCGACGGCGCCATGGGGCCTGGGTCGGGATCGCAGTATTTGCTGCGCCTGATCAAGCTGGCGGCCGACAAGTACAAGATCAATCTGAAGGTGCCCTTCTCCGATCTGAGCAAGCCACACCAGGACCTTCTGCTCTACGGTCCGCCGCGCAGCGAAGCCGGCCGAACCGGCTTTCACGGCATCTTCAGCTACCTGCGCTCGAACCTCGAGGAGACCAAGTCCGAGGGCTATCGCGAATACATGATGCAGTACATGTCCGCGACCCCGTGCCCGCGCTGCAACGGGCGGCGGCTGCGGCCGGAGTCGCTGGCCGTGACCGTGCCGATCGGCGGCCAGGCGATCTCGATCGCCGACTTCACCGCGCTCTCGCTCGAGCGCGCCCTGACCGGCGCTCGTAGCATGACCTTCACCGGGCGCGACCGCATCATCGCCGACCGGCTGCAGCGCGAGGTGATCGAGCGGCTGGAGTTCCTGACCGCCGTCGGCCTGGGCTACCTGTCGCTGGATCGCTCGGCGGCGACGCTCTCGGGCGGCGAGGGACAGCGCATCCGACTGGCGACGCAGATCGGGTCCAGATTGCGCGGCGTGCTGTATGTGCTCGACGAGCCGTCCATCGGTCTACACCAGCGCGACAACCAGCGGCTGATCACCGCGCTCGAGTCGCTGCGCGACCTGGGCAACACGGTGCTGGTCGTCGAGCATGATGAGGACACCATTCGCAAGGCCGACTACGTGCTCGACCTCGGCCCCGGCGCGGGCAAGAACGGCGGCTTCCTGATCGCCAGCGGCACCCCGCAGGAGGTGATGGACAATCCCGCGTCGGTGACCGGCCAGTACCTAGCGGGCAAGATCGACATCGTCACCCGGCCCACGCCGGACAAGGCGCCGCGACCGCTGACCGGCAAGTGGCTGACGGTGGAGCAGGCGCACTCGCACAACCTGGTCGACGTCACCGCGCACTTCCCGCTGGGCGTGATGTCGGTGGTCACCGGCGTCAGCGGATCGGGCAAGAGCACGCTGGTCAATGACATTCTCTACCGCGCGCTGGCCAAGGAGCTGTACGGCTCGCGCGAGGAGCCGGGCAAGCACGGCGCGGTCATCGGCATCGACCAGCTCGACAAGGTCATCCAGATCGACCAGTCCCCGATCGGGCGCACGCCACGGTCGAATCCCGCCACCTACACCGGCGTCTTCACCGCCATGCGCGACCTGTTCGCCATGCTGCCGGAGTCGCGAGAGCGCGGCTACAAGCCCGGTCGCTTCTCCTTCAACGTGCAGGGCGGCCGCTGCGAGGCCTGCCAGGGCGAGGGCCAGCGTCGCATCGAAATGAACTTCCTGCCGGACGTCTATGTGCTCTGCGAGATATGTAACGGACGCCGTTACAACCAGGAGACGCTCTCAGTCAAGTTCAACGGCTACTCCATCGCCGATCTGCTGGACCTGCCGATCGCCGACGCTGTGCCCATCCTCAAAGACATTCCAACGGTCAACGCCAAGCTGCAGACGCTGGTCGATGTTGGCCTCGGCTACATCCATTTGGGGCAGTCGGCGACCACGCTTTCGGGCGGCGAGGCGCAGCGCATGAAGCTGGCGCGCGAGCTCTCCAAGCGCCAGACCGGCCGCACGCTCTATCTGCTCGACGAACCCACCACGGGACTGCACTTCGACGATGTGCGCAAGCTGCTCGAGGTGCTGCACCGGCTGACCGATCTCGGCAACAGCGTTGTGATCATCGAGCACAATCTCGACATCATCCGCAACGCCGACTACATCCTCGACATGGGTCCGGAGGGCGGCGAGGGCGGAGGCCGCGTGATTGCGCACGGCACGCCGGAGCAGGTGGCCTCGGTGGCGGAGTCGCACACCGGCAGCTTCCTCGCTAAGTACTATGCGACCATCACTCCGAACGGCAACGGCAAGGTGAGCGCCGCCAGCTTCGCCGGGGCGCAGCCGCTCGACATCGTCGCCGCGGCAGATAAGCAGCGCATGCCGAAGGCCAAGTTCATCGCGCCAGAGAAGAAAACGGGAGTGCCCGCGGCACGGCGCGCCGCCGCCGCTGCGCAGCCAGCGACGGTCGCGAAGACGGGCACGAAGAAGGTCGCGTCGAAGACCGCAAAGAAGACGGTGGGACGGCCGAGGAAAGCATGATCGATCCGTTTGATCCAGACCGAGCCCCAGCCCCGGACCGTGAATCCACCCACGGCCCAGACCCCGGTGCAGACACCGGCTCAGAACGGGCGCCCGATTGCGATTCCTTCGATGTCGATCGTCTTCCGCCGCCAGCGCCGTCGGCGTGGTCTGAGCGGCAGGCGCCCTCGGCGCGCGTGCCCAACATCGGTCATGCGGTGATCTTCCTCAGCTTTGCACTGCTGGTACTGCTGCTCTGTCAGCTTGTCCTGCTTGCGCCGCGCGCCGGCCACTCCATGCAGGCAAGCGCGCAGGTTGTGATGCAGCCTAAGCTGCAAATTGCGACCATGGCTGTTGCCTATTCCGCGACGCTGGGCTTCTGCTTCCTGGTATTTCCGTTGTTCTGGCGGCGCGGGTTCCTCGCCGGCGTGCACTGGGACGGGAGCAAGGCGCTGCGGCTTGCGGGCCGGCTGCTTCCGCTGGGCTTCGCGCTCGGGCTCACGGTGCAGGCGATCTCCAGCCTGATCCCCATGCCCAAGTCCATCCCCATGGACGAGTTCTTCCGCTCGCGCTCCGATGTCTGGCTGGTGACGCTGTTTGGAACCACGCTGGCGCCGATCTTCGAGGAGCTGTCGTTTCGCGGCTTTCTGCTGCCCGCCTTCGCCATTGCGCTGGACTGGCTCGGTCCGCTGCTGCGCTATCTCTCTGACTTCTCGCTCGCCAGGCTGCGCGGCAAGGAGCCGCCGCGGCATATGCATCTGTTCGCGGAGGCCAGGTCCGCTGGCCTCGGAGCGGACAGCGACAACCTGACCTTTCGCAGCCGGACCGCCGCCGTCGGCGCCAGCATCCTTACCAGCATCCTGTTCGCTCTGCTACACGCCGAGCAGCTTGCGCATGCGTGGGCAGCGGTGATCGTGCTCTTCTTCGTCTCGCTCGCGCTGACCGTGGTGCGGGTGCGAACGCGCTCGGTGGCCTGCTCTACCCTGGTTCACGCCAGTTACAATCTGTCCGTCTTCGTCACCCTATTCTTCGCCACCGGCGGATATCGTCATCTTGAAAAGATGACGCAGTAGCGCTTTTCCTTCCCCAACTTCCTGACTATCCAGCTGCGCGGGTTCTCGTCGCGATAGGTCGCGACGAGAGCACACTGCGGCCTCGCCGGGCACATGCAGTTAGCTAATACCCAATAAGAATTACCACTTGGACTTAGCGTTCCGGCAGGACCAGTCTTGTAAATGAGAAAGGAACACCGCAATGAACTTCACAACCAAGACCGCCCTCCTAAGCGCGACGCTAGCCCTGGCCACGCTCGTCAATCATGCCAACGCCTCGGTCAAGCCGAATCTCGTAGTGCAGCCGCTGACCGCCAACACCGCCACCAACGATGCGCAGGACCTCCTGTTGCGCGCCGACGACGACGGCTCCGCCTACCTTTATGTCGAGCAGCAGCAAGGCGCTCTGCTCTCGGTCTTCGATGTCACCGACCCTGCTCACATTAAGCTCGCGGCGTCGGTCGAGACTGGAACGCACGGCAGCTATGACTTTGTCCGCACGATCGGCACCAGCGAGCTGATCGCCTTCCGCGACGGCTCCGGCAGCGCCCTGCTCGATCTGCGCAAGGCCAGGAAGCCTCGCCTGAGCATGCTCAATGCTCCGGCCGCCTCGGACACCGAGCTGCTCGGCAACTCCGGCTATCTCGCGTCCAGCTTCGAGACCGGCAACCAGAGGCCCCAGCCGATCGCAGCGCCTGCCATGTCTGCCCGCTCAGTGCAGGTCGTAGAGACGCAGTCCGCGCCTCGGGTGTTGGCCACGGTCCCAAGCGTCACCAGGCAGGTCGCCCGCCGCGACACCGGAACCACCTTCCTGCTCGGCCAGAACGGAGTCACCGTCGTCCGGCAGCTCGATGTCGAGCGCAACTATGCCGAGCAGCTGGCCATATGGAACAGCCTCAACTAAGGTCATCCGAAGCCGGCACTCGCCGACCACGATCGAACCTTCTATGAAGGGACTGCCGAACCGGGCAGCCCCTCGATTTTTAAGCGCCTTCCCCCCGCGCCCTAGCCGCTGCTAAACCGGCGAAAAAAATGTTGCGCCCCGCTTAATTACAATCGAAGAGACATGCCGACCGACAGCCGCACCGCCCTTCTCGACCTCATTGCCACCCACTCCTTCAAGCTGGGCGACTTCCTGCTCGCCAGCGGAGCCCGCAGCGACTACTACATCGACTGCCGCATCACCACGCTGCACGCCGAGGGCGGCCGGCTCTCCGGACTCGTGCTCTACGACCTGATCCGCCAGCACGTCCCCGAGGCCGAGGCGGTGGGCGGCCTGACCATGGGCGCCGATCCGCTGGTCTCGAACGTCGCCAGCGCCAGCGCCTGGGCCGCGGCCGACTACGCCGAGATCCTCGAACTGTCGAGCGCGCTCGAGCTCGAGGCCGACCAGGACCCCGGCCCCGAGCCGTCGCTCATTCACGGCTTCCTCGTCCGTAAGGCGGAGAAGACCCACGGCACCGGCCGGCGCATCGAAGGCTTCCTCAAGCCGGGCGCGAAGGTGGTCATCGTGGATGACGTCTGCACCACCGGCGGATCGACCATTACCGCGATCGAGGCCGCGCGCGAGGCCGGCATGCAGGTCGCCGGCGTCTTCTGCCTGGTCGATCGCGAGCAGGGCGGCCGCGCCGCCATCGAGGCCGCAGCTCAGGGCGCTCCGTTCGTCGCCGTCTTCACCGCCAGCGACGTCCGGGCGGCTCACATCGGCCTCAAAGCCGGCCAGACCAAGTAGACTGAGAGAGACATGATTCCTACCCTCGAATGGCTGCCCGAAGGCGTTAACTTTCTCGATCAAACCAAGCTCCCGCTGGAGGAGACCTACGTCCTCGCGACCGACTACAAGCAGGTTGCGACCGTGATTCGCGACATGATCGTGCGCGGCGCGCCGGCCATCGGCGTCTCCGGCGCGATGGGCGTGGCCATCGGCATCGAGCGGAGCACGGCGACGACGCTCGACGCTCTGACCGCCGAGGTTGCGGTAATCTGCGATCTGCTGGCGAGCACGCGGCCGACCGCCGTCAATCTGTTCTGGGGCATCGGCCGCATTCGCGACCTCTACAACACTCTGGCGGCGCAGCCGGGGATCTCAATCGCGCGGATCAAACAGGCGGTGGTCGATGAGGCTCGCCGCATGTACGACGAGGACATCGCCGCCTGCAAGCAGATGGGCGCTCACGGCGCCGCGCTGCTGCCTAAGGAAGGCACGGTGCTAACCCACTGCAACGCCGGCGCGCTGGCCACCTGCGGCTACGGCACGGCGCTGGGCGTGATCCGCGCGGCGATCGAGCGCGGCCACAACATCGACGTCTTCGCCGATGAGACCCGGCCCTTCCTGCAGGGCGCGCGCCTGACCGCGTGGGAGCTGATGAAGGACAACATCCCCACCACCGTGCTGTGCGACAACATGGCAGCCTCGTTGATGGCGCAGGGACGGATTCAGGCGGTCATCGTCGGCGCCGACCGCATCGCCGCCAACGGCGATACGGCCAACAAGATCGGCACCTACGGCGTCTCTATCCTCGCCAAGGAGCACGGCATCCCGTTCTACGTGGCCGCTCCCTGGTCGACCATCGACCTCGCCACCGCCACCGGCGCCGGCATCCCCATTGAGCAGCGCTCGGCCCGCGAGGTCACCCACTCGAACGGCAAGCAGATCACGCCGCACGGCGTGGGCATCGAGAATCCCGCCTTCGACGTGACCCCGGCCAAGTACATCACCGCGATCATCACCGAGCGCGGCGTTCTACGCGGCGACTACGTCGCGGCCATCCGCGAGATGGCGGCGCAGCGCGAGCCAGCCTTAGCTGGCGTGTAAGCATCGCAGCTAGGCACCCTTCGGGGTGCCTAGCTTGATTACCTCTGGAACCTCAATCGTCTCGCCACGCCGGGACCGATCCGCGAAGAACAGGATCGTCATACCCACGATCGCATTCGTTTCATTTGAGTAGCGCAGAACATCCCCTCGTTCGGTCTCGACGTAACGCACGCCACCCTCGGGATGGGCGAACGCGACATAGAGAACATCATTATCTTCGTCATACGAGAGCGTCATATTTCCACTCCTTCTGCTTAGATGCGGCAGAGGCGAGCCGGTCCTGGCGGGCGTGACTCAGGAAAAACAATGCAACCTTACGGTCGAGGCACGACGCTTGCTCCTTCCGCGGATAGGCGGATAATGGTGCGGTGATCTCCGCCCTGCTCAATCCGCGGCAGTGTTCCCTGGTGCGCAGCAATCTGCTTGTCCTGGTGAGCCTCGCGGCGGCGTTTCGGCTCGCCGACTTCCCCCACAACCGCCCCACCCTGCTGCTGCTATTCCCCGCCCTGTTTGCTCTGCTGGGAACGGTTGACACAGTGCGCTGCATGCGCCGTCGCTGGAGCCTCTACCACGGCGGCGTTCTGCTCTGCATCTACATGGACCTGATGGCACTGGCGCTGATCTTCGTCTTTCTGCTCTACCCTTACGCGCGTTGGCTAACGGCGGCGCATTAGCCGCAGGCGCTGGTATACTCTGCCAAACGGACAGCATCACTGGGCTACTAGCCAGCAAACACCTGGACTCTGCAAGCACCTGGAGGTTGACCGTGTTTAAAGGCTTTCGCGATTTCATCCTGCGCGGCAACGTCGTCGATCTGGCGGTCGCCGTCATGATCGGCGCGGCTTTCAATGCCGTCGTTACCTCTCTGACCAAGGACGTTCTCGGACAAATGATTGCCGCCATCACCGGCAAGCAGGAGTTCTCGAACTTTGACCTCTACCTGCGCGGCACGCCCATCCACGTGGGCAGCTTCCTCAACGCCGTGCTGTCGTTTCTCATCACCTCCAGCGTGGTGTACTTCCTGATCGTGCTGCCGGTGCAGTACCTGATGCGCAGAATCAGCGGGCCTGCACCCGATCCCACCACCCGGCCCTGCCCGCAGTGCCTGTCGGATATCCCGCTCGCCGCCAGCCCCTGCCGCTTCTGCACCCTGCCGGTGGTCTAACCCAGCTTCTAACCTATGCCGCAGCACCCGATTTACCTACTTCAATCCCATAAAGGCGAATCACTTTGACCCCTGTACGCACGACTCTTGTACCAACGGCCCCGGCACGAGTTACCTCTGCACGCACCTCCGCACGCTGCGCCGCCTCGCTGCTCCCCCTGGCCGCCTCCGCTCTCTTCCTGTCTCTTCCGCTCTATGCTCAGACGCCCGCTCCTGCCACTCCGCAGGTCTTCGGCTACCAGGACTTTACCCAGCAGGCCAAGTGGGATTCCATCTTCCTGGCCGTGCCCGACCCCAAGCTAGCCGGCGAGCACCTGAAGACCCTGACCGCCGAGCCGCACTGGGCCAGCTCGCCCGAGGACTACAAGACCGCGCAGTATGTTGCCGCAAAGTTCAAGGCAGCCGGGCTCGAAACCACCATCACGCCCTACCGCGTTCTCATGAACAAGCCGGTGAAGATCGAAATCGAGGCCTTCGACGCCAGCGGCAAGAAGCTCATGTCCGGGCCCACTCCCGAGCACGTCGATCCCAACAAGGACGGCGGCGATCCCTTCCAGAACGATCCTCGCATCCTGCCCGCATTCAACGGATCGAGCCCCTCGGGCGACGTCACCGGCGAGGTGGTCTACGCCAACTACGGTACCCTGGCCGACTTCAAGAAGCTGGCCGAGCTCGGCGTCAGTGTCAAGGACAAGATCGTGCTCGTGCGTTACGGCGCCAACTTCCGCGGCGTCAAGGTCTACATCGCGCAGCAGTACGGCGCCAAGGGCGTTCTGATCTACTCCGACCCCGCCGACGACGGCTACTTCAAGGGCGATATGTATCCCAAGGGACCGTACCGTCCGGAGTCCGCGGTGCAGCGCGGCTCGGTGCAGTTCCTGCCCATCTATCCCGGCGACCCGCAGACACCGGGCGTCGCCTCCACCCTGGATCTGCCGGATTCGAAGCGCATTCCCGCCGACAAGCTGCAGGACAACCAGTCCAGCATCCCCGCCAACCCGCTCTCCTACAAGGATGCCGCTCCGATCCTGCAGGCGCTGGGCGGCAAGCCGACGCCGCGCGAGTGGCAGGGCGCGCTTCCCTTCACCTACCACCTGGGCGGAGCGGAGGGTTCGGATAAGGTCACCGTCCACATGCACCTCGAGCAGGACATCCGGCAGCGCGTCATCTGGGATGTGATCGGCAGCATCGAGGGCAGCGATCCGGCGCAGAAGGACAACTGGGTCGTAGCTGGAAACCATCGCGACGCCTGGGTCTACGGCGCGGTCGATCCCAACTCCGGCACCGCCGCCATGCTCGAGTCGGTGCACGGGCTGGGCGAGCTGCTGAAGCAGGGATGGCGGCCGAAGCGGCGCATCGTCATCGCCTCCTGGGACGCCGAGGAGGAGGGCCTGATCGGATCGACCGAGTGGGCCGAGCAGCACGCCGACCAGCTGCGGCACGCCGTCGCCTACTTCAATACCGACGTAGGCGTCTCCGGGCCGTCGTTCAACGCCTCCGCCGTGCCGTCGTTGAAGCAGTTCGTGCGCGAGGTCACCCAGCAGGTTCCCAGTCCACAGGGCGGCACCGTCTATGACGCCTGGAGCAAGGGGCAGAGCGAGCAGGAGGAGGGCTCCAGCCGCCGCCTGTCCACCAACCGCGCCCAGGGCGCCGAGCAGGGCGTCCACGTCGGCGACCTCGGCTCGGGATCCGACTACACCCCCTTCATCCAGCACCTGGGAGTTCCCGCGACCGACATCGGATCGGATGGACCGTACGGCGTCTACCACTCGGTCTTCGACAACTACAACTGGTTTACGAAGTTTGCCGATCCCACCTTCGTCTACGAGCAGCAGCAGGCTCGGGTCTTCGGTCTCGAGATTCTGCACATGGCCGATGCCGATGTACTGCCCTACGACTACAAGCTCTACGGCCAATCGGTGGTGGGCTACCTCGACAACGCCGAGCTGGACGCGGCCAAGGCAAAGCTCTCGCTGGACTTCGAGCCCGCCCACGCCGCCGCTAAGCGCTTCGCGGCTGCGGGAACGGCAATCTATGCTAGACAGACTGCGCCTGCAGGCAATCTCGCCGCACTCAACGCAGCGCTGCGCGATGCCGAGGAGGCGCTACTCAACCCGCAAGGACTGCCCAAGCGACCCTGGTTCCGGCACACCATCTATGCCCCCGGCGAGTACACCGGCTACGCCGCCGTGGTCATTCCCGGAGTGACCGAGGCCATCAGCGCCCCCGATGCAGCGCGTGCCAACGCGCAGCTCGCGGTGCTGGCTGATGCGCTGAACCGCGCGGCGGCGGTGCTCGAGGCCGCAGCTAAGTAAACCACCGGGCTGTGCTGTAAACAGAAGAAGGCTATCGCCAGCGCGATAGCCTTCTTCGTTTGGACGAACGGTTTCTGGGAAGGGACGCTCTAGCCGCGCAGCGCCATCTGCTCGGTCACGATCTGGGTCAGGTCCGGCTTCTTCAGGCCGTACTCCTGCTCGTTGAACTTGTCCACCTTGCTCGACCAGTTCATGCTGCAGAACTTCGGGCCGCACATGCTGCAGAACGCCGCTTCCTTGTAGTAGTCGTCGGGCAGGGTCTCGTCGTGCATGCTACGCGCCGTGTCTGGATCGAGCGAGAGCGCGAACTGCTTGTCCCAGTCGAAGGTATAGCGAGCGTGCGAGATGGCGTCGTCGCGGTCGCGCGCGCCCGGGCGGTGCCGCGCGATGTCGGCCGCATGCGCCGCGATCTTGTAGGCGATGATGCCGTCCTTGACGTCCTTCTCGTTCGGCAGCCCCAGGTGCTCCTTGGGCGTGACGTAGCAGAGCATCGCCGCACCATGCCAGCCGATCATCGCCGCGCCGATGGCCGAGGTGATGTGGTCATAGCCCGGAGCGATGTCGGTGACTAGCGGCCCCAGCACGTAGAACGGAGCGCCGTCGCACAGCTCGACCTCCTTATCCACCTGCTCCTTGATCTTGTCCATGGGCACGTGGCCGGGGCCTTCGATCATGACCTGCACGTCGGACTTCCAGGCCTGCCGCGTCAGCTCGCCCAGCGTCTTCAGCTCGGCAAACTGCGCCTCGTCACTGGCATCGGCCACCGAGCCCGGCCTCAGGCCGTCGCCTAGCGAGTAGCTGACGTCGTACTTGGCCATCACCTTGGTGATGCGATCGAAGTTCTCGTAGAGGAAGTTCTGCTTGTGGTGCGCCGTCATCCACTGCGCCAAGATCGCGCCGCCGCGGCTGACGATGCCGGTGATGCGCTTGGCCACCATGGGGATGTACTGGATCAGAACGCCGGCGTGGATGGTGAAGTAGTCGACACCCTGCTGCGCCTGCTCCTCGATCACCTCGAGATACAGGTCGATGTTCAGGTCCTCGACCTTCTTCACCCGGCTCAGCGCCTCATAGAGCGGCACCGTTCCGATCGGCACCGGCGAGTGGCGTAGAATCCGCTCGCGGATCATCGGGATATCGCCGCCGGTGGACAGGTCCATGACCGTGTCCGCGCCGAAGTGGACGGCGGTATGCAGCTTGCGCAGCTCCTCGTCCACGTTCGACGAGAGCGCCGAGTTGCCGATGTTGGCGTTGATCTTGCACAGCGACTCCACCCCGATGGCCATCGGCTCGAGCTCGGGGTGATTGATGTTCGCCGGGATGATCATCGTCCCCTTGGCAACCTCGGAGCGCACCAGCTCGGGCGAGATCTTCTCCTTGTGCGCGATGTAGGCCATCTCTTCGGTGATCAGACCCTTGCGCGCAAAGTGCATCTGGCTCATGTTCGTGTCGCCCGTGCGCTCGGCCTCGGCGCGACGCTTGACGATCCACTCCGCGCGCGGCGTCGGGACTTTATAGTCGTTGCCCGTGCCGTTGCTGCTGGCACTCTGGCTCGTCCCATTTGCGTTCGTCTCGTGACTGTGGCCGCTCATGATGTTTCCCCTGCTTCCTAAGCTGTACCCTGTATGGGTTTTATTCAGTGAGTATACGCCGCTCGCTTCACCGTTTTGGGTTCTCCAACCCATTGCTGTCCGCAAACCGCACACTCGATCGCCGCCGCCGCAGCAATCCCCCTTTCAGCCCGGGCCGCAAGGGGTAAACTACTAATTGCTATGAGTACTCCGGCTAAAAGCCCCGTCAAGATCATCCTCGCCAGCGCCATCATCGTGGCCACGGTCGCGTATCTCTCCATCACCGGAGCGAACGACACCAAACAGTACTACGTCACCATCTCCGAGCTTCAGACGATGGGGGCCAAGGCGTACACGCGGCATCTGCGCGTCGCCGGCAACGTGGCTCCCGGGAGCATCCACCGCATCGGCGCGGGTGCAAATTTCCAGCTGATCGAGCAGGGCAAGCTGCTGCAGGTCTCCTATCAGGGATCGGAGCCGCCGCCGGACACCTTCAAGGACGACGCCCAGGCGCTCGCCGTGGGAACCTACGGCCACGACGGCGTCTTCCATGCCACCCAGCTGCAGGCCAAGTGCGCCTCGAAGTACGCTCCGGCGCCAGGGAATACGAAGCCTGGGGCTCCAGCCTCGATCTCGGCTCCGACCACCACAGCCTCCATCACGCCCCCACCCACAGGGCGCTGACCGCTTTCTCCCTTTATCACCTGCAACCCCATTGCTCCGTCCGTCGCAGGCGAAAGATGCTCGCGATCGACGGAGCAATGGGGGTTGCTTAGCTCGCCTTAGGCCGCCCTCGCCGCTCGCGCGGTCGTCGCCTTGGGCGCCTCGTCCTGTTTCCCGCGATCCTCCCCGGGGATTTTGCCCTTGATGTCGCGCACCGAAAGCCCATCTCCGAGGCCGCCGTTGGCATCGACCACACGCAGCCCGTGCGACGTGGACCACGGCCCGCGCATGTCGGAGTCGCCCTCGCTCCCGTCGCCCGTGGACGCATTGAGGTACTCGTCCACGATGCCCGCCGTCGGCTTCAGTCTTCCGATCGAGAACGGCTTCTTCTCCAGGCTCTCGAGCGCCGCCGAAAATGCCTTCATGTGCGTGATCTCGCGGGTCATCAGGAACTGCAGCGTGTCGATCGATCCCGGGTCGTCGGTATGGTCGATCAGCCGTTCATACACGATCTTGGCCCGCGCCTCAGCCGCGATATTGCTGCGCAGGTCGACGTCGAGCTCGCCCGTGCACTGCACGTACTGCGACGTCCACGCCCTGCCCGCCGAGTCGAACAGCCCGACCCCGCCGCCGCCCGCGATCGTCACCAGAGGATCGGCCTCCGCCCCCTCCCGCTTGGACTTCAGCGGCGCCAGGTGCATGCGGATCAGCGCCCCCACCACCTCCAGGTGGCTCAGCTCCTCGGTCCCGATATCCAGCAGCAGATCGCGCCGGCCCAGATCGTCGACGCAGTTCCAGCCCTGAATCGTGTACTGCATCGCCGCCGCCAGTTCGCCATTCGCGCCGCCGAACTGCTCCAGCAGCATATTGCCGAACCTCACATCCGGCGTCCCGATATTCACCGTATACATCAACTTCTTCACGTGGTGATACATAACAGAGCCCCTTTGATTTCCTGGTTTCTGGTTGCATTCGTGCCGCTTTTGGTATGAGCCGGCCCGCTCCGAAGTCCAGTCCTCGGCGGTCCTGCTCCTCGCGATTGCTCCGTGCTGCCTGATGCTTCCTAGTTGGATGGCGCCCAGCCCGCGAAAATAGCCTGACGGCAATCCGCCGGCCTCCCCTGTGCAAACCTCTCCCGCGCTCGTCCAAGCGGTGCGACAATAGACCTACCGGCATGATGACGCCCTTCTCGACCACACTGCGCCGCCTCCTGACCGCGACCCTGCTCTCTGCCCCGCTGGCGCTTGCCGGCTGCGGCTATCATGCCGTCGGCGCCGCCAGCCACATTCCCGGCGGCGTGCGCACCATCGACGTGCCCATCTTCGCCACCCACGTGCTCAACTACAACACCGAGACAGTCTTCACCCAGGCCGTCATCCGCGAGCTCAACAGCCGCACCAGCTACCGCATCCTGAACGGCGAAAACGCCGACGCCGACGCCCATCTCACCGGCACCATCCTCACCCAGTCCATCACCCCGCTCACCTACGACTCCACCAGCGGACAGACCGCCAGCTACCTGGTCACCATCACCGCCAAGGTTGTCCTCACCGCCCGCGACGGCCGCATCCTCTACCAGAACGACGCCCTCCCCTTCCGCGACCAGTACCAGTCAACCCAGGATCTCAACGGCTTCATCCAGGAGGACTCGCCCGCCGTCCGCCGCATCGCCCAGGACTTCGCCCACACCATCGTCGAGAACATGCTGGAGTCCCTATGAGTACCCAGCCCGCGGCCCGTCCGCCCATCCGCTCCTTCGCCGCCTCCGACCGCTTCCTGAGCGAGCTCGGCACCGCTGCCCAGCGTCCCGGCTACGTCCTCATCGGCGACGAGATCTTCCTCTTCGATCGCTGCCGCCGCGGCGTGCTCGACACCCTCATGCCCGACCCCGGCCTGCGCGACTTCTGTCTGCACAATCTCGACCTCACCGAGACCTCGCTCTTCGAGATCCTCGATCGCGCCCAGACCCCGTCGCTCATGGCTCCCTTTCAGGTCTTCTTCATCCGCGGCCTGAAGAACCTCTACGGCCGCGGCAGCAAGAAGCCCGAGTTCGAGGCGATCGACGCCTACTTCCGCTCCCCCAACCCCCAGGCGCTGCTCGTCTTCGTCGCCGATCACCTGCGCATCCCCACCGACCTGCGCAAGATGGACATGCAGGATAAGGAGCGCTACGAGCGCATCCGCGAGACTCTCGGCGACGCCTGCGGCCTGGTCGAGCTGGCCCGCGTTGACGAGGCCGACGCCAACCGCTGGATCATCGAGTCCGCCCAAGCCCGTAACATCAAGTTCGACCCCGACGCCGCCCGCCAGCTGGTCGACGCCCTCGGCGCCGACATGATGCTGATCGCCAGCGAGTTCGAAAAGCTGCTGCTCTACGTCTCCGCCCCGCTCGCCGCGCCAACAAATAGTTCTGTCATCCTTCGCGACGAGGACCCGCTTCTGTCTTCCTCCCCCAGCGCCGAGACCGCCCCCATCGCCCGCAACCACGTCACCCTGGGCGACGTGGAGACCATGGTACTCGCCGCCAAACAGCGCTCGCTCTACGAACTCACCGACGCCATCTCGCAGAAGGACCGCCCCCGCGCCCTGGCCCTCTTGCACGGCCTGCTCAACGCCTCCGACGGGGGCGAGGACGCCGCCATCGGGCATCTCTATATGCTGGCCCGCACCTTCCGCCAGATGCTGATTATCTCGGAAAAGAACGTGCGCGACTCGCGCGCCATCTGGCAGGTGCTCTGGCAGGGCTTCCGCATGCCGCCCTTCGCCGCCGAGGACCTGATCCGCCAGGCCCGCCGCTACAAATCCCGCCGCGAACTGACCCGCGCCATCCGCCTGGTAGCCCGCGCCGACCTCGAGCTGCGCTCCAGCCCCGCCAACAAGCTCCTCGTCCTCGAACGTCTCATCCTCGACCTCGCCACCGAGCCCAAACCAAACCCCTACGCCCCCAACCACCAGTTCGCGATGGAGCTGTAGCAGGCGGGCGATTCAATTCGAAAATATGACGACACATCCTGGACGAACTTCTTAGGCGGCCTCGCTTGTAGGGAAACTATCGACCGCAAAGGTCGATGAACTCCTTATTCCCCTACTCACGGAAAAACTCAAAACTACGGGAACATTCAACCACAGTCGCCACCGGCGCCTGCGCGCTCTCGATCAACACCTCAGCCCCAGCCCGCACCTTCGCCGGCAAAATCGGCAGCCGCCTCGGCCTCCGAGATGTGCACACCGTGGCCATCGCTAGTATCCCCATTCCTTCAGCTCTTCCTCGCTCATCGGCTCATCAGAATCCGGCGCAATATACGCAACCCCGAGCAGGTTCTGCCCCCCAACCCGCCTCTCCCGCCGCGGATCCACCGCGGCCCCCGGAACCAGCTTGCTCACCGCGCGGCCGTCCCGCTCGATGACGATCTCTTCCCCGCGCTCCACCCGGACGAGCAGCTCCGGAAGATGCTTCTGCGCCTCGTTCATCGCCACCGAACTCGCCATCGCACACCTCCGGGCCGCCGCCAGTATAGCCCCGCCGCCCTAAGCCGACGCGCCCACCGCCGCCGCGCTCAAACAGAACCCCGGCGCGTGCACGATGCAACTCTCCGTCTGCTCGTGCGGCTCGACCCGCACTGATTTCAAACCAGCGATCTTGCGCGTCTCGACACTCTGGAACAGCAGCTCCTGCATCGCCGGATCGCGCAGACTCGGGCTCGAGTACAGCGCAAAGATCGAGTGGATATCCGCCGCGAAGCCCGCCGCCTGCCGGGTAATCCGCACCGCCAGTACCTTGCCCGCGTTCCCCGGCTCGCCGACACACAGCGGCAGCAATAATGTTCCACCCACCGCCAGGCACTCCAGCCACGCCGGATGCGGGTGCGTGACTCCGGCATTGACCATCACCACGTCGGAGGGCGCAGGCGCGAGCGCCGCTCCATCCCCGTTGACCACCGTCACGTTGGCGTAGTCCTTCAGATTGGCCGCAGCCAGCTCCGCCAGTTCAGGCTCAAGCTCCACCGCCACCACGGCTCCCTCCGCCCCCACCACCTCAGCCATGATCGCCGTATAGTAGCCGCTGCCGCAGCCGATATGAAGCACGCGCTGGCCCGGGGCCAGATTCAGCTTGTCCAAACACCCCGCCAGAACACTGGGCAGACCGTTGTTCAGAAACTTCTCGCTCTTCAGCGCGATGAAGATGTCGTGATAGAGATCGCGAACCTCCTCCGTCGTGCGATACGACATGCCTCGGTTCGGCGCCTGCGAGGAGAATTGCCACGGCGGCTGTCCCATGTAGCGCTCGCGCTCGACCCGGGCAAACGCCCCGACCAACGCAGCGGAGGCAAGGTTGGCGACGACGCGAAGCTCCTCCGCATAAAACCAGCGACACTGCTCGACCGTCAGGCTGACTGTTTCGGTTTCGATCATCTGCTTCTTTCCTGAGCCCAACTGCAGCCTCAAAATCCAAGTCGAGGCCCTGCCGGACACAAACCAGGCAGCGCCTCCAAAACCGAGAATACCCTACCCACCAAGGGAGTCCCGATTCTGCACGACGGTTCTTCCTCGATCGCAAAACCCTCATGCTTCCTCGCCGCCTGCCGATCACCATGGCAAAGGAGACACACCATGAGCATCGCACCCATCAGCGGCGCCGCCACAACGCAGGCTCCGGTCCAGCTGCAAAAGCCCGTCGCCGCCCCACAACCGGCCTCCACCCCCGCCGCCACTCCCGCGGCCACCGTCCCCATCAGCCCGGCCGGGCAAAAGGCAGCCAGCACCGGCGAAGTGGACCGCGACGGCGACGGCCGCTAGCATCCCTGCGCCTTCCCGGTGCCCACACCGCCCCTCTCCAGCTGTGGGCACGCCGCGCGCGCCCGATCCCCGTTCTCTGAGCCCTGCTAACATTAAATGTTGGCAACCATGACCCTACAGACCGCTCAGACAGAACAGACCATCCGCGTCCGCATCGCCCCGTCGCCCACCGGCGACCCGCACGTCGGCACCGCCTACATCGGCCTCATCAACTTCCTCTACGCCCGCCAGCGCGGCGGCAAGTTCGTCCTCCGCATCGAGGACACCGACCGTGCCCGCTTCGTCTCCACCTCCGAACAGATGATCTTCGACGCCCTCCGCTGGCTCAACATCACCTGGGACGAAGGCCCCGACGTGGGCGGCCCCTACGGACCCTACCGCCAGTCCGAGCGCACCGAGATCTACCGCGAGCACGCCGACCTTCTGCTCGCCAACGGCACCGCCTACCGCTGCTTCTGCACCGCGGATGAGTTAGAAGCCGCCCGCAAGCAGCAGATGGCCGCCAAGCTACCGCCTCGCTACCCCGGCACCTGCCGCAATCTTTCTGTAACCGAGATCGAAGCAAATATCGCGGCCGGCAAGCCCTTCGTCATCCGCATGAAGGTTCCCACCGAAGGCTCCACCACCTTCCGCGACGAGCTCCGCGGCGAGATCACCTTCGACCACAACAACGTCGACGACCAGGTGCTGATGAAGTCCGACGGCTTCCCCACCTACCACCTCGCCAACGTGGTCGACGACTACCTCATGCGCATCACCGACGTCATCCGCGCCGAGGAGTGGATCTCCTCCACCCCTAAGCACGTCCTGCTCTACCAGGCCTTCGGCTGGCCCCAGCCGCGCTTCTGGCACATGCCGCTGCTGCGCAATCTCGACAAGAGCAAGATCTCCAAGCGCAAGAACCCCGTCTCGCTCGTCTACTACCGCCAGGCCGGCTTCCTGCCCGAGGCCGTCATCAACTTCCTCGGCCTGATGGGCGGCGGCATGCCCTCGCCCACCCCGGTCGAGATCGTCAACGGTGCCAAGGAGAACGAGATCTTCTCGCTCGACGAGATGATCGCTCGCTTCGAGGTCCCCAACATCCGCCTCGGCGGACCCGTCTTCGACCTCAATAAGCTGAAGTGGCTCAACGCCGAGTACCTGCGCGCGCTCGCCGCCGAGGCCTTCTTCACCGCCCTGCGCTCGACCGTGCTCTCCGACCAGTACCTGCGCGAGATCGCCACCCTCGTCCAGACCCGCATCGAGACCCTGGGCGAGTTCGGCAACCTCACCCACTTCTTCTTCGCCGACAACATCCTGCCTGGGCCCGAGGTCTTCCTGCCCAAGAAGCGCACGCTCGAAGAGACGCTGGCCTTCGCCACCGAGCAACTCGCCGTCCTCGAGGCCACCGACTGGACCGTCGCCGCCCTCGAGCCCGCCCTCAAGCAGCTGGGCGAGGCCCACACCTGGTCGGTCAAGGAGAACTTCATGCTGCTCCGCGCCATCCTCACCGGCAGCACCATGAGCCCGCCGCTGCTCGAGAGCATGGTCGCCTTCGGCAAAGCCCGCACCCTCGACCGCCACCGCCGCTTCCTCGAAGCCCAGAAGAAGCTCGCCACGCAAAAGAAGTAAACCCCACCGGAGAACGCCGGGTGCCCCAGGTCTCGACTCTGAGACCCTGGGCTCATGCCCTCGGCGGGTGCCACATTCCTCGCCGCACAGCTTTCATCGTGCGGCAGGGTGGGTTATCAAGCGCAGCGAGACCGTCCTGCTCCGCACCCCAAGAGGCCCTCGAGAAGACCGTCTCCCGACGATCCCCTCGCGGACAACTCCGCGCATCACCCCAGATACCGCTCCCGCAAGATCCGCAGATGATGCTCCGCATGACCGGCCGCCATAAACGCGAGCGCCCGCACCGAGCTCGAATTCCCGTTGGCCACCCCGCTCCGAAACCACGCCTCCTCGGGCAGGTTCCGGAACAGCGCGATCGTCCCCTCCCGCACCCGGCGAAACTCCTCCACATGCGCCGCCCATGCCAGGCGGTCGGCCTCCGCCGCCGTCACCGCCACATCCTGGCTAAAGCCCGGCAGCTCCTTGCCCAGCCCGCGCGCGAACCACAGCACTCGAAAGCTGAAGATCCGCTCCGTGTCGCTGATATGGTTCAGCACCTCGCGGATGCTCCACTTCCCCGCCGCGTACCGCGCCAGCGAGCGCTCCTCGGAGATGCCAGTGAACAGGGCCAGCGCCTCGGCCAGTTGCCCCTCTAGCGCCGCCACCGCATCCTCGCCCGCCACCTGGTTGATATAACGCCAGCAATACTCCGCGGCCTCAGATTCCGTCGGTCGTCCAGTCATTTTCCCACTCTACTCCGCACTATCCTGCCTTGAACATCTGCTTGATGCCGCGCAGCGCCTGCCGCGTCCGCTCCTCGTTCTCAATCAGCGAGAAGCGCACGTAGCCGTCGCCGTGATCGCCGAACCCGACCCCGGGGCTCACCGCCACCTTGGCCTCGAGCAGCAGCTTCTTTGAGAACTCCACCGACCCCATGCCGCGGTACTGCTCCGGGATCTTCGCCCAGGCGAACATCGTCGCCTTCGGCAGATCGACAGCCCACCCCAGCTTATTCAATCCGGGGACAAGAACGTCGCGCCGGTGCTTATAGATGTCGCGAATCTCCGCCACGCACTCCTGCGGCCCTTCAAGCGCGGCGATCGATGCCACCTGGATCGGCGTAAACGTCCCGTAGTCGAAGTAGCTCTTGATCCGCCCCAGCGCCGCCACCAGCTTCGGGCAGCCGACCATGAAGCCCACCCGCCAGCCCGGCATATTGTAACTTTTTGAGAGCGTAAAGAACTCGACCGCAATCTCCTTCGCTCCCGCAACCTGCATCACGCTCGGCGCCTTGTAGCCATCGAACACGATGTCCGCATACGCCAGGTCGTGGATCAGATAGACCCCCAGCTCCTTGCACAGTGGGACCAGCCGCTCGAAGAACGCAAGGTCCACGCACTGCGTGGTCGGATTCGCGGGGAAGTTCAGGATCAGCAGCTTCGGCCGCGGCTGCATGCGCGGCAGCTCGTACTCCAGCCGCGCCAGCAGCTCGGCTTGATTCGTTCCTTCAAGCGCTATGCTCTGCACCTTCGAGCCCGCGATCACCGGACCGAAGATGTGGATCGGATAGCTCGGGTTCGGCACCGCCACCGTGTCCTCGTCGTCGAGCACCGCCAGGCAGAGATGAGCGATGCCCTCCTTCGACCCGATGGTGACGATCGCCTCCGTCTCCGGATCGAGATCGACCTCGTATCTGTGCTTGTACCAGCTACAAATCGCCTTGCGCAGCCGTGGAATCCCGCGCGACAGCGAGTAGCGATGCGTCCTCGTCCGCTTGGCCGCCTCAACCAGCTTGTCGACGATGAACTGCGGCGTCGCGCCATCGGGATTTCCCATCCCGAAGTCGATGATGTCCTCACCGCGCTTGCGCGCCGCGGCCTTCAACTCACTGGTGATATTGAATACATACGCTGGCAGCCGTGTCAGTCGTCTGAACTCTTCCATGCCCGTTCGATCCGCTCCATCCTCCCAGGAAACATTCCCAGGAAACCTGAACAGTATTCCATCACGAGAGGCCGGTCGTCCGAAGCAGGCTTTGCCGCCGGAACATCACTCGCCAACGGCGCGGCAGCATCAACTACCGGGCCGCGATCGCCACCTGCACCGGCAGCGTCTTCGGTGGATAACACGCCGCGCGGTCGCAAGCCTGGTAGCGCAGTTTGCCCTGAATCGTACGGTCCCCGGCCTGCGCCACCACCGGCAGCTTCACCGTAAACCCGCCGGAGTACACATCGAGCTTCTCGTTGGGCGCAAAGCTGAAGCTGTACGTAGCTCCCGCCGGATACACCGGCTGCTCCATCTTGATTCCCGGCGCTGCATCAAGCGTCAGCGTCGTCGCGATCAGCAGCTCCGAGGTTGGCGTGTGCGAGTTCACATGCAGACCATCCAGCACGCGGAAGTTCAACTCCAGCACGCTGCGCTTACCGGCGACCGCGGTCTGCTGCTCCGGCGCGTACACGATGAAGTCCTTGACCTTGGCGTGCGTCTCCTGACTATCGAAGTCGCCCATCTGCTGCGCCGCCACGGGCTGGACAAACCTGCCCGCTCCGAATACGCCGCCGACCGTCAGCACCGCCAATGCAACCGCAAGCCAACGCCGCATCTGCGTCACAGCCCACTCGCGGCCGGAGTCGCAGCCGTCTTCGTTGGTGTGGAAGGCGCCGATCCAGCACCGATCAGCCGCTGGATGTTGGCCTCGATCTCATCCTTCGAGCCCAGCCCTGAGGTCTGCGTCTCCACCACCCCATTGCGGTCCACATAGAACGACTCCGGCAGGTAGTCGATCCCGCCGTACGCAGGAGCCACCTTGTTATCGCCCAGCAGGATCGGATAGCTCACATTGATCCGCTTCACCGCCTTGGCGATCTCGTCCTTGCCCGCGTCGTCCTCCGCAATACCAAGGATCTCGAATCCCTGCGGTCCATACTTCTTCCGGAACTCCTCGAACCACGGCATCTCCAGCTTGCACGGAGCGCACCAGGTCGCCCAGAAGTTCACCAGCACCGGCCGGCCCTTGTAGTCCTTCAGCGACACTTTCTTGCCGTTCAGATCCACCAGCGTAAACGCCGGCGCGGCCTTGCCCTGCAGATCCGGCTGGCTTGTCCCCTGAGCCGTGTTCTGGCCCGCTGCCGACGCCTTTCCGTTGTCCGGAACCAGCGCCATATGGCTCTCCCGCGCGCGCTCAAGCGCCAGCCGGCGCTCCCGCAGATTGTGCCATCCCGCCCAGAGCATCAGGCAGATACCTGCCACCATCACCGTCAAAACCAGAGCACTTCTCTTCACGCGATACCCTTCCCACAGGCGGCAAATGCCATAAGTCGCCGACTCCAGTCTACCGCTTTCCCTTTGCTGACTCCATCGGTCGGCTCCATCCGCCAGGCAGGCGTCAGATCTTCACGAAGATCTGCCTGCGCCACAGCATCCAGTTCGGCACGAAGCAGAGCGCCACCACGAACAGCGCAAACCCAACCGAGGTCAACTCCGTGGAACGGCCATGCGAGAAGCCATGCAGATAGATCCAGTTCCAGACAGTGACAGCCCGGCCATGATCCGGCACCTTGATCCAGTACGACAGGTCGACGATCAGATCCGACATCACGTAGACCACGATGGCATTCGAGCCGAAGACCAGCCATGGCCACACCAGCGCCCGCGCCCAGCGACTCCTCTCCTGCACCCGCTCCATATCCATCAGCCAGTAGCACAGCGCAAGCCCCAGCAGCGAGCAGCCCGCCGCCGCCAGCACATACGAGCTCGTCCATAGGTTCTTGTTGATCGGGAAGCTGCGATTCCAGAGCGCGCCGGCAGCAATTCCCGCCACCCCAGCCAGCGCCAGCCCGTTACGCTTCGCCACGGCTGACCTATCGGAACGCAGGAACAGCCCCGCCATCGCGCCGATCAGCGTCGTCGCAATCGCCGGCAGCGTGCTCAGCAGCCCCTCCGGATCACGCGTCTGGTTGTACAGCACCCCGGTGTGCAGCACGCGCAGCGTAAACTCGCTGAAGCCGCGATCGATCCACGCGGCCAGATTGCGGTACGGGTCGAGCAGCGCCATCGCATGCGTGGGAACCCCGAACCCAGGCACCGGAACAAAGCGCATCAGCGCCCAGTAGCCCACCAGCAGCACAGCCGAGACCGCCGCCAGCGCCTCCATCCTGCGGGTCGCCAGCAGAATCAGGCCGGCGAACAGATAGCACAGAGCGATCCGCGTCAACACGCCATAGATCCGCATGTGCCCCAGGTGATACTCGGGAAACCCGCTGAGAAAGAGATCCAGCGCGAACAGAATCGCCGCCCGCCGAAAGATATGGCCGGTAAGCGTAACCCGGCAGTTGCCCCGCGACCGCCGCGCCTCCAGCGAAAAGATCAGCGACACACCGATCAGAAACAGGAAGGTGGGAAAAACCAGATCGGTCAGCGTCAATCCATTCCACGGGCAGTGGTCGAGCTGCGCGTAGACATGCCCCCAATCGCCGGGGTCATTGACCAGGATCATGAACGCAATCGTGATGCCGCGCAGAACGTCGATCGACAGAACGCGCCGGGGAGCTGTAATGGCCATGCGTTTTTGTATCATCCCGCGATCATTCCAAGAGAGTCCAAAGACCACCGAACCTTTGGGTGCCCCATGTCTCGCCTTTGAGACATGGGAGAGACGTAGCAAGGGGATGGGAAGCAACACCGCGGGATTCTCAGCTTCGAAGTCAGGGCTTGGGGCCGGATTCCCTGCGCGCGAACCCCAAAATGCTCTAGCATCGATAGGGACCAATGGCCTCGATACCCTCCAGCCCCTCCGATCTCGTTCGCGTCCAGGCCCGCGCCCTGCTCGCGCTCGCCATGCGCCTCGACGGCCGTGACCTCTCCGGCGCCCCCAAAGCCTCCATGGCCAACGCCTTCGCCCAGGCCGTCGACCTCCTCATCGCCGCCGCCGACGCCCGCCAGCGCGTCGTCCTGCTCGGCATCGGCAAGAGCGGCCTGATCGCCCGCAAGATCGCCGCCACCCTCAGCTCCACCGGCACCCCCGCGCAGTTCCTCCACCCCACCGAGGCCCTCCACGGCGACCTCGGCATCGTCTCCGCCGGCGACCTCGTCCTCGCCCTCTCCTCCAGCGGCGAGACGGAAGAGATCCTCCGCCTGCTGCCCATTCTCAAGCGCCTCGGCAGCCCCCTCATCAGCCTCTGCGGCGTGGCCAGCTCCACCCTCGCCCAGGCCAGCCAGGTATTCCTCGACGCCAGCGTGACCGAGGAGGCCTGCGCCCTCAACCTCGCGCCCACCGCCTCCACCACCGTCATGCTCGCGCTCGGCGACGCCCTCGCCGTCGAGGTCAGCCGCCGCCGCAACTTCCAGGCCGAGGACTTCGCCGAGCTCCACCCCGGCGGCCGCCTCGGCCGGCGTCTCACCCGCGTCCGCGACCTCATGCACACCGGAGACGCCCTGCCCGCCGTCGCCCCCAACACCCCCATGCCCCAGGTCATCTACGAGATGTCGCGCAAGAAGCTGGGCATGACCACCGTCCTCGCCGAACCGGCCGAACCCACCGAGACCTCTGCCCCCGCGGAAAACAGCACCCTGCTCGGCATCATCTCCGACGGCGACCTCCGCCGCCTGCTTGAGCGCGACGGCCCCAACGCCCTCGCCCACACCGCCGCCGAGATCATGAATCCCACCCCGCTCACCATCCCTGCGAGCGCCTTCGCCTCCGCCGCCCTCGCCCTGATGGAGGAGCGCAAGATCACCTCGCTGGTGGTCACCGACGAGGCCGGCCGCGCCGAGGGCGCCCTCCACATCCACGACGTCTACGACCTCTACAAGTCCGACCTTCCCTGAAAGAACGCCGCCGGCAAAGGCAGCTCTATCGGCATCAGCTGCAAGGCTCAGACGACATAGCGCAAGCAGTGGTTCTCGCCGTTGTGCAGCAACCGCCCGTAAGCCGCCGCCACGATGCCGTAGCACTCACATGCCGCACCGGCCAGCCGCAGCCGGTCCAGCAGATAGATCTTCCCCCGGCTGTACCCGATCATTCCCTGGCGCTGCATCTCGCCCGCCGCCACCGTCACCGTCGACCGCTGCACCCCCAGCATGTGCGACAGAAACTCGTGCGTCAGGTGCAGCTCCTCGGACTCCATCCGATCCGCCGAGACCAGCAGCCAGCGTGCCAGCCGCTGGTCCACCGTATGCAGCCGGTTGCAGAGCACCGACTGCGCGGTCTGCGTCATCTGCAGGTAGGCGAAGTTGTACACCAGCGACTGCAGCATGCCACCGCGCAGAAACTGCTCGCGTACGATCCCGGAGCGGACCCGTATCCCCGATCCCCGACTCTGCACCACCACCGCGTGCGACATCTGCGGCTGGTTCAGCAGCGCCGGCAGACCGGCGAACCCCTCGCGCCCGATCACCCCCACCTCCACCGTTTCGCCGCTCTGTGTCATGGCATCGGTCGAGATCAGGCCGCGATTCAAAAAATACACATACTCGATGCTTTCGTTCGGTTCTGACAAGGTCTTGTGAGGGGGCAGCTCTACCTCCACCATGAACTTGGCCAGCGCCTCGTACTCTCCCGCTGGGAGTTGCCCTAGAATGGCATTCGTCGGCCGGCCATGTGCAGCACACTTGTCAATCAACTGTTTCCATCCTTTAAACGCCGACACTCCGGCCACCGGCCGCAACGGACCGAGCCGCGTCGCGAATTACCCTTTTGAGCGATCGCCAACGACTATAACCCCAAGTAGCCCATTACTCTGTCGGGCAGCTAACATAATCGCCCTCCGCCGCCCAGACCCACCCAAAAGGGAACCCTCCGCGCGCTTTCGCACCTGCGGTTTAGAATGGACCCTTATCCTCGATTGCACGCCCGGCACTCCCGGTGGCCGTGCCGGAAAGCGCTTACGACACTCATGCATCGCTGGTCCCAGCTCTTCATTCCCACCCTGCGCGAAGCTCCCGCAGACGCCGAAGTCGCCAGCCACAAGCTCCTGCTCCGCGCCGGCTACGTCCGCCAGCTCGGCGCCGGCATCTACAGCTATCTCTTTCTCGGCAACCGCTCCATCAATAAGATCATCGCCATCATCCGCCAGGAGATGGACTCGATCGGCCAGGAGTTCCTGCTCCCCACCCTCCACCCGCGCGAGGTCTGGGAGGCCAGCGGCCGCTGGTCCGGCATGGGCGACAACATGTTCCGCCTCCAGGACCGCAAGGGCGCCGACCTCTGCCTCGGCATGACCCACGAAGAGGTCATGACCGACATCGCACGCCACGAGCTCCGCAGCTACAAGCAGCTGCCCCAGATCTGGTACCAGATCCAGACCAAGTTCCGCGACGAGCCCCGCCCAAAATCCGGCCTGCTCCGCGTCCGCCAGTTCATCATGAAGGACGCCTACTCCTTCGACCTCGACGACGCCGGCCTCGACCTCTCCTACGACAAGCACGACCGCGTCTACCGCAACATCTTCAACCGCTGCGGCCTGGAGTTCGTCGCCGTCGAGGCCGACTCCGGCGCCATGGGCGGCTCCCAGTCGCAGGAGTTCATGGTCTACACCGAGGCCGGCGAGGATCTCATCGCCAGCTCTCCCAGCGGATACGCCGCCAACCTCGAGAAGGCCACCAGCATCCTGCCGCCCGTCGAAGACCTCGCCCGCACAGGCGACGGCCTCCCCGAGCTGGTCCACACCCCCAGCCAGCGCACCATCGACGAGGTCGGCGCCTTCCTCGGCGTCGCCCCGCAACACCAGATCAAGACCATGGCCTACATGGCCGAGCTGCCCGCAGCCGTTCACGCCAAGCTGGGCAAGCTCCGCCCCGTCGTCGTCTTCCTGCGCGGCGACCACCAGCTCAACGAGGCCAAGCTGGCCGTTCTTGCCGGCTCCTCCGATCTGCGCCCCATGCAGCCTGAGGAGATTCTCGCCACCTTCAACGCCCCCGCCGGGTTCCTCGGCCCGATCGGCGTCAGCGCTGCGCCGCACCCTCTGAAGCCCGGCACCCTGGTCATCCTCGACAAGGCACTCGAGGGCCGCACCAACCTCGTCGCCGGCGCCAACAGGGAGGGGTACCACCTCCGCAACGTCACCCCGGCGCGCGACTTCAAGCCCACCCTCATCGCCGACGTCCGCAACGTCGCCGCAGGGGAGCTGGACCCCATCGGCCAGCAGCCCCTGCGCCTGGGTAAGGCGGTCGAGATCGGCCACATCTTCAAGCTCGGCCGCAAGTACACTACCTCGATGAACGCCTCCGTCCTCAACAAGGACGGCAAGGAGACCACCCCCACCATGGGCAGCTACGGCATCGGCATCGAGCGCATCCTCACCGCCGCCATCGAGACCTCCGCCGCCAAGTTCGCCGCTGAGGCCAAGCCCGACACCTACGCCCTGCCGCCCTCGATCGCCCCCTTCGAGGTCGTCGTCACCGTCACCAACACCACCGACGCCGAGCTCACCGCCGCCGGCGAGCGCATCGCCGCCGACCTCGAACAGGCCGGCTTCGACGTCCTGCTCGACGACCGCGACGAGCGCGCCGGAGTCAAATTCAAGGACGCCGACCTCACCGGCATCCCATATCGCATCAATATTGGTAAGAAGCTCAGCGAGGGCAAGGTCGAACTGGTCGATCGTCTCACCGGAACCACCCAAGACGTCCTTACCAGCGAAACCGTCCAAACCCTTAGGTCCGTGTTCAGCAGCCCCCAACTGGTCCCTGTTCCCTAATCCCTGTTCCCTGTTTTCGACTATGCCGGTAAAGCTTAAACTCGCCCCCCGTCCCAAGCGCCCAGCGTCGCTCGGCTCCAGCCTTCTGCGAGCCGGGCTCGCCCTCTGCCTCCTTGGCGCGGTGGTCGTCGCCGGGATCTTTGCTTTCTTCTACTTCCGGTACCAGAAGATCGTGGATGAGCGCCTCGCTGCCGGTCCGCTGTTCGCCAACGCCGCGCAGATCTACGCCGCGCCGCGCGAGGTCCGCAACGGCCAGAGGCTCTCCGCCGCCGCCATCGCGCGCGACCTTCGCAACGCCGGCTACAATACCAACTCGCAGCTGGGCACCTTCCACCTCTCCGGCGACACCATCCAGATCAAGCCCGGGCCGCAGTCCTACCACTCCACCGACGGCGCCACCATCACCACCGGCGAGGACACCGACGACAACCCCGTGGTCACCGCCATCACCGCGGAAAACGGCGCCGCCCTGGCGGCCTACGAGCTCGAGCCCCAGCTCATCACGGCGCTCTCCACCGGAAAGTCCCGCAGCAAACGGCGCTTCATCCCCTACAACCAGATCCCCCCGCGCATGGTCCAGGCGGTCACCGCCATCGAGGACCGCCGCTTCTTCGAGCACGGCGGCGTCAACTACCTGCGCCTGCTCAAGTGCGCCGTCACCGACGTCGCCACCGGACACAAGGGCTGCGGCGGCTCCACCCTCACCCAGCAGCTCGCCAAGAACATCTTCCTCTCGCCCGATAAGAAGATCACCCGCAAGTTCAAGGAACTGCTCATCACCTTCCAGCTCGAGGCCCGCTTCAACAAGCAGCAGCTCTTCGAGATGTACGCCAACCAGATGAACCTCGGGCATCAGGGCAGCTTCGAGATCAACGGCGTCGGCGAGGCCGCCGAAACCTTCTTCGCCAAGGACATCCACCAGCTCGACCTGGCCGAGACCGCCACCCTCGCCGCCCTCTTCCAGAACCCCAGCTACCGCAACCCCTACCGCCATCCCGACCGCACCGTCGAGCGCCGCAACCTGGTCCTCGACTCCATGGTCGAAACCGGCGCCATCACCCGCTCCGAGGCTGACCGCGCCAAGGCCGAGCCCCTCCGCCTGGCGCCCCCCAACATCGAGGCCAACGAGGCCCCCTACTTCGTCGACCTCGTCCACGACCAGCTGGTCCAGCGCATCGGCGACCAGAACATCGGCAGCCAGAGCCTGCGCATCTACACGTCGCTCGATCCCGACCTGCAGCGCGCCGCCAGCGAGGCCGTCCAGGTGAGCATCCAGAACCTGGATGAACTCGTCCGCAAGCGCCACAGGAAGACCGACACCGGCCCGATCAACTACCCCCAGGTCGCCCTCGTCGCCCTCAACCCCCACACCGGCCAGATCCTCGCCCTGGTCGGCGGCCGCAACTACGGCCTCTCCCAGCTCGATCACGCCATCGCCGAGCGGCCCACGGGATCCATCTTCAAACCCTTCGTCTACGCCGCCGCCTACAACACCTCACTCAACGGCACCGACCTCGACGGCGGCGGCGTCTTCACCGCCCTCACCCGGCTCAACGACGACCCCACCAACTTCGGCTACGGCGGCAAGGACTACACCCCCGGCAACTTCGAGAAGGGCGAGTACCCCGGCATGGTCCCGGCGGTCCAGGCCATCGCCCACTCCCTCAACATCGCCACCATCGCTCTCGCGCAGAAGGTCGGCTACGAGAACGTCGCCGCCCTCGCCCGCTCCGCCGGCATCGTCAACGCCCGCGGCACACCGTCGGTCGCCATCGGCACCTACAGCGCCACCCCCATCGACATGGCCGGAGCCTACACCGTCTTCGCCAACAACGGCGTCCACCTCAAGCCCTGGATGCTCGCCAGCGTCCGCAACGCCAACGGCGATATCGTCGCCGACTACGCGCCCGAGGCCAAGCAGGTCCTGGACCCCCGCTCCGCCTTCCTCACCCAGTCGCTGCTCGAGAACGTCATGACCTTCGGCACCGGCGCGGCGGCCCGCGCCCACGGCTTCACTGCCCCCGCCGCCGGCAAGACCGGAACCAGCCACGATGTATGGTTTGCGGGCTACACCTCGAACCTGCTGTGCGTGGTGTGGGTCGGCAACGACGACTACACCGATATCTCGCACGGACTGACACGCCCGCTCCAGGGAGCCGACGCCGCCGCCCCCATCTGGGCCGAGTTCATGAACCGCGCCATCAAGCTTCCCCAGTACTCCGACGTCAAACCCTTCAATAATCCTCCCGACGGCGTCCACACTCTACCCGTCGACAAGAACACCTGGCTGCCCGCCGACGCCTCCTGCCCCCAGGACTACTCCATGGCCTTCCTCGACGGCACCGCTCCGCAGAACACCTGCAGCCAGATGGGCGAGGCCCCGCAGAACTTCATCCAGAAGCTCTTCGGCATCCACCTCGCCGCCCAGCCCCCGGCCTCCGCCCCACCGCCCAGCACCGCGACCGCACCCACCGCCCCGCGCCCTGCCCCCAAACCCAATCCCGACGGCAACGCCGCCCCCGACGTCACCAACCCGCCGCAGCAGCAGCCGCAGAAGAAGAAAGGCTTCTTCCGCCGCCTCTTCGGCGGAGGCGTCAACGACGACGGCAAGAACAACCAGCAACAAAATCCGCCGCCCAGCACCCCACCCCAATAGGCACCCCGCCGTCTCCAGACGTGTCCGCAGCTCGGAGACGGCGGTCGAACTCCCCTTCAGAAAGAGAGAGAACCCCTTCTCCATGCGCTTCATGCTGCGCAATCGTGTTGTTGTATTAACCGGGGCGGCCAGTGGCATCGGGGCCGCCTTGGCACAGTGTCTGGCGAGCAAGGGAGCTCATCTCGCACTCGTCGATCGCGACCGCCCTGCCCTCGAGGAAATCGCGGAGACGGTGCGACGGACTGGCCCTCCGGTTCGGAGCTACGTCGCGGATCTCTCCGATCCGGCTGCGATCCAGCAACTGCCGCAGGCTGTCCTCGCCGATCTGGGTCCGGTGTCGGTGCTGATCAACAATGCAGGCATCGCTCTCACCGGAACCTTCGAGCAGGCGACCGCGGAGCAGTTCGACCGCGTCATGGCGATCAACTTCCAGGCGCCCGTTGCGATGGTGCGGGCCTTCCTCCCCCAGTTACGCAACAGCGGGTCGGCCCAGATCGTGAATCTCTCCAGCCTCTTCGGCCTCATCGGCGTTGCCGGACAGGTCGCCTACTGCGCGAGTAAGTTTGCGCTGCGCGGCTTCTCCGAAGCCCTCCGGGCAGAACTCCTGACCACCGACATTGGGATCAGTGTCGTCCACCCCGGCGGGATTCGCACCAAGATCCTGGTGTCCTCGGACGTCGGTGCGGGAATGGACCCGAGGGAGGCCGCCGCAAGAAAAACGAGTGGGCAGAGGTTCCTGCGAATGGAACCGCGCAAAGCAGCCGAGCGCATCGTGACCGGGATCGAGCGGCGCGAAAACCGCATCCTCGTGGGCGCCGATGCCCATGTCCTCGAACTCCTCCAGAGACTGCTGCCCGCATCCTACGGTCGCCTGCTGTCCATTTTTTGAGAGAGATCCGACCATAGAGCACGACGCTCCGGAAGGGCACGGCAAGCCGTGCCGCAAAACACCTCAAACAACAAAACCTCTGGAGCAGCCTCTCGGGTGGGTTCGCAGGGCTTCTGCCCTGCGAACCGGCGCTCATTCCTTAATCAAAACGGACCGGGCTTCAGCCCGGTCCGTCCTCCAGAAAAAGCGACCCCCTCGAAAATAACTCCTTACCCCTGAAGACTTTACCCGCAACCCCAATCGAATCTAGACTTTAGCCAGAACAACCAGACCTAACCAGCTGATTCCAGATACTTTAGGACTCCAGGTATAGGGAGGGGTAGGTCCCCAGCCCTACCCGATCGCCGCATTCACCAGCGCCTGCGCCTCCGTCTGAATCTGCTTCAAATGCGCCTCGCCCTGAAACGACTCCGCATAGATCTTGTACACATCCTCGGTCCCCGAAGGCCGTGCCGCGAACCATCCATTCTGAGTGACCACCTTCAGCCCACCGATCGCCGCATGATTCCCAGGAGCCTCCGTCAGAATCGACGCAATCGGCTCGCCAGCCAGCTGCTTCGCGGTGACATCCGCCGACGACAGCTTGCCCAGATTGGCCTTTTGCTCCTTGGTCGCCGCCGCATCGATCCGCTGATAGACCGGATCACCGTACCGCGCCGTGATCTCCCGGTAGAGCGCACCCGGATCCTTGCCCGTCCGCGCCGTCATCTCGGCTGCCAGCAGCCCCGGAATCAACCCGTCCTTATCGGTCGTCCACACCTCCCCGTTGCGCCGCAGGAAGGTCGCTCCCGCCGACTCCTCGCCCACAAACCCCAGCCCGCCATCAAGCAGCCCATCCACGAACCACTTGAACCCCACCGGCACCTCCAGCACCTTGCGCCCGATTCCCCCGGCCACCCGGTCGATGATGCTCGACGACACCAGCGTCTTGCCGATCGCCGTCCCCTCCCCCCACCCCGGCCGGTTGGTAAACAGATACTGAATGCAAACCGCCAGATAATGATTCGGGTTCAGCAGCCCTGCCGACCGGGTCACCACCCCGTGCCGGTCATGGTCGGTATCGCACGCCCAGGCCACATCGAACCTGTCTTTATTGGCGATCATCGAAGCCATCGCATAGGGACTCGAGCAGTCCATCCGAATGCGTCCATCCCAGTCCACCGTCATGAAGCGGAACGTCGGATCAACCGTGCGGTTCAGGATCTCGAAGGGCAGCTTGTACCGCTCCGCGATCCGCGGCCAGTACGCCACCCCCGCTCCGCCCAGAGGATCGACCGCCAGCTTCAGCGCCGTGCCCGCCAGCACGTCGAAGTCGATCACGCTGCCCAGGTCGTTCACATAGGCCGAGATGTAGTCATGCCGCCGCGTGCTTCCCGCCGTCAGCGCACGCTCGAACGGAGTCCGCTTCACCTCCTGCAGCCAACCCGCGATCAGCTCGTTCGCTCGGTTCTCGATCCACTTCGTCGCCGTCGTATCCGCCGGTCCCCCATGCGGCGGGTTGTACTTGATTCCGCCGTCCTCGGGAGGGTTATGCGACGGCGTAATCACAATTCCGTCCGCGAGGTTCATCCTGCGCCCCCGGTTATAGGTCAAGATCGCGTGCGACAGCACCGGTGTCGGTGTGTATCCAAGCTGATCGTCGATCAGCGTCTCCACCCCGTTCGCCGCCAGCACCTCCATCGCCGTCGTAAACGCCGGCTCCGACAGCGCATGCGTGTCCTTGGCCAGAAACAGCGGCCCGGTGATCGCCTCACTCCGCCGGTAGTCGCAGATCGCCTGTGTGATCGCGGCGATGTGGTCTTCGTTAAAGGCGGTGTGGAAGGCGCTGCCGCGATGCCCCGAGGTCCCGAAGGAGACCCGCTGCGCAGCCACGCTCGCATCCGGGTGCAGCGAGTAGAACGCCGTAATCAGGCGAGGAACGTTGACCAGTTGGCTAGGGGTGGGATGCTGGCCTGGTTGGGCGTGATCGATCTCTGTCGGCATGCATGAACCTCTCGTTGCCCATTAAAACAGCTTTCCCGAGGATCGGGCGCAATCTCGACCTTCGTTCCAAAATGACACACAATCCGTTCTGGTTACCTCAAAAACCGTGCCGTTCCGGGACATTTTTCTTGCGTTTGTCCCCGCAAGGCACCATCATGTTCCCTCCCACATCTGCCTCTTGATAACGGCACAGGGGCCGTCCCTGGCCAGCGGCAGCGTGAATCAGAACGTGCATCGTCGAGCAGGAATCGTTGTGTCACACGTTGCCTCCATCTTCCCCAGCAGGGACGAGCAGGCTCGCGGAGAGCGAGCAGCAATGCATCAGAGTTGCGTCGGTTGCAAGGGCTTTGGGAGCGGTGGCCGCGAGCGCGACCGTCTTCTCCCGGCAGGCAAACCCGGTCACCGTCACGCTGCACCTGGGAGCCCCAGGAAACATGTCCAGCACCGCGCTCAGCTGCCTGGTAGCCTCAAACACATCCTGCACCGTGGCCGGCAGCGTTGCCGTGCTCGCCGGCTCCTTCCTCGATCTGAGCATCACCGGCGCCGACGGCAACTCCTCCGGCCTCTGGACGGCCCTAACATGCAACTAAACAGCAGCCCAGCCCTTACTCCCTACTTCCTATTCCCTGCTCCCTACGTTCCAGGCTGCCCCGAAGTTGTCCCGTCAATTCCACCAGCAACCCCGGATCGGGATTCCCACTCTCGAACAGCTGCTCCAGTTCACTCGCGATCTTGCTGGCCAACAGAAATCCAAACATCCCCAGTGAACCTGCTAGCTTATGGGCGATATCCTGCGCCGCAGTCCGTTGCTCGTCTTCCATCTCGCCCTGCCGGTTGGCCGCTGCCGCGCGCTCCAACAGGCGCAGCCGCTCTTCGACCTGTGGCTGGCTGCGTTCCCACAGCCAGGCGATCATCCACGCCGTCTTCTGCGCGATATCCGTATTAATGGGCTCGGTCATCGTCGGTTCCATTAGTCTAGCCCGGGCATCAGTCCTTCCAGCCGAGCGTACCCGAGATCTGGCGCGCCAGCAGCAGTGGATCGAACGGCTTGAACAACACCGACGCCACCCCCAGGTCCGCAAAGCGCCTCTGATCCGCCCCCTGTACCTTGGCCGTCAGCAGCAGCACCGGAATATGCGCGATCTCTTCGATCTGTTGCATGCTGCGGACTGTCGTCGGACCATCCATGCCCGGCATCATGACATCCATCAGAATGGCATCCGGCTGGAACGTCCGCGCACATGCGATTCCCTCCGCACCGTTACTCGCCGTGGCGACCGTCCAGCCCGCAACCGACTCCAGTGACAACGCCGCGACCTCGCGAATATCCTCGTCATCATCAACAATCAGCACGCGCCGCACGTACTTAGCATCTCACGCCGCAGTTCCTACGGGATGAATCACACCCCTTAGGCGACCGGCAGTCTCGCAATGCGAGGCCTGAAGTCAGTCGCTCGCCGGTGCCTCCGCTGCTGCGCCAGCGCGAGCAGCAGCTCCTCCAGATCGCTCGTCTGGACCGTCGCCCTGTTGAGAAACTTCGCCGGCTCCGACCGCAGTCTGGACCGCTCCTCCGCCGACGTCGCACGGCCCGAATACACCACCAGCGGCAGCGCCTGCATCGCAGGCTGGCTGCTCAGCCACTCCGCCAGCGAGAATCCCGCTCCATCAGAAAGCGTCAGGTCCAGAATCATCAGGTCCGGCTTGCGCCGCTGGCAGAACGCAATCGCCTCCTGCTGCGTGGATGCATGATCCACCTGAATCTCCGTCTTGTCGAAGCCCGCGAGCACCAGGCTGGATAGTTCCTGGTCGTCCTCCACCAGCAGCACATACCCTGGCCGCCCCCCCGAGCGCAACCCATGCCCCAGCTCCGCCAGCAATCTCTCCTCCTTGAAGAAGGGAAGCTGCAGCCAACTCCTCAGCCTGTCCCTCCCCGTGCTCTCGCCGGGGTGCTGAACACTGAAGATCACTAGCGGAATTCTCCCTGCCGCCGAACCCCTCGCCAGCTCCCAGTTCCTCTGGTCCAGCGTGTGGATGTCCAGCAGGACGGCCTGCACCGGGTTCGCCGGCGACCACTCCTCTGCAATCCCCATCGCCTCTTCGCCCGAGCCCGCCTCGAGGACCATGTGCCCCAATCCGCGCAGCTGTTCGGCCACCTCCGCTCGATGTCCTTCCCTGGCGTCGCACAGCACGATAGCGCCCTCTATCGGTCGCAGCGAAGCCCCCGCCAGCACATTCGCCCGCAGATCGGCGCTGCGCTGCTGCCGCGGCAGACTCACGCAAACCGTCACCCCCTGCTCCGGATTCGGCTCGATCCAGATCGCGCCTCCATGCTGCTGCACGATCTTCCGGCAGATCGTGAGCCCCAGCCCGGTGCCCCCGCGCCGGCGAGCGTCCGAAGCATCCACCTGCGCGAACCGTTCGAAGATCGTCTCCAGCTGCTCCTCGGGAATACCCCGGCCCTGGTCCACCACCTTCAACAGCAGCCGGTCCCGAGGCGTCTCGATCTCGATCACGACCGTCGAACCACTCGGCGAAAATTTGATCGCGTTCGACAGCAGGTTCGTCAGTACCTGCAAGATGCGATCCGGATCAGCGTCGAAGAAGACCGAAGATAGAGCCTCCTCAGGCATCGCTCCCGTGTCCACCTTCACCTGGGCCTCTTCCGCCATCGACGTCATCGTATCGATCGCCTGCTGCACCAGCTCCGGCAGCGAGCACCGCCGGAACTGCAACGGAGCCTGCCCCGACTCCATCCGCTCCAGATCCAGAATGTCGTTGATCAGACGAACCAGCCGATCCGTATTCGTCAACGCAATGCGCAGCAGGTTCTGCGCCCTCGCATCCACCGTACCCATCAGCCCCGCCGACAGTAACCCCAGCGCCCCGCGAATGCTCGTCAGCGGAGTGCGTAGCTCGTGCGAGACCGTCGCCACAAACTCATCCTTCAAACTGTCCAGCGCCGATCTCTGACTCAACTCGAGCGCATCCCTGCGCCGTTGCCGCTGCGCCGCCTCCAACTCTACTTGAAGAAAACGCATCCTTCCGCGCAAGCGCCAGCAGGCGACACTGGTAACCACGGTAATCGTGAGAAGCAGTAGCTCGACGATATGCAAGTCCGCCATTACCGATTATGGCCTACCATGGTAACCCTTTTCTTCGGTTACCGGATGACGTGTTTTTCCACTTCCGACCCCGGAGAATCGATGCCGACACCAATTTAGGCATTGATGCACTCGAACACTCGGATCGGGCCGGACTGGGATCAAACGCCGCGATCGAGCGTGCGCCCCCCCGCACGCTCCCGATCACAGCTCTGCTTCTCTTCGAGACTGCCTACGCCACCGTCTCCGGCACACGGTCGAGCACCACCGTCCAGTTCTTTCCCGCACGCGCTGCATGCGCCTGCTTGTGATAGGCGTAGCCCGCGATCAGGGGCAGCGCCAGCGTCGCCTCCGAGTAGACCATCTGCTCATAGGTGAGATCGACCTTACCCCAGCTGCTGGCCTCCTTCAGCGTCGAGCCAGACAGCGCTCCATCGCGCGAGTCCGCCACCGTGATCTGGATCGCGTACTTGTGCATCGGCGCATCCGAACCGAGAATCTCCGCAGCCACCACAATGTCCTGCGCAAAGTTCTTCGGAACTCCGCCGCACACCATCAACAAGCCGGTCGACGGGTTCTCGATCTTTAGCTTGGTTAGCTCGTAAAAGTCCTTGGCCGAGTCGATCGAGACCACCGCCTTGCCCTGCCGCGCATGCTGATGCGCCACCAGGCCGAAGCCCGCCGAGCAGTCCGAGAACGCCGGCACAAAGATCGGCACATTCTTCTCATACGCCGCCAGCACGATCGAATCCACGCCGCCAGCCTGCGGCGTCTTGCCCTCGCGGACCAGGTACGCACCCATCTCGCGGATGAACTCCCGCGAGCTGTACGCGCGCGGCTCGAGCGAGTTGGTGACCTTCTCGATGGTGTCGTCGCAGATGCGCAGCTCGTCCTCATCGATGAAGGTGTCATAGATGCGATCGATCGCCAGCTCGCGCAGCACCGCGTCTTCGTTGCCGTACTTGTACTGGTCGTCGGCGATGTAGTGCTTGAAGCCCAGCGCCTCGAAGAAGTCCTGGTCGACGATGTTCGCTCCGGTCGATACGATCGCGTCCACCATGTTGTTGCGGATCAGGTCGATGAACACCTGCTTCAGACCGGCCGAGACCATCGATCCGGCGATGCACAGGATCACACCGCACTCGGTGTCGCGCAGCATCATGTCGTAGATGGTGGCGGCGCGGTGGGTATCCCGCGAGCTGAAGGCCATGTGGGCCATCGCATCCACCAGCGGAGCGACGTTGTGCTGCTTAATGTCGAGGTGCTCAATGGGGCGGGAGAGAAGTTCTTTTTTCGTAGGCATAGCTTTATAAGAATACCAAGTCAAGCCAGCACCAACGCGACAAATCCGAGAATTTCAGCCGCCCGCCCACAACCGCCAGTGTCTCCCGATCTCCCCCGCCCCGCGCATTTGAAACGGTCGCTCTTGAAGCTGTATTCATCTTCCGCGCGTCCGAGCGCCGCTATACTACCGCAATGCCTTCAACCGTTTCCCTTCACGGTGCCGCCTCGGCCCTCCTTCTGCTGCCTGTTCTCGCCGTCCCACCCGCCTTCGGCTGGGGCAGCGATGGCCACAAGATGATCAACCGTCTCGCCGGCGCCACCCTGCCCTCCGACGTCCCCAGCTTCCTGCGCTCGCCCGAGGCCCTCAACGCCCTCGAGTACTTCGGCCCCGAACCCGACCGCTGGCGTGGACGCGGCGAGCCTGAGTTGAACGCCGCCCAGGCTCCCGAGCACTTCATCGACCTCGAGTGGGCCGACCTCGCCGGCCCGCTCCCGCGCGACCGCTACGACTTCGTCCGCGCCCTCGCCAAGGCCCAGGCCGCCCATCCCGACATCCCGCTCACCCCCGAAAAGGTCGGCCTCCAGCCCTGGGTCACCACCGAGGTCTACGAGCGCCTCAAGAGCGCCATGCGCGAGTACCGCGGCCTCAAGGCCGCCGGTCAGGACACCAAACCCGTCGAGGGCGAGATCGTCTTCCTCGCCGGCTGGCTCGGTCACTACGTCGCCGACGGCTCCATGCCGCTGCACACCTCCATCCAGTACAACGGCTGGACCGGCCCCAACCCCAACGGCTACACCACCGAGCACCACATCCACTCCCAGTTCGAGAGCGTCTTCGTCGCCGCCAACGTCAAGCCCGCCGGTATCGCTCCGCTGGTCCCTGCCCAGCCCGCCCTGCTCACCGACGTCTTTAGCGACTACCTCGCCTACCTCCGCCACTCCAACACCCTGGTCGAGAAGACCTACCAGCTCGAGAAGGCCGGAGCGTTCACCGGCGCCGGCACCCCCGAAGGCAAGGCCTTCGCCGACGAGCGCCTCGCCGCCGGAGCCACCGAGCTGCGCAACATCATCTACACGGCCTGGATCCGTTCAGCCGACCCGGTCCCCGACTCCCACCCCCACCCCGCTGCCGCAGCCGCAACAGCCGCGAAGCCCTAAGGCGTTCGAGATATAGGCCTTCGATAAGTATCGAAAAATATAAGAACTGTCATCCTGAGCGAAGCCTCTCGCAGCTTCATCGCGAGAGGCGCAGTCGATGGACCCCGAGAATCTCCACACCACTCATACCGCTCGCACCTTCAACCCGGACCAGTCTCTCCTGAGTGCTGTTCAGACCCCGGCCAGGCCTCGTGTCTGTCGAAGCCTAGTCCAGCCTCTTCTCCATTGCGATCAGCGGATACCGGTGCCGCTCCACCCGCCCCAGCAGCCGCTGCAGCAACGGACGTAGAGCCACCGCGATCGCCGGCATCAGAACCGCCGTAATCGCCGCCCATACGACCAGCGCGTGCCACTCCCACGTCCACAGCTGTTGAATCAGCTGGACCGGATGGGCACGCGCCCCGGCGTACAGGGCCTTCGCCGACAGCGGCAACGGTGCCGTGCCGAAGACCCGCGTCGCCAGATGCAGGAACGGCAGCATCAGCACGATCTGCAGTGGATACATCGCATGATTGGCCAGTTGCGAGGCCGCCAGGTTCAAACGGAAGACGAACACCACCACCAGGCACAGCAACGTCGTCGAGCCCAGCAGCGGATTGATCCCGATCAGCAGCCCGGCGGCGATGCTCCACGCCAGCCGCCGCGGACTCGCTCCCATGCGCAGCAGCGCCAGAATAGGCAGCGCGATGCGGCGATAGAGCCAGCCATGATGGATCGCTCCCGAGGCCGAAGCCTCCGCTTCGGAGCTCGAAGCCGCCGGGTTGGAATGCGCAGTCACTGGCCCTCTCAGGATAGACTGCGCAGGAGAAGAATCTGCAACCGGCGAATGGCAAATTTCGCCAATTCAGAGAAGGGTTGGAACCTGGCCATAGATCTCCTTCGCTCCATCGCACGCACGCTGCAGGTCGCCGGCCTGTTCCTCCACGCCAGCTGCGACCTAATCGCCAGCCGTCCAAAGACGCGCCACGATCGCGCCGAATGGCTGCACCGCTTCTGCGCCCGCGCCGTCCGCAAAATGAAGGTCGGCATTCACGTTCACGGCCGCTTTCCCGCCGAAGGCGCTCTGATCACCAACCACCGCAGCTACCTCGATATCGTCGTGCTCGCCGCCGTCCGCCCCTGCGTCTTCGTCTCCAAGCGAGAGATCGCCGCCATGCCCATCCTCGGTTGGATGACCACCATGGCCGGAACCGTCTTCGTCGAGCGAGGCCGCGGCACCTCCGCCCTCCAGGCCGGACAGGCCATGCACGCCGCCGCCAGCGACGGCCTTCCCATCGTCTTCTTTCCCGAAGGCACCACCCACAGCGGGGAGCAACTCTTGAAGTTCCACTCCGGTCTGCTCGGCCAAGCCCTGCTCGAACAGATGCCCGTCACCGCCGGCTACATCCGCTACCGCCTGTCCGCCGACAACGCCCTCGGCGTCACCGTCCAGCAGCATATCGCCTGGGGCGACACCCCCATGCTGCGCCACGTCTTCAACTTCCTCGCCCTGCACGGCGTTCAGGCCGACATCTACTTCGCCAACCGTCCCATCGCCTTCTCCCAGAGCGCGGTCGACGGTAAGGTCGCAGCCACCGACCGCAAGCTGGCAACCGTCGACCGCAAACTCGCAGCCGTCGAGGCCCGCCAGGCCGTGGCCGAGTTAGCCCCGCCTTCCCCGGCCCCCAGCACGCAAGAGGTCGCCTGCTAGATCGCTTTGCGCCTTACCAGAAGCCGCACCGCTCACCATCTGCCCGCCGCATCTAGGTAAGCCAAGGCTTCAGCCTTGGCACTCTCGCCACGGAGAAATACGCGGGCTTCAGCCCCTGGGGTATGCCTTCCTCCCCAGGATCCATCGCACCATGCTGCCCACTCCCTGTCTTCGATTCAACAAATCTTCACACTTTCGTCGATACACAGTAACCATTTTCCGCGCACAATGATCTCGCACCTACTTCCCTAGTGGTTGTGGAGAGTCGATGCTCATCGCAAGCGAGTCAACGCCCGTTCTGCAGCTGCCCACCATCGCTACGCTGCCGCTTCTTTCGGAGCCACAGCTTCCAGCGAACAGAACCTTTCGGCTCGAAGCCGGCCCCTACATCGCTCGCCTCGCGCTCACCGAACGGGAACGCGCCTCCACCTACCGTCTCCGCTTCCTGGTCTTCAACCTCGAGCTCAACGAAGGTCTGCAGTCCGCCTACGTCGATGGCTACGATAAGGACCGCTTCGACGACGTCTGCGACCACCTCATCGTCGAGGAGCGCGCTACCGGCGAGATCGTCGGCACCTACCGCATCCAGATGGGCGACGTCGCCGCTCGCAACTTCGGCTACTACAGCGAGCAGGAGTTCTGCTTCGCCCCCTACGAGTCCATGCGCAGCCAGATCGTCGAGCTCGGCCGCGCCTGCATCCATCGCGATCACCGTTCCTCCGAGGTGCTGCACCTGCTGTGGCGCGGCCTGGCCCGCTACTCCCTGCTCAACGGCGGCCGCTACATGATGGGTTGCTGCTCGCTGCCCTCGCAGGACCCCGACCTCGGCTTCTCCATCTACGAGTCGCTGCGCCCCTGGATGACCGAGCCCGAGCTCCAGACCGTCGCAACCGCGCCCTTCCGCATGGCCGCCAAGACCACCGAGATCGCCGACGTACGCGCCCCCAAGCTGCTGCGCGCCTACCTCACCATCGGCGCCAAGATCTGCAGCGAGCCCGCCATCGACCGCGAGTTCAAGACCATCGACTTCCTCACCATCCTCGACCTGCACACCCTGCACCCGCGCGTCGCCGCCCGCTTCCTGGAGGGCTGCTGAACGAGAGCTGCTGAACCACTGCGAGAGGTGGCGCGATCACGAGCGACCTTGCTTCTGAACAAGGCTCTAACCGTCTTGCTTCTAGGTAGGCCAAGGCTTTAGCCTTGGCATTCAGGGCAACCGAGAACGCGGGGCTTTAGCCCCTGGGGTATGCCTCTTTCCCGTCTCCACCCATGAACAAGCCCTAAGCACGATGCAACGAACCATCCTCCAGCTCCGATTCCTCGTCCGCAGCTCGCTCCGCAGCCTCTCCATGCTGGTCCTTCTGCTTGCGGCCGCAGTGGACTTCCGCCTGCGCCGGCCTCTCTCGGGCGCCGAGGGCGCGATTCGCATCCATACCTGGTGCCACCGGATCACCACCGCAATGGGCATCTCGCTCCGGGTAACCGGCCCTCTCCCAACCGACGGTGCCGTCGTCTCGAACCACCTCAGCTATCTCGACATCCTGCTCTACAGCGCGGTGCGCCCCTGCATCATGGTCTCCAAGCGCGAGGTGCGCTCCTGGCCGCTCTTCGGCTGGCTCACCGCCCAGGCCGGCACCGTCTACGTCGAGCGCGGAGGCCACCCCTCCACCTATCCCGCCGTCAACCAGGCCATGGCCGAGGCCTATTGCACCGGTCTGCCGGTGCTCTTCTTCCCCGAAGGCACCACCACCGACGGCTCCGAGGTCCTGCCCTTCCGCCGCGGCCTCTTCCACTCCGTGCTCAACAACCACGTCCCCTTACGCACCGCCGCCCTGCGCTACACCATCGACGAGAACAACGGCACCGCCACCGTCGCCAACGACGTCTGCTGGTGGGGCGACGCCCTCTTCGGCCCGCACCTCATCCGCTGCCTCGGACTCCGCGGTCTGCGCGCCGACATCCACTTCGAAGACCGCCCCATCGAGGGCACCAATCGCTTCACCCTCTCCGAGAACGCGCAGGCAATGATCGCCACCATGTACGCGGCCTTAGACCCAGTCGCCCAAGCCACCCCCAACACCGCATCCGTACCCAAGCCCGAGCTCGCCCAGGCGCTTTAGCGCGTATCGCGACACTCGACTCTGGTCGGTCAGGTAGCGATGAGGCCGTCGTCCTGAGCGAAGCTCCTCGCAGCCTTACCGCGAGTAGCGCAGTCGAAGAGCCTGTCCTGAGCGAAGCCGAAGGAACCCCAACGAAGTACCCCTCACCACAACCTCCAGCCCATTTCTGCCGGGATCTCTCCACCAGTCGGCTGTCTCGCAAAAAAAGGTCGCTACGCTTCAATCACACCCATTCTCTCTACGACCATCACTCCGATCCGCGGAATCAGTCCCTTCAGCAGCGCGGCAAACTGCCATGCCACCCGCCGCCCCACCTCGAGCGTCTCCGCGTGATCGATCGCCTGCTCCAACACCCCGGCAGCCATGTTGGTCACCACCGAGATGCCCAGCACCTCGATGCCCATATGCCGCGCCACGATCACCTCCTGCACCGTCGACATGCCCACCAGATCCGCGCCCAGCGTGCGAAACGCGCGAATCTCCGCCGGCGTCTCGAAGCTCGGCCCCAGCACCCCCACATACACGCCCTCGGTCAACTCGAACCCCTGCTCCTCGGCCACCGCCCGCGCCAGCCTTCGCAGCCGCGGCGAGTACGCCGTGCTCATATCGAAGAAGCGCTGCCCGGCGCCCTCGACCAGCCCAAACCGTGGCTCGTTTGGCCCCACCGCCGCATTTATCCCCGTCAGGTTGATGTGATCCGAGATCACCACCAGTGCCCCCTCCGTCAGCGACGTTCGGATGCCTCCAGCAGCGTTGGTCACCAGCAGCGTGCGGCAGCCGAGCAGCCCCAGCACACGCGTGGGAAACACCACATCACCCACCCCATACCCCTCGTAGGCATGCACGCGCCCCTGCATCACCGCCACCGCGACCCCGCCCATCGTGCCCAGCACCAGCCTGCCCGAATGGCCCACCACCGTCGACTGAGGAAAGTGCGGAATCTCGGCATACGGAATCGTCACCGCACCCTCCACCTCCGCCGCAAACTCACCGAGCCCCGAGCCAAGAACAATCCCCAGCGTCGGCGCAACGCCCATCTTGCTGCGAATAAACTCTACGGCGGCCGTGGCGCGCGCAAACTGCTCAGTGGAAGAGGTCGAAATCATCATCCCTCTAGCCTATTCGATCAGCCCGACCTGATCAGCCCCTATGTGATCAGCAAGGAAACAATGCTCGCCGACATCAGATTCGCCATCGTCCCTGCCAGCATCGCCCGCAGCCCAAGCTGCGCCAGATCGTTCCTCCGGTTCGGCACCAGCGCCCCGATCCCGCCGATCTGCATACCGATCGATCCCAGGTTGGCAAAGCCGCACAGCGCAAACGTCGCAATCGAAAACGTACGGTGCGACAACGTCGCCTTCTGCAACCCCAGCTGCGTATACGCCACAAACTCGTTCAGCACCGCGCGCGTGCCCAGCAGATTCCCGATCGCCGGCGCCTCCCTCCACGGAATCCCAATCAGCCACGCCACCGGCGCCCCCACCACTCCTAGAATCGCGTTCAGCGAGTGCGGCGTCCGCACCCCATGCGCCCACGCAAAGTTCGAGATCCCCAGAAGCACCGCGTTCACCAGCCCCACCAGCGCCAGAAAGCTGATCAGCATGATCGCCACGTTGAACGCCAGCTGCCCGCCATCGATCGTCCCGCGCGCGATCGCCGCAATGAAGTTATCGTTCTTGTGCTCCTCGTTCGGTGGCATATGCACCGTCCCGGCGGTCGCTGGAACCTCCGTCTCCGGCACCAGCATCTTGGCCACCAGAATCGTTCCCGGCGCCGTCATGATCACCGCCGACAGCAGATCCTGCGCATTGATCCCGAAGCTGATATACGCCGCCATGATGCCGCCCGACACATGAGCCATCCCCGACGTCATAATCGTCATCAGCTCCGACCGCGTCGCCCCAGCTAGAAACGGCCGAATCGTCAGCGGCGCCTCCGTCTGCCCCATGAAGATACTGGCCGCCACATTGGTCGACTCCGCGCCCGAGGTCCCCATCGTCCGCTGCATGACCCACGCCACCACCCGGATCACCTGCTGCATGAAGCCAATGTGATATAGCGCCGCGAAGAACGCCGACACAAAGATAATCGTCGGCAGCACCGAAAACGCGAACACCGCCAACGGACTCCCAGGCACCCCCAGCGCTCCAAACACAATCTTCGATCCATCCACCGAGTGCGCCAGCAGCGACGTAATCACCCCGCTGCCCGTACGCAGGATCGTCTGCCCCAGCGACCACTTCAGCACCAGGAAGGCAAACACGATCTGCAGCCCCAGCCCCCACGCCACCGTGCGCCACCGGATCGCGCGGCGATTCGTCGACAAGGCATACGCCAGACCAAGAAATGTGATGAGTCCTAAAAGACCGGTGAACCGTGCCAAAAATGCTCCTTGCGCCAGGACAAAACGTCACTCAAACAACCGGGTTTTGTAAACAAAGTGTAACCAATCCACCCCGCGCGAGCGAGCAAGAACTATCGCTCCACCAGCCTGTCCTCACCTCCCAACTGCTCCCTCGTAATCACCTCCCGGATCAGCCTCCCCGGCGCCGGTGCCCGCTCCCGAATCGTAACCGCCGCGCGCACCATCTCGGCCGCCTCCGCGATCAGCCCCTCCTCCTGGGCGAACAGCGTCACCATCGCCTGCCCCGCCTCCACCCGATCGCCCAGCTTCACGTGCATCTCGATGCCCGCATGCGCCGCCACAGGATCCCCCGGACGCGTCCTTCCCGCCCCCAGACGCTGCACCGCCCAGCCCATCGTCCGGCAGTCCATCGCGGCGAGATAACCTGCTTTACCCGCGCTGATCGTATGTCTCGCGACTGGAGCATGAAACCCGCCCGGACTCTCGAAGAACGAGATGTCCCCACCCTGCAGCGCCACCATCTCGCACCACTCCCGATACGCCGCACCGCTCTGCAACAACTCATCGGACAACAGCGCGCCCTTCTCCGGCGTCTCCGCCTTGCCTCCCAGAAACAGCATCCACCCAGCCAGCACATTGCTCAGCTCGATTAGATCGCGGCTCATCGCGTGCCGCTCGTTCTTCAGGATGTCGACACACTCCCACACCTCCACCCAGTTGCCCGAAAACCGCCCCAGCGGCTCCTCCATCGACGTCAGCAGCGCCACCGTCCGCGTCCCCGCCACCTCTCCCGTCGCCACCATCAGCCGCGCCAGATGCTCCGCATCCTCATACCGCGCCATGAACGCCCCACTGCCCGTCTTCACGTCGAGCACCAGCGCGTCCAGCCCCTCCGCCAGTTTTTTGCTCATAATGCTGGCACAAATTAGCTCCGGCGACTCGACCGTCCCCGTATGATCCCGCAGCGCGTACAAAATCCGGTCCGCCGGCACCAGCGCCGGAGTCTGCCCCACCATGCTCGCGCCGCAGCGCGCAAGCACCTCGCCAAACTCCGCCAGCGTCAGCTGCGTGCGATATCCCGGAATCGTTTCCAGCTTGTCCAGCGTACCGCCCGTATGCCCCAGCGACCGGCCGCTGATCATCGGCACCTTCAGCCCCGCCGCCGCCACAATCGGAGCCACCAGCAGCGATGTCTTATCGCCCACACCGCCGGTCGAATGCTTGTCCACGCAGAAGGCGCCCAGCCCCGACGAGTCGAAGGTCTCTCCCGAAAAGCGCATCGCCGTCGTCAGTGCCGCCAGCTCGCGCCGGTCCAATCCACGCTGAAACACCGCCATCAAAAACGACGCAATCTGCGCGTCCGAGGCCGTATGCTCGACCACCGCCCGCACAAAGTACTGGATCTCCCAGTCGCTCAGCGCCCCACCATCGCGCTTGCGCAGGATCACATCGAGCGGCTTGGTCGAAATCACATCGGGCGACGCAGACGAGACGGGCGAGTCGGGGGAAGGAACCGGTTCAAGAGCCATGTTCACCAGTATCGCGTCATCCCCGCGAAGACGTCACCCGTAAAAACGCGCCCCTCCCACCGGCCGAGCGAACAACCGTTCGCTGCGCCGTAAAGGAGCCGGTCCTGAGCGAAGCCGATCTCACCCCTTGCTGCGATCCGTAAACCGGAAGAACAGCGACTGCTCCGCCACCGGAGCCGCCGCCGCATTCAAGGTCGCCATCTGCGTCTGCGACAACGGCGTGAACTCCCGCGCGATCTGCACATTCTCCTCCAGCTGCGCAATGTTGTCGCAGCCCACAATCACCGTGCTCACCGGATGGGACAGCGTGAACGACATCGCCTGCTTCATCGACATCACCCCCGGCCGGGTCGCGATCGCCGATCCCTCCCACGAGTGCCGCTGCGCATCGAGCGCCGGCGGCGTCCAGCTCGACAACAACCGTCCCCGCGACGGCACCTTCATCCCGATGATCCCCATCTGCTTCTCCACCACCAGCGGCAGCAGTTGATCGGTAAAGCTATGGATGTGCGAGTCCGCCGCGTTCATCGCCATCAGAATCGTGTCGAACGGATAGCGATTCACCGCATCGATCAGCGCCTCCGGACGATAATGCCCTGTCACCCCCAGAAAGCGCACCACCTTCTGCTCCTGCATCTCGCGCAGCGCCTCCATCGCTCCGCCCTTGGCGAACACCGCCTCCACGTCCTCCGGCAGCCCGATATCATGTAACTGCCACAGGTCCACATGATCCGTGTTCAGCAGCTTCAGCGACTTTTCGATCATGCGCAGCGAGCCCTCACGCGTGCGCTCCTTGGTCTTCGTCGCCAGAAACGCATCGTTGCGCCGCGTCTGCATCACCCGCCCGACATACTGCTCGCTCCAGCGCTCCGGCCCGCCATAGATCGATGAGGTGTCGATATAGTTCACCCCCAGATCGAGCGCCCGCTCGATGATCGGCACCGCCACATCAAAGTTGTTCCCACGCTCCAGCGCCGCCTGCCCGCCCAGGCTGAAGATCCCCACCTTGTACCCGGTCTTACCCAGGTTCCTCGTCGGCATCGCCGCCTGCGTCCTCGAGTTCACCGGCAGCGCCGGCATCATTGCCGCAGTGGCTGGCGCCGCCATGGCACTGTGCGTCAGCAAACCAGCGGCAACCGCGCCGCCAGTCTTCAGAAAATTACGACGGTCAGGAGAGCTCGGCGTCTGCTTCATCGGCATTAGTCCTCACAGAAAGTTGCGATTCGAACGACGCGCCCATTATAGCTACCCACCAACGAAAGGCGTCATCTCACGCAAACCAAAGACTGAAAGACGTCCTCTCGACCGAGGCGCAGACGCGCATTTGGCCCTTGTCGTTGCTTGTCCTTGCCGTTATTTGTTCCTTGTTTGTCCTGCCGTTGTTTGTTCCTGCCGTCATCCTGAGCGGAGACTCTCGCAGCCTCACCGCGAGAGTCGCAGTCGAAAGACCCCGGTACCGCTTCCACCGCCCATACCGTCGGCACCCTTCAACCAGAAGTCCCGTGTTCTTGACCCAGCCGCTCCACCCAGAACCTGTCAACCCCCACCCCCACCCCCACCCACAACAAGCAGAAAACAAAAGGCTTACGCCAAAAATAGACTTGGCGCAACGCCCCTTCCATCCCGTAGAATTGAAATAGGATCAAAAAAGAAAAACAGGCCCCCAGAGCAAACCAGGAACCCGTTTAGAATCAATTTTTTATCCGCAACCCACGCAGAATGAATAATTTACCGGAGGCAACCGCCAACTAGCTGTAAACAATAGACTTGGGCCCGGGCGATGGGGGGTACCTTTACTTCACACACTTGGCCATGATCGCCGCGTGCAGGCGCTCACGCAGCTCAGGCGAGAACTCGTAGATCTCGTTGTCCCGGTAGATCTCGATCGTACGCCGCGTCGTATTCACTACCACCTCGCAGTGGCTGCACTCGCAGAGATGGGCGCGAACCTCCTGCAACAGATCGGGTGCGATCTGCCCATCGAAGTAATCGGTCATCTTGCTTAGGAAATCGGTGCACGTCACGACGCTGTACTCTCCTTCTTTTGACGGAAGTGGCGGCTGAGTCGCTCGCGCAGTTGCAGACGCGCTCGCAGCAATCTCGACTTCACCGCGGGAACGCTTAACCCCAGCGCCTCCGCAGTCTCCTCCGTCGAAAGATTCTCGATATCACGCAGAGTAAAGACGCTTCGGAAACCGGGAGACAACCCCTTGATGGTCTTGCGCAGTATATCGCCCAATTCGTGCTGATTGTACTGCTGTTCCGGGTTCGGGCTCCAATCCGCAAAGTCCCGCGGAATTGCCCCGTCCTCGGTCTGGACATCTTCGTCCATCGAAACCGTCCTGCTCGTCTTCCGCTTGCGCAGTCGCATCAGACTCTCGTTGACGGCGATCCGCACCAGCCAGGTCGAAAACTTCGAGTTGCCCTGGAACTGGTCCAACTTCTGATACGCCTTCAGGAAAGCGTCCTGCGTAATATCTTCTGCGTCTTCGCGGTTCTGCGTAATATGCTGCGCGACCCGGAATATCTGCCGATCGTACTGCCGTACTAGCTGCTCAAATGCCGAGACGTCCCCATTCCGTGCACGCTCAACAAGCGCAACATCAGGGTGAATCTCTTCCGTAACTGGGGATTGGATGGCGGACATAGGAAAAAGGTTCTAAAAGAGATCGATCCGACGCAACGCAGGCTTCCGGTTGGCTTTCGGCACAGACTCTACTAAAACAGTGTAACTGGCCAGCCGCCGCCGATCAATTCAACCGCTGTACGTCGTCCGCCGCTTGTCGCCCATCGGCGACAGGCGATCGAAGCCGTGAAGTCGCGCCCATCCAGAACGTTGCCTGCGAAGGTTCACCACAGCCTTCCACCTGACCGCAGCGCAACACGTCGCCAGGAGCCGATAATATGGTTTCAGGACAGCGTGAGGTGCATGTGAGCGGTTGGGCCAAATTTCAGGCGGGTTCGGGCGCCAGACTCCTCCTTGCCGCGACGCTTGCGCTCGCTGCAGCTCAGACGCCAGCGCAGTCCGCCGTCAGCGCGACGGCCAGCGGGACGACTAAGCACGCGGCCAAGAAGAGCGCCACCTCAACCTCGGCCAAGTCTGCGGCTCACAGCGCGGCCGCCAAGCCTGCCTCTGCTAAGGCGACCTCACACCACACCAGCGGCAGCAAAGCCAAGCTGGCTGTAGCGCGGCGCCATCACCACGTCATCTCCAAGCCGACCCCGCAGAGCATCCGCCTCACCAAGGCCTTCACCGCCTCCGCGCAGCTGCGTCCCATGGCCCAGCAACTCGCCGCCACGCGCTCGCCCGCAGCCTACGCAGGCGTCCTGAGCTACGCCGCGAACCACCCCGGTGAAGCAGCAGCAGCCGCGTATCTCGCTGTGGGTCACGCCTACATGCTCGACCGCCGTTTCCCCGAAGCGGCCAGCATGTTCCTGCACGCCGCCAACACCGGCAAGGCGCTCGATGACTACGCCACCTATCTCGGCGCGCTGGCCTGGCTCCAGGCCGGCCGCGGCGCCGACGCCTATTCGCTCCTCGACCACTTCGCCGACCGCTTCCCCGACAGCATCTTCGCCGCCACCGCTCCAATCCTGCTCGCCAACACCTACCTGCAATCCGGCGACCCCGCCGGCGCCCTGCGCGTGCTCACGCCGCTCAAAGACACCGCCATCGCCGCGCATGTGGACTTTCGCTTCGCCCTCGGCCGCGCCTACCAGCTCTCTGGCAACACCACCGAGGCGGCCGCCATCTTCCGCCGTCTCTACCTGCAGCAGCCCCTCAACGGCGAGGCGGCACAGGCACGCGTCCAACTCCAGGCCATGGGAGTTCCACTCACCGCCTCCGAACGCAAGACCCACGCCGACCAGCTCTTCGACGCAAAGCGCTACGCCGAGGCCGGCGACGAATACCACGAGATTGCCAGGAACAGCGCAGGACTGAGCACCGCGGACCTCGACGCGCTTCGTGTCTACGCCGCCGTATGCGACCTCAAGCTGAAGCACCTCAGCCGCAGGGATGTAGAAAAGCTGTCCGCAAGCACCGACGACAGCGCCGCGCTCAAGCTCTACATGCTGGCTGAGATCTCCCGCAACGAGGACGATCGCTCGGGCCACGACGCCATCCTCGCCCAGATGATCAAGCAGTACCCCATCAGCCGCTGGCTGGAAGAGTCGCTCTACTCGGGCGGCAACATGTATCTCCTGAAGCACGATTCGCAGCAGGCGATCTATCACTACACCACCCTGGTCACCCTGTTTCCGCACAGCACCTACGCTCCCTCGGCGCACTGGCGAGCAGCGTGGATGACCTACCGCACCCGTAACTATGCGCAAGCCGCGCGCCTCATGGAGGAACAGATCGAGCGATACCCCGGAGGCATCGAAGTTCCGGCAGCCCTCTACTGGCGCGGCCGAATCCTCGAGGACGAAGAACATAACTTCCCCCAGGCCGCCAACTACTACCGCGTGCTCTCCTCCACCTATACCAACTTCTACTACGCCGACCTCGCCCGGCAACGCCTCGCTGTTCTGGGTCCGCAGACCAGCGCCGCTCCCGCCCCCACGTTGAGCTCCGTGCCTCCGCCGATCGTGCCGGATCTGATCGACGAACTGCCGGAGAACGATCCCCACCTCATCAAAGCCCGCCTGCTCGCGAATGCTTCACTGAACGAGTACATCGGGCCGGAGATACAAGCCAGCCCAACCTCGTCCGAGTGGGGCGCGCTCGCGCAGGCAGAGATCTATGCCTCCTACGACGAATACACCCGTGCGCTCCAGTCAATGAAGCATAGCGGTATCCCCTTCTTCACTCTTCCCATGGACGAAGTGCCTCAGACCTACTGGCACCTTCTCTTCCCCAAGCCCTACTGGTCGACTCTAGTGTCGGATGCACAGCGGAATGGCCTCGATCCCTATCTGGTGGCATCGCTCATCCGCCAGGAGTCCGAGTTCAACGCCGGCGCCGTTAGCCGGGCCAACGCCTACGGACTCATGCAACTCCTGCCCTCCGTCGGCAAGTCGATAGCGAAGAAGCACGGCGTCCGGAAGTTCACGACTGCGAACCTCTTGAATCCAGATACCAATCTCGAACTGGGCACGAGCAATCTAAAGCAGGTACTTGACCGCTTTGGCGGCCAAGCCGAGTACGCGCTGGCCGCCTACAACGCCGGTGACGTACCGGTACGCCAATGGCTCGCCAGCAACGACTACAAGGATGTTCCGGAGTTTGTCGAATCGATTCCCTACACCGAGACCCGCGAGTATGTTCAAGCGATTCTCCGCAACCGTGAGATGTATCGCGCCCTCTATCCGGTCCATTAAGATTCCGAGACACAGGGTAGACTAAAATGGATCGGCGAGGTTCACAGCCGCTTCTACCCGTAAGACGTAGTGCCATCGGCCCGGATGGTGAAATCGGCAGACACAGCGGACTTAAAA